>DATCYR010000104.1:0-15095 GCA_036526315.1 Gaiellaceae bacterium | reverse complement strand
GAGCGAGTCAAACTCCGGCGGGATGCTCCGGACGCGCTTTACCAACGTCATCGGTGTCGAGTATCCGATTGCGTCGGCTGGAATGGGAGGCGGCGCCACGAGCTCTGAGCTTGTCGGCGCGGTCTCGGAAGCCGGAGCGCTCGGCGTCGTCGGCGCGTCGTTCCTTTCACCGGACGAGACTGCGGCGCTCGTGGCCGGAGCGCGCGAGCTGACGGCCAAGCCCATCGGCATCAACCTGCTGCTGCACACGACCGAGGCGCGTGTCGACGAGATCCTCGCGTTGCGGCCCGAGGTGTTGTCGACGGCGTGGCCGCGTGACGACCAGGACCTCGCTGCGGTGTTCGCGAAGGCGCACGAGCGGGGTTGCCGCGTGATGCACATGGTCCCGCTGGCGGAGGACGCGGTGCGGGCGGCCGAGGCGGGCGCGGACGTGATCGTCGCGCAGGGTTTCGAGGGCGGCGGACACATCGGCGAGCTCGCGAGCAGCGTGGTCGTGCGGCAGGTCGCGAAGGCGGTGGGCGGCTCCGTGCCCGTCCTCGCCGCGGGCGGCTTCGTCGACGGTGCCGGGCTCGCCGCTGCGCTTGCGCTCGGCGCCGACGGCGTCCTACTCGGGACGCGTTTTCTCGCAACCGCCGAGGCACCCGTCGAGAACGCGTACAAGGAGGCAATCGTTGCGAGCGACGGCACCGATACGGTGCTGACCACGCTGAACGACTCCCTGACCGGTCGCGACTGGCCCGGAGCGTGGGTTCGGATGCAACGGACGCCGTTCGTCGAGCACTGGCTCGGCCGCGAGCCCGAGCTGCGTCGCCGGCGGCAGCGGTTGCTCTCGGAGCTGCAAGAGGACGATCTGACGTTCTTCGGGCAGTCCGCCGGCCTGATCGACTCGATCAAGCCGGCCGCTGAAGTCGTGCGCGAGATCGTTGCCGAGGCAGAACGGATCCTCGCCTCGCTCGGAACCCGATGACTGTAGAGGCCTACGGCCGACAGCGTCAGCGCGAGATCTACCTCGCCGGCCTCCGTGGTCGGCGGCCTCGCGTGCCGCAGAACGCCGAGGCGCTCGAACGTGGAGCGGCGCGCGTGATGACTCGAGAGGGCTTCGCGTACATCGCCGGCGGCGCTGGCCTCGAGACGACGATGAAGGCCAACCGAGAGGCGTTCGACCGCGCGCGGATCGTCCCGCGCATGCTCCGCGGCGCGCCGAGCCGCGACCTTCGCGTCGAGCTCTTCGGGCGCACGCTGCCGGCTCCGCTCCTCCTCGCGCCGATCGGCGTGCTGGAGATGGCGCACCGCGACGCCGACCTGGCGGTGGCGCGGGCGGCGGCAGCAGAAGGCGTCCCGATGATCTTCTCGAGCCAGGCGTCGCGGCCGATGGAGGAGTGCGCGGCCGCCATGGGTGCTGCGCCACGCTGGTTTCAGCTGTACATGAGCACGTCAGACGACGTCGTGCGGAGTTTCGTCGCTCGCGCCGAGCGCTGCGGCTGCGAGGCGATCGTCATCACCCTCGACACGACGTTGCTGGGCTGGCGCCTGCGCGATCTCGATCTCGCGCACCTCCCATTCGCTCTCGGCAAGGGCATCGCGCAGTACGTCGCCGACCCCGAGTTCCAGAAGCAGCTCGACACCGCCCCCGAGCCGGAGCGCGGCGACGTCAACCTCGCTGCGCTTCGCTCGCTGTTGCAGGTGTCGAAGGCGTATCCGGGATCGCTGTCGCGGAACGTCCGCTCATCGCGCCCGCGCAAGGCCGTGTCGACGTTCCTTGAGACTTTCACGAGGCCGTCGCTCAGCTGGGACGACATCGCGCTCGTGCGGGAGGCGACGCGCTTGCCGCTGCTCCTGAAAGGGATCCTTCATCCGGAGGACGCGCGCAAGGCACTCGAGCGCGGCGTCGACGGGATCGTCGTGTCGAACCACGGTGGGCGGCAGGTCGACGGCGCCGTCGCGTCGCTCGAGGCGCTGCCGGCGATCGTCGAGGCGGTCGGCGACCGCGTCCCGGTCCTGGTCGACAGCGGTATCCGCGGCGGCGCGGACGTCTTCAAGGCGCTTGCCCTCGGCGCGCGGGCCGTGCTCATCGGTCGGCCGTACTGCTACGGGCTTGCCATCGCCGGCGAGGCGGGCGTGCGTGAGGTCATCCGGAACTTCATCGCGGATCTCGACCTCACGCTCGCCCTCTCGGGCCATGCCCGCATCGCCGACGTCAGCGCCTCTTCCCTTACGTGGAGGGCGGGTTCTTGACCCCAGGTGTCCCGCCGGGATCGCCCCCGGCGGCTGCGACCTCCAGGCGCGCGAGGTAGTGATCCCAGCCGACGCGGTGCGCCTCGGTTTGCTCGGGCGAGAGGCCGCGCTGGACGAAGCGCAGGCTCGTCCCGTCTCCCTCGGGCGTCAGCACCGCCTCGATCGTCGAGCCACCCGGCGGCAGGCCCATGCTGTCGTCGTCCCAGCCCCACGTGAAGACGAGCCGGTGCGGGCCTGTCGACCTCGACGAACTCGCCGCGTGCCGTGTTGCCGGTGATGGCGCCGACGCGGTAGATCCCGCCCGGGCGAGCGTCGAGCCCCATCCAGCGCACGAGCTTCGCCGGGTCGACGAGGAACTCCTAGACGGTCTCCGGATGGGCGTCGATCGCGATCGTCCGGTCGTAGACAGTGGTGTCAGTCACGGTGTTCATGCGTTGTCTGTTCCTCCTTTTCTGCTTCTCGCCTGAGTGCCTCGAGGCCGACGTCCCAGAAGCCGTTCAGGAACTCCCGGAGCTCGACGAGCCCCTCGGGGCGGGCCCGATACAGGCGCCTGGTGCCGTTTCGTCGCTCGCTCACGAGCCCAGCCTCCTTCAGGACGGTGAGGTGCTGCGAGACCGCGGGCCTTGTGACGTCGAAGTGCGACGCGATCTCGCCGGCGCTGAGCTCGCCCTCGCGGACGAGGCTCAGGATCGCGCGTCGTCTCGGTTCGGCGATTGCTTTCAGGGCGGCCTCCACACGGATCATTTAAGCGTACACTTACGTAAGTGACAACTTAACTAGTCCATCAACCGGTTGACCGCATGCCGCCCAGCGCGAAAGACTTGATGCTCCTGGCGATCTGAGGAGGTTCGGAGTGAAGTCCCACGTGCGCGGCCTCGTGCTGCTCATCTCTGTTCTCGCGGTCGTACTGCTCGGCGGTGCCGGCGGTTCGACGGCGAGCACCAAAACCGAGTGCAACCAGCCGTCGCCGACCGGGCGGCAGTTCTGCATCACCGTCACGGACACCGACGGCGTCTCGCCTTCCGGGCTGACGGGCTCAGGCCCGCGCTCGGCGAACGTGACCGCGTACCAGTACTACCAGTACACGATTCAGAACGTCGCCGGCAGCACGCTCACGAACGGGACGATGAGCGTCGTCCTGACCGACAACTTCTCGAGCGGGCCGTCCGCGAACTCAACTGCGCTCTTCGTCCCGTCGGGCAGCTCACCGGGATGCACGGTGGCGTCGACGAGCCCGAACCGCGTCAATTGCGTGCTCGGAAACCTGGCCGCGAACGCGTCGACGCCGACGATCACGCTTGCCTACCGCACGTCGAACAGCCCGAACGTCACCTCGACCGATGCTGCCGCGACGGTTGCCTTCAAGGAGGGCACGAACTCGAACGGCGCGAACCCGTCCAGCTACACGATCACGGAGAACACGAGCCTCGAGCCCGACCCCGAAGCCTCGCTCTCGTGGTCGCCTCCGGGTCAGGGGACGAGCCTCGGCACCTCGCCGACGTTCGACTCGCAGTTCTCCGTGCTGGCGTTCAACGTGCCGCCGGGCCACGCAGCGTTCACCTCGACGCTCAGCGAAGGAGCCGGGACGCTCTGCAGCGCCCAGGTGAAGTCGCAGTGCTTCGGCGAGGTCGTCACAGCACACCTCCCGGCCGACCCCGGCACGTTCTCCTCGACGAACCCGTTCCACCTGACGATCACGATGGTTCCGTCCGACTTCAACGTCAACGTCGGCAACGCTTCGACAGTCGTCGTCGTTCATCAGCCGGACACCGGCCCGGTCGAGACGATCTCGACACGCTGCTCCGGGAACCCGCCGGCGTCGAGCGACACGCTGCCGTGCATCGTCGTCAACAAGATCAACCAGGGCCAGACGAAGCTGCTCGTCGTCGACGTCTACGGCGTCAACAACGGCGGCTATCACACCGGCTTCTGAGCTAGCCCGCAATTCGTTCAGCGAGCGCGCTGCGTGCGGCGCGCTCGCTGACGACGTTCCCCTTCCGCGCGTACAGAGAGGCAGCCTCGTCGAGCGCCGCCGCCCGCTCGCCGAGCTTGCCGCCGTCCTCGAGGATCGCGGCCTGCACGACGAGCGCGTCCGCGATCTGCACGAGCCCGTCGGTTCGGCGCAGGAGTTCCACGGCCGCGCGGGCCGTCGCCTCGGCGGCTTCCCGCTCGTCGCTGCGCGAGAGGATCAGCGCCTTGGCCGAGCGCCACAGGGCCTGCGACTCGACGTCGTCGTCGGCCGCGACCTCCTCGGCCACGGCGGCGTAGATCGCTGCTTCGTCGTAGCGTCCCTCGCGACACAGGAGCAGCGCGAGGTTCGCGGCGACGGTCGGGCGTAGGTAGCGCTCGCCCATCCGGTCGAGCGTCTCGTAGTCACGTCGCAGCTCGCGCTCGGCGGCTTCGGTGTCGCCTGCGAGGAGCTCGACGACGGCCGATTGCAGTGACGTGCGGGCGCCGAGGAGGGTTGCGCCCATCTCCTCGAATGCGTCACGCGCTTCGGAGTAGAGGCGGCGCCCGGCGGTGAAGTCCCCCGACATCGCGTGCAGCGGCGACATGAGCAGCCTGACAAATGTCGTCGCCCTCCGGTTGTCCGTGGTGGACGCGAGCGCCTCTTCGCAGCGGGCGAGCGCGTCCGCCACGGGCGTCGGCCCGTACAACGCCACCATCGCGTATCCGACCGCCACGGCCGCAGCGCGACGCTCGTCGCCGCCGGCGCGCGCGTGCCGGAGCGCACGCTCGGCGGCGGCCGCCGAGTCGCCGAAGCGGTTCGATGTCCCGTGCGCGTCCATCGCCATGTTCCACGCCTTCGCAAGTCGGCGGTCGTCGCCTGCGAACAGCGGCATGGCGGTCTCGAGCTCCGCGAGGACGGTCGCCGACCAGTCGGAGTCGTGGCCGCCGCTGAAGTGCTGCGTCGTGAGCTGTGACAGCCGTGCTTCGGCAGCAAGCGCCGGCAGGCCCAGGCGCCGCGCCGTGTCCACGGCTTCGCTCAGGAACACCTCGGCCCACGCAAGCTCACCGGTCTGCGTGAGCGCATGCGCAAGATCCGGGATGAGCTCGACGCGCGCCGGGTCGTCCTCACGGTAGAGGTCGTGCGCGCGGCGCAGCAGGTTCGCGGCGGCGGGCATGTCCTCGCGCTCGATCGCGCGGTGTCCGGCTCCGTCGAGCTTCTGCGCGCCACGGTGCGCGAGTTGCCGCTGGTGCTCGTTGGGCTCCTCGAGCTCGGACAGGTACGTGTGTGCCTGCTCGAGGTGGAAGCCGAGAATCTCCTCGTACTCGACCCCGCGCTGTCGCTCGGCATTGACGCGCTCGCCCCAGTTCGCGAACTGCTCGTGGAGGTCCGCGCGGCGGCGCTTGAGGAGGCCGCCGTAGGCCGCGTCCCGGATGAGGATGTGGTCGAACCGGTACATGTGAGCTGCCTCGTCGTACGTTCGCGCCGGGCGCACGAGCCGCTTCTTCGCGAGCGCTTCGAGCCGTTGCTCGACCTCGGTGCGGATGGGATCGGGAACGAGTGCTTCGACGGCGTCGCGCGCGAACTCGAGGCCGACGACCGATGCGACGTCGACGATCGCGCGCTCCTCGACGCGAAGGCCGTCGAGCCTGGACGCAAGCAGCGCGTGGATCGTGGGCGGAATCGCGAGGTCGTCGAGCGAAACGTCGACCACCCAGCCGTCGTCGGTCTGCCTGAGCATTCCGTCGTCGACGAGCATCGAGAACATCTGCTCGGCGTAGAGCGGATTGCCCTCGGATGCATCGATGATCCGGCGGCGGACGCTCGCGTCGACGGTCGAGTCGCCGAGCAGGGCTTCGAGGAACTGGTCGATCGCGTCCTCGGAAAGGGGCTTGAGGTCGATGACGTCGCCGGGGAGGCCGCGCTGCCAGACCTCGAGGAACATCGGCCTCGCCGTGCAGACGACGAGCAAAGGTCCGTGGGCGTCGCGGGCGACACGCTCGATCAGGTCGAGGAGCGTCGCCTCGGCCCAGTGCAGGTCCTCCCAGACCGCGACAACCGGCCGCGTCGCTGCGAGGAGCTCGAAGAAGCGGCGCGCGGCAAAGAACAGCTCCTCGAGCGGAAACGAGCGCTCGAGGAGCCCGACGGCCGCGGCGATTCGTTCGGCGACCTCGGAATCCCCGACGGCGGCCTCGAGCCGCGAGAGCGCCACCGACGGGGTGTCGTCGTCCGTGACGCCGGCCGCCTGGCGGGCGATCTCGCCGAGCGCCCAGAACGTGATGCCGCGCCCGTACGGCAGGCAGCGGCCGGTGAGGACGAGCGCCTCGTCCGCGACCGAGCCGAGAAACTCCTCGGTCAGGCGCGACTTCCCGACGCCGGCTTCGGCGAGGATCGTCACCGTCCGCGGCGCGCTCTCGGCGCCGCTGTCGCGGTACGCGCTGTCGAGCCGGCCGAGCTCGTCGTCGCGGCCGACGAAGACCCGCGGCCGCGCCCGCTCCTGCTGTCCCAGCTCCTGCACCGACACGAGCCGGTACGCCGGCACCCGCTCGGCTTTCCCCTTCAGCTCGAGCGGCTCGACCGGCTCGACCTCGACCGCTTTGCGCACGAGCCGGTACGTCGGCTCGCCGACGAGCACCTCCTGCGCAGGTGCGGCCTGCTCGAGCCTCGCAGCGGTGTTGACCGTGTCACCGGTGACGAGGCGCTGCCCCGTTGTCGGGTCGCCGGCGACGACCTCGCCCGTGTTGACGCCGGTGCGGTTCTGGAGCTCGACGCCCCACCGGCTCATCAGCTCGGCGTTCAGCACTGCGAGACGCCGCTTCATCTCGGCCGCGGCCCGCACGGCGCGGAGCGCGTCGTCCTCGTGTGCGGTCGGCAGGCCGAAGACGGCCATGATCGCGTCGCCGATGTACTTCTCGATCGTGCCGCCGTGCAGCTCGAGCGCCCCGCTCATCTCGTCGAAGTAGCGCGCCATCACCTCTCGCAGCGCCTCGGAGTCGAGCCGCTCGCCGAGCGCGGTCGACCCTTTCAGGTCCGAGAAGACGATCGTCACCGTCTTCCGGGTCTCCTGGGCCGGCAGCTGCGCGGCGAGAGGCGTGCCGCAGAAGCCGCAGAGGCGGAAGCGGTCGGGGTTCTGTTCCCCGCAATTTGGGCACGTCAGCACGCCATCGAGTGTGGCACGCGCGTCGGGCTGTCGCTAGACCCGGACGCCGATGACGACCCGGGGCGCGGCCCCCGGCGTCAGCCAGCGCAGGACGCGCAGGAGCTCCGGGCGCGGCAGGCTGACGCACCCGTTCGTCGAGTTGTGCACCTCGACGTGCAGGAAGATGCCTGAGCCGCGGCCGGCGACGACGGGGCTCGTGTTGAAGCCGATGACGGCGAGGTACGCGTACGCGCGGCGGCTCTTGGACATATCGGGCGTCGTCACCTTGAACGGCGGCTTGACGCCGCAGCCGATCCGCTGGAACGTGTTGTAGGCGGGCGAGCGCGGATCCTCCACCCACCAGTCGCCGCAGCGCAGCCGCGTGTAGCCGAAGCGCACGCCCGGGTTCGGCTCGTTCCCGTACATGCGCGGCAGAATCGGGAACGTCCCGATCGGCGTCGTTCCGTCACCCTCGTGCCGGTTGACGCGCAGGCCGTTCCAGCCGATGCGTGCCGTGTACGGGCCGGCGACGGGCGACCAGCAGTTGCCGGCGCGCCGCCAGGTGCGGAACGTCGCCGACGTGGTGTGGAGGCGCGTCGCGCTGACGGTGATCAGCTGCGTCGTCGCCGCGGGAACCGACGGGTAGCTCGGGCAGGCGGTCGCAAGCGCGGCGGCGACGACGTGGACGGCGAGCGCCATCGCGCCTCAGAGTACGCTCGCCGGGATGCGCCTCGTCGCACTGCTGCTGCTTTTCGTCGGCACGGTCTCGCCGGTTCGGCAGGAGGATCTCGGCCGTTCGTATCGCGCCGGCTGTCCCGTCGTCCCGCGCGACCTTCGGCTCGTGCGCGTCTCGTACGTCGGCTTCGACGGGGCCGCGCACGTCGGGGCCCTCGTCGTCAACCGCCGCGTCGCGCGCGATGTCGTCGGCGTCTTCCGCCGCCTGCACGCCGCGCGGTTCCCGATTCGCCGCATGACGCCGGTGGCCGCGTTCGGCGGCAGTGACGACGCGTCGATGGCCGCCGACAACACGTCGGGGTTCAACTGCCGCCGCGCGGTCGGCGGCTCAGGCTGGTCGCAGCACGCGTACGGGCTGGCGATCGACGTCAACCCGGTCGAGAACCCGTACCTGCTCGCGGGCAAGACCCTGCCGCCGGCGGGACGGCGCTATCGCGACCGTGCGCGCGTCAGGCGTGGGATGGCGGTCGCCGGCGGCACGCTCGTGCGCGCTTTCGCAGCCGTCGGCTGGGGCTGGGGCGGCCGCTGGAGCTCGTCGCCCGACTACCAGCACTTCTCCGCTAACGGGCGATGAACGGCTTGCCCGCTCGCTCGAGCGGGAGCCCGAGCGAGCGCCACTCGTCCTTGCCGCCCTCGTAGTGGCGGACGTTCGTGTAGCCGAGCTCGCGCAACCGCTCGCCTGTTGCGACCGAGTCGTCGCAGCTCGCGTTCGCGCAGTAGACGACGATCTCGACGTCGAGGTCCGGCATTCGCTTTGCGCAGCGGATCGTGTCGACGGCGTTCGGCGGCATGTTGATCGCGCCCGGCAAGTGCGAGTGCGCATACACCATCGGCGCGAGCGCGTCGACCAGCACGAAGTCGTCGCCGCGCTCGAGCTTCTGCTGGAGCTCCTGCGCGGTGATGCTCGGCAGGCTCACGGGAGAGGCGAAGCGCCTTCGCTGTCTTCGGGGAAGCCGGCATACGGGTTCCCGCCGACGTCGTCGGGCGCACTGCGGCGATGCTCGGTGTCGGCTCCCGCGCCGTGCCGCTGCGCCAGTTCCGAGACGGGGTAGACGAGGCCCTGGTGCTGGCGTGCGCCGACGGCCAGAACGACCGACGGCGTCTCGCCGGCGCCGACGATCACGTGCTCCGTCCACGGCGGGCAGTGGACGTAGTCCCACTGCCGCAGCTGTCGTTCCTCGCCTTCGATCAGGAGCAACGGCGCTCCCGACAGCACGAGGAAGCCCTCTTGATCCTCCTCGCCGTGGTACAGCGCCATCGGCTGACCGGGCTGCAGGACGCTGATGTTGATCCCGACCTGCTCGAAGCGCTCGCCCTCGGGCTCGAACCGCGTATAGGCGCCGAACGTCTCGTTGTCGAGCCAGCGTGCGTCGCGCGCGTTGACGACGAACCAGTCCATGGTGCGGAAAACCGTACCGGCACTTGCCGGGTCAGACCCTTCCGCAGCCACCCTCCCGCACGGCAAGCTCGAGGCATGGTGAATTCAGATCGCAAGAAGTGGTTCGCGCTCGCGCTGCTGAGCGTCGTGCAGTTCATGGTCGTCCTCGACATCGCGATCGTGAACGTCGCGCTGCCGTCGATCCAGGTCGACCTCGGGTTTTCGGAGCAGAACCTGCAGTGGGTGATCAGCGCGTACGCGCTCGTCTTCGGCGGCTTCTTGCTGCTGGGCGGCCGCGCGGCCGACCTGCTCGGGCGCCGCCGCATCTTCTTGATCGGGATCGTCCTCTTCACGATCTCCTCGCTGCTCGCAGGCCTGGCCTGGTCCGAGGCGTCGCTGATCGCAGCACGCGCGTTCCAGGGCCTGGGCGCTGCCGTGATCACGCCGGCGGCCCTCTCGATCCTGATGACGACGTTCACCGAGGGCAGCGAGCGCAACGTCGCGCTCGGCGTCTGGGGCGCCGTGGGCGGCTTCGGCGCCGCCGCGGGCGTCCTGATGGGCGGCGTCCTCACGTCGACGTTGAGCTGGTCGTGGATCTTCTTCGTGAACGTCCCCGTCGGCGTCACCGCCTTCTTCCTGACGCCGGTGCTCCTGCGCGAGAGCCGCGACGCGTCGGTCAAGTCCTTCGACGCGCTGGGAGCCGTGCTCGTCACGAGCGGACTGTCGTTGTTCGTGTACGCGATCACGCGTGCCGGCCAGGACGGCTGGCTCGCGACGGTCACGATCTTGTGCTTCGCGGTGTCGGTTGCGCTCCTCGCGGGCTTCGTGGCCTGGGAGCAGCGGCACTCGGAGCCCCTGATGCGGCTCGGGATCCTGCGGATCAAGACCGTCAGCGGCGCGAACGTCGCCGGCTTCATCCTCGGCACCGCGACGTTCTCGCTCTTCCTGATGCTGACGCTGTACATGCAGCAGGTGCTCGGCTACTCGCCGATGAAGACCGGTGTCGCGTACCTCGCAGTCGCCGGCGGAGCGATCGTCACCTCCGCGATCGCGGCGCAGCTCGTGACGCGCATCGGCGTGAAGCCGGCGTTGCTGATCGGGATGGTGTCGCTGACCGCCGGGCTTCTCTACTTCACGCAGGTGTCGGTGCACGGCTCATACCTCGGCGACCTCCTACCCGGGTTCCTGCTGATCGCCGTCGGGCTCGGCTTCTCCTTCGTGCCGATCTCGATCGCGGCGCTGGCCGGGATCCACGCGCACGAAGCGGGGCTCGCCTCCGGCCTGATCAACACGACACAGCAGATCGGCGGCGCGCTCGGCATCGCGGCGCTGTCGACGATCGCCACGTCACGAACGACGCACGCAGCAGAGCACGGGTCCGCTCAAGCGTCGGCGCTCGTGACCGGTTTTCACGGTGCCTTCTGGGCAGGCGTCATCGTCGCCGCCCTCGGCATCGTCGCAGCACTCACGCTCATCCGTCGCGACGAGCTCGAGCAGGGGGCCGTGCTCGTCGAAGAAGAGCCTGCGCTCGATCTGGCGGCGTGAGTTCGAAGCGGGGAGGCCTCGCCTCCCCGCTTCGTTGACTTCCCAGGCAAAAAGGGCGACGCTCACCGCGACCTAGCCGAATGCTGACGACGACCCTCGCCGACCTCCGACACCGCCATCGCGGCCCCGTGATCGCGCCCGGCGACGGCGGCTACGACCCCGGCCGGATCACGTTCAACGGGATGATCGACCGGCGTCCGGCGCTGATCGTCCGGCCGCTCGACGTCGACGATGTGGTGGCGGCCGTGGCGTACGCAGCGGGCGAGGGACTGCCGATCGCAGTGCGCGGCGGCGGCCACAGCGTCGCCGGCCATTGCATCGGCGACGACAGCGTCGTCGTCGACCTCCGGCTGATGCGCTCCGTCTCCGTCGATCCGGATGCGCGTCTCGCGACGTGCGGCGGCGGCGCCCTGTGGGAGGACCTCGACCCGCCGTGCCTCCGGCACGGGCTCGCGACGCCGGGAGGAACCTTCGGTGACACCGGCGTTGCCGGGCTGACGCTCGGCGGCGGGATCGGGCACCTGAACGGGCTGCACGGCCTGACGCTGGACAACCTCGCGGGCGCGACGGTCGTGACCGCGACAGGCGACGTCGTGCGTGCAAGCGAGGACGAGAACGCGGAGCTCTTCTGGGGGCTGCGCGGCGGCGGTGGCAACTTCGGCGTCGTCACCGACTTCACGTTTCGGCTCCACCCGGTCGGGCTGTTCCGCGCGGGGCAGCTCGTCTACGCGCTGGACGACGCCGTCGAGGTGGTGACGAAGTGGCGCGAGCTGGTGGAACAGGCGCCGGACGATCTCGCGATGTTCGCGTTCATGGCGCGGTCCTCGCTCGGCGAGGCGGACGGCGCGATCGTCAACGTCGCCGACTTCGGCGGCCACGGCGACGAGGCGATCGCCGAGCTGTTGAGCGACCCGGACCCGATCGCGAACACGATGCGGCCGATGTACTACGCCGAGCTGCAGGACATCTTCGGCCGGATGCCGTTCGGCCTGCGCAACTACTGGTCCGGACGATTCGTGCGCGAGCTTCCGGACGAGCTGATCCGGCTCGGCGCGGATCATCTCCGCGGGGGCGTGCCCGGCTCGATCATGTTCGAGCCGATCTTCGGCGCCGCGGCGCGGGTGCCGATCGGCGCGACCGCGTTCGCAGGGCGTGACGCGGCGTACAACGCGACGTTCCTCTCGGTCTGGGAGGACGAGGCGGAGGACGAGCAGCGGGTCGCGGCTGCCCGCGGCTTCTCGGCGCTGCTCGAGCCGTGGTCGACGGGTGCGCAGTACGTGAACTACGCAAGCGAGATCGACGGCGCCGATGACCGCGGCGAGCGCTTCATGCGGCTCCGCGAGGTGAAGCGGCAGTACGACCCGGGAAACCGGTTCCGCTTCAACCACAACATCTCGCCGGACTAGGTGTAGCCGTAAGCGCGGGCGAGTCTGACCGCGTCGGCCATGCTCCCGGACTCGAGACTCGCGCGCACGGCCGGCGCGAGGGGCTGCTGGGCCTCGTCGAGCATTGCACGCGCGTGCACGAGTGCCGCATCGAGTCGTTGCCGCTCGACGTCGACCGCGAGGAGCGGGAACCGCGCCGTCCACTGGAAGACGGTGGGGCCCGCGCGCTTCTCGTGCGGCCAGTCCGCGAGCGCGGCGGCGCCGTGCCGCTCGGTCGCATCGAGGTCGCGATCGCGCAGCGCGAGCCAGGCGCGGTTCGCCGCAATGAGCCCGGTGTAGCCGTAGGTCTCGTCGAATTGCGCGATCTCCCCGTCGAGGTCGCGCACGGCGTCGACGTCGCCGAGCCGGCGCCGGGCGATCGCTCCGTACACGAGCCCACGCATCTCCGTCAGCACGTCGCCGACCGTCCGGGCGACGTCCCGCGCCGACCGGAGCTGATCGGCGGCCTCCTCGAACTTGCTGCGCCACAGGAGGACGAAGCCGAGCATGAAGTGGCCGTCCCAGTCGCCTGCGGCCTCAGCAGCGTCGACGTACGCACGCGCGAGCTCCTCAGCCTCCGCCGAGGCGACGTACCGGTCGCGCCGCAGTAGGTCGTACACCTGCGTCTCGATGAAGTTGGCCTGCTGGCGCGGCGTGCCGTGTCTCTCGACGTGCGGCCGCAGGGCGGCGGCGGCGTCGTGCAGTCTCGCGCTGTCCGCCATCCAGTAGTGGAGCGTCGTCTCGCGCAGCTTCAGGTCGAGCCATTCACGCCACCAGGCATCGTTCTCGGCGGCAGGGGGTCCGAGCGCGAGCAAGCCTGCTGCGTACGCCTCGCCGGCTGCATCGAACTCGTCGTGCCGCACCGCCAGCTCGCCGCGGAGCCGATTCAGCCGCGCGGCGACGAGCAGGTCGTCTGCGCGTTCGAGTGCCGTCTCGATCACCTCGGCCGCCTCGACGTAGCGGCCGCGGACGATGTGGAGGTTCGCGAGCGTCGCGCCGATGACCGCTGCGTCGGGAGGACTCGTCTCGGCCGCCAGCGAGAACGCGAGGCGCAGGTTGCCGACGTCGGCTTCCAGACGCTCGAGCCAGACGACGGCGTCTCGGGCACCGAGCTCAGGTGAAGCTCGCGCCGCGAGCCCTGCGAAGAACCGCACGAACCGCGCTTCCAGGGGCCCCAGATCTTCGTCGGCAAGCCGAACGGCGGCGAAGTCTCTGACCGTCTCGAGCATCCAGTACCGCGGGCCGTGCGGGGTCGACAGCACGCGCACGAGGCTCTTGGCGACGAGCGACGCGATGTCCTCGAGCTCGGCTTCGGCGATCTCGTCCACCGCTGCCAGGCCGGCGCCGCCGCGGAAGAACGACAGGTTGCGAAACGTCCTCTTCTCCTCGTCGCTCAGCAGGTCGTAGCTCCAGCCGATGGTGGCCGCGAGCGTGCGCTGGCGGTCCTCGGCGTCGCGTGTGCCGCGGAGCAGGTCGAGCCTGCCCGCGAGCCGCTCGAGCAGGAGCTGGGGTGGGAGCGCCGGCGTGCGAGCCGCAGCGAGCTCGATCGCGAGCGGCAGGTCGTCCAGGCGCCGGCAGAGCTCCGCCACGGCCTCGGCGTCGAGGGTGACTGCGCCGGCAGCTTCGGCGCGCGCCACGAAGAGGTCGACGGCGTCGGTGCGCGCCAGCGGCTCGACCGGGACGACGTGCTCGCCGGCCAGCGCGAGCGGCTCCCTGCTCGTGGCGACGACGCGGAGCTTCTCGGTGCCCCGAAGCAGGGCGGCGACGGCGCGTGCTGCTTCGTCGAGGACGTGCTCGCAGTTGTCGACGACGAGCAGGGTGTCGTCCGCGAGAGCCGCTGCGGCCGTCTCCACGTCCTCGGCGTCGAAGACCTCTGCGATTGCGGTCGGCACGACTGCCTCGTCGCGCAGCGGCGCGAGCGGAACCCAGAACACGCCGCCGCGGAACTCCTCCGCCCGTTCGGCTGCGACCTGCAGCGCGAGCCTCGTCTTCCCCGTCCCGCCGGGGCCGGTGAGGGTCAGCAGGCGCTCGGACCGGCTCTTCAGCGCATCGACCTCGCGCTGTCTGCCGAGGAACGGCGTCGCGGGCAGCGGGAGGTTGGTGCGGTGGAGCGTCTTGAGGGCGGGAAACGCCTCCGTGCCCAGCTGGTAGAGCCTGAGCGGCGCGGACAGGTCCTTGAGACGGTGCTCACCGAGATCCAGGAGCTCGAACGAGCCGGGCTCGAGCAGCGGCACCGTCGTCGGAGAGAGGAGCACCTGGCCGCCGTGCGCCGCGCCGGCGATTCGTGCCGCCAGGTGCACGTCGAGGCCGACGTAGTGGCCGTCGAGTGCGATCGCTTCGCCGGAGTGGACGCCCATCCGCACACGGATTCGCGTCGCAGCGAGCGCCCGCTGGGCGTCCTGCGCGCAGGCGACCGCGCCGCGCGCGGAGGTGAAGACGCAGAAGAACGCGTCACCCTGGGTGTCGACCTCGACGCCGCCGTGTGCGGCGACGGCCGCGCGGATCAGCCGGTTGTGCGCCTCGAGCTCCTCCGCGTAACGCTCGACGCCGAGCTCCGTCAGCGTGCGGGTCGACCCCTCGACGTCGGTGAAGAGGAAGGTGAGCGTGCCCGTCGGCAGCCGAGCCTCCACCGGCCAAATGTACGACGGGAGCTAGCGCGCTTCCAGGTAGCGGAGCACGGCGAGCACGCGG
>DATCYR010000103.1:0-6377 GCA_036526315.1 Gaiellaceae bacterium | reverse complement strand
GTGCGGCGCGGCGCGCCGCTGGTTCGAGGAGTTCGAGGACGAGGTGCCGGACGCGTGTCCCCAGTGCGGCGGCGTGATGCTCCGCCGCTGCCCGTCCTGCAACGAGCCGTTCAGCTCGACGTTTACGGTCGACTGCGAGTCGTGCGGCACCGCGCTGCGGGAACCGCACCTCTTCGGCACGAAGATCCGCCGCCGCGACTAGGGGCTAGTGCCTGATCTGGCTGAACCGGATGACGGTGACGGTGTCGTCCGGGGTGACTTCGCGGTTGTAGAGCTGGCTCAGGAACGACGCCATGTCCTCGGTGCGGCGGATCTCGGGATTGTCGTGCTCGATCTCGCGTGGCGAGAGCTCCCCGAGCGTCTTCACCTCCACCTTGTCGATGACGGCGTCGAAGACGCGCTCGCGCGGGCTGAAGCGGGCGCCGGCGAGAACCTGGACGATCATTCCCTTCCTGTACTTCGCCGCCTTGTCGCCGAGCCTGATCGTCGCCGTCTTGCGGCCGCTGCGGAGCTGTTCCGCGACGATCGGGGAGTAGAAGTTCAGGGCGTACATGGGATCACTCACGCGGCGCGGCGCAGGCGCGTGCGCCTGCGGACGAGATACGCGGTGACGATACCGAGGACCCAGCCGACGATCGCACTCAGCACGACGAGCCAGATCAACGCCGTCTGGTAGTGGCCGAAGACGTAGTCGACCTTCACCCGGCGCGTGTTGCGGGCGATCAGCAGGATCAGCAGCACGCCGGCGACGATCCCGAGGATGGCCGTCGCATAGAGGCCGCCGCGGTGGCCGTAGCGGAGGCTGCGCTGTACGCGCGTCTCTTCCTCGCGGAGCTTCTGGCCGACGTTCTCCTGCCCCTGCTCGCTCACGCGCGGGAGCCTAACCGCGCAAGGGCCTTGGCGGCCATCTCGCGCTCACCTTTGTAGGCGAGGAGCTCGGAGGCCTCGTCGAGCGGGAGCCACCGCACCTCGGCGACCTCGTGGGCGTGCCCCGGCGGGATGTCGCCCAAACGGCCCGAGCGATAGCGGAACAGGAAGAAGCTCACGACCTTGAACACCCGCTCGCCGGCCCAGGTGTAGACGTAACGGACGTCGCCGAGCTTCTCCACGGGCGTCGCCTCTACGCCCGTCTCCTCGGCGACCTCGCGGAGGGCGGTGCGCTCGGCTCGCTCCCCCGGCGCGATCAGCCCCTTCGGCAGCGCCCACGTCCCCTCCGGCTTGCCCGCCGGCCGGATCGCGGCCATGACCCGGCGGCCGCGAAGCTGACGGACGACGACACCGCCCGCGGAGAACTCCCGGCGCACGGGGTCACCGTATCGTCACAGGCGTCCCGAGCGGCATCAGCCGGGCGAGCCGCTCGATCGCGGCGTTGCGCATCCGGATACAGCCGTGCGACACCCGACCCGGCAGGAGCTGCGGTGCATCGGTGCCGTGGATGCCGACGACGCCGCCTTCCGGCCAGTCGGTGAGCCACGCCGAGCGGGCGTTCGTTCCGAAGGCGATCGGCCCGTAGAACGGGTCGCCGTAGTTGCGGAGTCGAACGCGCACGTAGAACTCACCGGCCGGAGTCGGCCACTGCGGACGGCCGACGCCGACGGACGTCGAGAAGACGATGCGCCCGTTTCTGAGCAGATACGCGCGGAGGTGTGCACGGTCGACCACGAGATGTGTCCGCACGCCGTGGAAGTCGCCGAGGGCAGCCCGCGGCACCCAACCTCTCTGGCCGTTCGGCAGCGCCGACAACGGGACCCGCACCCAAAGACGGTCGTCCTGGTCACGGCGCTGCTCGTACGCGATCACCAGGTTCGTCTCTCCTTCAGGGGTGACGCCGCGGACGACCCCGATGCGCGCGGCGGCCGTGCTCGGGTCGGCTCGCGCGACGGTCGGATGCAGAACGTAGGCCCAGTACGTCGGGGCCGGCGCGGCGAGAGCCGCGGCTGCGGCGAGAACGGCAACCATTGGTCAGCCGGTGAACGCCGGTGCGACTCCGCCCGCCCGTCCGGTCACCGTCATCACCGCGGAGTCGGCGTTGTTCTGTGGCGTCGGGTCGCGCCCCGAATGCGTCGTGACGGCTCTGTTCGTGATCGTGCCGGCGCCGCGTGCCCTCACCGCGACGACGACGAGGACATGCGCTCCCGGCGGCAGTGCGGCGATCCGGCAGCTGACGAGCTGGCCGGCCGTCGTGCAGCTGCCGCGGTTCGTCGATGCCGACAGGAGCTCGAGCCGCGAATCGACGTTGTCGACGATCCGGACGTGCAAGGCGATGTTCGGGCCGCGGTTGACGACGTGGATGCGGTACGTCCCGCGCTCGCCCGCGCTGAGCCGTGCGCGGTCGACCGTCTTGGTCAGCACGAGGTCTGCGCTCGGCGCCGGCGGGGCGGTGATGCAATTCCTCGGGTACCTCGCCGTCGCTGTCGCAGAGCGTGTCTGCCCGCCGGGCGTTCTGACCGTCCAGGTCAGATCCTGCGTTCGGGGCACGTCTTGGACCGTGAATGCGTTGAGCACGACGCCCGGTTCGAAGATGCTCGGCTGGCCGCGGTCGATCGGCCTCGGGGCGACGAGATTGCGTCGCCCGACTGGAATGAGAACCGTCTGCTGGGTCGCATTCGCATACCCGAAGACGGCGTCATAGGTCGTCCCGCCGGCCCTGAGCACGCAGGTCGCGAAGATGCCGGACTGGTTCGGCGGCGGATCCGGCGGCGGCGGTTCCGGCGTCGGCGGCTCGACCGGCGGCTCGATCGGCGGCTCGGGCGGGATCGGCGCGTCGTCGCACTTCTTCGGCAGCTCCGGGCTCGCGACGGCCCATCCTCTGCCGGCGCTGTTCGCGACCGTCCAGTAGAGCGAGGTGGTCTTGGGTATTCCCTTCACGGTCACCGCGTTCCGGACCGTGCCGGGCTCGAACGTCGTCGGTTGGCCGCGGTTGCCGGGGGGAGGCACAAATGTGTTCTGCAGGCCCAGCGGCACGATCTGCTCGGCCGGGTTGTCGTTCGTGTAGCCGAAGACCGCGTCGTACGTGGCGCCGTGCTCCGTCACGCAGGTGACGAAGACCCCGATCGGCAGGAGCTCCGGCGGCGGGCTCGAGCACTTCGTCGGGAAGCTCGCGCTCGCTTCCGCGTAACGGGTCACGTCCGAGGTGAGGCTCCAGATGAGCCCCGTTCCGGTTGGGATGTCGCCGACGGTGACGGCATCCGGATGATGGCCCGGGTCGAACGTCGTCGGCTGTCCCCGGTCCTCGGGTGCGGGGAAGAATCGGTTCAGGGCACCGGTCGCGATCGAGTTCGTCTCGGTGTCCGCGCTGTCGTAGCCGAATGTGGCGGAGTACGTGTTGCCGTTGTTCGTCACGCAGCTGACGAAGATCCCGACGCGGTAGGCAACCGGCGGGTCGGGCGGATCGGTTCCGCAGTGCGTCGGGTACGCCTCGTTCGCGGTCGCGACGTTGGTCACGCCCGAGGAGGTCACGCTCCAGACGATGTCGGACCCCGCAGGGCCTGAGATCGTGAATGCCTGCGTCTGGGTGCCGGGCTGGAACGTCGTGGGCTGGCCGTCGCCGGCGGTTCCGGCAACGGTGACGTTGTTCTCGGCTCCCGACGGGATGTCGACGGGTGACCCGTTCGGGTTGACGTAGCCGAAGGTGGCGTCGAACGTCGAGCCGTGGTCGGCAATGCACGTGACGGACACGGCGATCGGCTGCGGCGACGGTGCCGCGCTGCACTTGTCGGCGACGTCGGCCGTTGCCGTGGCTGTTCGTTTCTCGTCGGTGGTGAGGGTCCACGTCAGAGCCGCCCCGTTCGAAATCCCACCGACCGTGAACTCGCCGCTGCCGGCCTGGAATGCGGAGGGCGGATCGCCGAACGTCGCCGGGCTCAGCGAGTTGTCCGGACCGACCGGGATCGTTGCGGCTTCCGCTGCCGAGTAGGAGAACGTCGCGTCATACGTGCCGGCCCCGTTGTCGACGCACTTCACGCCGATCGTGATCGGCTTGGGGCCCGGCGGCGGCCTGGTCGAGCACGCGGTGGGGAACGACGCGGTGGCGGTCGCACTGCTGGTGACGCCCTCGACCGTCACGCTCCAGACGAGTGAGGCGCCGGCGTCGGCCGTCGTGGTGACGGCGGACTCGACCGTGCCGGGGTTGAACGTCGTCGGCTGCCCGCGGTTCGCCGGGTCGGGCGAGAAGGAGTTGCCGGCGCCGAACGGCACGTCGATGGCCGTCTGGTTCGGATTCGTATAGCCGAACACGGCCGTGAAGGTCGCGCCGTTGTCGTCGACGCACTTGACGGTCGGCTGCACCGGCAGCGGCTTCGGCGGCGGTGGAGGCGTGCACCCGTTCAGCCAGGTGTCGCTCGGCCAGTTCTTGCCCGGGTAGTGGTGAGTCTGGCCGTCCTTGTCGACCCAGTCGAAGGGCGGGATGATGTCGTCGGGGTGGGAGTCGTGGCCGTTCTCCTTGACGATCGCGTCGGCGTCGACCTGAAGCAAGGTGTACGGGTTCGTGGCACTCGCCGTAGCGTGGCAGATCGTGATGTTCGGCCCGCTGTCCCGGACGACCGGGATCCCCGGCGCCTGCCTCACCCCCGCCGCCGCGATGCCGGCGCAGACCGCCAGACCCGCCGCCGCAAGCGGAAGGACGCGCGTCGCGACGGCAGACAAGGCCTCGCCATTACGGCCTCGGGGAGGGTTAGTGCCGGTCGCCTCAAGAGGGTGATTCCGAGGTTGCAGGCGCAATCCGCGATCGGTTAGACTGCCCTGGCACTCCCATGGGGAGAGTGCCAAGAGGTGTCACAAAGTCGTCTGAACAGGAGGAACGTGGATGAACCTGCAGCCGCTTGGTGACCGTCTGATCGTGGAGGTCCTCGACGAGGAAGAGACCACTGTCAGCGGCATCGTGCTGCCCGACACGGCGAAGGAGAAGCCGCAGCGCGGCCGCGTCCTCGCCGTCGGCCCCGGCGCTCGGGACGAGGACGGGGAGTACATCAAGATGGATCTCGAGGAAGGCGACGAGATCATCTTCAGCAAGTACGGCGGGACCGAGATCAAGCTCGGGACCGACGAAGTTCTGATTCTGCGTGAGTCGGACGTGCTCGCCAAGGTCGTTGGCGACCGCGAGCTCGCCGGCGCGAAGTCGTAACAGGAGGTATGCGAAACACATGGCTCACAAGGAGCTGAAGTTCAACGAGGAGGCGCGCCGCTCGCTCGAGCGTGGCGTGAACATCCTCGCCGACGCGGTCAAGGTCACCCTTGGCCCGAAGGGGCGCTACGTCGTGCTCGACAAGAAGTTCGGCGCTCCGACGATCACGAACGACGGCGTCACGATCGCTCGCGAGATCGAGGTCGAGGACGTCTTCGAGAACCAGGGCGCGCAGCTCGTCCGCGAGGTCGCCACGTCGACGAACGACGTCGCCGGCGACGGCACGACGACCGCGACCGTCCTGGCCCAGGCGATCGTCCGCGACGGTCTCAGGAACGTCGCCGCGGGTGCGAACCCGATGGCGATCAAGCGCGGCATCGAGAAGTCCGTTGAGGCCGTCGTCGAGAACCTCAAGTCGCAGTCCAAGGAGATCTCAGGCAAGGAAGACATCGCGCGCGTCGCGACGGTGTCCTCTCGCGATCGTGAGATCGGCGACGTCCTCTCCGACGCGATCGAGAAGGTCGGCAAGGACGGCGTCGTGAACGTCGAGGAGGGCCAGACGTTCGGCCTCGAGCTCGAGTTCACCGAGGGCATGCAGTTCGACAAGGGCTACCTGTCGCCCTACATGATCACGGACGCCGAGCGCATGGAGGCCGTCCTCGAGGACCCGTACATCCTGGTCGCGAACCAGAAGATCGGGGCCGTCAAGGACATCCTGCCCGTGCTCGAGCAGGTCATCCAGGCCGGCAAGCCGCTGGTCATCGTGGCCGAAGATGTCGAAGGCGAATCCCTCGCGACGATCGTCGTCAACAAGCTGCGCGGCACCTTCACCGCCGTTGCCGTCAAGGCACCGGGCTTCGGCGACCGCCGCAAGCGGATGCTCGAGGACATCGGGATCCTGACCGGCGGCGAGGTGATCACCGAGGAGATGGGCCTCAAGCTCGAGAACACGAAGCTCTCGCAGCTCGGCCGTGCCCGCCGGATCGTGATCGACAAGGACACGACCACGATCATCGACGGCGCCGGTGACTCCGAGGCGATCAAGGCCCGGATCAAGCAGCTCAAGTCCGAGATCGAGACGACGGACTCCGACTTCGACCGCGAGAAGCTCCAGGAGCGGCTCGCCAAGCTGTCGGGCGGCGTCGCTGTCGTCAAGGTCGGCGCTGCGACCGAGACCGAGATGAAGGAGAAGAAGCACCGCGTCGAGGACGCACTGCAGGCCACCCGCGCGGCGCTCGAGGAGGGCATCGTCCCG
>DATCYR010000102.1:0-2299 GCA_036526315.1 Gaiellaceae bacterium | reverse complement strand
CGCGACGGTGCGCTGCGCGCGCTGCTCGACGAGCAGGACGCCGAGCCCGGAGTCCCGGATCTGCGCCAGCGCCTCGAAGACCACGTCGACGATCTTCGGCGCCAGCCCGAGCGAGGGCTCGTCGAGCAGGAGGACGGCGGGATCGGCGGCAAGGGCACGGCCGATGGCGAGCTGCTGCTGCTGCCCGCCCGAGAGGACGCCCGCCTGGCGCGATCGGAACTCGCGCAGGACCGGGAAGAGGTCGTAGGCCCGCGCGAGGCCGCCTCCATTGCTCCCACGCCGCCGGCCCGCGAGGCCGAGCCGCAGGTTCTCCTCCACGGTCAGCTCGCCGAAGATGCGGCGCCCCTCGGGGACGAGCGCGATGCCGCGCCGGGCCACATCCTCGGGCCGGCGGCCGACCAGCGAACGCCCGTCGAGACGAACGTCACCTCCGGTGATTGGCGCCGCGCCCATGATCGCGTGCAACGTCGACGACTTGCCTGCGCCGTTCGGCCCGATCAGGCCGACGATCTCGCCGGGCTTCACCTCGAGCGACAGGTCGCGGACCGCCTCGACAGCGCCGTAGCGGACCGTGAGCTTGTCGACCGCGAGCGCCGTCATTCGATCTCTTCCGCTTCTGCGCTCTCGCCGAGATAGGCCGCCGCGACGCCGAGGTGGGCGCGGATCTCCTGCGGCGTCCCTTCGGCCAGCGTCTTCCCCTGGTCGAGCACGTGGATCCGCTCGCAGACCTCCAGCACGAGAGCGACGTTGTGGTCGACGAGCAGGACGCCGGCCCCGCGATCGCGGATCACCGCGACCGCCGTCGCGAACTGCGGGATCTCGGCCTCCGGAAGTCCGGCTGCCGGCTCGTCCATGAGCACGAAGCGCGGGTCCGTCGCCAGCGCCCTGGCGACCCCGAGCCGCCGTTCGTCGCCGTGGGCCAGCGAGCCCGCGGGCCGGTCCGCGTACGCATCCAGCCCGAGCAGCGCGAGCAGCTCTCGCCCCCGCCTCGCCGCCTCGCGCTGCGACGCGCCGACGCCGAGCGCGGAGACCTCGACGTTCTCCCGCACCGAGAGGCCACGAAAGGCGTGACTGTGCTGGAACGTGCGTGCGAGCCCGCGTCGGCCGCGCCGGAAGGCAGGCCACCGGGTCACGTCCCGGTCCTCGAGCAGCACGCGGCCGCTCGTCGGCCGATCGAAGCCGCTGAGAACGTTGACGAGGGTCGACTTGCCGGCCCCGTTCGGCCCGATCAACCCGACGACCTCACCCTGCTCGAGCTCGAGCGAGACGTCGCGGAGCGCCTGGACTCCCGCGAACGAGCGCGAGACGGCGGAGGCCCGGAGCGATCCTCCGGGCCTCCTTTCCCGTTGCGTTACTGCCGTCAAGCCCTCAGGCGTCGGGGCTGTTCGGTACGACCTTCGCCGTGATCGTGCCCTTGGCGATCGGTGTGTTGTTGTTGATCTCCACGACGCGGTACTGGCGACCGAAGACGGTGTGCAGCTTCTTCGAGAAGCTCACGTTGCCAGAGAGCGTCGGCACCTTGTGGAACTTCTCCATCACCGCCGCGAGCTTCGACCCGACGAGCGAGCCGTGCGCACGCTTGATCGCGGTGACGAGCCCGTCGATCGCCGCTGGGCCGGTGACGAAGCCGCCGGTCGCGGCATTGAAGGGATTCGCCGCCCTGAGCGTGTTCGCCAGCTTGTTCACCGCAGGATTCGGATCGTGCCCGAACGCGTTGGCGTACGTCACGTACCAGTAGTTCGTGACCTTGGGGCCGCTCTTCGGCAGCCAGTAGGTCCCGTCGCCCGCCCACGAGTTCAGGATCGGGGTCTTGACGCCGGCCGTGCGCAGGTCGGTGATGAACGGGAGCTGGGCGCCGTACGAGCCCGAGGTCACCGTCACGATCACGTCGGCAGGATGCTGCTCGATGCCGCTCGCGGCATTGTGGAAGTTCGTGGAGCCCTGCACGAGCGCCGGATCCTGGTACGTCGTCTCGTACTTGATCTTGCCGCCGAGCTGCTCGAAGCGAGCCTTGAACGCGGTGACGACGGCCTTGAAGTAGACGATCACGGTGTCCGTCGCGAGGTCCGCGGTTTTCCAGCCTTTCTTCCACGCAAGCTCGGCCATCGCGGACCCTTCGTCCTGCGCCACGTTGCCGAAGCTGAAGGCGAGCTTGCCGGCCTTCCCGAACCGCTTCGGGCCCATCTGGTCGGTGCCGATGCACGGCGCGATGGTGAGCAGGTGGTGCTTGAGCGACTCCTGCACGACCGGCGAGGCCAGATCGACGTCGCACGTCGTGAAGATGACGTTCGCGTGCTGG
>DATCYR010000101.1:0-6117 GCA_036526315.1 Gaiellaceae bacterium | reverse complement strand
CTGATGGACGCCTACGGCGTCGAGGCGGAGATCAAGTCGACGCTCAACCGGCGAGTCGATCTCCCGTCCGGCGGCTATCTGATCTTCGACTACGCCGAGGCGTTCACCGTCATCGACGTGAACACCGGCCGCTTCGTCGGCTCCCGCTCGCGCTCCTCGGGCGCGCGGCTCGAGGACACGATCACGAAGAACAACCTCGAGGCGGTGAAGGAGGTCGTGCGCCAGCTGCGTCTGCGCGACATCGGCGGGATCATCGTCATCGACTTCATCGACATGGCGAACCCGAAGAACCGCGCCACCGTCGAGGAGGCGCTACGCACGGAACTGGAGCGCGACCGCACGAAGACGTACGTCGTCGAGATCTCGCCGCTCGGGCTCGTCGAGATGACGCGCCAGAACGTCACCGACGGGCCGCGCGAGGTGATGACGAAGAAGTGCCCGACGTGCGGTGGCGACGGCATCGTCCTCTCCGAGACGTCGGCCGCGGTCGACGTCGAGCGCCGACTGCGCGCGCTCGCGACCGGCTCGCGAAGCCAGGCGTACCGCGTGGAGGTCGCGGCGAAGGTCGCGGCGCTGTTGGTCGGGCCGGCTGCCTCGCGGCTCGTCGAGCTCGAGAAGCAGACGCGGCGCCGCTTCTACATTGTCGGCAAGGAGGACACGCATCTCGACCACTTCCTCGTGCTCGCCGAAGGCAAGCGCGACGACCTCGCGCCGACGGCGCCGGTCGAGGAAGGCGCGAAGGTTCAGGTCGCACTCGGCGAGGTCGGGCTGCACGACTCGAACGCCGGCATGGGTAAGGTCGACGGCTTCGACGTCTCCGTCGCCGGCGCGGCGAAGCTCGTTGGCAAGAAGGTCAACGTCGAGATCGAGCGCGTCCTCGACGGGATGGCGTACGCAACGCTCGTGACGAAGACGGCCGACGTCGAAATGCCGATCACCGCCGAGGGCGAAGCCGAGAAGCCGACGCGTCGTCCGGCCGCGAAGAAGGCGGACGTGGCAACCGAGGCAGCGGCCGAGGTCGAGGCCGAGCCGACGGAAGACGCGCCTGTCGACGGCGAGGCCCCGAAGAAGAAGACACGGCGAGGGTCCCGCGGCGGCCGCGGCCGCAAGAAGGCCGCGACGAACGGCGCGGCGGCGCCCGTCGAAGCGAAGATCCACGTTCCGGATCCCGAGCTAGGCTCGGACGAGACCGACGAGACGGCAGCCGCCGAAGCGGCCGGCTCGAACGGCGACAGCGGCGCGGCGGCGGAGCCGAAGCCGAAGAAGAAGACGCGCCGAGGGACGCGCGGTGGGCGCAACCGCCGCAAGAAGCCCGCGACGGCCGCCGTCGCGACGGGAGAGGCGGAAGCAGAGGCGCCCGAGGCACCTGCCACCGAGTGGGAATACGTCCCGATGTCCGAGTGGGGCGACCTGCCCGAGGATCGGTAGCCGCTACAATCGTCGCGCTCGCGGGCGCCGAAGCCCGCGTTTTCCACGAAATGGCGACCTACGCGATCATCTCACTCGGCGGCAAGCAGTACCGCGTCCGCGAGGGCGAGCGGCTGCTGGTCGACCGCCTCGGCGCCGACGAGGGCAAGACCTTCCATCCGGACGTGCTCTTCACCGGCGGCGACGGCGACGGCAAGCTCGCGCCGAGCGTGCAGGTGACGGCGAAGGTCGTCGGCCATGTCCGCGGCGACAAGGTGCGCATCGGCAAGCGCCGCCCGAAGACGGGCTATCGGCGGCAGACGGGCTTCCGGGCCGCGTTGTCGCAGATCGAGATCCAGTCGATCGGGGGTACCGCGAAGCGCGCTGCGGCTCCGGCCAAGCAGGAGGCGGCACCGGACGAGCCAAAAGGGGCGCAGCCGCCCCGCGGCTACGCCGACTTCACCGTGGCGGACATCAACGAGAAGTCGAAGCGCTGGAAGCTCGAGCAGCTCGAGGCTGCACTCGAGTTCGAGCGCGCCAACGCGAACCGGAAGGGCGCGATCGCGGCACTCGAGTCGGCGATCGCCGCGAAGCAGGAGAAGGAGGCCTAATGGCCCACAAGAAGGGACTCGGCTCGTCGCGCAACGGGCGCGACTCGAACCCCAAGATGCTCGGCGTGAAGATCTTCTCCGGCCAGGAGGTCAAGGCCGGGATGATCATCGTCCGCCAGCGCGGCACGAAGTTCCGGGCCGGCGCCGGCACCGGCATCGGCCGCGACGACACGATCTTCGCCACGCGCCCCGGAACGGTCTCGTTCCGGCAGAGCGGTGAGCGTCGGTTCGTCGAAGTCAACGCCGCCGACTAGCGCCGTGTTCAACGACCGCGCCCGCATCCGCGTGCAGGCGGGCCGCGGCGGCGACGGCAGCCTGCATTTCCGGCGTGAGAAGCACGTCCCGAAGGGTGGTCCCGACGGCGGCGACGGCGGGCCGGGCGGCGACGTCGTCCTCGTGGCCGATCCGGATCTGCGCGATCTCTCGTCGTTTCGCGCTCGCCGCTGGTTCCAGGCCGGAAACGGCGAGCCGGGGCGCGGCGCGCTGAAACACGGCGCGACCGGCGAGGAGGTCGAGATTCCCGTTCCCGTCGGCACCCAGGTCTTCGACGAGGACGAGCAGCTCATCGCCGACCTCGCGTCCGCGAATGCGCGCGTCGTCGTCGCGCGCGGCGGCATCGCGGGACGAGGGAACAAGCGTTTCGCGTCGCCGACGCGCCGCACGCCGCGCTTCGCGGAAACGGGTCTCCTCGGCGAGGAGGCGAACCTGGAGCTGCGGCTGAAGCTCCTGGCCGATGCCGCGCTGGTGGGGCTGCCGAACGCGGGCAAGTCGTCGCTGCTGGCGCGGATCTCGAATGCGCGGCCGAAGGTCGCCGACTACCCGTTCACGACGCTCGCACCGGTGCTCGGCACCGTCGACGCGCCGGACGGGACGCGGCAACTCACGGTTGCCGACGTCCCGGGCCTGATCGAGGGTGCGAGCGAGGGCGTCGGGCTCGGGCACGAGTTCCTCGCGCATCTCGAGCGCGCGAACCTGCTGCTGCACGTGATCGACGCCTCGGCGGACGACGCCGCGGAGCGGTACGCGACGATCGACGCCGAGCTGGCGGCGTACGGCGCCGGGCTGGAGACGCGTTCGCAAGCGGTCGTCCTGAACAAGGTCGACCTCCGGCCGGGCCCGCCTTCGTTCGCTCTCGACGATCCGCGCATCGTCCGCGTCTTTCGCGTCTCGTGCGCGACCGGTGAGGGAATCGACGAGTTGAAGCGCGCGCTGTTCGAGCTCTGCCCGCCGCAGCCCGCGCTGCCGGAGCCGGAAGACGGCCTCGTCGACTTCCTCGTCTACCGGCCGCAGCCGACCGGGCGGCGCTTCCGCGTGCTGCGCACGGACCGAGGCTTCCGCATCACGGGCGTCGCTCCGACGGACGAGGACGAGCTCGCGGCTGCGCTCAAGGCCGCGGGCGCGCGCCAGGGCGACGAGATCGAAGTCGACGGCGAGGTGCTCGAGCTGCAGTGACGACGCTGCTGGGCGGGACGTTCAACCCGCCGCACAACGGTCACGTGGCGCTGGCGCGCGCGGCGGAGGAGCAGTTCGGCGACGAGGTCGTCGTGCTCGTGTCGGCGCGGCCGGGCCACAAGGACCCGGAGCTCGACGCCGAAACGCGCCTGGAGCTGGCGCGTGCCGCGTTTCCGGATCACGAGGTTGAGCTCGATCCGCACGAGCGGACGGTCGACACGCTCGCCGCCGGCCGTTGGCGCGACCCGCTGTTCGTGATCGGCGCCGACGAGTTTTGCGACTTCCTCACCTGGAAGGATCCGGAAGGTGTGCTGGCGCAGGCGCGGCTGGCTGTTGCGACTCGGCCCGGGTATCCCCGCGAGCGGCTCCAGTCGGTTCTCGAACGCCTGTCGCAGCCGGAGCGCGTGCAGTTCTTCGAGATCGAGCCGCTTCCGATTTCCTCCGAGGACATCCGCGAGCGCGCCGCGCGCGGGGAGAAGATCGACGGCCTCGTTCCGCCGGCTGTGGCCGACTTGATCGACGCCCGCGGACTGTATCGTTTGGAGGACACTTGACGTCCCTCGAACAAGCACGCCGGATCGCCGGCCTCGCCCAGGAGAAGCTGGCTCAGGACGTCGTCATTCTCGACATGCGGCCGGTCGTGTCCTATACCGACTACTTCGTCGTCTGCACGGGGCAGAACGCGCGCCAGACAGCGGCGATCTACGACGAGGTGCACCAGAGGATGAAGCACGACGTTCGGCTACTGCCCGCGTCGGTCGACGGTCAGCGGGAGGCGTCCTGGATCGTCGCCGACTACCTCGACGTCGTCCTGCACATCTTCACGCCGGAGGCGCGCGAGTACTACCGGCTCGAGGACCTGTGGGGCGACGTGCCTTCGGTCGAAGTCGCGTAGAGCTGTAAGGCGGCGGCACGCGCGATGCCGTGCGCGTTTCGCGCCTTGCGCGAGAGGGCGGCGGGCACGTTCGCGAACGGCCCCGGCACCACGAGGATCGACCAGGCGCGGCCGTTCGGGATGGCGACGAGCGTCCGGCGGGTCGTCGGCGCGCGCGCGAGGATTCGCGCGAGCGCGACCGGTTCGCGCGGCAGGGCGAGCGCGGTCCGCGGCAGTGCGGCGAGGAACGGCGGCGAATACGGATAGAGAGCGTCGCCGGGGCGCACATGCGTGCGGACCCATGCTGCCGCGGCTGTCACGTCCGTCGTGCTGGTGCGCGGATCGGCGACGGCGGCCGGCGCGAGCACCGCGATTGCCAACGCCGCTGCGACCGCGGCGCCGCGGAGCGGCATCCGTGCGAGGCCGGCCGCGACGAACGTCGTCCAGACGGGCAGGACGAAGATGAGATGACGCGGCGACAGCTCGTCTCCGAAGGCCGCGAGCACGAGTACGGGCGCGGCGACGAGGAGCAGGCCCAGCGCGCCGAAGGTGCGGGGGAGGCTCCACGCTCCGACTGCCGCGAGCACCGCGAAGACGGCGACGCCGACACCCCAGCCGCCGGCCGAGCCCGCGAGCGCGCGCAGCGCAGCCTCGGGCGCCGACATTCCCACCTGGGGGTCATAGCGGCCGGGCAGGCGCAGGTACGGGAGCAGCAGCGGCAGCGCGAGCAGCGCGACCGGGAGCGCGCGGCTCCGCCAGAGCCACAGCGCGACCGCCAGTTCGGCGCCGAAGACGAAGACGCCGAAGGGATGGACGAGGATCGGGAGCAGCGCTGCCGCGGTCGCCGCTGCGAGGGTTCCGCGCGTCGGGCGTTCGACCGCGCGCACGAACAGGTCGAGGGCGAGCGCGCCGGCGAACGCGAACAGCGAGTACATGCGTCCGAACGTCGCGTAGATCCCGAGCAACTGCGACGTCGCCGCCAATGCGGCGGCGGTGAGGCCCGCAAAGCGCCCGGCGAGCCGCCGCGCAAGGTCGTAGCAGAGCGGGACGGTCGCCAGCGCGAACACGAGCGAGAGCCAGCGCAGCGTGCGCGGCGAGCCGTCGACCGCGAACGCGAGGTGGGCGACCACGAAGTGCAACGGGGCGCCGCCACGGTCGAGGAGCACCGTGTGCAGCAGATCGGGCAGCGGGCGCGACGCGATCAGCCCGGCCACGGCCTCGTCCTCGTGCCACGGCTTGTGCGTGACGTCCGGCAGGGCGCGGGCGAGGAGATACGCGGCGGCGGCCGCGACGACGAGCGCGGGTGCGACGACCAGGCGGTCGCGTGCGACGCGGCGTTCGACGGCGGCGCTGCTCACGCCGGAACGCTAGCCGTCGGTGTGCTTGAGCTCGGACTCCTTCCGTTGCGCCGCGTCGAGCGACATCGCGCCCGAGCAGACCTTCGCGTTGAGGCCGTTCTCAATCGAGTCCATTTCCGCCGCGCGCGGGTACGGCTCCGGCCAGAGGTTCCGCGCATCCGTTGGATGCCCACCCAGCTCGAGGCTAATCAGGTGGTCCTCCTGGTAGAGCGACGCCGAGCCGCCGACGCCGTATTCACGCATTTGTTTCAGCTTCAGCGCATTCGTGTAGTCGGTCGGCGGGCGGATCGTGCGCGTCCACCCGTGCTTGCAGATTGTCGTCGCGATGTTCTGTTGTGTGACGTCGGGGTTGACGACGCCCGGAGTGCGCGCCGGATCCGCTGCGTACGGGCCTTTGGACGCCGAGCCGTGGGGG
>DATCYR010000100.1:0-31666 GCA_036526315.1 Gaiellaceae bacterium | reverse complement strand
ACTCATGTCCCAGGCAGGTGCTGCCCGCCTTGGCGAACCCGCAACAGTGGTCGCTACGGCTGAATCAGGCCGCGCCGGATCGCGTAGCGGGTGAGCTCGACACGATCGCGCATCCCCAGCTTGTCGAGGATGTTCTGCCGGTGCCGGTCGACTGTCTTGATGCTGATGAACAGCTTCTCGGCAATCTCCTTCGACGTGTTGGCCTCGGCGATCAGCTTCAGCACTTCGAGCTCGCGCGGCGTCAGCACGTCGAACTGCTCCTCGCCGCGGCCGCCGCGGTCGACATAGTCGCGCACGAGCTTCGTGACCGCCGAGGGGTAGAGGTACGAGTCGCCCCGCATCGCAGCGCGCACGGCGTCGACGATATCCGTGTCGGCGCCGGACTTGAGCACGTAGCCGGATGCGCCGGCCTTGAGCGCCTCGAACAGGAACTGCTCGCTGTCGTGCATCGACAGCATCAGCGTCTTCAGCTCGGGCTTGCGTTTCTGCAGCTCGGCGGCTGCCTGGATGCCCGTCATGCGCGGCATCGAGACGTCGAGGATCGCAAGGTGCACGTCGTCTTTGAGCGCCTGCTCGACGGCTTCGGCGCCGTCCTCGGCCTCCGCCACGACCTCCATGTCCGGCTTCGAGTCGAGCACGCGTTTCAGCCCGGAGCGGACGAGCGCGTGGTCGTCCGCGATCAAGATGCGAGTGACGAGCGGGACGGGCATCAGCTCGTCGCTCGAGCGCGGGCCGGCTGCGCCGCTGGGACGTCGAGCCGCACCTCGACGCCTCCTTCCGGCGCCGGCTTGATCGCCAGCGCTCCGCCGACCAGGAGCGCCCGCTCTCGCATGCCGCGCAGGCCGCCGTGCTCGACCGGCGCGGCTGCGAAACCGCGGCCGTCGTCGGCGACCCGCAGCACGACGCCGCTGCGTCCCGGCTCGAGTGCGAGGACGACGCGCCGCGCCCCCGAGTGGCGCGCGATGTTCGTCAGGCTTTCCTGCGCGATCCGGTAGACCGCGAGCTCCACCTCCGGCTTCAGCTTCGGCAGAGCGCCTGCGAACTGGCGGTCGACGTGGATGCCGGTGATCCGCGCGAACGAGCTCGCCAGCTCCGTCAACGCGCTGACGAGGCCGAGATGCTCGAGCATCTCCGGGCGGAGATCGCGGGAGATCCGCCGAACCTCGTCGAGCGCGCGCCGCACGGATTCCCGTGCCTCGTCGAGCTCTTCCTCGTGCTCGGGTGCAGTCTCGGCGATCGAGTTCAGCTGCAGCAGGACGCCCGTGAGCACCTGTCCGACCTCGTCGTGCAGGTCGCGCGCGATCGCGATTCGCTCAGCCTCCTGTGCTGCGAGCACGCGGCCGCCGCTCTCCTGCCGCTCGGTTTCGAGCCGGTCGAGCATGCGGTTGAACGTCGTCACGACGCGCCCGATCTCGTCGTCGCGGAGAACTTGCAGCCGCTGCCCCGGGCGCAGGAGGTCGACCGTCTCCATCCGCTGCGCCAACCGCCCGAGCGGCGCGAACGCGTGCCGGAGCAGCAGCGCGTTCACGGCAATCGTGGCCAAGAGCGCGGCCAGCACCCCTAGCACCTCGAGAACGGCGATCGGGAAGCTGATCGTGACCGGTGCCGCGACGAGGACGACGGCGATCGCCGTCAGCAGCGCGGCGTTGGCCGCGAACACCCGCCAGTAGAGGGGCAGTGGCCGTCTGACCATGGTGCGACGTTAGCGGCGCCTTCGCGGTGGCGCGATCACCACCGGCACGGGCGTCTCCGCCTCTAGGGCCTGGGCGAGCCGGCTCTCGAGGCCGCGTCCCCGCCACCCGCGGGCCCGCGCGCCGACGACGATGACATCCGCGGCTTCCTCGCTCGCGATCTGTCCGAGGGCCTCGACCGGATCGCCGACCGCGACACGCCGCCAGGCACGCTCGTCGAGATCGTGGTCGCGTGCGAGCTCCTCGAGCCCGCGCTCCGCAAGCTTTCGGTCGCTCTTCATCGTGATGCTCTCGTCGCCGTTGCCGCCGAGCGTGCCGATGCCTTCGACGACCTGCGCGAGGACGAGCCGCAGCCCGAGCCGTTCGCTGATTGCGACGGCCTGCTTGACCGCATCGTCGTTTTCGGCGCCGTCGGTGACGGCGCAAACCAGCGTTCCGTGCATCTTCTCCTCCTTTTTCATCGGTCTCGGCACCCAGGCTCGCGGAACCTCCGCCGGGTCGCCATCGGGGCGGCACCTGATTTCTCCGGCGGCGCCCGAAATGGGGGCGTCGCCCGATAGCCCGCGGCGGCCTCGGGCCGCACGATCAGCTCGAACAGTCCTCTGAGCGAAGGAGTGACCATGAGCCTGCTGGTTCCCGAGAGACAGCGATTGCCGATCACCGCGGCTGGCTACGAGCAACTCTGCCGCCGGCTCGACACCCTGCTGACGGTCGAGCGTCGGCGCGTGAGCGGCCTCTTGCACGAAGCTCGCAAGGACGGCGCGCTCGAGGACAACCCGACGCTCGTCGATCTGCTCGACGAGCAGGAACAGCTCGAGCAGCGGATCGCGCTCCTCGAAGCGCGGCTTGCCGTCGCCGAGATCGCGCCGCCGCCGCCCGACGGACACGCCGCGATCGGGAGCGTCGTCCGCGTCCGCAACACCACGAACGGCGAGGAGTTCCGCTACGAGCTGGTTGGCCCGCTCGAGAGTGACGCGGACAACGGCCGTATCTCGATCGCGGCACCGATCGGCCGCGCGCTGACGGGACAGCAACGAGGCGGACGCGTCGAGGTCGCGACGCCGGGCGGCCGCGTTCGGCTCGAGGTGGTCGACGTCGCGAGTGTCGACGAGCGAGAGGAGGCGACATGAAGAGAGCGATCGTCTGTGGCGTCGACGGCTCCCCGGACTCCGAAGCCGCTCTGGCCGTCGCAGCCGGATTGGCGGACAGCGTCGGTGCTCGCCTAGTCGTCGCGAACGTGGTCGAGCACATCCCCTCGCCCTACGCAACCGTCGGCGCGCTCGGGCCTGCGCCCGTCGTGCAAGAACCGCCGGGCGCAGCGCTTCGGGATCGCGTGGAAGCGGGAGAGCGGCTGCTCGCGAAGCTGGCCGAGGAAGCGCACCTCGAAGCGGCGGAGAGGCGTGTGCTGACGGGGCTCGCCGCGGAGCGCCTCGCCGACCTCGCGGACGAGCTCGACGCCGAGTTGATCGTCGTCGGCTCACGCGGCCGTGGTGCGTTCAAAGCCGCGTTCCTGGGCAGTGTCTCCACGAGCCTGATCGGCGTCGCGCGCTGCCCGGTGCTCGTGGTGCCTCCGGGTGCGCGCGAGTGATGTCCGAGCCGCGCATCCACAGCCACGTGACCGACCGTCTGCCGGATGACCATCCGCTCGCCGACCGCCGCGTCTACTGCGATCGCTGCGAGGCGCTCTTGCACCTCCAGACGAACAGCTGTATGCGCACGTGGATCGAGACCGGCTGCGGCAACTACTGCATGCGATGTTTCGTCGTCGCCGCGGGCGGCCTCGCGCCGGACCAGACGCGCCTCGGCGGCGTCGACTGCCTACCGCGCAGCTTCGCACTGGAGGTTGCTCCCTCCGAATCGGGCCGCGCCCCCATGGCCGGCCGGCCGTCGGGCGGCGACCATGGCGGCGCCGGTGGCGCCGCACCACCGGCAAGCCGGGGCGCGCAGTCCCCGCGCGCCCCGGCAGCGGCGGTGCGCGGCGGCTCCTGACGGTCGACGGAAGCAATCCGCTCTACGATCGCGCTGTGCCCGAGTTCGTCCCTGACGACTTCGACGTCCCGCGCGGCCTGGTGACGCCCGAGTTCGCGCTCGAGCCGCTCGGCCCTGAGCACAACGAGCAGGATTACGACGCCTGGACGTCGTCGATGGAGCACATCCGGTCGACGCCGGGCTACCCCGACGGGACGTGGCCGCGCGAGATGACGCTGGAGCAGAACCGAGCCGACCTGGAGCGCCACGCCGACGACTTCCGCAACCGCAAGGGCTTCACGTACACGGTGCTCGACCCGGCGAGCCGCGAGGTGATCGGGTGCGTGTACATCTACCCGTGGCGCGACGACGAATACGACGCCTCCGCGCTCTCGTGGGTGCGCGCGAGCCGCGCAGAGCTCGACGTCCCGCTCTGGCGCGCCGTCAGCGAGTGGCTCGCGTCCGACTGGCCGTTCGAGACGGTCGAGTACGCGCCGCGCGCAGCGGCGTAGTCGCCGGCCGCTCGTACACGGCGAAGAAGTCGCGGTCGTCAGGCCTCAGATACCGGCTCGGCGGCTGCTGGCCGTTCGGGACGAGCTTGTCTGGCACCAGGCCGCCCGAATGGCGATAGGTGATGAACGTCGGCCACTCGGAGTTGATGTCGAGCTCGATCGCGCGCACGGCGCCGGCACGAATGAGGATCTGCGCGAGGCTGCCGACCGTCTGGTAGTCGGCCGCCGCGTAGACGAGGTTTCCCTGACGGTCGATGCCGACGCCGGACCGCCAGACGAGGACCGCGTTCCCGAGTGTTGCGCCCCATTCCCGGCCGTTCGAGAGGTTCGGCGTCGGCCGCCCTCGGTCGACGATCAGGGGGAGGTTCTGCCGCGCGACGACGATGCCGGGCGGGGCGCTCGCTTCGCCGTGCCAAGCCGCGACGTCGACCTGCCCGCCGGCGTGCTCGACCAGCGTTCCGATTCCGTAACGCAAGGGCGTGTAGGTCGTGCCGTCGACTGCGAAGCCGCCGTGCCCGTCTCGATAGGTGAAGCCGCTGTTGAACGTTGCGAGCAAGCGCCAGCGATCGCCGTACGGCACCTGCATGGGGCCGCGCGGGAGCCTCGACGGCGGTTCGTAACGACCGGGATAGAGTGCCAGCTGCGTTCGCCTGTGATCGATCCAGGCGACGTAGGCGACGACGCGCGGATAGACCCTGCTCGGCCGGAACGTCGTCACCAGGAGCGGCGCCGCACCGTCGACGGGCGGCCCGACCGAGCGCCAGACGCCTTCACCCGGGAGGGCAGGTTGCAAGAGCGGCCGGATGGGGCGCGGCCGTCCTTTGGCTCTCGCCGCCGCCGCAACGCCGACGGCAGGAAGCGCGCGCAGCGACGCGCCGCCCTTCTTGGGTGCCGCCCAGCGGTAGTAGACGTTCTCGATGTCGTTCACGAGCCACGCACCGCCGTTCGCGCGCACCCACTCCACCGACCTGATGCCGAGCGGCAGGCTCGACGGTTTCAGCATCGCAACCGCGTACGAATAGGCGACGATGCAGAGCGGCGTCAAGACTGCGGCGACCACCAGCCGTCGCCGACGCAAGCGAGAACGCTGCGCCCGTTTCTCTTCGCGGCGCGCACGGAGCTCGGCGGACGTGTGGAGCTTCACGACTTGGCGATCGACGCGAAGCGTCGCAAGCGCCGATGAGACGACGATGAGAGGTGGCCGCTCGGCTGTCAGCCGCCCCCGCCCTTCGGCGGCGAGTTTGCGAACGTCGCGTCGAGACCGCGAATGAGCGCGTCCTTCTCAGCTGCGTTCAGATGGGCGTGCGAGTGGAGGAGGATGTAGAACCACGGCGGCATCGAGCCGCCGCGGATCGATTCCGCGAGATCTCCGGCTGAGACGTCCTGCGGTCGATTCCACTCGGAGAAGTTGAACTGCGAGCGTCCGCCGGAGACATCGCGTTGAACGAGCCACGACGCCGGCGCGATGTTCGAGTACCACCGCCACTTCGTCTGGTTGCTGTGGCAGTCGAAGCACGCGCGGGCGGCGAGCGCACGCGTCTGCGCGGAGTCCCATCGCGGTTCCTGCGTGACCGGAGGATTGGAATGGCCGCGCCCGTACGGCACGGCCTGGATCAGAGCGAACAGCGCCACGAGCCCGAGCGCCGTCCAGAGCAGGAGCCGGCGCCGGCTTCTTCGCCTCCTGGGCATGCCACGAGTGTCACGTGCTGCGGGTGCGTCGTCATCGGAGAAAACGACGACGCCGTTGCGGAAATCTACGGTGGCCGCGTGGCTGCCGGCCCGCCGTCTGCGGCCGGGACCAATCGGGGAGAATCCGTCTGCATGCGTTGCGTGTTGCGGGAGGTGCGGGACGAGGATCTCGGGGTGCTCTTCGAGCAGTGGGCGGATCCGGTCGCCATGCAGATGGCTGCGTTCACCGTTCCCGACCACACGGAGCGCGAGGCGTTCGAGCGTCGGTGGTCGAGGCTGAGAGCCGACGAATCCGTGCTCACGAGAGCCATCGTGGTCGACGACGAGGTCGCCGGAACGATCGGCTCCTGGAGCGGCACGGACGAGCGCGAGGTCACCTACTGGATCGGCCGGGCCTACTGGAGCCGAGGGGTCGCGACTGCGGCCCTACAGGCGTTCTTGGCCGTTGATCCGTGCCGGCCCCTCCAGGCGCGCGTTGCTCACGACAACGTCGCGTCGCGGCGCGTCCTCGAGAAGTGCGGCTTTCGCGTCATTGCGACTGACCGAGGCTTCGCCGCAGCGCGTTCGGGTGAGATCGAGGAGCTCGTCCTGCGTCTCGACGAGAGTCCGCGCGACGCGGCAGGCCAAGAGGAAGAGTGCGACCCATGACCATGCCGGAGCTTCGAATCGCCGACTGGCGCCCGACGAAGGACACGCTTCACCTGTTTGCGCAGATCGTCGGCAAGGTGAAGCTTGCGACGGCCCCTCCGCGCAACCACTGGTGGCACGCCTCGCTGTACGTGGACGTGCGAGGGCTGACGACGGGTCCGCTGCGCCGCGGCGACACGACGTTCGACATCACGATCGACCTCGTCGACCACGAGCTCGTCGTGCGGACGGCCGGGGGGAACACGCACGCGTTGCCGCTTGCGAACGGACTGTCCGTCGCCGACTTCGACAGGCGCATTCATGCTGCGCTTGACGAGTTCGGCGTCGATGTCGCGATCCGAGAACAACCCGTCGTTTACGGCGTGGAGATGGCGACACCGTTCCCCGAGGACACCGAGCACGGGTCATGGGACCGCGACGCGGTCGAGCGCTTCCGTCGCGCGTTGGATTGGTCTGCCTCCGTGTTCGAGGAGTTCGGCGGCTGGTTCGCCGGTAAGCAGAGCCCGGTTCACCTCATGTGGCAAAGCTTCGACCTGTCGCTGACTCGCTTCTCCGGTCGGCCGTCCGGCATCAATGCGGGCGATCTCGTCAGCCGAGAGGCGTACACGCACGAGGTGATCCTCTTCGGCTTCTGGATGGGCGACGCCAAAACGCACCCGGACGCGTGCTACTACGCCTTCATCGTCCCCGAGCCGAAGGGCCTGCGTGAGACGGCCGTCGTCGGCGGCCGGTGGACGTCGATCGGGCTCACGGTGCTCCCGTACGAGGCGGTTCTCAGCGCGCGCGACCCGCGAGCCGCGTTGCTCGCCTTCCTCCAATCGGCATACGAGGCCGCGGCCGGACTCGCCGGCTGGGATGTCGCCGCTCTCCGATCCGCTTGGTGCCCGACGGCCGAGGAGCTCCAGCAGCTTGCAGCTACCGCTTGATGGGCGCATCGTCCGCAACGGCTGCGATCGAAGACGATCCGCTCGAAGTCGTCATGGCCCGCGACCGCAGGCCGGGCTTCGAGCGGGAGTGGAGCGTACCGGGATCGAACCGGTGACCTCCGGCTTGCAAAGCCGGCGCTCTCCCAGCTGAGCTAACGCCCCGTTCGGGCGGAAGTGTAGAGGTGGTTCAGGCCGGCGACTCGTGGGGCGGCAGCGGCGGCAGGTCGAGCTCCGGCTCGCGCTGCTCCTCCTCGTCGTCGAGGCCCCAGTCCCCGATCTCGAAGTAGTCCCCGACGATGTCGTCTGCGTGCGACCCCATGGCGGCCAAAAACATGTCGGCCTCGGATGGGAGGGGGAGAATCCCTCGTCCGAGGCCGACACCCGCTACCGGAGGAGCGGAGGGAGAATGAAGACCTAGGCTGCGCGCTCCAGTCGCTCTTCGACTCGCGCCCGGGCGACGATGTGGTCGCGGTCGCCGAAGCGGAGAGCTGCCTTCAGCGCGCGCTCCTCGTCCCAGAGGCGGTCGAGGTGCTCGCTCAGGCTCTTGAGCTCGGCCGCGGCGTCCGGGTTGTGGCCTTCGGACAGGACGTGCCACAGCTCCGACCGTCGCTCGCTGATTTCCTCGATCTCCTTGTGGATCTGGTTCAGGGTCATGTCTCTCAAAACGCCGTGGAGCCCGCCCTCATTCCCGCGGCCCGACGAAGAAAACAATCACCGCCACGGCCCCGACGACGGCGGCTACCAAGGCGATCCAATCGAGGACCGAGACCATCAGCCGTAGCCGAGCTCCGCCAGGCGTTGCTCGTCGATCCCGAAGTAGTGGGCGAGCTCGTGGAGGACGGTGACGCGGATCTCGCGGCGGAGCAGCTCGGGGTCGTGGCCGAAATCCGCCTCGAGCGGCCGCCGGTAGATCGTGATCTTCGCCGGCAGGTACGGCGCTTCCTCGAAGAGCCCGAGCAGCCCCGGCTCCGTGGCGTTCTCGTCCTCGACGACGACCGCCACGTTCTCGAGGCCGCGCGCGAGCTCGGGCGGGAGCTCGTCGAGCGCCTGCCGCACCTGCTCCTCGAACTCGTGCACCGCTAGTAGGAGGGTTGCAGAGGCCGCCGTTTCGCCACGAGCCGAACCGTCAGGACGCCGAACGCGAACCCGCCGATGTGCGCGAAGACCGCGACGCCGCCCGTCTGGTTCGGGTGCGTGATGCCGACGCCGCCCTGCCAGATCTGCAGGAGGATCCAGATCCCGAGGAACCAGACCGCGGGGATCTCGCGCGGGATGAAGAACAGGATCAGCGTCAGCACCTTGGCGCGCGGAAGCAGGACGAAGTAGGCCCCGAGCACGCCGGCGATCGCGCCGCTCGCCCCGATGTTCGGGACGCTTGCGTCGTGGACGGTGCCGAACACGAGCGTTACGACCGACTGGGTCGCCGCGGCGACGACGCCGGCCGCCAGGTACCAGAAGAGGAAGCGGACGCGGCCGAGCGCGTCCTCGACGTTGTTCCCGAAGATCCACAGGAACAGCATGTTCCCGAGGATGTGCTCCCAGCTCCCGTGCATGAACATCGAGGTGAAGGTGCTCTCCCACCACGAGAGGTGGTGCGACACGACCTGGCCGTTGAGGTCGATCTGCTCGCACGGCCCGTGCAGGGAGCAGGGATAGAAGCCGTCCTTGACGACGTGGTAGTCGAGGCCGCGGCCGCTCAGCTCCCAGAACCAGACGATGAAGTTCGCGACGATCAGCGCGACCGTGACGAGCGGAAACGTCCTGGTCGGGACGTTGTCGCGGAGGGGGAGCACGAGGCCGCGATCCTACTGACTCACTCGACTTGACATCGAGAGACTAAGGTTTTATCCTTGTCTTGTAGTCAAGTTCGTGAAAGGAGGAGAAATGGCCACTCTGGTTCGTTGGGAGCCGTTCCGCGACATCGCGACGCTCCAGAATGAGATGAGTCGTTTCATGAACGGCCTCCTCGAGGGGAACGGCCGTACCGCCCAGGCGTGGGTGCCTGCGCTCGACGTGTGGGAGACCGACTCGGAGGTCGTCTACGCGCTCGACCTGCCCGGCATCCCGGAGGACAAGATCTCGGTCGAGCTCGACGAGGGCGCGCTGACCGTCGCGGCCGAACGCGAGCAGGCGCAGGAGGAGAGCGATGACCGCTTCTACCGCTTCGAGCGCCGCTACGGAACGTTCTCGCGCACGTTCGGCGTGCCGCAGGGCGTCACCGAGGGCGACGTGAAGGCGGAGTACAGGAACGGCGTGCTCGAGCTCCACGTGAAGAAGCCGGAGCAGCCGAAGCCGAAGCGCATCCAGATCGGCTCCGGCACGATCGAAGGCACGGCCGAGCAGAAGTAACAACCCGCGGGGCCTGACCCTGCGGGGTCAGGCCCCAGCCTTTTGAGATCGTTGCGGGTGATGCAGACCGCCGATCTCCTGATCCGGGGCGGCACGATCTACGACGGCCGCGGCGCGCCGCCCTACGACGGTGACGTCGCGATCACGGGCGACACGATCGCGGCAGCCGGCCGGCTCGACGGCTGGCGCGGTCGCGAGGAGCTCGACGCGGGCGGGCGAGCCGTCACGCCGGGCTTCGTCAACATGCTCAGCTGGGCGACCGAGTCGCTGCTCGAAGACGGACGAGCGCAGAGCGACATCCGCCAGGGCGTCACCCTGGAGGTGATGGGCGAGGGCTTCTCGATGGGCCCGCTCACGGAGCGGATGAAGGAAGAGGTCGTGGCACAGTCGCTGCTCGGGCATCCGGTCGAGTGGACGACGCTCGGCGAGTACCTCGAGCACCTCGAGCGCCACGGGGTGGCGCCGAACGTCGCCTCGTTCGTCGGCTCGGCGACGGTGCGTGAGCACGTGATCGGCGCGGACGACCGTGCGCCGACGGAGCCCGAGCTCGCCAGGATGCAACAGCTCGTCGTCGAGGCGATGCACGAAGGCGCCGTCGGGTTGTCGGCCGCGCTCATCTACGCGCCAGCGTTCTACGCGCAGACGGACGAGCTGATCGCGCTCGCGCAGCCGGCCGGCCTGTACATCACCCACCTCCGCAGCGAGGGGGACGCGCTGCTCGAGGCGCTCGACGAATTCCTCACGATCGTGCGCCGCGCGGGCGTCCGGGGGGAGATCTACCACCTCAAGGTCGCGGGGCAGAAGAACTGGCCGAAGCTCGAGACGCTGATCGAGCGGGTGGAGGCAGAGCAGCGCGCCGGTCTCGAGCTGACGGCCGACATGTACACGTACACCGCCGGCGCCACCGGTCTCGACGGTGCGATGCCGCCGTGGGTCCAGGCCGGCGGCTTCGAGGCCTGGCGTGCGCGGCTGCAGGACCCCGCCACCCGAGCCCGCGTCGCCGCGGAGATGAACGAGCCCGCCTACGCGTGGGAGAACATGTTCGAGCTCGCCGGCGCGGAGAACATCAAGCTGCTGGCGTTCAAGAACGAGGCGCTCCGGCCGCTGACGGGCAAGACGCTCGCCGAGGTCGCGGCCGAGCGCAACGCCGCGCCGGCCGAGACTGCGATGGACCTCGTCGTCGAGGACGGAACGCGTGTCGGTGCGGCCTACTTCACGATGTCGGAGGACAACCTACGCCGCATCGTCGCGCTTCCGTGGGTGAGCTTCTGCTCGGATTCGGATGCTCCGTCGGCCGAGGGGCGCTTCCTGCGGTGGAGCACCCATCCGCGCACGTACGGCAGCTTCGCGCGGCTCCTGGGGAGGTACGTCCGCGACGAGGGCGTCGTTCCCCTCGAGGAGGCCATTCGCCGGCTGACGTCGCTGCCGGCTCGCACGCTGCGCCTGCGGGGGCGCGGCCTGCTCGAGCCCGGCTACTGCGCGGACGTCGTCGTCTTCGATCCGGCGCGGATCGAGGATCACGCGACGTTCGACGAGCCGCACCGGTACGCGAGCGGCGTCGAGCACGTCGCCGTCAACGGGACGCTCGTCCTGCGCGACGGCGAGCACACAGGCGCACTGCCCGGTCGTGTCGTGCGCGGACCGCTCTGGTCAGGCGATCCGGGTTCCGCCGCCTGACTCGAGCCCTTCGAAGTTCGTGATCAGCGTCTCGCCGCCGAACGCGAGCGCCGCCTCGACTTTCGGTCGCATCGAGCCCTCCGCGAGCTGCGGCAGCAGCTCCTCGGCTTCGTCGCGCGAGAGCGCGTGCAGCTCCTCCTGCTCCGGCTCGCCGAAGTTGCGGTAGACGCTCGGCACTTCCGTGAGGATGATCAGCCGCTCGGCGTCGAGGCCGCGCGCGAGTAGCGCCGACGCGCGGTCCTTGTCGATCACCGCGTCGACTCCCGTCAGCCGGTCGCCTCGTCGCACCACCGGAATGCCGCCGCCGCCGCACGCGACGACGACCGCGCCGCCGCCGGCCAGCCGGCGGATCAGATCCAACTCGACGATCTCGAGCGGTTGCGGCGACGGCACCACGCGACGGTGGCCGCGGTTCGCGTCGGACACCATCGCCCAGCCGCGCTCGCGCTCCAGCTGCTCCGCCTGCTCGGCGGCGTAGAAGGGGCCGATCGGCTTCGTCGGCCGGTCGAACGCAGGGTCGTCCGCCGCGACGCGGACGTGCGTCAGCAGACAGGCCGGCGTCGCGTGCGCGCGGAGCTCGGCGGAGATCAGCGCGCCGATCTCCGCCTGTGTCTGCGCCACAGCAAGCCAGAGCGGCAGTGGTGGCGCCTCGTCGGCCGCGCGCTCCTGGCGAATCAGCTCGTTCCCCACCTGCGGGCCGTTTCCGTGCGTCAGCACGAGCTCGGGCTGCGAGAGCAACGGCCGCAGTGCATTCACTGCGCGCCGGAGGTTCGCCAGCTGCTCTGCGGCCGTGCCCCGCTCGCCGGGCCGCATCAACGCGTTCCCGCCGAGCGCTACGACGGTGGCGCTCACACGAGCGCTGGTGCCAGCAGGCCCTTCTCGCCGAGCACGTCCTTCAGCGTCGGCTCGCCCATCTCCTGGAGCTTGTACGTGACGCGAAGCGCCGGCTTGTCGAGATCGATCAGGCGGCGCAGGTCGATCGGCGTGCCGATCAGGACGAGGTCCGCGTCCGAGCGCTCGATCGTCTCGCGCAGGTCGTCCATCTGCTGCCGTCCGTAGCCCATCGCGGGGAGGAGCGTGCCGACGTTCGGGTACTGCTCGAACGTCTCGGCGATCGTTCCGACCGCGAACGGCCGCGGGTCGACGAGCTCGGCCGCGCCGTGCTGCTTCGCGGCCAGGACGGCAGCGCCGTAGGTCATCTCGCCGTGCGTCAGCGTCGGGCCGTCCTCGATCGCGAGGACGCGCTTGCCGCGGATCGCGTCGGCGTCTCCTTCGACGTCGAACGGCGACGCTGCGAGGACCACGCGGGCGTTCGTCGTGTTCTCGTGAATCGAGTCGAGCACAGCGTCGATGCCTTCCTGCGTCGCGCTGTCGATCTTGTTGACGACGCAGACGTCGGCCATGCGCAGGTTGGTCTCGCCCGGGTGGTAGCGAAGCTCGTGGCCGGGACGGTGCGGGTCGACGACGACGACGTGCACGTCGGGCTTGATGAACGGCGTGTCGTTGTTGCCGCCGTCCCAGAGCACGACGTCCGCCTCCTGCTCGGCGGCGTGGAGAATGCGCTCGTAGTCGATGCCGGCGAAGACGAGGTTGCCTTCGGCCAGATGCGGCTCGTACTCCTCGCGCTCCTCGATCGTCGCATCGGCGGTCTCGAGGTCTTCGTAGCGTTCGAAGCGCTGAACGGCCTGCGCGGCGAGATCACCGTACGGCATCGGATGCCGCAGGACGGCGACGCGCTTGCCGGCGTCGCGCAACAGCCGCGCGACGTGACGCGTCGTCTGGCTCTTCCCGGAGCCCGTGCGCACCGCGCAGATCGCGACGACCGGCTTCGTCGACGCGAGCATCGTGTCGTGCGGCGAGATCAGGTGATAGGAGGCGCCCGCCGCCAGCGCGCGCGAGCCGACGTGCATGACGTGCTCGTGCGTCACGTCCGAGTACGCGAACACCACCGAGTCGATCTCGTGCTCGCGAACGAGTTGCTCGAGCGCCGACTCGGGAAGGATCGGAATGCCTTCGGGATACAGCGAGCCCGCCAGCTCGGGCGGGTAGCGCCGTCCGTCGATGTTCGGGATCTGTGTCGCGGTGAACGCGACGACTTCGTACTCGGGTCGATCGCGGTAGACGAGATTGAAGTTGTGGAAGTCCCGCCCCGCGGCCCCTGCGATCAGCACTCGGGTCCTGGCCATGCATAAAGCATATGCACGTACCCAGGACGACGGGACCGGTCGTTAGGGGAGAGCTTCCTTCACTCGTTCCGCCACGGCCTCCATCTCCAGGGTCGAGCCGGTGACTTCCTTGAGCATCTCCTCGGCCCGCATTCGCTGGCCCTCGGCCCAGAGCTCGCGGAGGAGTGACCCGGCCTCGCGCGAGGCGAACCAGCGCGTGCCGAACTTCTCCTTCAGGTAGGCGCGGAGCTGTGCCTCGAACGCCCAGGAGCGGAGGTAGGACGACACGTAGAAGCCCGAGTCGATGTCGGCGAGGTAGTTCGACGGCGTGACGTCGATCTTGAGGGCGTCGGAGAGCAGCTCGGCGTAGCGCGAGCGCATCGTCGTGACGTCCGCTGCGGAATGGAACTCGATCTCGTACAGGATCTTGGCCGCGTAGCGCCGCACGAAATAGAGCAGACCGGTCGCGCCCTCGACGGCGTACTCGTTCGGGCGCGCGAAATCGAGCATCCCGGTCAGCCACGCCGGGTCGTCGGTGAGGTGCTGCAGCAGCATCGCCCAGCCTTCGGTGACGGCGTTGTCGCCGAGTCGCTTCTCCTCCATCGACAGGTCGCGGGACGTATGCGCGAAGTGCTCGGTGTGGCCTGCCTCGTGGAAGAGGGCGCGCCAGTCGTCCGGGCCGCCGATCGGCTGGATGACCAGCACGACGCGGTCGGGCACCTCGATCGGCGCGCAGAACGCACGCGGGCTCTTGTTCGGCCGCTCGTCGAGGTCGAGCGTCACGTTCGCCTGCGACTGCAGGTCGATGCCGAGGTCGGCGAGCGTCTTCTCGAGCGCCGGCACCATCCGGTCGGCCGGGAACATCTTGTCCCACTCGGGTGCACGGAACAGGCGCGGCACGTCCCACCGCTGCGCCTCCGCGAGCGAGACGCCGACGCGCTCGCGGAACAGCTTGTCGGCGGCGTCCTCGTACAGCCGCTGGGTCGAGTCGAGGAAGTAGCGGCACTGCTCCGCGAGATCGTCGAGTGCGGACGACGGCAGCGCCTTGCGGTACAGCTCGAGGTAGTTGGCGAAGCCGAGGTCGCGCGCGCCGCGCTGGACCACCTGCGCGGCGTCGAGGTGGAGCGGGTTCATCTGCTCGTCGAGGACCTCGTTCGCGCGGGCGTCGAGCTCGCGCCGCTTGTCGCGGTCGGGCTCGTTCGCAAGCGCGGGCCGCACCATCCGGAACGGGATCTCCTCGCCGTCGACGCTGATCGACAGCTCCGACTCCAGCTCGGCGACCTTCTCCGCATGCTCGCGCGTGAGGTCGCCGAAGTAGCCCTCGCACGCGAACCGCCAGAGCTCGCGCACGCGTGCGCCGCCGTTGACGGCAAGGCCGATCGACTCGACCTGCTCGAGCTCCGTCAGGTTCTTGTGCCGCTCGTAGATCGACGTGAGGTCGAAGGTGTCCTTCAGGCCGGCGTAGTGGAGATAGAACTCCTCGTCGAGCTCGGCGATGAAGCGGTCCGCCTGTTCGCGGTAGGCGTCGAGCTCGCGGTCTGACGGCGGGGCGGCGGGCATCGGGTTACTAAGGCGCCGACTCGACGGCGCCGCATCGAGGCCGTGCGCGCTTTGCGCGTGCGGCCGATTCACCCACCATCTTGGCTAGACCCCATCGGCGGTCTTGATCTCCATCCGCCTAGGATACGCAGGCCGTGCACGAGATCCGATTGAAGACCGACCGCCGCACCCAGTTGCTCGACATCACGCAGCAGGTGCAGGAGGCCCTCGGCGAGACGAACGGCGCTGCGGCTGCGCTCGTCTACGTGCCGCACACGACGGCAGGCGTGACGATCAACGAGGGCGCCGACCCCGCGGTCGCCGCCGACCTCGAGTCCGCGCTGGAGAACGTCGTCGACGACGGCTGGGACTGGAAGCACGTGGAGGATCCCGACGGTCCGAACGCGCCGTCGCACGTGCGCGCGTCGCTCATGAGCCCGCAGATCCTCGTACCGCTCGACGGCGGCAAGCTCGCGCTCGGGACGTGGCAGGGCATCTTCTTCTGCGAGTTCGACGGGCCGCGCGACCGCAAGGTCTACGTAACAGCGCTTCAGTAACGCCGGAAAGCTGGGGTCAGGCCCCTGCGGGGCCAGACCCCCAACTGGGGAAGGGCGGCACGCGGCCGTCCGCCTGGCCCCAGTAGTCGGTCTGCTCGACGGCGCGGCCGTCGGCGCGGAACCTGATCACCGAGGTGCCTGCGAGCGACACCGGCTTGCCGTTCTCGACGATGGCGGCCCACCACTCGATCGCTGCGCGATCGCCAGCGACGATCGGCTCGCCCATCCAGACCTCGGGCTTGCCTTCTTCCTCGCCGAGCGCCCAGCGTGCGTACTCGATCGGGTTGCCGGGCTCGCGGAAGGGGTGCGAGCGCTGCAGGGCGTCAGGCGCGTAGACGGGCTCGAGCAGGTCGGCGTCGAGTGTGCGCCAGCAGCGGGCCCACGCTTCCGCCCATGCCCGAGCCGCGGCCTCCGTGTCCATTGGGCGAAGGTTAACGGTGCCTTAACGCGTCGCTAAGACACAGCGTCTACAACGCAGCCGTGCGGAAGTCGTTGCTCGTCGTCGCGTTCTCATGTGTCGCCCTCGCTTCGGTGTTGGCGCTGACGGCGCCGGCCGGAACGCAGCGCAAGCCGGCGAAGCCTCCCGCCGGCATCCACAAGATCAAGCACGTGATCGTGATCATGCAGGAGAACCGTTCCTTCGATCACTACTTCGGGACGTATCCGGGCGCCGACGGGTTCCCCCGCAAGCCCGACGGCCAGATCGACGTCTGTGTGCCGAATCCGGCGAAGGACGCCTGTGACAGGCCGTATCACGACACGAACGACCTCAACGCCGGCGGCCCGCACGGCGCGCTCAACGCAACCGCCGACATCGCAGGCGGAAAGATGGACGGGTTCGTCGCTGAGGCAGAGAACGCGCGGGTCCGCGGCTGCGCGCAGGATCCGACGAACCCGATCTGCTCACAGCGCGCGGAGAACCCCGACGTGATGGGCTACCACGACGGGCACGACATCCCGAACTACTGGGCGTACGCCCGGAACTTCGTCCTGCAGGACCACATGTTCGAGCCGAACGCCTCATGGAGTCTCCCCGCTCACCTCTTCATGGTCTCGGAGTGGTCGGCGCGCTGTCCGCGCAAGAGCGATCCGATGAGCTGCGTGAGCGCGATCCAGAACCCGATCAACCCGGCGAAGGCGCAGGCGGAGTATCCGTGGACGGACTTGACGTACCTCCTGCACGAGCACCGGGTCAGCTGGCGCTACTACATCTTCACCGGCACCGAGCCCGACTGCGAGGACGACCAGATGATCTGTGAGTCCGTCAAGCAAGGCGCCCGGACGCCGGGCATCTGGAACCCGCTGCCGTACTTCGACGACGTGAAGGCGGACGGGCAGCTCGGGAACATCACCACCTTGTCGCAGTACTTCAAGGCGGCGCGCACCGGGACGCTCCCCGCCGTCTCCTGGATCAACCCGACCGGCGCGGTCTCGGAGCATCCGCCGGGGCTCGTGAGCGCGGGACAGGCGTACGTCACGAAGCTCGTCAACGCCGCCATGCGCGGCAAGGACTGGAAGTCGACGGCGATCTTCCTCGCGTGGGACGACTGGGGCGGGTTCTACGACCACGTCGTGCCGCCGAGCGTCGACCGGCTCGGCTACGGGCTGCGCGTGCCGGGCCTCGTGATCAGCCCGTATGCGCGCCGCGGCTTCATCGACCACCAGACGCTCAGCTTCGACGCGTACGCGAAGTTCATCGAGGACGACTTCCTCGGCGGTCAGCGCCTCGACCCGACGACGGACGGCCGTCCCGATTCGAGGCCGGACGTCCGCGAGAACGCGCCGATCCTCGGCTCGCTCGTCCGCGACTTCAACTTCAAGCAGAAGCCGCGCAAGCCGCTCCTGCTGAACCCGCACCCGCAGACCGACCTGCACTGAGACAGGTCCCAGGGACTGTCCCTGGGACCTGTCTCTATCGCTAGGCGGGGGCGGCGACCGCGCTCGGGCCGCGCGTGCGCCGCGCGACCACGACCGTCACCGACAGCACCCAGATCAGGAGCAGCAGAAGCGTCAGCTCGAGCAACGCATAGAGTGCCGTGCTCCGGAAGGGGAACGCGAGGCCGCTGACGAGCAGGAGCGGGCTGAACACGAGCCCGCCAGTCGCAAGCCAGCGTGGGAACGCGTTCGCGCGGCGCGCGGCGACGGACGCCGTCGCGATCATCGCCGCAAGCAGAGCGATCTTCACGGTGTCGCCGTTGTTCAGCACGTTGAACAGCGTCCTCACGGTGTCGGGATCGCTGCCGTGGGCAGCCTTGTACGTCATCAGCTCGCCGACGACTAGTTGTCCGATCGACGCGAGCCCGGCGGCGACGCCGGCGACCAGCACCCAGCGCGCCAGCGGGTCCGAGCCGAGGTACGACGAGAGCGCGTAGGCCATCGCCATGATCGCGAGCCCGGCGACGCCGTCGATGAGGAGATTCGCGACGAGCGTTCACGCCCGCCGGCGGCGAGCACGAGCCCGACGACCCACGCCCCGACGAACGCGGCACCGGCCGCGATCTGCAGGTTCCGCATGAACTACCCCCTGTCCTCGTAGAGCGGTGAGTGTGACCCGGGACGCAGGGGACGGTCAAGGCGTACGGGTTTCCGCACCACCGGACGCCAGCAGGCCACCTTTCGGCAGTCCCGTCCGCGCTGCGACGGTCTGGGCATCGACATTCAGGAGGCCCGAACAGTGAAGAACGAACTCATCGTCCTGCCGCACGACCCCAGCTGGGACGAGGCGCGGCTCGCCTGGAATCGCGCCGCCGACCAGCAGCCCGCCGCGGTGGCTCTGCCCGAGAGCCCGCGCGACGTCGCGGCCGTCGTGCGCTGGGCGCGCGAGCGCGGTCTGCGCGTCGCGCCGCAGGGCACCGGCCACAACGCCATCGCGCTCGGGTCGCTCGCGCACACGATCCTGCTGAAGACGGAGCGGATGCGCGGCGTGAACGTCGACGTCCGCAAGCGCCGCGCGGGCGTGGGCGCCGGTGTCCTGTGGGGCGACGTGACGCACGTTGCGTCGGCGCACGGACTTGCGGCGCTTGCCGGATCGTCGCCGGATGTCGGCGTCGTCGGCTACACGCTCGGCGGCGGCCTGAGCTGGCTCGGCCGCCGCTACGGCCTCGCGTCGAACAGCGTGACGGCGGTGGAGCTCGTGAACGCCGACGGTGAGCTGATCCGCGCCGACGCCGACCAGCACGCCGACCTGTTCTGGGCGCTGCGCGGCGGCGGCGGCTCGTTCGGCGTCGTGACGGCGCTCGAGTTCGAGCTGTATCCCGTCACCGACGTGTACGCGGGCATCCTCTTCTTCCCGCTCGAGCGCGGTGCCGAGGTGCTGCGCGCATGGCGACGCTGGGTCGACGAGGTGCCCGACGAAGTGACTTCCGTCGGCCGCTTCTTGCAGTTTCCGCCCTTGCCGCAGGTTCCCGAGCCGTTGCGCGGAGGGTCGTTCGCCGTCGTCGAAGCGGTGTCCATGCTCGGCGAGGACACGACCGACGAGCTGCTCAGGCCGCTCCGTGAGCTCGGGCCGCAGCGGGACACGTTCGCGACGATCCCGGCGCGCGAGCTCGAGCACCTGCACATGGACCCGAAGCAGCCGGTCCCGGGCGCCACCGACGGCATCGTGCTCGCGGACGTGACGGACGCCGCGATCGACGCGCTCGTCGAGACCGCCGGTGCGGGGGCGCGGTCACCGCTCCTCAGCCTCGAGCTGCGCCATGCCGGCGGCGCGCTGGCGCGGAAGGCGCCCGGCGCCGGCGCCGTGTCGGCGATCGAAGGCCGCTTCGTCATGAACGCCGTCGGGATGGCGCCGACGCCGGAGGCGGGCGCGGCCGTCAGGGCGCACATCGAGCTCGTGCAGAGCGCAGTCGGACGCTGGGATTCGGGTCGCTCGTTCAGCAACTTCGCGACCAAGCGCGAACGCGGCGAGCGTCTCTTCGGCGAGGAGACGTACCGCAGGTTGCAGGCGGTCAAGGCCGCAGTGGATCCAGACGACGTCTTCCGCTCGAACCATCCCGTCCGCCTCCCTGCGGCGGACGTGAGACAGGCCGCGTAGCCCGAGTACCCTGGTTCCTCATGGCGGCGCCCGTCACGAGGGACCAGGAGCTCGAGCTCACGATCGACTCGCTCGCCTACGGCGGGAACGGCGTCGCGCGGCTGAACGGCTTCGTCGTCTTCGTGCGGCGCGGGCTGCCGGGCGACACCGTCCGCGCGCGCGTCACGAAGGTGCAGCGCCGGCACGCCGAGGCGCTCGCGACCGAGGTGCTCCAGCCGGGGCCGCAGCGGGTCGACGCGCCGTGCGCGCACTACCCGGCGTGCGGCGGCTGCCGCTTCCAGGATCTCGCCTACGAGGCGCAGGTCGAGTCGAAGGCCGGCCAGGTCGCAGACGCGCTGCGCCGCATCGGCGGGATCGGCGAGCCGCCGGTCGAGCCGATCCTGCCGGCCGACGACGTCTTCCACTACCGCAACAAGCTCGAGTACTCGTTCACACAGCTCGAGGACGGCCCGACGCTCGGGTTCCACAAGGCCGGCCGCTGGGACGAGGTGCTGGAGATCGAGAAGTGCTGGCTCACGACCGACCTCGGCAACGCGATCCGCAACGCCGTGCGCGAGTGGGCGCGCGCCGACCGGCTCGTGGCGTACTCGCAGGAGGATGCGACGGGCTACCTGCGGCATCTCGTCGTTCGCGAGGGGCGGAACACCGGTCAGGCGCTCGTCCAGCTCGTGACGGCGCCCGGGGAGAAGTTCGACACCGGCGGTTTCGTCGACGTGCTCCGCGCGTTCCCGGAGGTCCGCTCGATCCACTGGTCGGAGAACGACTCACCGGCGGAGGTGACCAATCTCCCGACGCAGCTGCTGTGGGGCGACGATGCGATCGAGGAGGAGCTGTGCGGGCTGCGCTTTCGCGTGCGGCCGAATGCATTCCTGCAGACGAACACGGCGATGGCCGAGCGCCTGTACGGCATTGCGCGTGAGTTCGCGGCGCTCGGCGGGAACGAGACGGTCTACGACCTGTACTGCGGCATCGGCACGATCGGCCTCGTGCTCGCTCGCGACGCGCTGACGGTGTGGGGCATCGACGTGTCGGAGGAGTCGATCGCGTGCGCGCTCGAGAACGCCGATCTGAACGGGATCGGCAACGCTGCGTTCTTCGCCGCGAATGTCGGCCAGTCGCTGCAGGAGCTGCACGAGCGCAGCGGCGAGCCGGACGTCGTCGTCGTCGACCCGCCGCGCGCGGGCCTGGCAGGCAAGGCGCTGAAGCGCCTGGGGGAGATCGGCGCGCCGCGAATCGTCTACGTCAGCTGCAACCCGACGACCCTCGCCGGTGACGTGAAGCGTCTCGCCGACGACTACGGCTACGCGCTCCTGCGCGCAAAGCCGCTCGACATGTTCCCGCACACGCCGCACGTCGAGACGGTGGCGCTGCTCGAACGGTCAACTTCAGGGGTCTGACCCCGACGGGGTCAGACCCCAGCCTTTCGTGTTGCGGAGCTGACGCACGATCAGATCCGCGTTGACCCCGAGGAAGGCGATCGCGAGCAGTGGCAGCGCCGGCAGACCGCCGTTCCACACGGACGCGATCGCCAGCGTCGCGCCGAACGAAGCCGTCATCGCGATCCAGGTCAGCCCCGGCCGCAGCCCGAAGCGCGCGGCCGCCGCGAGGAACAGCGAGAAGAACAGCACGTCCGGAAGCCCGAGGTTCGCCGCCGCCGCTTCGCCGGGGATCGGAAAGGCGATCGAGAACGTCGTGAAGACGTGCTCGTGATGCTTGACGATCTCGTTCGTCGGCCCACGCGGCGAGAAGACCGAGAACGCGTCGACGAACGGGATGATGCAGGCGACGAGCACGACCCAGCTCAGGAGCTCGAAGTACGAGAGGAACGCGAAGCCGACGAAGACGACCGCGAAGAACTTGCAGAAGTTCTCCGGGGTCTTCCAGCCGGCCTCGTGGCAGGCCCACGCCAGCAGTGCGAGCCCGACCGCGGCAGGCAGGAGCCCGCGCGCCGTGCGCAGCGGCAGCACGAGCCAGACGAGCGCGAACACGGCCGGAATCAGGACGAGCCCGAGGAACGCGACGTCCCACCACATCGACGCGCTCCACAGCCGGTCGTGGAACGCGTAAAAGAGCCCGAGCGCCGCTAAGAGGCCTAGTAGGGCGGCAGCTCGGCCCACCAGCTGCCGAGAGGCTTGAATGCGTTCCAAAATTGAGTCTTCGCGGGAGCCTCGTCGAGCGAGGCGTCGATGTCGGGCACGACGAGCGCCTGGATTGTCGCCGTAAACCGCTGTAGCTCGCCGGGCTTGTAGTCGACGGCGTCGGCGAGCGGGAACTCGAGCGAGTTCAGAAACTCGACGGCCGCATCGCCCATCGCGACGATCAGCTTCGGCTGCACGATGTACAGCTCACGCGTCAGGAACGCCTGCGACTCGTCCTCGCTCCCGTCGGCGAACTTCAGACAGTTCGTGCCGTAGACGGCCATCGGGTCGACGTGCAGGCGCTGGAGCGACTTGAGGATCGCCTGTCCCGCGCGCCCGTAGAATGCGACGCCCTCCTGAACCTCGGCCGCCTGTGGCCGGTACTTCAGCAGCATCACGTCCGCCAGCGGGTGGCCGGAGCCGACCACCGGCACGCGGTTCCCGCCGGCCTGGGCGATCTCGTGCGCGAGCTCGTTGCTCTCGACGATCGCCTTCTGGAGGTACTTCTCGTAGATCTCGTCCGTTGCTGGCACTGGGCCCTGGACCTTTCTCCCCTAGCGCACTCGTTCCTTGGCCTGCGCCATCCATTTGAGCGACTGGAGGTACACGAGCGAGCGCGGGCGCCGCAGAACCTGAGCCGAGCGCAGGCTGAGCTGGAACTCCTCCCGCCCGTCGAAAGCGCGCATGCGAAGCGCACCCGTGCCCACTCCTTGCAGCACGTGCGCGTCGGAGCCGGCGCCGGGCGTCAGGTTGTACTTTCGCGCGAACCGGAGCGCCTCCTCGTTGTAGGCCTCGAACAGGAGGCGCGCGTTGTAGACCTCGAACACGTCGATGTCCGCGAGGTGGCGCTGCAGCGTCGCGGGGTCGGGGATCGAGTGCATCCGATCGAACGGGTGGGGGACGTACACGACGCCGTCCTGCTCCTTGATCGCCGCAACGGTCTCCGCGAAGGACATCCCGCGCGGGATCTCCTCGCGCAGGAACAGCCCGATGACCTCGCCCTGGCCGTCGGTCTTGATCTCCTCGCCGGGGATCACGATCAGGTCGTGGTCCCGCGCGAGCTCCACCGTCTCCAGTGCGCCGCCGAAGACGTTGTGATCCGTCACGGCGATGGCCCCGAGGCCGTTCGCCGCCGCGTACATGATCAGGTCGGCCGGATCGACCGCGCAGTCGTGCGACCAGTTCGTGTGCATGTGCAGGTCGGCGAGGATCCACGGCCGGTCGCGCAACGGATCGTCACGGCCCGCCGGCGCCTGCCTGCGGCGGGCGAGCGACCGGTAGAGCTCGTCGAGCTCGGCGGCAACGAGCGCGAAGCTCTGCCCCTCGGCATCGGCTCGCGCACGTCCCTGCTTGCGCTCGCGATACGCAGCGTCCTCGGCGAGCCGGGCAGCTTCCGCGCCCGCGAGCTCCGGCTGCTCGCGCACGCCCGGCGGCGCCGCGATCGCACAACCGGACGCAGAAGCCTCGAGCGCGACGCGCTGCAACCCGTCGACAGCCGGGACGAAAACGGCCGCCTCTGCGAGGAGCGGGGCGCGCGACGCGCCGTCGCGCGCGGTCCGCACGTGCACGCGGCCGCGCAGCAGGCGTGGGATCGTGGGGCGGCCCGCGAGCGGTTTCGTCCGCAGCACGACGAGCTCCCAGTCTGCGAGCTCGCCGAGCTCCCGCAGCACGCCGCGAAGGAGCGGCCGCTCGGTCGGGCGCCACTCGACGACGATCACGTTCTCCTTCCGCCCCGGCCGGAACAGCTCCGGGTCGACGCCGGCCGAGATGACCTCGTAGTGGCCGGGAAAGCGGACGGCCGCGGCAGCAGCCGTCTCCTCGGTGGTCGCCACCAGCGCGTCGAGCCGCACGAGCAACCGGTCGCGCTGCGCGCGCCCCGGTGGATACGAGAGGCGCTCCGGTGAGAGGAACGTGGCCACCGTCAGCGCCGACGCGTCGCGGAGCGCCAGGTACGACAGCGACGGGAGGCCCGGCTCGAAGCCGTGGACGACGTCGAAGCGCCCGGCCTCGAGCGCGAGCGAGAGATTCGCGCGCGCGCCGACCGGCACGCCGATCCGGCTGCGGCGCGAGATCGGGACGGCCGGGCCCAGGGCCACGACCTCGGCATCGAGCCCGTCGAGCAGCGCGCGGCGGCCCGCCGCGAGCTCCTTCGCCCGGTTGGACGAGGCGAGAACCGTCACGGAGTGGCCCAGCTTTCGCAGCTCCGCCGCGATGCCCGCCACGTGCTCGTTCACGTCGTGAGGCTGGGACCACGAGAACGGCGTGACCAGGCAGACGCGCATGGGCCTAATCTAGTCCTGCGCCTACCCTCCCCACCGGGGGATTTTTGCGTCAGACTGGCGCCCGAGGGTCAACCGACCAAGGGGAGAGCATGCGAAGACTCAGAGGGGCCGGCCGCGCGCTGGTCGCGTGTGCCGTTGTCGCGCTCGTCGCCGTTGCCGCCAGCGGCGGCGCGGGCGCCGCGCGCGGCAACGACCAGCTGCAGAAGATCAACCACATCGTGGTCATCTACGAGGAGAACCACAGCTTCGACAATCTCTACGGCGGCTGGGAAGGCGTGAACGGCCTCGCGAACGCCGACGCCGCTCACACGACGCAGGTCGACCAGAACGGCAACCCGTACTCGTGCCTGCAGCAGAACGACGTCAACCTCGCGCCGCTCGGCTGCAACGCCTTCGCGAACACGTGGTGGACGATCGACTCGTACTTCCCGCCGACCGACACGACGTGCCCGACGATCCTGAACGCCTTCAACTTCCCGTTCGGCGTGCCGCGCGGCACCGGGCTTCCCGGCGGCTGCACACGCGACCTGGTGCACAAGTTCTACCAGGAGCAGTACCAGCTGAACGGGGGCCGGCAGAACCGCTACGCGACGGGCAGCGACTCGGCAGGGATGTCGATGGGTGTCTACGACACGAAGGCGCTGCCGGTCTACAGGTACCTGCACGAGGGAGGCCATCCGCACTACGCGATCGCGGACAACTTCTTCCAGGCCGCGTTCGGCGGCTCGTTCCTGAACCACCAGTGGCTGATCTCGGCGCGCACGCCGGTCGTCCCGGGCGCGGCCCAGGACGGGTCGTCCGCCGACCGCCACTCCGTGCTCGACGCGAACGGGATGGTGCAGACGCGCGGGTTCAACGCGACGTGGAACCTCTTCACCTACCCGCTCTACGTCTCGCCGAGCCCGGGCACGATCCGCGACCGCGAGTGGACGCAGAAGTGCAACCCGCCCGCAGTCGTGGTCGCGTGCGGTGACTACGCGGTGAACACGTCGCAGCCGGTCTACCGGCCGTTCGGCGCGTTCGGCGCCAAGCTGCCGCCGCAGACGACGCCGACGATCGGCTCGCGCCTGAGCGACGGCGGCATCGACTGGGCGTGGTACGCGGGCGGCTGGGACAACGCGGCCGGCGTCACGAACGGCCCCGGCTGGACGAACGGCCCCGGCCCGACGTGCAGCGACCCGAACGTCGATCCGTCGGCGGGCATCGCGGTCTATCCGTACTGCCCGAGCAACATCTTCCAGTACCACCACCAGCCGTTCAACTACTGGAAGGCGTTCGACCCGAACACGCCGGAGGGCGCCGCCAATCGTGCCGCTCACCTGCTCGACGAGCAGGACTTCATCAACGCCGGCAACGCGTCAGGCAGCAGTTGCCAGCTGAAGCCGGTCAGCTTCGTCAAGCCGTTCGGGCTCGAGAACGAGCACCCGGGCTACGCCAGCACGACCGGCAGTGACAGTCACCTCGTGCAGCTGCTGAAGATGATCGAGGGCAGCGCGTGCGCAAAGGACACGATGGTCATCGTCACGTACGACGAGTTCGGCGGGCAGTGGGATCACGTTCCGCCGCCGGGCCAGGGCAACAACAACGGCCCGCACGACGAGTGGGGCCCGGGGACGCGCATCCCGGCGCTGATCGTCTCGCCGTTCCTGCGCGGCAACTTCGCCGTCGATCACACCGAGTACGACACGACGTCGATCCTCGCGACGATCGAGCAGCGGTACGGCCTGCAGCCGCTCGCGTCGCGCGATGCGGCGGTCAACAGCCTCTCGGACGTCTTCGCGGCCAAGCAGTACGAGGCAGCGGGGAACTAGACGCATCAAGCGTGGCGGACGACGATCTGCTCGTCGTCCGCCACGCTCACCTCGCGCTCGCCCAGGCGTACCGTCCGCCTCTTGCGCCCGCCGCGGACTGCGACGACCACGACGCCGCCGATCTCGCCCAGCACGCGCTCGGACGGCACACGTGTTGCGAAGAACCGCTCCAGGATCGGCGTCAGCGTCTCACCGAGCAGCGCCAGGATGAGAAGGACCGCGAAGAGCTGCCAGCCGTCGCCGTTGTCTCGCACGACCATGACGCTGACCGTCAGACCGGCGGCCGTCGCGGCGGCTGCGGTCGCGGGGTAGAGCGTCCGCAGGAGCCGCGGCGACCGCGTCAACAGCCTCGTGGTCGTCACCAGCAGGGCGACGAGCGTCCAGATCAGAACCAGGCCGAGGAGCTTCCAGTACCGCGAGCTGTCATGGTTCTGCCAGATCTGGTCGGTCCAGAGGACGAGGCCCAGCAGCGCCAGGACGATGGCCGCGACCGCGAACGGCCGCGAGACGGAGCGCTCGAGGCAGGCGATTCCGGCGATCGCAGCGGAGCCCGCGACGAACGCCGTCGCCAGCGTCGCGAAGATCTTGCCCTCGGTGTCACCGAAGTCGCCGTTCAGGACCGCGGCGATCGCGACGAGCGCGGCGATGCAGACGAGTGTCGCCGCGCCGAGCAGGAAGATCCGGCGCAGCGACACCGCCCTTACACCTTCTCCGGGTTGCGCTCCTTCGCGGCCTTGCGCGCGTTCTCGCGGATGAAGCTCTCCGTCGCCTCGTAGGCGTCGTCATCCGGTACCTGCGCCGGCGGTGACTTCATCAGGTACGAGCTCGGGCCCTCGAGCGCGCCGGCGACGCCGTTGTTCAGCGCGAGCTTGGCCAGCCGCACCGCGTCGATGACGATCCCCGCCGAATTCGGCGAGTCCCACACCTCGAGCTTCAGCTCGACGTTCAGCGGCACGTCGCCGAAGGACGAGCCCTCCATGCGGATGTACGCCCACTTGCGGTCGGTCAGCCACGGCACGTAGTCCGAGGGGCCGACGTGCACGTTCTGCGCGCCGAGGTCGTAGTCGAGCATCGACGTGACGGCGTTCGTCTTCGAGATCTTCTTCGACTCGAGGCGGTCGCGCTCGAGCATGTTGAGGAAGTCCGAGTTACCCCCGACGTTCAGCTGCATCGTCTTGTCGAGGTGCACGCCGCGCTCACGGAAGAGCGAGGTGAGCACGCGGTGGGTGATCGTGGCGCCGACCTGCGACTTGATGTCGTCGCCGATGATCGGAACGCCCCGCTCCTCGAAGCGGCGCTGCCAGTACTTCTCGCGCGCGATGAAGACTGGCATGCAATTGACCATCGCGCAGCCGGCTTCGAGCACCTGCTCGGCGTACCACTTGGTCGCCATCTCCGAGCCCACGGGCAGGTAGTTGACGACGACGTCGGTCTTCGTGTCGCGGAGGATGCCGACGACGTCGTCAGTCTCGCCGGGCGCCTTCGTCACGACCTCCGAGATGTACTTCCCCAGGCCGTCGTGCGTCATCCCCCGCGAGACCTTGATGCTGGTCTGCGGGACCTCTGCGAACTTGATCGTGTCGTTCGGGTGCGCCCAGATCGCATCGGACAAGTCTTTGCCGACCTTGTCGGTCGTCACGTCGAACGCGGCCGTGAACTCGATGTCGCGGACGTGATAGCCGCCGAGGTTCACGTGCATCAGGCCGGGGACGAACTGGTCGTCCGGCGCGTCCTTGTAGTACTCCACTCCTTGCAGCAGCGAGTTGGCGCAGTTGCCGACGCCGATCAGCGCAACGCGCACGCGATCGTCGAGGCGCGCCTTCCCGTTCTTCTTGCCGTTCCCTTCGGACATTCAGGCACCTCCTATCGCAGTCCTGCTATGCCTGCAAGATAGCAGGTTTGCGATACGGCCTGCGGCTACAGGCCTGCGCTCGGGCCTGTGATGCCGCGCCCCTGGACGAAGCGCCGATACAGGTAGAGCAGCAGGGTCGCGCCCGCCACCGCCAAGATGATGCCCCCGCCGTAGCCGCCGAAGATCAGCCGCGCGATGATGCCGCCGACGAGCGAGCCGGCGAGCCCGAGGCCGATCGTCGCGTACCACGGCATCGGGTCGGGGCCGGGCAGCGCCAGGCGCGCGAGGCCGCCGACGATGAAGCCCCAGACGACGAGGAAGAGGATGAAGATCAGCATCCGGGGCTACGACCGTTCCGCGAGCTGCCTGCGCACGAACAGGATCCGCTGTACCACGGTGATCCAGGCCGTCGCGGTCAGGAGGTAGATCGCCCACTGCAGTGCGCCCCACGGCGCCAGGACGAGCCCGGCGGTGATGACGACGACCCGCTCGGCGCGCGAGCCGAGTCCGACGTCGCCGCGCAGGCCGAGCGTCTCTGCCTTCGCGCGCGTGTAACTGACGAGGAAGGAGCCGGCGACCGCGGCCACCGTCGCCCCGAGCGCGAGCTGGTTGCCGTGGCGCGAGAAGATCAGCGCGATGGCGGTGAGCATCGCGCCTTCGCCGACGCGATCGGTGGTCGAGTCGAGGAAGGAGCCGAACGGCGTCGTCTTCCCGCCGGCGCGAGCGAGCGCGCCGTCGAGGATGTCGAGGATCGACCCGACGACGAACACGACGGCGCCGACCCAGTAGAAGAGGAGCTCGTCGCGGTACTCGAAGTACACGATCACCGCGGCGGCGAGGCAGAGCGAGACGCCTGCGGTGGTGAGCGCATTCGGCGTGACGCGCGTGCGCGTGAGCCCGACGATCGAGCGCGACGCGAGCGAGCGCGCGCCCGTCGTGTAGCCCTGCTTCACCCGGTGGAGTACGGCCGATTCCCTCATCGCATTCCTGCTATGAGGAGTCTAGCGTGCGATGAAGCTGCGGATGCGCGCCTGGTAGACGATCGCGAGCGCGACGGTCCCGAGCAGGATGCCCGCGAGCACGTCGAGCCAGAAGTGGTTCGCCGTCGCCATCACCGAGAACCAGACCCACGCGGGCCACAGCAGCCACAGAACCTTCCACGCCCAGTGCCGGACGACGGACGCGAGCACGACGCCGACGATCAGCGCGTCCGCGGCGTGCAGGCTCGGCATCGCCGCGTACGGATTGGCCGCGAGCTGGATCAGGCCGCTGCCGTGATTGAGCCCGCCGATCTGACCGAGCGTGTTCGTGAAGCCCACCGACGTGAAGAACCGCGGCGGCGCCGTCGGCAGGAGGACGTACCCGATCAGGCCGAGGACGTTCGCGAGCAGGATCGTGTTGCGGAAGCGCGTGAACGCCGGGTTCCGGCGCAGGTAGACCCAGAGGAGCGCGAGCCCGATGACCGTGAACTCGGAGTTCCAGTACGTCCAGGAGACCGCGACGGCGAGGAAATGGGAGGACTCCGTCCAGCCCTGGAAGGTCAGCTCGCGCAGGCCCGTGAGCCGCTGCTCGAGGCCGATCACGCGCCAGCCGTTCTCGAAGGCCTTCGTCGGATCGCGGTCGGCGAAGCCGCGGGCGACCTGGTACGCGGCCAGGAAGCCGAACCAGATCAGTAGCTGGAACCCGAAGTCCGCGTATCCACGCGGGAGAAAGCGTCTTCCGGCGGCGATTGCGGCGCTCATGACCTACCTATTTTACCGAGCGAGCCTGTCGCTCCTCATCCCCCGATTTGAGACATGGAGCGCAAGGCGTCGCCGGCGATGCCGATTCGAAGGGCCGACGGGCTCGCCTTGCCTCGGTCAGCCGCCGATCTGAGACATCGATCGGCTAGCCCGGGTGAAGCCTTCGTCGTTGATCTTGTGCTTGAGCTCCTTGTGCCTGACCGCCCAGCGGATCAGCTCGGTCAGCTCGTCGTCCGAGGCGCCGTCGCGGAGCGGGGTCTTCAGATCCCATTCGCGCCGCGAGAAGAGGCAGGTGCGCAGCTGGCCGTCGGCCGTCAGCCGGATGCGGTCGCAGCTCGAGCAGAACGGCTCGGAGACCGGGTTGACGAAGCCGACCTCGCCGGCGCCGTCGGCGAACCGGAAGCGCTTGGCCGTCGAGGACGCCTTGGCCGGCAGCTCCTCGAGCGGGCCGTGGTGCGCCTCGATGATCTCGCGGATCGCGGCCCCGGTGAGGACGTCGTCCTCGCGCCAGGCCTCGTCGGCGTCGAGCGGCATGAACTCGATGAAGCGGACGACGTACGGCTTTCGCCGGGCGATCTCGGCGAGCGCGGGAACCTCGGTCTCGGTGAAGCCCTTGACCGCGACGCAGTTGATCTTGATCGGCCGCAGCTCCGGATAGCCCTCCGCCTCCTCGAGCCCGCGGAGGACGGCGTCGAGCGCGTCGCGCCGCGTGATCTCCGCGAAGCGGACGTGGTTGAGCGTGTCGAGCGACACGTTCAGACGCTGCAGGCCCGCCTCGACGAGCGGCCCGGCCAGCCGGTCGAGCAGCACGCCGTTCGTCGTCAGCGACAGGTCGTGGACGCCCTCGATCCGCGCGAGCTGCTCGACGAGCACGGGCACGTCGCGGCGAACGAGCGGCTCGCCGCCTGTCAGCCGCACCTCGTCGACTCCGAGGCGCGCGAGCACCGCCACGAGCCGCGCGATCTCCTCGAACGTCAGGATCTCGTCGCGCCGAAGCCACTCCAGCCCCTCGGCCGGCATGCAGTACGTGCAGCGGAAGTTGCACTTGTCCGTGACGGACACGCGCACCGACTTGATCTCCCGGCCCCACGAGTCGCGCAGCGGCTCCACGTTTCGAGTCTACGCAACCGCTGGTGGGCTGAAACCCCGTGGCGAGGGGCCGTGTCGACTTGATACACTCTGGCTTAGATTTTCTCAGTCACCAACGGAGGACACCCAGACATGGCGAAAACCATCGGTATCGACCTCGGCACGACCAACAGCTGCATGGCCGTGCTCGAGGGCGGCGAGCCGACCGTCATCCCGAACGCCGAGGGCGGCCGCACGACGCCGTCCGTCGTCGCGTTCACGAAGGACGGACAGCGGCTCGTCGGGGCGCCGGCACGGCGCCAGCAGGTCACGAACCCCGAGAACACGATCTTCTCGATCAAGCGGTTCATGGGCCGCAAGTGGGACGAGGTCTCGGAGGAGATGACGATCGTCCCGTACGAGGTCGTCAAGGGCCAGAACGGCGACGCACGCGTGAAGGCGGGCGGCAAGGAGTACCCGCCCCCGGAAATCAGCGCGATGATCCTGCAGAAGCTGAAGGCCGACGCCGAGGCGTATCTCGGCGAGCCGGTCACCGACGCGGTGATCACGGTCCCGGCCTACTTCAACAACGCGCAGCGTGAGGCGACGAAGGACGCCGGCAAGATCGCCGGGCTCAACGTCCAGCGCATCATCAACGAGCCGACCGCGGCGGCGCTCGCCTACGGCCTCGACAAGGAAGGCTCCGACCAGACGATCCTCGTCTTCGACCTCGGCGGCGGCACGTTCGACGTGTCGATCCTCGACCTCGGCGAAGGCGTCTTCGAGGTCAAGGCCACGAACGGCGACAACCACCTCGGCGGCGACAACTTCGACAAGGCGATCGTCGACTGGATGGTCGCGGAGTTCAAGAAGGACCAGGGCATCGACCTGGCCGCCGACCGGATGGCGCTCCAGCGCCTGTACGAGGCGGCGGAGAAGGCGAAGATCGAGCTGTCGTCGACGATGACGACGCAGATCAACCTGCCCTTCGTCACCGCGACGCAGGACGGGCCGAAGCA
>DATCYR010000099.1:0-37202 GCA_036526315.1 Gaiellaceae bacterium | reverse complement strand
GTGCAGCCGCAGTCGGAGACGGTCTGGCGGCAGGCCGAGCGCTACCGCGTCCCGCGGATCGCGTTCATCAACAAGATGGACCGCACCGGCGCGGACTTCTTCGCCGCCGTGCAGTCGATGGTCGACCGCCTCGGCGCGCATCCGGTTCCGGTCCAGCTGCCGATCGGCCAGGAGGAGCACTTCCGCGGCGTCGTCGACCTCGTCGAGATGCGCGGCATCGTCTACGAGGACGATCTCGGGCAGAAGTTCGAGACGATCGAGATCCCGCCGGAGCTCGCGGAGCAGGCGCAGGAGTACCACCACCAGCTGATCGACTCGATCGCCGAGTTCGACGACGAGTTGACGGAGACGTACCTGCTCGACGAGGAGTCGGTGACGCCCGAGATGATCCGCCACGCGCTCCGCAAGGGCACGCTCGAGAACAAGATCACGCCGGTCCTGCTCGGGTCGGCGTTCAAGAACAAGGGCGTGCAGCCGCTGCTCGACGCCGTCATCGACTACCTGCCGAGCCCGCTCGACGTGCCGCCGGTGCACGGGGTCGACCCGCGTACGGACAACGAGCTCTCGCGCAAGCCCGCGATGGACGAGCCCTTCTCGGCGCTCGCCTTCAAGGTGATGTCGGACCCGTACGTCGGCAAGCTCACGTACTTCCGCGTGTACTCCGGCAAGGTCAAGGCCGGCGACCGCGTGCTCAACACCACGACGGGCAAGACCGAGCGGATCGGACGCATCCTCCAGATGCACGCCAACCACCGCGAGGAGCGCGACGAGATCGGCGCGGGCGAGATCGCCGCCGGCGTCGGGCTGAAGGACACGACGACGGGCGACACGCTCGCGGCGGACACGGCCCCGATCAAGCTCGAGTCGATGACGTTCCCGGACCCGGTCATCTCCGTCGCCGTGGAGCCGAAGTCGAAGGCCGACCAGGACAAGCTCGGAACCGGGCTGCAGCGCCTGGCCGAGGAGGATCCGACGTTCCGTGTGCGGACCGACGACGAGACCGGCCAGACGCTGATCGCCGGCATGGGCGAGCTGCACCTGGAGATCATCGTCGACCGGCTCAAGCGCGAGTTCAACGTCGACGCCAACGTCGGCCGTCCGCAGGTCGCGTACCGCGAGACGATCGGCAAGCCCGTCGAGAAGATCGTCGGCAAGTTCGTCCGCCAGACCGGCGGCCGCGGCCAGTACGGCCACGCCGTGATCAACGCCGCGCCGATGGAGCCGGGCGAGGGCTACGAGTTCGTCGACAAGATCGTGGGCGGCAGGGTTCCGAAGGAGTACATCCCGTCCATCGACCTGGGCATCCAGGAAGCGATGGAGTCCGGGGTGCTCGCCGGGTACCCGGTCGTCGACCTCCGCATCGAGCTCGTCGACGGCTCGTACCACGACGTCGACTCGAGCGAGATGGCCTTCAAGGTCGCCGGCTCGATGGCGTTCAAGGAAGCGATGAAGCGGGCGAAGCCCAAGCTGCTCGAGCCGGTCATGGCGGTCGAGGTGATCACGCCGGAGGACTACCTCGGCGACGTGATGGGGAATCTCAACTCCCGCCGCGGCCGCGTCGAGAGCCTCGAGCCCGTCGGCAACGCGCAGGTGATCAAGGCCGTCGTCCCGCTCGCGGAGATGTTCGGCTACGCGACCGACCTGCGCTCGATGTCGCAGGGCCGGGCGGAGTTCACGATGCAGTTCGACCGTTACGAAGAAGTTCCGCAATCGATCGCCAGCGAGCTGGTGTCGAGCGAGTCGTAAGTCAAGGAAGGAGAGGCATGGCAAAGCAGAAGTTCGAGCGCACGAAGCCGCACCTCAACGTCGGCACCATCGGTCACATCGACCATGGCAAGACGACGCTGACCGCGGCGATCACGAAGGTGCTCGCAGAAAGCGTCGGCGGCACGACCGCGGTGCGGTCGTTCGAGTCGATCGACAACGCGCCGGAGGAGAAGGCGCGCGGCATCACGATCAACACCTCGCACGTCGAGTACGAGACGGAGAACCGTCACTACGCGCACGTCGACTGCCCGGGGCACGCCGACTACATCAAGAACATGATCACGGGCGCCGCGCAGATGGACGGCGCGATCCTCGTCGTGTCCGCGGCGGACGGCCCGATGCCGCAGACGCGCGAGCACATCCTGCTCGCGCGCCAGGTCGAGGTCCCGTCGATCGTCGTCGCTCTGAACAAGGCCGACATGGTCGACGACCCCGAGCTGCTCGAGCTCGTCGAGCACGAGGTCCGCGAGCTGCTCTCGCGCTACGAGTTCCCCGGCGACGACATTCCCGTCGTGCACGTCTCGGCGCTGAAGGCGCTCGAGGGCGACGGCGAGTGGGTCCCGAAGATCCTCGAGCTGATGGAGGCCGTCGACTCGTACATCCCCGAGCCGACGCGCGACGTCGACAAGGCGTTCCTGATGCCGATCGAGGACGTGTTCACGATCACGGGCCGCGGCACGGTCGTCACGGGCCGCATCGAGCAGGGCCAGATCAAGTCGGGCGACGAGGTCGAGATCGTCGGGATCCATCCGGAGACCGAGAAGACCGTCGTCACCGGGCTCGAGATGTTCCAGAAGACGCTCGACTTCGCGCAGGCGGGCGACAACGCCGGTGCGCTCCTTCGCGGCATCAAGCGCGAGGAGATCGAGCGCGGCCAGGTGCTGGCAAAGCCCGGCTCGATCACGCCGCACACGCACTTCAAGGCCGAGGTGTACGTGCTCTCGAAGGACGAGGGCGGCCGCCACACGCCGTTCTTCAACAACTACCGCCCGCAGTTCTACTTCCGTACGACGGACGTGACGGGCGCGATCAAGCTTCCGGAGGGCCAGGAGATGGTCATGCCGGGCGACAACACGAACATGGAGGTCGAGCTGATCCAGCCGATCGCCATGGATCAGGGTCTGCGCTTCGCCGTCCGCGAGGGCGGCCGCACCGTCGGTGCGGGCGTGGTCACCGAGATCGTCAAGTAGTAGGGGCGCCGGTTCGCTATGGCACAGAAGATCCGAATCCGACTCAAGGGCTACGACCACCAGCAGCTCGACAAGTCGGCACAGTCGATCGTCGAGACGGCACAGCGAACCGGCGCCACCATCACCGGTCCCGTGCCGCTGCCCACCGAGAAGAACGTCTACTGCGTGATCCGGTCGCCGTTCAAGGACAAGGACTCGCGGGAGCACTTCGAGGTGCGCACGCACAAGCGGCTCATCGACATCCACTCGCCGACGCCGAAGACGGTCGACTCGCTGATGCGGCTCGACCTCCCGGCGGGCGTGGACATCGAAATCAAGCTATGACGGCCCTACCGGCAAGATTCGGCGGCGCCCGGCCCGCGAGCACGCGGCGCGCTGCCGCGTCCTCAGCCGGGGTTGGGCTGTCTAGCCCAACCCCTCCCTGCGTCGTTGCATCGCTTGGTGCCCGCGACCCGGGCATCCACCAATCTCACCGGCAGGACCGTCCGTGAAGGGCATCGTCGGCAAGAAGCTGGGCATGACGCGCGTCTTCGACCAGGAGACGGGCGTCGTCACGCCGGTCACCGTGATCGAGGCGAACCCGTGCCCGGTCGTCCAGGTGAAGACCGCGGACGCGAACGGCTACGACGCCGTGCAGATCGCGTACGACGAGGTCGCCGAGCGCAAGGTGACGAAGGCGGAGCTCGGCCACCTGAAGGCGAACAACGTCGACGGCGCTTACAGGCACCTGCTGGAGCTCCGCGGCCAGAGCGAGCTCGTCGTCGGCGAGAACGTCACGGTCGAGGCATTCGCTCCGGGCGAGAAGGTGAAGGTCAGCGGCGTCTCGCACGGCAAGGGGTTCGCCGGCACGATCAAGCGGCACAAGTTCCACCGCGGCCCGAAGACCCACGGCTCGCACAACATCCGCAAGCCGGGGTCGATCGGCGCGTCGGCGACGCCGTCGCGCGTGTTCAAGGGCGTGCGCATGGCGGGCCGCCTCGGGGGCAAGCGCGTGACGCAGGTCGGCCTCGTCGTCCACGACGTCGACGCCGAGCGCAACCTCCTGTTCGTGAAGGGCGCCGTCCCGGGCCCGAAGAACGGGTTCGTCGAAGTGCGGGAGGAGGCGTAGTGGCCGCGCCCAAGGCGCCGTTGCTCGGCGCTTCCGCCGCGAAGGACGTCACGCTCGAGGAGTCGGTGTTCGCCGCCGACGTGAAGCCGCACGTGGTGCACGAGACGGTGCGCGCGGAGCTGAACGCCGACCGGCGCGGTACCCGGGCGGCGAAGAGCCGCGGGCTCGTCGCCGGCGGCCGCTCGAAGCCGTGGCGCCAGAAGGGAACGGGCCGCGCCCGCGCCGGAACGACACGCGCGCCGCATTGGACCGGCGGCGGTGTCGCCTTCGCGCCGACCCCACGGTCGTTCGAGGTGAAGGTCAACCGCAAGGCGCGTCGCAGTGCCCTGCGTTCGATCCTTTCGGATCACGCGGCCAACGGCACGCTCGGCATCCTCGACGGCTCCGGTTTCTCGGAGCCGTCCACACGGAAGGCGGTCGAGCTGCTCGGGTCGTGGGGCAAGGGGCTGCCGCTCGTCGTCGTTGCCGGCGACGAGGAGCAGAACGTCAGCAAGTCGTTCCGCAACCTCGACCGTGTCGTCGTCGTCACGCCGGCCGAGCTCGAGGTCGCCGCGCTCGTCTGGGCGAGCTCCGTCCTCGTGACGCAGGAGGCGCTCGAGGCGGTGCAGGGGAGGGCGTCGTGAGTTTGCACCCCAACGAAGTGCTGCTCGCTCCCGTCGTCTCGGAGAAGAGCTATGCGCAGATCGAGGACAACAACACGTACTCGTTCCGCATCCACCCGGACGCGCACAAGACGCAGGTCCGCCAGGCCGTCGAGGAGCTGTTCGAGGTCAAGGTGCTGCGCGTCAACATCGCGAAGGTGCAGTCGAAGCCGAAGCGCCGCGGCCTGCACAAGGGGACGAAGCCCGGCTGGAAGAAGGCGATCGTCCAGCTGCAGCCCGGCGACACGATCGAGATCTTCGGAGGAGCGCACACCTGATGCCGATCCGCCGCTACAAGCCGACCTCGGCCGGCCGCCGCTTCATGACCGTCTCCACGTTCGAGGAGGTCACGAAGTCGAAACCGGACAAGGCGCTCACCGAGAAGCTGACGAAGAAGGGCGGCCGCAACAACTCGGGCCGCATCACGACCCGCCACCAGGGCGGCGGGCACAAGCGCCGCTACCGCGTGATCGATTTCAAGCGCCGCAAGGACGGCGTGCCGGCGAAGGTCGCCGCGATCGAGTACGACCCGAACCGCTCCGCGCGCATCGCGCTGCTGCATTACGCCGACGGCGCGAAGAGCTACATCCTCGCTCCGGCGCGGCTCCGCGTCGGCGCCACGGTCGAGTCGGGCCCCCAGGCCGACATTCGGCCGGGAAACGCGCTGCCGCTCGAGAACATCCCGACGGGCACCCTCGTCCACAACGTCGAGCTCAAGCCCGGCAAGGGCGGCCAGATGGCTCGGAGCGCCGGCTCAGGCGTCCAGCTGGTGGCCAAGGACGACGGCTACGGCGTCCTCCGGCTCCCGTCCGGCGAGATGCGCCGCGTGCCGCTAACCTGCCGCGCGACGGTCGGACAGGTCGGCAACGTCGACCACGAGAACGTCACGGGCGGCAAGGCGGGGCGCACGCGGTGGCAGGGCAAGCGCCCGACCGTGCGCGGCTCGGCGATGAACCCCGTCGACCACCCGCACGGCGGCGGCGAGGGCAAGTCGAAAGGCGGGCGCCATCCCGTCACCCCGTGGGGCGTGCCGACACACGGCAAGCGCACGCGCCGCAAGCACAAGGAATCCGACAAGTTGATCGTCCGCGCCCGCCGGCGCGGGAAGGAGAAGCGTTGAGCAGGAGCTCGAAGAAGGGGCCTTTCGTCGAGGAGCGGCTGATGAGCCGCATCGAGGCGATGAACGAGAAGAACGAGAAGCGCATGATCCGCACCTGGTCGCGCACGTCGACCGTGTTCCCCGAGATGGTCGGGCACACGATCGCCGTCCACGACGGGCGCAAGCACGTGCCGGTGTTCATCTCGGAGCAGATGGTCGGCCACAAGCTCGGTGAGTTCGCCCCGACGCGCACGTTCCGCGCGCACTCGGGCGACCGCAAGACCGAGGTGAAGAGGAAGACCTGATGCGAGCCCAGGCGAAATACGTCCGCATGTCCCCGCGGAAGGCGCGCCTCGTGGCGCAGCACATCCGCGGTCGCAGCGTGCCCGAGGCCCGTGCCGTCCTCGCCTTCACGGCGCGCGAGGCGGCCGACGAGCTGCAGAAGGTGCTGCAGTCGGCAGTCTCGAACGCCGAGGCGAATCACGGCATCCCCGAGGACCGTCTGTACATCGAGCACGCCTACGTGGACGGCGGGCCGGTGATGAAGCGCTGGCGCGCACGTGCGCGCGGGCGCGTCGCCCGGATCCGCAAGCGCACCTGCCATATCACCGTGAAGCTCGCCGAGCGCCCCGACGGGGCGGCTCCGGCTGCCCAGACCAAGACGACCGACAAGACTGAGGAGACAGAGGCCTAATGGGTCAAAAAGTTCATCCCGGCGGGATGCGCGTCGGCGTTATCCACGACTGGAAGTCGAACTGGTACACGGGCAAGAAGGAGTTCCCGCAGTACCTGATCGAGGACATCAAGATCCGCGACCACATCACGAACAAGCTCTCGCACGCGGGCCTGTCGGACATCCTGATCCGCAAGGACAAGCAGCGCATCACGGTCGACATCTACACGGCACGTCCCGGGATCGTGATCGGCAAGTCCGGCGTCGAGGTCGACGCGCTGCGCAAAGAGCTGCACGCGATCACCAAGAAGAACGTCCACATCAACATCAACGAGATCAAGCGCCCCGAGCTCGATGCGAAGCTCGTCGCGCAGTCGATCGCGGAGCAGCTGCAGAACCGCGTCAGCTTCCGCCGCGCGATGAAGCGCGCGCTCGCGTCCGGCATCCGCTCGGGCGCGAAGGGCGTCCGCATTCAGTGCGGCGGCCGGCTCGGCGGCACGGAGATGAGCCGCTCGGAGGCGTACTCCGAGGGCCGCGTCCCGCTGCACACGATCCGCGCGGACATCGACTACGGCTTCGTCGAGGCGAAGACCACCTTCGGCCGCATCGGCGTGAAGGTCTGGATCAACAAGGGCGAGATCATGCCCGAGGGCTACGGCGGCCTCGACACCGAGAAGGATGTGCGGCTCGGCGAGCAAGACCAGGCTCGTCGCCGCCGCGCGAACGTCGAAGGTCTGGGCGCGTCCCGCGAGAGCGGGCGCGACCGGCAGCGGGACCGCGAGGGCCTCGGCCCCGTCCGTCCCGGTCGGCGCGGCCGCGGCGGCGCCGGCGGTCGTGGCGGCTCGCGGCCGGGCGGCCGCGGCGCTCCGCGCGATCGTTCCCGCGGCCAGGACAACGCCGAGCGGCCTCGCACCGACCAGCAGGCTCAGTCGGCCGAGGGCCGCGAGCAGCCGGTGATCGAGCCGGAGGCCACGACGACTCCACCGCCGGTGGCCGACGCGCCTGACACGACGACGTCGACGCAGTCGGAGGCGCCGGAGAAGAAGGAGAAGAGCGAGGACGCCGCCAAGACGGAGCGCCGCCGCCAGAAGAAGGAGGGCGGTAGCTAGTGCTCCTGCCGAAGAAGACGAAGTTCCGCAAGTACCAGCGGGGCCGCCGGCGCGGCTACGCGAAGGGCCAGACGAGCGTGCAGTTCGGCGACTTCGGCCTGAAGGCGCTCGAGGCAGGCTGGATCACGAACCGCCAGATCGAGGCCGCCCGGATCGCGATGACGCGCAAGATCAAGCGCGGCGGCAAGGTCTGGATCAACGTCTTCCCCGACAAGCCGACGACGCAGAAGCCGGCCGAGACGCGGATGGGCTCGGGCAAGGGATCGCCGGAGCACTGGGTCGCCGTGATCAAGCCGGGCCGCGTCATGTTCGAGCTCGCCGGCGTGCCGGAGCCGCTGGCGAAGGAAGCGCTCCGCCTCGCCGGGACGAAGCTGTCGCTGAAGACGAAGTTCGTCAAGCGGGAGGCGGATCTCTTTGAAAGCTAGAGACCTGAGGGACATGACCGACGACGAGCTCGAGGACGCGTTGGCCGACCGGCGGCAGGAGCTCTTCAACCTGCGCTTCCAGTCGGCGACTGGCGCGCTGGAGAACAGCGCCCGGCTGAAGCTGGCGAAGCGCGAGATCGCGCGCATCCTGACGGTGCGCACCGAACGAGAGGCGGCACAGAGCTAGTGGCTGAAGACGAACAGAACCAAGAAGAGACAACCGAAGAGCCCCAGGCCGACGAGGCCGCAGCCGAGGCGGCTGCGCCCGAGGCGCAATCCGTCGAGGAAGCTCCGCCTCCCGCGGACGAGGCTCCCGTGGGGGACGCTCCCGCGGACGAGGCTCCCGTTGAGGAGGCTCCCGCCGAGGAGGCTCCTGCCGAGGAGGCTCCCGCGGACGAAGCGCCCGCCGACGAGGCTGCTCCGGAAGCCGAAGCCACTGCCGAGCCTGCCGCCGAGGAGAAGAAGAAGCGCAAGCGGCTCCCGCGCGCGCAGCGCCACACGCACTCGAAGCCGAAGCGCGAGCGGCCGGCGGAGCGCAAGCCGATCGTCCGCGCGGCCAAGCCCGAGTCCGAGCGTGGGCGCCGGCAGGAGCGCCGCGGCGTGGTCGTCTCGAACGCGATGGACAAGACGATCGTCGTCAAGGTCGACACGATCAAGGCGCACCCGCGCTACAAGAAGGTCGTCCGCCGCAGCGTGAAGTTCCACGCCCACGACGAGGGCAACAGCGCGAACATCGGCGACGTCGTCCGCATCGTCGAGACGCGCCCGCTCTCGAAGACGAAGCACTGGAAGCTCGCGGAGATCGTGGAGGCGGCCAGGTGATCCAGCAGGAGTCGAGATTGCGCGTCGCCGACAACACGGGCGCCCGCGAGCTCCTGTGCATCCGCGTCAAGGGCGGGTCGCACCGCCGCTACGCACGCGTGGGCGACATCATCGTCGGCACGGTCAAGCTCGCAACGCCGCAGGGTGCCGTCAAGAAAGGCGAGGTCGTGCAGGCCGTCGTCGTGCGCACGAAAAAGGCGTACGGCCGCGAGGACGGCACGACGATCGCCTTCGACGAGAACGCTGCCGTGATCATCGACAACCAGCGCAACCCGCGCGGCACCCGCATCTTCGGGCCGGTCGCGAGGGAGCTGCGCGAGAAGAACTTCATGAAGATCGTCTCCCTGGCGCCGGAGGTGCTCTGACATGGCGCACACCATGAGAGTCCGCAAGGGCGACCTCGTCCACATCTTGAGCGGCAAGGACCGCGGCAAGCAGGGCCGTGTCATCGACGCGCGCCCGAAGGACAAGAAGGTGGTCGTCGAGAACCTGAACCTCGTCAAGCGGCACACGAAGCCGCGGCCGATCCAGAACGCGAGCCGGATGGGCACGGCCGGTATGACGCCCGGCGGCGTGATCGACAAGCCCGCCCCGTTGCACGTCGGGAACGTCATGGTCGTCTGTCCCGTCTGCAACCGCCCGACCCGAGTCGGGATGAAGGAGCGGGACGACCACGGCACGCTCAAGAAGGTGCGCGTGTGCAGGCGCGCCGACTGCGGGGAGGAGATCGACCGTTGATCACGGCCACCTTCCGCGCCGCTCGCACGCGCCAGGGCGCTGCAACGCTCCGCCTCGGGGCGTCCTCAGTCGGCCCCGTAGCCTACGGCTACGCGGCCTCCCTGCGTCCTTCCGAGCCGGGCGTTTCGCGGCTGGCGCGCACGATCGACACGAAAGGGGGCCTATGAGCACCTCCGTCCGCGAAGCCCGCCAGGAAGCAGCGCGCGCGTCCTACGCACCGCGCCTCAAGGTCATGTACGAGCAGGAGCTGCGCCCGCGCCTGAAGGACGAGCTCGGCGTCTCGTCGACGATGGACGTCCCGCACGTCGAGAAGATCACGCTGAACATGGGCGTCGGCGAGGCGAAGACCGACGCGAAGCAGCTGGATTCGGCGCTCGACGAGCTGTCGACGATCGCGGGCCAGCGCGCGCAGGTTCGCCGTGCGCGGAAATCGATCGCGCAGTTCAAGATCCGCGAGGGCATGCCGATCGGCGCGAAGGTGACGCTTCGGGGCGCCCGCATGTACGAGTTCCTCGACCGGCTGATCGCGATCGCCCTGCCGCGCATCCGCGACTTCCGGGGGCTCAACCCGAACTCGTTCGACGGCCGCGGCAACTACTCGCTCGGCATTCGCGAGCAGATCATCTTTCCGGAGATCAACTACGACGACATCCAGCAGGTTCGCGGGCTGGACGTCGCCATTACGACCTCCGCCAAGACGGACGACCAGGCGCGCGCGTTGCTCCGCGGGCTCGGCATGCCGTTCGCGGCGGACGGAAGGGAGCAGCAGTAACGAATGGCTAAGACTTCACTTCGGATCAAGCAGCAGCGGCCGCAGAAGTTCCGCGTGCGCAACTACACGCGCTGCAACCGCTGCGGGCGCCCGCGCGCCGTCTTCCGCAAGTTCGGCCTCTGCCGGATCTGCCTGCGGGAGCTCGCGCACCAGGGCGTGATCCCCGGCATGACCAAGTCGAGTTGGTGACCCGATGCTGACCGATCCGGTCGCCGACATGCTCGCCCGCATCCGCAACGCCAACAAGGCGCTGCACGAGAGCACGGAGATGCCGACCTCCCGCCTGAAGGAGGGCATCGCGCGCATCCTCAAGGAAGAGGGCTACATCTCGGATTTCCACGTCAAGAAGGGCGAGAGCTTCGATACCCTCGTGATCCAGCTGAAGTACGGCCGGAGCCGCGAGCGGATCATCACCGACCTCAAGCGGGTGTCGAAACCGGGCCGCCGGGTCTACGCGGGGAAGGACCGCCTGCCGCGCGTCCTCGGCGGAATGGGAGTCGCGATCATGTCGACGTCCAACGGGCTCGTCACGTCGCGGACGGCGGAGGAGAAGGGCATCGGCGGCGAGGTCGTGTGCTTCGTCTGGTAGCGAGATGAGTCGAATCGGAAAACAGCCCATCGAAGTGCCCGCGAGCGTGAGCGTGTCGCTCTCGCCTGGGCGCGTCATGGTGAACGGCCCCCTCGGGGAGCTGAGCCAGGACGTCCCGGCCCGGATGAAGATCGAGCAGTCCGACGGTGTCATCACCGTGACGAGGCCGACCGAGCGGGGCGACGACCGCGCGCTCCACGGACTGACGCGGACGCTGATCGCCAACATGGTCGAGGGCGTCACCAAGGGCTTCGAGAAGCGGCTCGAGCTGCAGGGCGTCGGCTATCGCGCCGCGATGCAGGGATCGGATCTTCGGCTCGACGTCGGCTACTCCCATCCCGTCGTGATCAAGGCGCCGCAGGGCATCAGCTTCGAGGTGCCGACCCAGACCGAGGTCGTCGTCAAGGGCTCGAACAAGCAGCAGGTCGGGCAGCTTGCCGCCGAGGTGCGCAAGGTGCGCCCGCCCGAGCCGTACAAGGGCAAGGGGATCCGCTACCAGGGCGAGTACGTGCGCAGGAAGGTCGGCAAGCGCGCATGACGACTCTCACCGTTCGCGAGGCGCGTCTCCGCCGGCATCGGCGTGTCAGGGGGAAGGTGGCCGGCACGGCCGAACGGCCACGCCTGGTCGTCACGCGCTCCAATCGCGGCATCGTCGCGCAGCTCGTCGACGACGCGAACGGGCTCACGCTCGTGTCTGCGAGCTGGCTGCAGCTGAAGTCGTTTCGCGGCAACAAGAGCGAGCAGGCGGCCCAGGTCGGGAAGCTGCTCGCCGAGAGCGCGAAGCTGAAGAACGTCAAGCACGTCGTGTTCGACCGCGGCGGCTACCTCTACCACGGACGCGTCAAGGCGCTGGCGGATGCCGCGCGCGAAGGAGGCCTGGAGTTTTGAGCACCCGACCCGAGTTCACGCCGGTCGAGCAGCAGGTGGTCGAGCGGGAGCAGAGCCGCGAGCTCAAGGAGCGCGTGGTCGAGATCAACCGTGTCGCGAAGGTCGTCAAGGGCGGCCGGCGCTTCTCGTTCACCGCGCTCGTGGTGATCGGCGACGAGGTCGACCGCGTCGGCGTCGGCTACGGCAAGGCGCGCGAGGTGCCGCTCGCGATCACGAAGGCCGTCGAGGACGCGAAGAAGAACCTCTTCACCGTGCCCAAGCACGGCACGACGATCACGCACGAGATCCTCGGCCGCTCCGACGCCGCGCGCGTGCTGCTGCGGCCGGCCAGCGAGGGCACCGGCGTCATCGCCGGCGGCGGCGTCCGCGCCGTCCTCGAGCTGGCGGGCATCCGCGACATCCTCGCGAAGAGCCTCGGCACGACGAACCCGATCAACATGGCCAAGGCGACGGTCGACGGGCTGAAGAACCTCCGACGCCCGGACGAGGTCGCGAAGATGCGCGGCCTCTCGATCTCGCAGGTGCTTCCCTACAAGGCTCCGGAGGAGCCGGAACAGGCAAATGGCGAAGGTTCGGATAACGCAGACGCGTAGCCCCATCGGCGAGAACCAGCGGAACCGCGGCACGCTCCGCGCTCTCGGCCTCCGCAAGATCGGCCAGACCGTCGAGCACGACGAGACCCCGGTCCTGGCAGGCATGCTGCGGAAGGTCCGTCACCTCGTGAGGGTCGAGAATGGCTGAGCCGCTGAACCTGTCGTCACTGAAGCCGGCCCAGGCGCGCAAGGACCGCAAGCGCGTCGGCCGCGGCCTGGGCTCCGGCAAGGGCCGCTACTCCGGCCGCGGCATCAAGGGGCAGAAGTCCCGTGCGGGCTCGCACAAGATGCGCGTCGGCTTCGCCGGCGGCCAGATGCCGATCTACATGCGCCTCGGCAAGCAGCGCGGCGCGACGTCCAAGGACGCGATGCCGATCGGCCCGTTCCGGACGTCGACCGTGCCCGTGAACGTCGGCTCGCTCGACGTCTTCGACGACGGCGCGGAGGTGACGCCGGAGACGCTTCGCGAGCGCGGCGTGATCAAGAACACGAAGACCGACGTGAAGCTGCTCGGCAACGGCGAGCTGAAGAAGAAGCTCACTGTCCGCGTGCACGCGATCTCCGCCACCGCGCGGAAGAAGGTCGAGGACGCAGGGGGGACGGTGTCCCTGCTGCGGGAGCCGAAGCCGAAGAAGGCCAAGGCGGCCCGAAAGCCGGCATCCGACGCAGCGCCCGAGGAGTCCTAGGTGTTGTCGTGGCTCGCCAACGCCTGGCGCGTGCCCGAGCTGCGGCGGCGGATCCTCTTCACCTTCTTCATCCTCGCGCTCTACCGCCTCGGCTCGTGGATCCCGGCGCCGGGTGTCGACTCGAACACGATCAACGACTACTTCAACGGCCGCGGCGGCACGATCCTCGGCCTGCTCAGCGTCTTCTCGGGCGGCGCGCTGTCGCGGTTCGCCATCTTCGCGCTCGGGATCATGCCGTACGTCACGGCGTCGATCATCCTCCAGCTGATGACGGTCGTCGTCCCGAAGCTCGAGCAGCTGCAGAAGGAAGGCGAGGCCGGCTACGCCAAGATCAACCAGTACACGCGCTACCTGACGGTGGCGCTCGCGGCGGCGCAGTCGACCGGCTACGCGTACCTGTTCAAGCGCGCGGGCAACCTGAACGCGAACTCCGGCCGCATCATCCTGATCGTCGTGACGCTGACCGCGGGCTGCACGCTGCTGATGTGGATGGGCGAGCTGATCACGAAGCGCGGTGTCGGCAACGGCATCTCGCTGCTGATCTTCGCCTCGATTCTCTCCTCGGCTCCGCTCGGGATCTCCGCCTGGTACAACGGCGGCACGATGGAGCGGCTGTTCTTCCCGCTCGTCGCCCTCGCGATCATCGCCGCCGTCGTCTTCATCCAGGAGGGCCAGCGGCGCATCCCGATCCAGTACGCGAAGCGGATGGTGGGGCGCCGCCAGACGGCCGGCGGGTCGACATACCTGCCGCTGCGCGTGAACATGGCCGGCGTCATCCCGGTCATCTTCGCCGCGGCCGTGATGGCGTTCCCGCCGACGATCGCCCAGTTCTTCCCGACGACGCAGAGCTGGATCAACGCGCACTTCTCCTACGGCTCGCTGCTCTACATCGGCCTCGAAGGCGTGCTGATCGTCGTCTTCACCTACTTCTACACGGCGGTGCAGTTCAACCCGGTCGACCAGGCGGACAACCTGCGCCGCTACGGCGGCTACATCCCCGGCATCAGACCCGGGGCCCCGACCGCGCAGTACCTCGACCGCGTGCTGACGCGACTGACGCTGCCCGGCTCGCTCTACCTTGCGGCCATCGCCGTCCTGCCGAGCATCTTCATCAAGTACGGCGGGTTCTCGCAGGCGACGTCACGCGCGCTCGGCGGCACTTCGGTGCTGATCGTCGTCGGCGTCGCGCTCGACACGATGCGCCAGATGGAGTCGCAGATGATGGCGCGCTCCTACGAAGGCTTCCTCAAGTAGTGCCGCTGAACGTGCTGCTGCTCGGCCCTCAGGGCTCGGGCAAGGGAACCCAGGCGAACCGCATCTCCGCCGAGTACGGCATCCCGCATATCGCGAGCGGCGAGATCCTCCGCGCCGAGATGGCGGCCGGGACGGAGCTCGGCGACCGCGTCAAGGACGTCGTCGACCGCGGCGACCTCGTCTCCGACGACCTGATGATCGAGCTGATCAGGACCCGGCTCGGACAGGCCGACACCGATGCGGGGTTCGTCCTCGACGGTTTCCCGCGCACCAGTGTGCAGGCCGAGGCGCTCGACGAGATGTTCGGTGAAATCGGCCGCTCGTTCAGCGTCGTGTTCGCCCTCCAGATTCCCGATGACGTCGCGATCGAGCGCCTGCTCAGGCGCGCCCAGATCGAGGGACGGGCCGACGACACGCTCGAGGCGATCCAGCGCCGGCTCGAGACCTACCACCGGGAGACGTCGCCGCTCGTCGAGTACTACCGCGTGCGCGGTAACTTGGTCCCTGTCCACGGCGACCGCAGCGAGAACGAGGTGTTCGCCGAGATCCAGTCCGCGTTGGAGCAGGTACCCGCTTGATCATCCGCAAGTCCTCACAGGAGATCGAAGGCATGGCCCGCGCCGGCGAGCTGGTCGCCGAGACGATCGCGCTGCTCGGGGAGCATCTCCAGCCGGGCATCACGACCGCCGAGCTCGACCGGATCGCCGAGGACTTCATCCGTGAGCGCGGCGCCGTCCCGACGTCGAAGGGCTATCGCGGCTTCCCCGCGGCGACCTGCATCTCGCCGAACGCCATGGTCGTCCACGGCATCCCCGGCGGCCACCGCGTCGAGGAAGGCGACCTCATCTCCGTCGACGTCGGCATCACGCTCGACGGGCTCGTCGCCGACAGCGCGTACACCTACGCCGTCGGCGAGGTGGACGACGAGGCTGCGCGGCTGCTCGAGGTCGGCAAGCAGGCGCTCGAGGCGGGGATCGAGCAGGCGCGCGCAGGAAACCGCGTCGGCGACATCTCCCACGCGATCCAGGAGGTCGTCGAGGGCGCCGGCTTCTCCGTCGTCCGCTCGCTCGTCGGCCACGGCGTCGGCCGCTCGTACCACGAGGAGCCTCAGATCCCGAACTTCGGCGATCCCGGCCGCGGCCCGCTGCTCCAGCCGGGGATGACGCTGGCGATCGAGCCGATGATCACGGCCGGCGGCCCGGACGTGTACCTCCACGACGACGAGTGGTCGATCTCGACGACCGACGGCTCGCTGGCGGCCCACTTCGAGCAGACCGTCGCCGTCCAGGACGGGGCGGCCCCCCGGATCCTCACGCGCGCGAAAACGCCTGCAAAGGCCGGTTTGCTACCATAATCGGCTCGCGGCGGGGAGCGTCCCGCCGTTCTTTCGTGCGCAAACGAGAAAGGCGAATTGGCGAACAAAGAAGAGAAGATCGAGGTCGAAGGCGAGATCACCGAGGCGCTCCCGAGCACGATGTTCCGGGTGCAGATCGACGGCGGCCATTCGGTCCTCGCCACCATCTCGGGCAAGATGCGCAAGCACTACATCCGCATCCTCCCGGGCGACAAGGTGAAGGTCGAGCTCTCTCCCTACGACCTCACCCGAGGAAGGATCACGTACAGACACCGATGAAAGTCCGAGCTTCAGTCAAGCCCATGTGCGAGCGCTGCCGCGTGATCAAGCGGCACGGCAAGACCATGGTCATCTGCACCAACCCGCGACACAAGCAAAGGCAGGGCTAAGTGGCACGCATCGCAGGAGTGAACCTCCCGAACCAGAAGCGGCTCGAGATCGGGCTGACCTACATCTACGGGATCGGCCAGCCGTCGGCGCGCAAGGTCGCAGCCGCGCTCGGCCTGAATCCCGATACGAAGATCCGTGACCTGACCGACGACGAGGTCACGAAGCTGCGCCAGTACATCGACGAGAACCTCCAGGTGGAGGGCGACCTGCGCCGCGAGCGCTCCCAGGCGATCAAGCGCCTGCAGGAGATCGGCGCGTACCGCGGGATCCGCCACCGCCGCGGTCTCCCGGTGAACGGACAGCGCACGCGCACCAACGCCCGCACCCGCAAAGGCCCGGCGAAGACGGTCAGCCGCGGCAAGAAGTCGACGGCGAAGACCTAAGCGATGGCGCCTCCTCGGAAGACAGCGGCACGCGGCCGCACGCGCCGCCGCGTGCGGAAGAACATCGCGATCGGCCAGGCGCACATCAAGACGTCGTTCAACAACACGATCGTCGCGCTCACCGACAAGGACGGGAACGTGATCGCGTGGGAATCCGCCGGCAGCGCCGGCTTCAAGGGCTCCCGCAAGTCGACGCCGTTCGCCGCTCAGGTCACGGCCGACTCGTGCGCGCGCAAGGGCATGGAGCACGGGCTCCAGAAGGTGGAGGTGTTCGTGAAGGGGCCGGGCTCAGGCCGCGAGACGGCGATTCGCTCGCTGCAGGCGGCGGGGCTCGAGATCCTCGGCGTCAAGGACGTGACCCCGCAGGCCCACAACGGCGTTCGTCAGCGAAAACGGCGGCGAGTCTGATGGCCCGCGACCGTTCCCCCAAGTGCAAGCAGTGCCGCCGCGAGGGCATGAAGCTGTTCCTCAAGGGCGAGCGCTGCCTGACGGAGAAGTGCGCGATCGAGCGCCGCTCCTATCCGCCGGGCGAGCACGGCCGCGGCCGGATCAAGCAGTCGGAATACCTGCTGCAGCTGCGTGAGAAGCAGAAGGCGCGCCGCTACTACGGCCTGCTCGAGAAGCAGTTCCGCACGTACTACGCGAAGGCGACGAAGGCGACGGGCGTGACCGGCGAGGCCCTTCTCCGCATGCTGGAGACGCGCCTCGACAACGTCGTCTACCGGCTCGGGTTCGCGGCGTCGCGCGCGCAGGCGCGCCAGCTCGTGCGGCACGGTCACTTCCAGGTGAACGGCCGCCGCGTGAACATCCCGAGCTACCAGGTCAAGCCGGACGACGTGATCACGATGTCGCCGAACTCATCGGCGCAGCAGGTGATTCGCGACGCGACCGACCTGACGGCGTCCGTCGCGCCGTGGCTGCAGGCCGACCACGACGGGCTGACCGGAAAGATCCTCAAGTGGCCGGAGCGGTCGGAGATCGACACGCCGGTCCAGGAATCGCTCATCGTCGAGCTGTACTCGAAGTAGAAAGGACTGTCTTGGCAACACGCACATCTTTGATGGAGTTCCAGATCCCGAGGATCGTCCACGAGGAAGTGGACGAGCAGCGCGGGGTCTTCGAGATCGAGCCGCTCGACCGCGGCTTCGGCTACACGTTCGGGAACTCGCTGCGCCGCGTGCTGCTCTCGTCGCTCGAGGGCGCTGCGGTCACCTCGGTCAAGATCGAGGGGATCTCGCACGAGTTCACGACCCTGCCGGGCGTCCGTGAGGACGTCACCGACCTGATCCTCAACCTCAAGGGGCTCGTCTGTCGCCTCCATGGTGAATCGCCTGAGATCGAGGTGCACGTCGCAAAGCGCGGCGCCGGCGTCGTCAAGGCGTCGGACATCGAGGCGCCCGCCGAACTCGAGATCCTCAACCCGGAGCTCGAGATCGCGCACCTGTCCGACAAGGGGAAGCTCGAGATGACGGTGACGATCGGCCGCGGGCGCGGCTACGTGCCGGCGGAGCTGAACCGCGGGCCGGAGCACACGATCGGCGTCATCCCGATCGACTCGATCTTCTCGCCGGTCCGCCGCGTCGCCTACGACGTCGAGGCGGCCCGCGTCGGCCAGCGGACGGACTACGACAAGCTGCGCCTCGACGTGACGACCGACGGCTCGCTGTCTCCGAAGGACGCGATCGCGCAGGCGTCGGAGATCCTGATCAAGCAGCTCGCCATCTTCACCGACCTCGACCGGATCGAGGGCTTCGGCGAGGCGGCGCAGACGGACGGGGCGCCGGCCGAGATGCCGCTCGCGCACGGGATGGAGAACTTCCCGATCGAGGAGCTCGAGCTCGGCGTGCGCTCGTACAACTGCCTCAAGCGCGTCGGCATCGAGACGATCGGCGACCTCGTCGTGAAGACGGAGGCCGAGCTCGCCGCGATTCCGAACTTCGGCAAGAAGTCGGTCGAGGAGGTCAAGGAGACCCTGGGCGCGCACGGCCTGACGTTGCGCGGCGACGAAAGCGGAAACGGCGGCCTGTAGGTGCGTCACCGTCGCGCAGGCAAGAAGCTCGGGCGCGACTCGGCGCACCGCAAGGCGCTGTACTCGAATCTCGCAGGCGCTCTGATCGAGCACGGCCGCATCAAGACCACCGAGGCGAAGGCCAAGGCGGTCAAGCCGTTCGCGGAGCAGATGATCACGCTCGGCAAGCGCGGTGACCTCCACGCCAGGAGGCTCGCGCTCGCCGAGCTCCGGTCCCAGGACGTCGTGCATCTGCTGTTCGCGGACGTCGCCCCGCGGTTCGCGGACCGCCCCGGCGGCTACACGCGGATCGTGAAGCTCGGGCCGCGCTACGGCGACGCGGCCGAGATGGTGTACCTGGAGCTGGTGGACTACCAGCCCGCAGGCTCTGCACCGGCTTCACCTGCGTCCGCGTAGCGCGGGCACATGCTCTTCCTGGCGGGGATCCTGCTCGCCGTGTTCGTCGTCCCCTGGCCGTGGGGACTCGTGACCGTGGCCGTCGGCGGCCTGCTGGACATCGGCGAGTCGCTCGCCCTCGTCAAGTGGTCGCGGCGGCGGAAGGCTGCCGTCGGCGCGGAGGCGCTCGTCGGCCAGAGCGCCGTCGTCGCGACGCCGACGCAGGTGCGGGTAGCGGGCGAGCTCTGGGCGGCGCGCAGTGAGGCGCCCTTGCGCGTCGGCGAGACGGTCGTCGTGCAAAGGGTCGAGGGACTGACGCTGGTGGTCGAGTGATCGCACCGCTCCTGGCGGCCGCCGCCTTGACGTGGCACAGCAACCCGCCGTTGCCGGTCGCGCGGACCGAGGTCGCCGGCACGAGCTGGCGCGACCAGGTCGTCGTCGCCGCCGGCTTCACCGGAGACAGCCGCGCGAGCGCGCGCGTCGACGCCTACAACCCGCGCAGGCGCTCGTGGCGGCGTCTGCCCGACCTGCCGCTCGCCCTGAACCACGCGATGGCCGCGTCCGGGAACGGCCGCCTCTACGTCCTCGGCGGCTACGCGGTCGGCGAGACGGGCCCGGTCCGTGATGCCTTCGTCCTCGACGGTGCGCGCTGGCGGCGCCTGCGCCCGATGCCGTACGCGCGCGCGGCGGGCGGTGCCGCGTTCATCGGCAACACGCTCTACGTCGCCGGCGGCGTCGGCCCGTACGGGACGGCGCGGTCGATGATGGCGTACGACGTCGGACGCAAGCGCTGGCGCGTGCTGACCGGGCCCTCGCCGCGCGAGCATCTCGGCGTCACGGCGCTCCGCGGCGACCTCTACGTCGTCGCCGGGCGGCTCCACGGGCAGCCGCTCTCGATCGTGCAGCGGTGGTCGCCCGTGACGCGCCGCTGGGAGCGCGTGGCTTCGATGCCGGAGCCGCGCGGGGCAACAGCCGCGAGCGTCGCCGACGGCCAGATCGTCGATGCCGGTGCCGAGTCGGTGGCCGGAACGAGCGCCGCCGTCTACGCGTACGACCCGAAGACGAACCGCTGGCGGCGCTTGCCGGACCAGCCGATCGCCCGCCACAGCGTGGCGGTCGTCGGCGTTGGCAGCACGATCTACGTCGTCGGTGGAGGCCCGACACCGGGCCTCACCGTCACGGCGGCGAACGAGTCGCTGAACCTCGCGGGCTGAGCATCAGCCCGCGGGCGTGATCGTGCCGAAGAGCCCGTGCGACTCGTCGTTCGGGCCTGCGGTGAAGAACAGCGTGTCCGGATTGCCGTTCGAGCCGGCATTGCCGAACTGCAGCGCCCAGAGGCCGTCGATGACGAGCTTGCCGCCGCTCGCGTCCCTCAACGTCCCGCGGTGCTCGAAGCCCGCGGCCGTCTCTTCGTAGGCGTTGATCTGCCCGTCGCCGAAGTTCCCGACGAGCAGGTCGCCGGCGAAACGGCCGAACGACGCCGGCGCGAGCGCGAGCCCCCACGGCGAGTTCAGCTGACCCCGCTGCACGACGCGCGTCAGCAGGTTGCCGGACAGGTCGTACACGTCGACGAATCCCAGGCCCTGGCCGGCGACGTCGTCCTCGGCGTCGGCGTCCTGCTTCGCGTACGACACGAAGACACGGCCGCCGATCACCTGGATGCCGAACGGCCCGTAGCCGCTCGGAAGCATCGGGTCGACGAACGAGCCGGCAGGTGTCACGTTCTGCCACGCGCCGTTGAAGACGTCGACGTGGGCGTTGTGGAAGTCGGTCGCATAGAGCATCGGCCCGGTCGTCGTCTGGGCGATCGCGAGCCCTTTGTAGATCGCTCCGGGGTCACCGTGCGCCGTGACGAGGGCGGCGGTCGAGCCTCCGCGCCACGCACGGATCATCCCGTCCTCGCTCGCGAACACGAAATTCGCGGGCGCGAGCGTGGTCGTCGCCGTCGTGCCGACGAGGAAGCTGTTCGGAATCCCCGCGAACACGACGCCGGTCGGGCCACCGTCGACGCCGACGACGAGCGGGTTGATCGAAATCGTCGTTCCGTTGCTGATGTAGAGCGTCGACAGATCCATGCCGTTGTCGGCGACCCACCACGGGCTCGTGGCGCTTCGTGCGAGGCCCCAGCCGTTGACGAGGTGTGGATCCGTCACGGCTGCGGCTCCGGGAACGTCCGAGACGAGCGGCGTGACGTTGTAGGAGCCGCCCGGCGGCGATGCGGACAGCGGGGCCGCGGCGGCCAGTGTCAGAGTCGAAACCGCGGCGACGAGCGCGAGACGCAGCGATCTGCGCATGATCTCTCCCCTCTCGGTATCGAGTGCCGAAAGACATGTATACGGAGAGCGTCCCCGATCGGTTCACCGTCGCCGTCGTCGGTGCCGGGCCGGCGGGCCTGGCTGCGGCCGCCGAGTTGCTTCGCTCGGGGGAGCGCGTGGTCGTGTTCGAGCGGGGCGATGTCGGTGAGGCGTGGGCGGGCAGGTACGACCGGTTGCGGCTGCATACCGTGCGCTGGCTCTCGTCGCTCCCCGGTTATCGGATGCCGCGGTCGTACGGCAAGTGGCCGTCGCGTGACAGCGTGCGCGACTATCTCCGCCGCTACGCCGTGCGCAGCGACATCACGGTTCAGGCGGGAGTGGGGGTCGAGCAGATCGGGCGGGCGGACGGGCGCTGGCTGCTCCGCACGAGCGAGGGGATCGTCGAGGCCGATTGCGTCGTCGTCGCGACCGGGCACAGCAACGAGCCATACCTCCCACAGTGGCCCGGCGCGTTCGGCGGCGAGGTCGTGCATTCGGCCGTGTACCGGAACCCCGAGCCGTACGTGGGCAAGCGCGTCCTGGTCGTCGGCGCCGGAAACTCGGGCGCGGAGATCGCCGTCGACCTCGCCGGCGGTGGAGCGGCGGAGGTCTTCCTCGCCGTCCGGACGCCGCCGCACATCGTTCGCCGCGACACCCTCGGCTTCCCGAGCCAGGTCCTCGGGATCGCGACGGCACACCTGCCGATCCCGGTCGTCGACCGCATCGCCTCGACGATGCGGCGGCTGTCCATTCCCGACCTCGCGCCGCACGGCCTGCCCGCTCCGAGCCGCACGTACAGCGACTTCCTGCGCCGTCGCGTGATCCCGATCGTGGACGTCGGGCTCGTCGAAGCGGTGCGACGCGGCCGCGTGCGGGTGGTCGCCGCCCTCGAGCGGTTCGAGGACGGCGCGGCCGTGCTGGCGGACGGGAGGACGCTTGCGGTCGACGCGGTGATCGCGGCGACGGGGTATCGGCCGGCGCTCGAACCGCTCGTCGGCAGCCTCGGCGTCCTCGACGAGCATGGCGAGCCGCTCGTGCACGGCGCCGAGGAGCATCCGGAGGCGCCGCGCCTCCACTTCGTCGGCTACCGCGTGACGCTCGGCGGGACGCTCCGCCTCGTGGGCATCGAGGCGAGGGAGCTCGCGCGGGCTCTAGGACGCCGCTGAGCCGAGGGCCGCGCTGACGCCCGCGATGACGATGCCGGCGAAGGTCACCGACGCGAGCGCCTTGACGAAGCTGTCCTCGAAGAAACGCCAGCGCAGGAACGCGAGCGTCAGGAGCTCCAAGGCGACGACGATGACGGCCGAGACGATCGCCGCCCGGTAGTGCGGGATCAGGAACGGGAGCGTGTGCAGGATGCCGCCGAGGAACGTTCCCGCGCCCGTGATGGAGCCGCGCACGAACGGGTTTCCACGGCCCGTCAGCTCGCCCGTGTCGGACAGCCCTTCGGAGAAGGCCATGCTGACGGCGGCGCCGATGGCGGTCGCGAGGCCGGCGTAGAAGGCGTAGTGCGGCGTGTGCGTCGCCAGCACCACGGCGAAAATGGGCGCAAGCGTCGACAGCGAGCCGTCGATCAGGCCGACCATCGCCGGCTGAACGCGCTGCAGCAGAAAGACGTGCTCGTCAGCCATGACTAGAGTGTATCAAACGAATCGCAAGTTGGCAGAGCATAAGGCACTCCTGACAACGAGCGTCAGGGGCGCCTGACGTGCGGCTGAAGCTAACGCTCGAGTACGACGGCACGGGCTTTCGCGGCTGGGCGGCACAGCCCGGCCTGCGGACGGTCGAGGGTGACCTGCGGGCGGCGCTCACGTCGATCTTCCGGTCGTACGGCAACCTCGCCGTCGCCGGGAGGACCGATACCGGTGTCCACGCGCTCGGCAACGTCGTCAGCGTCCACGTCGACGGCGGTCCCCCGCCGGAGCGCGCGGCCGAGGCGCTCAACACCGAGCTGCCCGACGACGTCGCCGTGATCGCGGCCGAGGAGGCCGCGCCGGACTTCCACGCGCGGCACGCCGCGCGCTCGCGCAGCTACCGCTACCGCATCTGGCGCCGGCGGGCCCCGTCGCCGTTCGAGCAGAAGCGGGCGTGGTGGTATCCGCGTCCGCTCGACGAGGGGCGGCTCCAGGACGCCGCCGAGCTGCTGGTCGGCGAGCACGACTTCCGCGCGTTCACGCCGACCGAGACGCAGCACGAAGTGTTCAGGCGGAACGTCTTGCACGCGCAGTGGCACCGCCGCGGCGATGCGCTCGAGCTCGAGATCACGGCGGACAGCTTCCTGCGGCACATGGTGCGCACGCTCGTCGGGACGATGGTCGAGCTCCCGCCCGAGCGGATCGCGCTGCTCCTCGACGGCGCACCGCGAAGCGAGGCGGGCTCGACGGCGCCGCCGTGGGGCCTGTACCTGACGTCTGTCGGATACGACTGACTAGCATCGAGGCGATGCGGTTCCCGGTCGTTCTCTTCGACCTCGACGGCACGGTGATCGACTCGGGCGCGATCATCCTGGCGTCGATGCGCCACGCCGCAAAGGAGGTGCTCGGCGAGGAGCCGCCGGACGAGCTGCTGATGGCGGCGGTCGGCGGGCCGGGCCTCGAGGCGCAGATGCACGCGCTCGCGCCCGACCGTGTCGAGGAGCTCGTCAGCGTCTACCGCGCCCACAACGAGCCGCTGCACGGCGAGCTCGCGACGTGCCCCGGGATGGACGACCTGCTCGTGCGGTTGCGCGACGAGGGCCGGCGCCTCGGGATCGTCACGGCGAAGCGGCGCGCGACGGTTGCGCTCGCGTTCGACGTCTTGCCGATCGAGCACCTCTTCGAGACGGTCGTCGGCGGTGACGAGACGAAGGCCCACAAGCCGGATCCCGAGCCGCTGCTGCTCGCGGCCGAGCGCATGAGCGCCGACCCTGCGGGCTGTGCGTACGTCGGCGACTCGCCGTTCGACATCCGCGCGGCGAAGGCGGCGGGCATGTTCGCCGTCGCGGTGACATGGGGCGGCATCCACGATCCCGCAAAGCTCGAAGCCGAACACCCCGACGCCATCGTCGACAACGCGACCGATCTCTATGGCGTCCTCTAAGACCGCCACCCCGGAGAAGCGCGCCGCCGAGCTGCGCGAGGTGCTCGACTACCACCTCTTCCGCTACCACGTCCTCGACGACCCGGAGATCGGGGATGCCGAGTACGACGCGCTCTACGACGAGCTCGTCCGGATCGAGGAACAGCATCCCGACCTCGTCACGCCGGACTCGCCGACACAGCGTGTCGGCGCGCCGCCTTCCGACAAGTTCCAGAAGGTGGAGCACCCGAGCCCGATGGGCTCCCTCGAGAAGGTGACGACCGACGAGGCGCTCGAGAAGTGGCACGCCGACGTCTGCAAGCGGCTGGGAACGTCCGACGTCGAGTACGTCACGGAGCCGAAGATCGACGGCCTCTCGATCAACCTGATCTACGAGGACGGTGTCTTCATTCGCGGCGCGACACGCGGCGACGGGTACCGCGGCGAGGACGTCACGCCGAACCTGCGCACGATCAAGGCGATCTCGATGCGCATGCAGCTGCAGAAGGGCGAGCAGCCCCCGCCGCTGCTCGAGGTGCGCGGCGAGGTCTACCTGCCGCTGAGCGGCTTCAACGAGCTGAACGAGCGCTTGATCGCCGAGGGCAAGAAGCCGACGCCGAACCCGCGGAACGCGGCGGCCGGGTCGCTTCGTCAGAAGGACTCGTCGATCACGGCGCAGCGGCCTCTCGCGATCTGGATCCACGGGCTCGGGATCAAGGACGGCCTGCCGGCCGAAGGCCACTGGGACTCGCTCGCCTGGCTGCGCGAGCACGGCTTTCGCACGAACCCGTTCGCGGAGCTGCACGCCTCGGTCGAGTCGGTCGCGCGCGCGTGCAAGGAGTGGGAGAAGAAGCGGATCGAGCTCGACTACGAGATCGACGGCATCGTGATCAAGGTCGACTCGTTCGAGCAGCAGCGGCGCCTGGGCTCGCTGCACGAGCGCCCGCGCTGGGCGCGCGCCTTCAAGTGGGCGCCGATGACGGCGACGACGAAGCTGAACAAGATCGCGATCCGCGTCGGCAGGACGGGGGCGCTGAACCCGTGGGCGATGCTCGAGCCGGTGGAGGTCGGCGGCGTGACCGTCTCGCGCGCGACGCTGCACAACGAGGAGGACATCAACCGGAAAGACATCCGCGAGGGCGACATCGTCGTCGTCCAGCGTGCGGGCGACGTCATCCCCCAGATCGTCGGCCCGGCCGGCGAGCACCAGCCGGGCACGAAGCGCTTCAAGATGCCGAAGCAGTGCCCGCTGTGCGGCGCGGACATCGTCAAGCCCGAGGGCGAAGCGATGCACCGCTGCCCGAACAAGGCGTGTCCTTCCCGCGGCCTCGAGTCGCTGATCAACTGGGTGCAGGCGGCGGCCGACATCGAGGGCGTCGGCGAGCAGTCGGTTCGCCAGTTCTGGGAGCTCGGGCTTGTCCGCTCGGTCCCCGAGCTCTACCGCCTGACCAAGGAGCAGCTGCTGGAGGTCGAAGGCTTCGGTGAGATCTCTGCGACGAACGCAGTCGAGTCGATCGAGGCGTCGAAGCAGGTCCCGTTCAACCGCGTCCTCTTCGGCCTGAACATCCCCGACGTCGGCTGGGTGACGGCAGTCAATCTCGCGCGCCACTTCGAGAACGTCGACCGCCTGCTCGCCGCGAGCCAGGAGGAGATCGAAGAGGTCGAGGGGATCGGCCCGGAGCGCGCCGAGGCGATCGCGGAGTGGTTCGCCGACGACGCGAACCGGGCGCTCGTCGAGGATCTCCGCTCGCTCGGGCTCCGCTTCGAGATCGGCGACGAGCTGAAGCCGGTCGAGGGGCCGTTGACCGGCGAGACCTACGTCATCACCGGGACCCTCGAGGGCTTCACGCGCGACGACGCAGCCGGGGCGCTCGAGGCGAAGGGCGCCAAGATCGTCAACTCCGTCTCCGGCAAGACGACCGGGCTGATCGTCGGCGAGGAACCGGGGAGCTCGAAGCTCTCGAAGGCGAAGAAGCTCGAGGTGCCGCTGCTCGACGAGGCGGCCCTCAACGAGCTACTGGCCCGCTAGCACCTCGACGAAGCGGTCCTGCGCCCGGCGCGCCCACCAGTACGGCAGCGGGTGGCCGTTCTGGAGCACGGCGAACACGAAACGCGTGTTGACGTAGCCGGAGAGCGCCGAGGCGATGTCCGTCGTCCCCGTCTTCGCGAGGACGTGCCCGCGCGTGGCCGGCTTCCGCAGCCGGTCCTCCAACGTCCCGCTGACGCCGGCGACGGGCAGCGAGGCGACGAAGGTCGGGCGCACCGCCGGGTCGTTCCAGGCCGCTCGCAGAATCGCGGCGACCGCGTTCGCCGTCAGCCGGTCGAGGTGGGAAAGGCCCGACCCGTCGACGACCCGGATCCCCGTGAGCGGCACGCCCGCCTCCCCGAGCGTCTGCATGACGACCGCGGCGCCCGCGGCGCTCGTGCCGTGATCGAGGACGACGGCCCCGAGCTGCTTGAGCAGGAGCTCGGCGGTGAAGTTGTCGCTCTCCTTGTCCATGAAGCGAATGATCGAGGCGAGCGGCGGCGACTCGACCTGCGCGAGCGGGACGGAGAAGTCGTCGACGCGACCGAGCGAGACGCCGCCGTCGACGCCGACGCCCGCGCTGCGCAGGGCGTTCCGGAACGCCGTGGCCGCGGCGAGAGCGGGCGAGCGCGTGACGTAGCGGCCGACGCGTGCGCGGTTGACGACGAGCGCCGACAGGGGAGGCGACTCCTCGATGTAGTAGCTCGGCTTCCAGCCGGCGACGGTGCGCCTCGTGTCGAAGTAGGACTCGTCGCCGACGATGCCGCCGCTGACGCGGCGGATACCGAGCGCTCGGACCTGCGCGGCCAATGACCGCAGGCCTGCCGTCGAGAGGGTCGGGTCGCCGCCGCCCTTGAGGACGAGCGAGCCGTCGAACGTCGGCCCGTCCTGGGAGCCCTCGCCGAGCACGTCCGTGTCGATCCGGTAGGACGGGCCGAGGTTGGAGAGCGCGGCAAACGTCACCGGCAGCTTCTCGTTCGACGCGGGGGCGAGCGCGAGACCCGAGTTCTGGGTGAAGAGGACCGTGCCCGTGGAGAGATCCATGGCCACGGCGGCGGAGCGGCTCGGAGCGACGTGCGGAACCCGCAGTGCCTTCGCGAGCCGGGCCTGGAGGGGCGCCTGCTGCGCGCCGGCCGCGACGGGGCACGCGAGGACGACGACAAGCAGGACGAGTGCGAGTCGCGAAGATAGGCCCATCGGAGGGAGAAGATAGTCCGGGCGGCCCATGTGCAACGGCGTCGTGAGGCCGGATACTTGTGCGAACCGGCCACAAAGGCCCCTCTCTGCCTCGCCGCCCGATGATCCACGACGACATTCGCAGCCTGCTGGAGGCTCCCGCCTCCGGTGAACAGGCGCCCAGCCTCGACCGCATCGAGCACACGCTCACGGCGGGCTACGCACGGGCGTTGGCCCTCGAGGCGGAGCGCTGGCGGATCGAGCGCAAGATCGCGGACGTCGCAGCGCGGCTCGGTGACGAGGTCACCGACGAGGACGCGTCGGAACTGGCGCAGCTCGGGAAGAGCCTGTCCTCGGCCGACGGCGACCTCGACAAGCTGCGGGCACTCCTCGTGGCGCTTCGCTCGCGCGCCGACGAGGTTCGCACGGCGGCCTAGGGCTAGACGATCCCGCTTCTGACGGCGTAGACGGCCGCCTGGATGCGGTTGTCGATCTGCAGCTTCATCAGGATGTTCGAGATGTGGTTCTTGACCGTCTTCGGGCTGATGTGGAGCTCGGCGGCGATCATCGCGTTGTCCTTGCCGTTCGCGATCAGCTTCAGAACCTCGATCTCGCGGTCGGAGAGCTCGGCGCGGATCGTGGTCTCGATCTCGGGCTGACGGTTCGACGCGCGGACGCGCTGCAGCACCTTCGCGGCGATCGTCGGCGAGATCAGCGACTCGCCGAGCGAGGCGGCCCTGATGCCCGCGATCAGCTCCTGGATCGACGAGTCCTTGAGCAGGTAGCCGCACGCGCCGGCGAGGATCGCGTCGATGACGTCGTTGTCCTGATCCGAGATCGTCAGCATCAGCACACGCGTCAGCGGCGCGATCGTCGAGATGTGGCGCGTCGCCTCGACGCCGCCCATCCCGGGCATGTTCAGGTCCATCACGACGACGTCGGGGGCGAGCTCCTGCACGATCTTGAGCGCCTCCTGTCCTGCGGCCGCCTCGCCGACGACCTGGACGTGCTCGGCCTCGAGCAGGTTCCGCAGCCCGGTCCGGAAGAGGTCGTGGTCGTCCACGATCAAGACGCGGACGTCCTCCAACGGCCGTTGGTCGATGGTCGCAGGCGTGCTCATCGCTGGGCGGTCAGTGCAGCGAGATCGTAACGGTGCGGCGCCCCCATGCAAGGGCGTCGGCGAGGGTGGGGAACCAGAGGTCGACGGTGTAGCCGCTGACGGAGCTGCCGGTGTCCGCAGCCACCCCTTCTCCGTAGCCGGGGATCGTCATACGCGTTCCGAGCGGGATCACGGCGGGGTCGACGGCGACGACGCCGTAGCCGACGGGCAGCCCCGTCGAGGTGTGCCCCGCGAGCGAGTACCCCGTCGCCGTGACGGTGATCGTTCCGGGTGCGGCTATGACCGGCTCGGCCGGTGACGGCGTCTTCGCCTGGATCGTCTGCGCCTGCGCGACCACCCGGCGCGCGTGCGAGTCGAGGCGCGCGAGCTGCCGCGCGTCGAGGCGGCGTTGACGCGCCAGCGAGCCGAGGTAGCGGACACGCGCTGCTCGCGCACGTTCGAGCGCGGCGGCGGTTGCGCGGGCGCGCGCTTCGAGCGTCTGCGCCTCGCGCACCTTCGCCGTCAGTGTGTTCGCGAGGTGAACGAGCTGCGCATGGCCTCGCTGCGTGTCGGTCACTGCTGCTTGCCCCTGTTGTGCGCTCTGCTCGAGGTCGTTCAGGCGAGTGACGGCATCCTCGAGCGACGCCGAGCCGAGCAGGATCGCGAGCGCGTTCGGCTCCCCCTCCTCGTACAACGTGCGCAGGTGCGAGGCGAGCAGCTGCTGCGACGCACGAACGTTGTGTGCGACGACGGCGCCTGCACGCTTCACCTGTCGTTGCTCGACGCGGAGCGCCGTCACGCGCGCGTGAAGACGTGCGAGTTGTGCGTGTGCGCGCACAAGGCGGGAGTCGAGTGCGTAGAGGCCGAGCAGCGCGCTGTGCGAACGCGCGACGAGTGCGCGCTGATGCCGTTGCAAGCCGGCTGTGTTCTGCGCACCCGCCAGGGACGCGCCGATGAAAACCGTGGCCAGGAGCGCGAGCCCGAGGGCGAGGCGGCTCTCGCGTCCACCACGCATCTCGGCGACCCTACCAACCGAAGCGCGTCGCGTTCCTCGTCACAAAGGGGGATGTTTCGTGGCCGTTGTTGCCGTGAATCCGCCGAAATCCCCGACTTTGTGCGGTCCGTGTACTTGCCAGAAAGGGGTAGATTTTGGCTCGGAAAGCGGTTGCAGCCATCCGAAAGCACTGCTAGGGTGCCGAACTTGTGCGGACCGGCCCCCTCCGGCACCGTGGCTGTCGACTCAGTGCAGTGCTTGTGAAGCGACAGGCGCAGGCATTTCTTCTCGGCGTAGTCGCGCTCGCTGCAGCTGCGTCGGCAAATGCCGATCCGGGCAGCGTCGCGGCCAAGCAGGCGCAGGCGCAGCAGGTGCTCTCGCAGATCGACCAGATCGACCAGAGCCTCGGGGCGGCCGTCGAGCAGTACAACCTCGCGAACGTCAAGTTGCACAAGATCGAAGGCGATATGCGCGAGAACAAGAAGCAGCTCACGCTCGCGCGCGCGAATCTCAAGATCTCGCAGAAGTCACTCGCGGCGCGTCTCGTCACGGCGTACACCTCGACCGAGGACAACACGACGCTCGCCGTGCTCCTCGGGTCGACGAGCCTGGAGGACATGCTCAACCGTGTCGAGACGATCAACTCGACGTCGTCGCAGGACGCGAACATCGTGCGCCAGGTGCGCACGTCGAAGCTGGCGATCCAGCAGCACGAGCGCGAGTTGCGAAACGCGCACGCCGCGCAGCAGGACATCGTCGCGCAGAAGGCCGCGCAGCGCCGCCACATCGAATCGCAGCTCGCCGCCAGGCGGTCGCTGCTGTCGTCGATTCGCGGCGAGATCGTGCGCCTGAAGGCGGCCGAGGCAGCGCAGCAGCGCCGGCTCGCCGCCGAGGCGCATGCGCGGATCGCGACGCAGCCGGCCACGCCGGCTCCGGTCACCGGCGTCGGAGTGGGCGCGTCCACCCCGGAGGGCTCGACCGTTGCGCCGCCGAACGTCCACGGCGGCGTCGTCGGAATCGCGATGCACTACCTCGGCGTCCCGTACGTCTGGGGCGGCGCCTCGCCGCGCGGCTTCGACTGCTCGGGGCTCGTCATGTACGTCTTCGCCCAGATCGGCGTCTCGCTTCCGCACAGCAGCTACGCGCAAGCCGGAATGGGGTCGCCCGTCTCGATCAGCCAGCTTCAGCCCGGTGACCTCATCTTCTTCACGGGTGCGAGCCACGTCGGCATCTACATCGGCGGCGGCCAGTTCATCCACGCGCCGCACACCGGCGACGTCGTCAAGATCTCGTCGCTCAGCGGCTACTACTCGTCGGCGTTCTACACGGCGCGGCGCATCTAGCTCGCTACCCGCAGGAGCGACAGCCAGAGCACGGCCGCGACGGCGAGCGGTAGAACGATCCACGCGGTCGTCCACGTCGTCGCCAAGAGCGCGGTGAGCCCGAGCGCCAGCGCGATGCCGGCCGCCACGCGCCAGTCGTCGCCGACGATGAAGTCCCACCAGAAGAGCCCGAAGCGCTTCATGCCGGCACGAGCCGCCGACGGCGGCGCAGCGCGCCGACGTAGCCGAGCGACATGACGAGGACGAACGCCAGCACCACGGGCAAGGCGGCGTCACCGCCGGGCCAGTCGACGCCGGCGCCCTCGGCGCCCCAGAAGGTGCCGAAGGTCGTCAGCATCACTCCGACGGCGAATGCGAGCGTGTTCTCGGGAACGCGGCTGAGCGGGCCGTGCACGACGACGCCCGCGACGACGACGAGGACAACGGCGGCGACAGCGCCTGCGACCGCGAGCGGGATGCTTCCCTGCGTGCTCCCGAAGGTGAGGACGATGAAGGCGACCTCGAGGCCTTCGAGCAGAACACCCTTGAACGAGACCGTGAACCCGTACCAGTCCACGCCCGCGCGTTCCTCGCTTGCAGCCGCGCGTCCGGCGGCGGTCTCGCGCTCGTAGACCGACTCCTCGTTCCGGACGGCGCGCCACCCGCTCGCGCGCAGGATCGCCTTGCGTAGCCACTGCAGCCCGAAGACGAGCAGCAACGCGCCGACGACGAGCCGCAGGACCGCGATCGGGATCACGGTGAGCGCCGGCCCGAGCGCGGCGACGATCGCCGCGAGCGCGAGCAGAGCGACGCCGGTTCCTGTGAGCGCCGAGCGCCACCCGCGCGTGACGCCCATGGCGAGGACGATCGTGAGCGCCTCCACGGCTTCGACCGCGCTCGCCAGAAACGCGGACGCAACGAGGAAGACGTCGTTCAGGAGTAGAGCGCCTCGATCTCGGCGGCGAAGTGCTCCTGCACGACCCGGCGCTTGAGCTTGAGCGTCGGCGTCACCTCGTCTTTCTCGGCGGTGAAGTCGCGCGGGAGGATCGCGTAGCGCTTGATCTGCTCGTACCGGGAGAGGTCGCGGTTGACGTCCTCGACCAGCCGCTCGATCTCGAAGCGCGCGTCGTCGGGCGTCGTCGTCTCGACGACGGTGATCAGGGCGGCGACGTACGGGCGGCGGTCGCCGACGACCAGCGCCTGCGACACGAGCGGGTGCATCTTCAACGCGTTCTCCAGGTTCTGCGGCGCGACGTTCTTGCCGCCCGCGGTCACGAGGATGTCCTTCTTGCGATCGGTGATCGTGAGGAAGCCGTCCTCGTCGATGTGCCCGAGGTCGCCGGAACGAAGCCAGCCGTCACCGGGCAGCACCTCGTGCGTCGCGCGTTCGTCCTTGAAGTAGCCGGCGAAGATCGTGTCCGTCTTGATCAGCACCTCGCCGTCGTCGGCGATGCGCAGCTCGACACCGGGGAGGGCCGGCCCGACGGTGCCGAAGCGGAAGCGCGACGGCTGGTTGACCGTGGCGGCGGTCGTGCACTCGGTGAGGCCGTAACCCTCGAGGATGAGGATGTCGAGCGCGTGGAAGAACTCGATGATCTCCTTCGCGAGCGGCGCGCCGCCGGAGATCCCGATCCGCAGCCGGCCGCCGAGGCGCTCTTTCACCTTCGAGTACACGAGCCGGTCGGCGAGCCGTTGCTGCAGTGCGAGCCACCGCGGCAGGTCGTGTCCGCGCTGCCGCAGCTCGCTCGCCTGACGGCCCACGCCGAGCGCCCAGTCGATCAGCGCTCGCTTCACACCGGTCTCCTCGCCGAACTTCGTCGTGATGCCGGTGTGGACCTTCTCGTACACGCGGGGGACGCTCGGGAACACCGTCGGTCGCACCGCCGGGAGCGCGTCCGCGACCGCGTAGGGATCGGGGCAGAAGGCGACCGTGTAGCCCATCTGCGCTCCGCCGAGCGCCATGCAGCGGCCGAAGTTGTGCGCGAGCGGGAGGAACAGCAGCATGACGTCGCCCGTGACCGTGAAGTCGTCGATGCCGTTCACCTTGTTCGTCATCGCGTAGTAGTGGCGGTGGAGGATCATGCAGCCCTTCGGCGGGCCGGTCGTCCCGGAGGTGTAGATATAGGTGTAGAGGTCGTCCTCGCCGACGTCTGCGGCGGCGCGCTCGACGGCGCTCGGCTCGAGCTGTGCGTGCGCGCGCCCCCGCGCGCGGAGATCGTCGAGGTCGGCGAACGTCAGGACGTGCTCGAGCCTCGCGCCAACGACCTTCTGCCTTTGCTCGTCGTCTTCGCAGAGGACGCCGACAGCGTCGGAGTGCTCGAGCACGTACGCGACGTCGCGCTGCGAGCTGTTCATGTAGATCGGCGCCGTCACGCCGCCGACGAGCGCGAGCGCGAAGTCGAAGAGCACCCACTCGATGCGCGTCGACGCGAGGATTGCGAACGCGTCGCCCTTGCGGATGCCGAGCCCGAGCAGGCCGTGTGCGAGCTCGTCCACGACGCGGCCGGCTTCGGCCCACGTGACGGGCTTCCACTCGGAATCCTCCTCGACGAGATACGCCACTCCGTCCGGCTCCCGCGCGACCGCGTCCTGCCAGAGGCGGGCGATCGTGTGCGTGCCGGTCGCCGTGGTGGTGGCCACACTCAGATGGTAGTCCGGGGTGCGGTTTCCCGAACGGCAAGACTCGCGCGTGCCCCCTTCCGCCCGGTCCGCGAGAAGCGCAGGCTGCGGATGTTGCACCCCACCTCTGACTTCCAAGGAGACAACGAGATGATCCGCAGTGGACAGGCGATCGAGAACCCGGTGACGGGTGAGGTCCTGGTCTTCCACAAGACCTCACGCGACACCGGCGGCGAGTACGTGCTCGTCGAGACCATTCTGCGGCCCGGCGCGACTGTTGCTGCGGCCCACTCGCACCCGTACCAGTCCGAGACGTTCCGAGTCCTCGAAGGCCGCGTCGGCTTCAAGGTCGGCGGCAAGAAGGTCGAGCTCGACGCCGGCGACGGCGTTACCGTCCTGCCGCGGACCGCCCACAAGTTCTGGAACGCCGGCGACGGCCCGGCTCGCTTCACCTGCGAGGTGCGCCCTGCCGGCGCATTCGAGCAGCTGATCGAGACGATGTTCGGCCTCGCCGCCGACGGCAAGACCTCGAAGAAGGGGATGCCGAACCCGCTGCGGCTGGCGGTGATCGCCCGACATCACTTCGACGACGTCCGCCTGCCGCTGATCCCGCACTTCCTCCAGCGGGCGGCTCTGGCGATGGGAGCCCCCGTCGGCAAGGCCCTCGGCTACCGCGAGACCTACGAGGCCGCTGTCGCCTAGGCAGGAAACCTCCCGGCTGACGGCGAATGGGGCCGGTCCCTAGAATTGGGAGGGAGCGGCCCCATGCGCACGATCTGGAACGGATCAATCTCTTTCGGCCTGGTCAACATCCCCGTTGGCCTGGCTCTCGCCACCACGCCCAAGGCGAAGCAGTCGGACGTCAGCTTCCGCACGCTTCACCGCGAGTGCCGAACGCCGATCCGCCAGAAGCGCTGGTGCCCCACGCACGACCGCGAGGTCGGCCCCGACGAGATCGTCAAGGGGTGGGAGGTCGCGAAGGGCGAGTTCGTCATCGTCGAGGACGCCGACCTCGAGGCGATCGCGCAGCACGACGACTCGCGCTCGATCGACATCACGCGGTTCGTCGACCTCGAGGAGGTCGACCCCGTCTACCTCGACCGGACGTACTACCTCTCGCCGGCGAGCGCTCCCGCACAGCGCCGGCCCTACGTCCTGCTGCTCGAGGCGATGAAGCAGGCTGGGATGGGCGGCATCGGCCGCTTCGTGCTCCGCGGCGCCGAGTACTTCTGCCTCATCCGCCCGAAAGGCGACGCGCTCGTGCTCGAGACGCTCTTTCTCGCGGAGGACGTCCGCTCGCAGGCGGAGATCGACGAAGCGGTCGCGGGCACGGAGGTCAAGGACGCGGAGCTGAAGCTCGCGCAGCAGGTGATGGAGAGCCTCGTGGCCGAGTTCGATCCCGCCGAGCTCCACAGCCAGTACCGCAGCGATCTCAGGGAAATGCTCGAGGCGAAGCTCGACGGGCAGGAGATCGCGAAGCCCGAGCCCGCCCCCGAGACACCCGTCGTCGACCTGATGGAGGCGCTCAAGCGGAGCGTCGAGGAGGCAAGGGGGCGGAAGGCGGCGTCCGCCAAGGCTGCGCCCAAGAAGAAAGCCGCCTCGAAGGGCGGCTCCTCCTCGAGCCGGCGGGCGCCGGCACGCAAATCCGCCTAAGCGGCGTTCTCAGTGCTTCTGGAGCACCCCTAGCGCCTCGAGCTGCGCCTGGAACAGCGTCTTGTCGATCTTGCCCTGGTAGATGGGCACGCCTTCCTCGACACAAACGCGAATGACCTCCTGGCGGTCCATGCCGAGCTCCTTCGACAGCTCCTCGGGCGTGAGGTGGTTCGCCATTGACGCTCCTCTCAGTGGACGAAAAAGCCCGCTTGCGCGTCGGCGCTCAGCGGGCTAGGTCGAACCTCCAGATGTGGGTGCCGGATTCAACGTTCCGGCCCTCCAAGTCCATTCATTACTCGCAGCATAATCGGCGGCCGTGACGTACGCAAAGCTCGCCGGGCTCGAGGAGCGCTTCGCGGACGTCAGGGGCGTCCCGATGCGGTATTTCGTCGGCGGCGACGGCCCGCCGCTGATCCTCGTCCACGGGCTCGGGGGCGCCGCTGCGAACTGGACCGAGCTCGCGCCGCTGCTCACGCGGTCGCGCCGGCTGCTCGTTCCCGACCTGCCAGGCCACGGCAGATCGGGCGCTCTCCCCGCGGTCTCGGGGCTCGAGCCCTTCGCAGACCGTGTCGCCGCGGTCGCGGAGCGGGAGCGGATGCTCCCGGCGCCCGTCGTCGGGCACTCGCTCGGCGGCCTGGTCGTCCTCCGGCTCGCGCTGCGTCGGCCCGACGCCGTGCAGGCGCTCGTGCTGGCGGCGGGCGCGGGCTTGAGCACCGGTAGTGCCTGGGGCCGCGAGCTCCTGTCGATCTTCACCGTCGTCCGCCCGGGCAGGATCGTCGCGCGCCACAGGGCGCTCGTCAGTCGCTCGGCGCTCCTGCGCCGTCTGGTTTTCGGGTTCGTCTCGGTTGCCGACCCGATCGGGCTGACGGACGAGGCAGTCGAAGGCTTCCTCGCCGGCCAGCTGCTCCACACGGACGTCAACGGCGCGTGGCAGGCGCTGCAGCGCGACGACCCGCGTCAGGAGCTCGAGGCGATCAGGTGCCCGGCGCTCATCCTCTGGGGCGCGGACGACGTCCAGCTACCCCTTCGCGATGCGTTCGAGTACACGCGCCGCCTGCACGCCCGGCTGCGTGTCATTCCCGGCTGCGGCCATCTCCTGATCGGCGAGCGCCCGGAGGCATGCGCCGACGCGATCGAGACGTTTCTAGGCGACTGCGCGTGAGCGCACAGGCGGCTACCAGCCAAGCGTCCGGCGTTGGTCGGCCGCCCGGGCAAAGCCCCGCGGCCTCTCCGGCGGCACCGCAAGCGGTGCCTCAGGCGACAGCGGCCTCGAACGGCACCACCTCGCCTCCCTCTGACTCCGCCGACCTCGGGCCGCCGAGGAACTCGATTCGGTGCGCGACGACCTCGACGGTGCTGCGCTTCTCGTCACCGTCCTCCCAGGTGCGATAGCGGAGCCGGCCTTCGATCCCGATCTTTCGCCCCTTCGCCAGGTAGTCGGCGCAAAGCTGCGCTTGCTGATCCCAGGCGGCGACCCGGAAGAAGTCGGCCTCGTCCGTCTTGGACGGGCGGTCGACCGCCAGCCGGAATGTGGCGAGACGCTTGTCCTCTCCGAACTCGCGCAGCTCGACGTCGCTCGCCAGGTTGCCTGTGAGAATGACGGTGTTCATCCCTTCGATCCTCCTGTTGTCGGTCACGGCAACGTAGCCGGAAAAGTGTGACCCGTTTGCGACGAAACCGGCTACTCTGTGTGCCGCTCGCGGGGTGTGGCGCAGCCTGGTAGCGCGCTCCGTTCGGGTCGGAGAGGTCCCCAGTTCAAATCTGGGCACCCCGATGCAAGGGCCTCGCGTCGCGAGGCCCTTTTCGTTCGAGCGGCGATTAGGCGGCTGCGGTCTGCAGGCGCTCGCGACGGCGCAGGACGCTCAGCGTCAGCACCGTCAGCGCGACGGCGGCCACGGCGACGCCGAGCATCCACCACCCGCCGCTGATGTTGTCGCCCCAGCCGATCGCCTGGTCGAGCGAGAACCGCCCCGGGCCGGTGCCGGCGACCGAAAGCGCGACGGCCAAGAGGACGAGGTTGAACTCGTAGCCGCCGGCACCGTTGAAGAACCCTTTCGACCAGTGGACGAGGGCGATC
>DATCYR010000098.1:0-48731 GCA_036526315.1 Gaiellaceae bacterium | reverse complement strand
CGCGGCGGAGCATCGCGAAGTAGATGGGCCAGACCGGGTCGTTGCTCGCGTACACGGTCTGCCGGTTGCCGAACTCGGTCGTGTCGTTCGAGAGGCGGACCGGCTCCAGCGTCTCGATGTCGCTGCGCGCCGAGCCGTAGGAGGAGCGGCCTCCGTTGGGTCAGCCGGCGCAGGAAGTCGACGTTCGGCAGCGGCGCCTCCCGATCGCCGCTCCGTCGCCCACCTCGACGCGCGCGCGATCTTGGGTAGCACCTCTTCCGCCTCCGGCCCGACGGCAACAGGCTCCAGCGACGGGAGCCCTGAAACGCGTAAGAGCGAGCGGACGAGGCCGGTGCGGCGCAAAATGCGCCGCACCGGCCTCCGCGTCGCGGGCATCAGCGCCGCCGCTGCGGATTGCGATTCGTCCCTCGCGCACGCCAGGCGAGCCTGCGCTTTGCGATCCCTGCATGGATCATCAGCATCGCGGCGCTCATCGTCACGAGAGCCGTCACCAGGGTGGAAGCGATCGTCTGCATCTCGGGTCCCTCCTCAGCTCTGCGTGAGCGGCTCCACGGTCGCGCGCGGCTGGAGGCGGCTTCGCACGTCGACGGCGACACGCCGAAGCTCCACGGCGAACGCGATCTGCATGATGCCCGTCACCATCGCGAACGCTGCGATCAGTGCGAGCAGCGCCACAGCACCTGCCCCCGGATGCGCGAACATGATCACGCCGAACGCGATCGAGAGCAGCCCGCCGAGCACGACGAGCAACGCGCGACTGCCGCCGAGCGGCAGCGCGAACGCGAGCGAGAGCTCGAAGATGCCGAGCGCGATCGCCCACGCGCCGACGGCGTAGAGCAAACCCAGCGCCGACAGGTGGGGCCACACGAACACGACGACTCCAACGGCGACTCCGAGCAGGCCGTCGACCACGAGCCACGCCCTGCGGCCGCCGTGCACCGGGAGCCTGAAGGCTCCGACGATGGTCGAAAGACCGGAGAGCAGGGCGAACGCGCCGAAGAGCGCGAGCAACGCGGTGAGCCCGATGTTGGGCCACACGAGGATGACGACGGCAAACGCGATCGCCAGAACGCCGCGGACTGCGGCCGCCTTCCAGATGTTGGCGAGCAGCTGCTCGCCGTCCTGCAGTTGTGCCTCGAGGTTCATTTCCTCGCTCCTTTCGGTTCGAACGACGAGACGCAGGTTCTCCGCCGGCGCTGCCAACGCTCTGCCAGCCGCGTGCCCGCCTCTGCCAGTCAGGCCGGAGCGAGCTGTGCCCGCGCCTCGAGCGCCGCCGCGACGGGGCTTTCGGCGAGGGCGGCGAACAGGCTCTCGCGGGCCTGGTGCGGCCGCGCGCCTTCGGCCCAGGAGAGGACCTCGGCGTACAGCCGCGCCGCCGTCACCGCGTCGCCGGCCGCCGCGGCGACGCGCCCGAGCTCGACGCGCGCGCGGGCGGCCACCCACGGCGCCTGCGCAGACTCCGCGAGCGCGACCGCCTGGCGCTCGAGCTCCTCTGCCTCGCTCAGATCGCCGGCGGCCAGCGCTTGCGAGCCGAGGGCCGCGAGGGCGAAAGCCGCGTGATCGCCGAAATCGATGCGCCTGGAGAGCTCGACGGCACGCCGCCACGCGGCGACCGCGGCCGCGGGCTCGCCGCGCTGCTCCGCGACCCATGCCTCGAGCAGTAGGCCCGCGACGCGAAACGCGTCGTAGCCGATCGCGTCGGAGCTGCCGGCGACCGCGGCTGCCATTGCCGCGACCGTGCCGACGTCGCCTGCGCGGGCGGCACCCGCCGCTCTGACGAGGCTGCTCGCTGCGACACCCCAGTCGTCCACAGACGCCTCGAACGTCGCCGTGGCGGCCTGCGCGAGCGTGTCGGCGCGGGCTCCGTCGCCGAACTGCGCCAGCGCCAGCGCCAGCGTCAACTGCGCGAGACCGAGCTGCCGCGGCATGTCCTCACCGTCGGCCAGGGACAGCGCTTCCTCGCCGGCGGCGATGGCGGCGTCGAGGTCGAACTCCTCGGCGGCGAGGTAGCACAGTTCGGCGTGCGCCGCGACGCGCAGCTCCAACGGCTCGCCGTCATCGGCCGTGGCCAGTGCGCGCTCGACGAAGCGACGCCCTTCCGAGACGCGGTCGGCGAGGGCGAAGTACCACCCGATCGTGCCGAGCCGCGCGGCAACGTGGGAGTCGGGGGCGTCCCTCGCGTAGGCGAGCGCCGACCAGAGGTTGTCGTTCTCCAGCTGCAAGCGTTTCTGCCACGCGAGCCATTCGGGGCCGCGCAGCTCGACTCGCGCCTCGTCGGCGACCGACGCGAAGTGCTCCGCATGGGCACGGCGGATGGCTTGGAGTGTGCCGGCCTCGGCGAGCCGTCCAAGCACGTACTCGCGAACCGTGTCGAGCATGTCGTACCGCGCCGTGCCGCCGACGAACGACGTCGACACGATCGACTTGTCCGCGAGCGCCCCGGTCAGATAGGCGACCATCGCCTCGTTCAGCCCGTCCGCCGCGGCGACGGCGGCGAGCGAGGAGAGCGACGCACCGCCGCGATGGACGGCCAGGTGCTGGAGGAGCGTCTTCTCATCCGCGTCCAAGACGTCGTAGCTCCACTCGACGAGCGCCTGCAGCGCCGTACGGCCGGGATCGAGCTCCGGGCTGTCGCGCAGAAACGCGCCGCGGCGCTCGAGCATCGACGCCACCTCCGCCAGCCCCAGCACGTTGACGCGCGCGGCCGCGAGCTCGATCGCGAGCGGAAGCCCGTCCACTCGCCGCGCGATCTCCTCGGCGAGCGCCCGGTCGTCGCCGTCCGCGACGAAGCCCGGCCGCGCCGCGCGTGCACGGTCGACGAAAAGCTCAACGGCCGCCGGCCCCAACGGACCGACGGCGACCCGAACCTCGCCGGCGAGATGGAGGGCCTCGCGACTTGTCGCCAGGATCCTCACGTCGGCGCACTCCGCGAGCACCGTCGCCGCGATCCGAGCCGCCTCCTCGAGCACATGCTCGCACGCGTCGAGCACGACGAGCGCCGTTGCGGCCCTGAGACGTGAAGTCACACGCGCGAGCGGGTCGGTGCCCCGCGCGTCGACGACGTTCGCGAGCAGCCGTACCGCGCCGGCGGCTGCGTCCACTCGTCCGAAATCGACAAGCCAGGTGCCGTCCGGGAGCTCGCCTGCAAGCGACCGTGCCGTCTCGACGGCAAGCCTGCTCTTGCCCGCCCCCGGCGGGCCGATCAGGGTCACCAGGCGGTGCTCGCGCAGCAGACCGGCGACCTCGGCGAGCTCGTGATCGCGGCCGACGAACGACGTCGAGGGGGCCGGCAGGTTGCCGCGCCGCCGGCGCGCGACCGGCACGGGGGCGATCGCCGGGTCGTGCGCGAGGATCGCCTCCTGGAGCCGGCGGAGATCCGGCCCCGGCTCGAGCCCGAGCTCGTCTGCCAGCACACGCCGGGCGTCCTGAAAGGCCTCGAGCGCATCCGCCTGACGGCCGCCCCGGTAGAGCGCGAGCATCAATTGTCCCCAGACCCGCTCGCGGAACGGGTTCTCCTCGAGCACCGCCTGGAGGGCGGGCACGAGGTCCCGATGTTCGCCGAGCGCAAGCGCCGCCTCGAACTGCTCCTCGAGCGCGTCGACACGCAGCGTCTCGAGGCGTCGTGCCTCGGCGCTGAACCACGCGGTCTCTGTCAGGCCATGAAGTGCCGGCCCCCGCCAGAGCGACAGCGCGGCGGCAACGGCGTCGGCCGCCGTCTCGACGTCGCCCGCACGCGACGCGGCGTGCGTCTCGGCCAGCAGCGCCTCGAACTCCGCCGCATCGACGACTGCACCCTGCAGCGCATAGCCGTCGGCCGAGCCGGCGATCGCCTCGTCGCCGAGCGATGCGCGGAGGCGAGCGACGTGATGCTGCAGCGCGTTCCGGGGCGCCGCGGGCAGATCCTCGCCCCACAGGCCGTCGATCAACATGTCGACGCCGACGAGCCGGCCGTTCCAGAGCGCCAGCATCGCGAGCAGCGCCTGCCGTTTCGAGCCGCCCACGTCCGCCGCCGTTCCGCCGGCGAGCGCCTCGAACGGCCCGAGAACCCGGATCTCCAGCAGTTTCTGCACGCTGCCCTTGCTCCTGCACCGATTTTCTCACGTCGCTGCCACGACGACGCACGGCGGAGCGGCAACATCCCCTCGATGGCGCCCGACGCGCGACCTGTCGAGCCACCGCGGCGGCCGGTGCTCTTCGTCAACCCGAGGTCGGGCGGCGGCAAGGCCGAGCGAGCGGCGCTCGCCACGGAAGCGCGGTCGCGCGGGATCGAGGTCGTGCTGCTCGGAGCCGGCGACAGCCTGACGGCGCTCGCGCGAGCAGCGGCGGCGGACGGCGCGGACGCATTCGGCATGGCCGGCGGCGACGGCTCACTTGCCGTTGTCGCGACCGTCGCGATCGCGCACGAGCTGCCGTTCGTGTGTGTCCCAGCGGGTACGCGGAACCACTTCGCGCTCGACCTCGGTGTCGACCGCCACGACATCGTCGGCTCGCTCGACGCGTTCGGCAACGCGTTCGAGCGCCGAATCGACGTGGGCGAGGTGAACGGCCGCGTCTTCCTCAACAACGTCTCGCTCGGGATCTACGGTGACGCCGTTCGGCAGTCGGGATACCGCGAAGCGAAGGCCCGCACGCTGCTGCAGACGGCGGCGGAGGTCCTCGGTCCGAGCGGAGCCGCGAGCGACCTGCAGCTCACGGACGACGGCGGCCGCGGATACCGCGATCCCGCAGTCGTCCTGGTCTCGAACAACCCCTACGCGCTCGACCGCCCGTTTTTCACCGGCAGGCGGCTGACGCTCGAGAGCGGCCGCCTCGGCATCGTCGTCCTCGAACGGCCACGAGCGGACGAACCGCCGGGCCGGGCGTGGACCGCGACGAGCGTCGAGGTGGCAGCTCCAGCTGCGGTCGACGCCGGCATCGACGGCGAAGCCGTCGAGCTCACGCCGCCGCTCCGCTTCGGCGCGCGGCCCGGGGCGCTCCGCGTCCGGGTCGCACGGGCCTGAGACGCCGAAACCCGCCGGGGGCGGGTTTCGGCGACGTGACGGGGGCGTCGGCTCAGGAGACGTGGAGCTTCTCCTTCAGCTGTCCCACGTGCTCGTCGACGTTCGCGTGCACCTCGGCCTTGCGCTTCTCGCGCAGCTCGTGCCGGGCCGCGCGCGCAGCCGCGTCGGCAGCCTCCTCCGCCGCCGCGAGCTCGGCCAGCACGTCGCTCACGGACCGGCGGGTGACCTCGCCGCCGAGCTTGTACATCTCGGCGTCGATGACCTCGACCACCGGCTCGTCGACGCTCGCGATGACAGCGGTCGTCTCCGGCGGAATCGCCTTGCCGAGCACCGTCAGGGCCTCGTCGGAGGTCTCCATCCGGTCGAGGTCGAACGCGCCGCCCATGATCGCGCCGGCGCCCCACCCGACCAGCACTCCGACCGGCCCGCCGAGGACGCCCACGAGCATCCCGATCAGCGACCCGCCCGCGGTGTTCTCGAGGCCGACGTTGTCGGCGCTGTCCTGGATCTTGAGCTCCCCGTCCTGCAGCCGCTCGACGACGGCGGCGGACTCGAGCTCGATGCGACCTTCCGCATCGCAGTCCTTCAGCACGCTCAGTGCCTGATACGACTTGCTCGCTTCGTCGAAGCGGACGATGACGACGTTCTCTGCCATTGCTCCTCCTTCTCTTCGAAGACCGGTTGACTCGGACACCATCGCGCCGGCCGCTGCCAACCCGCTGCCACGCTCCCGCTCGCGGCTGCCAGGCGGCAGGCAGATACTCGGCCGATGCTGCTCGCTGCTTCCGCGCTCGGGAACGCATGGCAGTGGGTCGTCCACGTCGTCGAGCGGATGGGCGACCTCTCGCCTTACCTGCTGGTGCTGGCGCTCGCGCTCAAGACGTGCGAATCGGCGTTCATCGGGCTCGTGTGGCGGAACATCCTCCGCGCCTCGTATCCGAAGAGCGGCGTGCGTTTCCGAACGGCGTGGGGCGCGTCGCAGGGGGGCACGGCGATCAACGCAGTCCTCCCGGCGCAGGGCGGCACGGCGGCGATGATCGCGATCCTGCGCACGACGGTCCCCGGGTCGACCGTCTCGGGCCTGACGGTGGCGACCGTCGTGGAATCGCTCTTCTTCCTCGCCGTCAGCGTCGTCATCGTCGTCGTGACGGCCGTGGCGCAACCGCACACGGTCTCGAAAGGCTCGCCGTCGAACGAGACAGGCAGCTTTCTCGCGTCACGCCCGTGGGTCGTGCCCGTGTTGCTCGCCGCCGCCGGACTCGTCTTCTACTTCCTGTGGCCGCGCCTGAAGCCACGGCTCGTGGCGGAGTGGCACAAGGCCAGACGAGGCGCGAGCATCTTCGGCGACTGGGGCCGCTACGCGCGCGACGTCGCGCTGCCCTCGACCGCTTCGTACTGCTGCCGCATCGGGGTGAACATCGTCTTCATGGCTGCTTTCGACATCCCCGTCACTTTCTACACCGTGTTTCTCGTCGCGTCCTCGCACATGCTCTCGCAGCTGTTCGCGATCACGCCCGGCGGCGTCGGACAGACGCAGGCGCTCGACATCGCGACCCTTCGCCACTACGCGTCGAGCCGGAGCGTCGCCGCGTTCTCGATCACGCAGGACTCCGTGATCACCCTCTGGAACGTCGTCCTCGGCATCGCAGTCATGCTCTGGGCGTTCGGCTGGAAGCAGATGAAGACGATGCTGCCGCGGCCGCACCGCAGCGGCGCTCGCAGCCAGGCCGAGACGTAGGGCTACGTGTCCGGATACTCGTCCTTCCGCCACGCGCGCGGCTCCTCGGGCGGCGCGATCGGCGTGCGGGCCAGCAGGAAGTCGAAGTACGGGGCGACGAACGGGTCGGGCGCCATCACCGTGTAGGTGTGGTAGACGGTGCCGTTCTCGCGCGCGAACGCGATCCAGCCGGGGCCCTCGCGCAGCCCGTCCTCGAGCTTGGCGCCGACCTGGCCCGACCACTCCGCGAGCCAGTCGGGCGGATTCTCGACGAGCTCGCGCACCTGAGGCACCTGCTTCGCCTGCTCGGGGCTCATGGCGAGCCCGAAGTCGAACGCAAAGTCGGTGTTGTACGTGGAGACGTACGGGAACTGCCAGCCCATTCGCTCCTTGTAGGCGACGAGCCGCTCGATCGGTGCCCGCGAGAAGCAGAGGAGCGTCACGTCGCGGTGCTGCAGGTGGACGAGCGGCCCGTCGAGGCAGTCGGCGAGACCCGAACAGCCGGGACACGCGCCCTTGGCGTACTCGGGCCCGAACATGATGTTGTAGGCGAGGAGCTGGGAGCGGCCGTCGAACAGCTCGGCGAGCGTCTGCTTGCCGTTCTCGGTGTCGAACACGTACTCCTTCTCCACCGGCACCCAGGGCAGCTCGCGGCGCTTCCGCTCGACCTCCTGGCTTCGCTGCGCCTGCTCGGCCTCGAGCCTCGCGAGCTCGTCGCGCGCGGCCTGCCACTCCTCCCGCGTTCCGGTCTTTACCTCAGGCATGTGTGACCTCCTTCGCTTCGATGTTGTGGGAGCTGGGACTCGACCGCGGCGGCAAACTCATCGGTCGTCGTGACCATTTCCCTGCGGAACGGCGTCGCAATCGAGCATCCCTTCGAGGTTGCGCTCGACTTCCTCGACACCTACGGGCGTGACGAGACCGACCCGAGCGGCCCGACGGTGTTCGGCGAGCCCGACCTGCGGCTGGCGAACCGCCAGGGCGCGCGGATCTCGGCGGTTCAGATCGAAGAGGTGCTCTCGCGGCGGCGTGTGATCGAGCGGGCGCTCCGCGCGATCGAGCCCGGCGCGTCGCTCGCGCGCGCCGCGAAGGACGTCCCGTGGTGCGGTTTGCGGCAGCTCTTCGACGCGTTCGCCGGCATCCACGGTGTCGGCTTCTCGAAGACGACGAAGGCGCTGCATCGCAAGCGGCCGGCGCTGATCCCGATGCTGGACAGCATCGTGCAGGCGTATCTGGTGGACGACGATCCCGGCCAGAAGACGCCCTTCGCAGAGCGCGGGCTGGCGCTCGTCCGGGGCTACAAACGCGACCTCGACGGCAACCGCCGTGCGCTCCGTGCGACCGTGCGGGAGCTCGCGCGGCGCGACTACGAGGTCAGCGCCGTGCGGCTCCTCGACATCCTGATCGTGACTACGCCTTCGTAGCCGCCCGTTCCGGAAGAACCCAGTCCGGACGGATGAAGTGGCACGTGTAGCCGTGCGGGTACTTCTGGAGGTAGTCCTGATGCTCGGGCTCGGCCTCCCAGAACGGCCCCGCGGGCGCAACCTCCGTGACGACCCTGCCGGGCCAGCGGCCGGAGGCCTCGACGTCGGCGATCGTCTCCTCGGCGATACGACGCTGCTCGTCGTCCTCGAAGAAGATCGCAGAGCGGTAGCTCGTCCCGATGTCGTTTCCCTGCCGGTTGACCGTCGTCGGGTCGTGGACGCGGAAGAAGAACTCGAGCAGGTTGCGATACGACGTCTGCTCGGGATCGAAGACGATCTCGATCGCCTCGGCGTGCGTGCCGTGGTTGCGATACGTCGCGTGCGGCACGTCCCCGCCGCTGTAGCCGACTCTCGTCGCGATGACGCCGGGCTGGCGCCGGAAGAGATCCTGCATCCCCCAGAAACAGCCGCCGGCGAGTAGCGCTTTCTCTGTCATGTGCTCAATCTAGCCCGCGCGGGTTGCTCCGCGCCCGGCTCGGCGCGACGCGCGGCGGCTCGTCCGGTTGCTTCGGGTACACCGGCGGCCACGGCGCGTCCAGCAACCCGGCTGCACGGTCGCGCTCGTGCAGCTCGAGCAGCGGTTCGAGCGACTGTGGCGACGCGCTCATCGCCGCCCATGGATCGGTGCGCGCCGGGACGCTCGCGATCGTCAGCTCGTCCGGGTGAATCGTCGCGACCTCGTCCCACGACAGCGGCGTCGAGACCTGCGCCCCTGGTCGCGCCCGCACCGACCACGGCCCGAAGACCGTCTTGTGCGGCGCGTTCTGGTTGTAGTCGAGGAACACGCGTCGTCCCCGCTCCTCCTTCCACCAGGCGGCAGTCAACAGGTCCGGCCGGCGGCGCTCCAGCTCGCGTGCGGCTGCGACGGCCGCCGCCCGCACCTGGTAGGAGTCCCAGCGCGGCTCGAGCCGGACGTACACGTGCAGGCCGCGGTTCCCCGTCGTCTTCGGAAACCCGAGCATCCCGAACTCGTCGAGCAGGCCGCGCAGCTCGGCTGCCGCGGCGCGTACCTCGTCCAAGCCGACGCCCGGCTGGGGATCGAGATCGAGCCGGAGCTCGTCGGCGACCTCCGGCCGCTCGGCGAGATACGGCCAGACATGGAAGCCGAGACACGCGAGATTGACGGCCCAGAGGACGTGCGCCATGTCCGCGAGGACGAGCGCGCGCGCCGTCGTGCCGTTCGGCGTGCTGACGATCGTCGTCTGCAGCCAGTCCGGCGCGCTGGCGGGGACGCGTTTCTGGAAGAACGAGCTGCCCTCCGCGCCGTGCGGGAAGCGCTGCATCAGCGTCGGGCGCCCGCCGACGGCCCGGAGCAACGGCTCGGCGACGCCGAGGTAGTAGCGGACGAGGTCGACCTTCGTCTCCTCGCGCTCGGAGAAGAAGACCTTGTCGGGGCTCGTGATCGTGATCGACTGCCCCGCGACGTCGAGCACCTGCTCATCCGCCACGGCCGAAACGTACATTTCGGTCGAGGTGGCGGAGCACTCGATCATCGTCTGGAGCGACTACATCTGACCCTTCTGCCGGCTCGGCCAGCAGACGGCCGAGCGCGCACGGCGCGAGTTCGACGCCGACGTCCTCTGGCTTCCCTTCGACCTGCATCCGGAGTACCCGCCGGAAGGCATCCCGCTGGCCGAGCTGCACCGCCGCTACGGCATCGGCACCGGCCCGGCAGACCCGCTGCACGCCCGCTTCGCCGACGCGAGCCTCGAGTACAAGCGCCCGCCGGTCGTCCCGAACACGCGCCTCGCGCTGCGTCTCAGCGAGCTCGCGCGCGAGCACGGACTGCACGAGCCGTTTCACGATCGGCTGATGGATGCGTACTGGTCCGAGGCGACGAACATCGGCGAGCCGGACGAGCTGCGGCGGCTGGCAGCGGACGTCGGGCTCGACGGAGACGAGGTCGAACGCGTGATCGCCGATCCGTCGGCCTACCTCGACGACGTCGAGGCTTCGACGCGGCAGGCGCAGTCGATCGGGATCAACGCCATCCCGGCGTTTCTGCTCGACCGGCGGCTGATCGTCCTCGGCGCGCAGCCGTTCGAGGTCTTCCGCCGCGCGTTCGCCGAGCTGGTTTAGCGAGCGGCCGATCGACGGGGAGAGGAGGGTGATGAGCGAACACGACACCGGCGACGCGCGGCACCGACACGAGTCGGAGCTCCTGCGCGAGCAGGAGCACAGGGGCTACGGCGACGACGAAGGCGAACGCGAGGAAGCGCTGCCGGACGGGCCTGACGACGAGCAGCAGAAGAGCGGCTGAGTCGAAGTCCTACGTCGCGGTCTTGACGTGCAGTGCGAGCTGCTCGCGGACCCGGCGGATCTCGTCGTTGTACATCGCGAGCTCATCCCCGTCCGCGCCTGCGCGCCTGCGGACGTCGCGGACGAGGACGAGACCCTTGAGGTGCAGGACGAGGTCGTCGAGCTCCTGGAAGTGCGGGATTGTCCTCATGACGAGATCTGAGCATGCGGTTCTAAGACGAGCGTGAACGCCGGCTAAGAATTCGGAAGGCTCAAGAGGAACGCTTGCGCTTCCGCAGCCCGTCGAGGATCAGATCGAGCCCGAACTCGAACTCGTTGCGGCCGTCGCGTGCGCCGGCGACCATGTGCTGGTCGGCGTGCTCGGCGAGATACGGATACCCCGGCCGCATCTGCTCGATGAACTGCGTCGCCCACTCCTCGACGCTCCGGCCGTCAGGCGGGGTAAGCCGGTTTGCGGCCTCCACGTGCCCGAGCTGCCACAACGTGAAGCCGAAGATGTGGCTGTCGAGCGTGTGGTAGGCGGAATACGTGAGCTCCGGGGAGAAGCCGGCCTCGCGGAGCCGGCGCAGCAGCCACTCCATGTACCGGATGCGCGGGCCGCCGACGACGCCGATCTCGCTCGGCACCAGCCCGAGGCCACACGCCCATGGATGCTCGATCAACAGGTCGTGCGCGGCGATGGCGCAGCGGCGAATCGCACGGTCCCAGCGAGGCTCGTCCTCGGGGAGCTCGAACTGCTCGATCACGCGGTCGACCATCGCCGAGACGAGCTCGCCCTTGTTCGCGACATAGTTGTAGAGCGACATCGCCTCGACCCCGAGCGCCTGCCCGAGCTTCCGCATGCTGAGGCCGTCGATGCCGTCCTTGTCCGCGAGCGCAATCGCCTGCTCGAGGACGCGTTCCTTCGTCAGGGGCTTCCGGTTGCGCGCTCTCGTCGCCACGGCTTGACAAGCTTACGCTGTACGTTTACCTTACGCCATAAGCTTACACCGTATGGGAGGGAGCGATGGCGACGATGGCGATGCACGCGGTAGTGCGCAGGCGGTGGGGACGGCCGGGCGACGTGGTCGAGCTGGTCGAGTTGCCGAAGCCGGAGCCGGCAGACGACGAGGTCCTCGTCCGCGTTCGCGCAGCGTCGGTCAACCGCGGCGACTACTACGCGGTCGGCGGTCCCGGAGTCCTCATGCGACCGATGATCGGCGGCTTCCGGCGGCCGAAGGAGGAACGGCTCGGCGGCGACTTCGCCGGGATCGCGGAGGCCGTCGGCAAGGACGTGACCGACGTCGAGCCGGGGGACGACGTGTACGGCGTGCGAACGGGCGCATTCGCCGAGTACGTCGCGGCGAAGACGGCGGTTGCGCGCAAGCCGGCGAACCTCTCGTTCGAGGAGGCCGCGGCGGTTCCGGTCGGTGCGCTGACTGCGCTGCAGGCGATCCGCGACCACGGCCGGCTCGAGCCCGGCCAGCGAGTGCTCGTCAACGGCGCGTCGGGAAGCGTCGGCATCTACGCCGTTCAGCTCGCGAAGGCGCTCGGCGCCGCGCATGTGACGGCCGTGTGCAGCACCCGAAACGTCGAGCGCGCCCAGACGCTGGGCGCCGACCACGTGATCGACTACAGCCGCCAGGACTACACCCGAAGCGGCGAGCGAGCCGACCTCATCGTCGACATCGCGGGCAACCGCTCGTGGCGGGACAACCGGCGCGTCCTCTTCCCGACAGGGACGCTCGTGGTCATCGGCATGCCGACCGGGAACCGCCTGACCGGGCCGCTCCCGCGGCTCGCGCGCACGTTTGTCGCGGCGTGGCTGTTCCGGCGAAACCTGAAGTTCTTCGTCTGCAAGCCGAACCGCCCGGACCTCCAGTTCCTCCGGGAGCTGATCGAGGCCGCCAAGCTCGCGCCGGCGATCGACCGCGTGTACTCCCTCGCCGATGTCCCGGCTGCGCTCGCGACGATGGGCGAAGGCCACGTTCAGGGAAAGCTGGTCGTCAGGATCGACTGACGCGGGCGTTTTACGTTCGCCTAACAAAGACCACATGCCGCGCTGACCCGGGTCGGCCACGATCCGCGTCATGCGACGGCTCTGGCTGGTGCTGCTCTGCGCCGCCTTCGTGTCGGCGGGCGTGGCCCGCGGCGCCGTCGCGAAGGTGGACCGCGGCCTTCTCGTCCAGGTGCAGCCGCCGCGCTTCGCGATTCGCGAGCTCGACGGCACTCGCGCCGTGTTCCGGGTCAACGCAGCGACGCTGGTCACGCTCAACGGACGGAGCGTCCGGCTACGCCGCCTCCGCCGCGGCGACGTCGTCACCGTCGACCACCTCGGCCGCGTCGCGACGGCGATCGAAGCAGTCCGCCCGTGAGCGGCGTCGCCGTCGTGATCGAGGACGACGAGGCGATCGGCGCGATCGTCGGGACGTACCTCGAGCAAGCGGGATTCGACGTGATCCGCGAGTGCACTGGCGCAGACGGGATCGAGGCCGTCACGCGTCACGAGCCGCGATTCGTCGTGCTCGACCTCGGCCTCCCCGACGTGGACGGGCTGGAGCTCTGCCGGCGCCTGCGGGACGGCGGCAACGTGCCGATCCTCATCCTCACCGCCCGTGACGACGAGATCGATCGCATCGTCGGCCTGGAGCTCGGAGCCGACGACTACCTGACGAAGCCGTTCTCGCCGCGTGAGCTCGTCGCACGCACCCGCGCGGTTCTGCGGCGCACAGAGCCCGGCGCCGGCGGCGTCGTCTCGGTCGGGGACCTGCGGATCGACCTCCGCGGCCGCACCGTCACGGTTGAGGGCGTGTCGGTAGAACTGCGCACGCTGGAGTTCGAGCTCCTGGCAGAGCTCGCGCGGAGCGCCGGGCACGTCGTGAAGCGCGACCGCCTGCTCGAGCGGGTCTGGGGCTTGTCATTCGCCGGCGGAACGCGCACCGTCGACGTCCACGTCGCGCAGCTGCGGAAGAAGCTCGGCCGCCCCGACCTGATCCAGACGGTGCGCGGCGTCGGCTACCGCTTGCTCGACGCACCCGTATGAGCTCGCTCCAGGGACGCCTGCGCCTCGCGATCGGCGTTGCCGTGTTGGCCGCCGTCTCGTTGTCGCTCCTCGTCGCCGCGTATTTCGTGCGACGGTCGCTCGAGCATGCCGCGTTCAACGGGCTGCGGCGCCAGGTTGCTCTGCTCGCGCGCGAGGACGTCCATCCGCCGGCCGGCTCGTTCGGCCGCTTCCTCGAGACGCAGGACGAGCGCCTCTCGATCCTGCCGGCCAAGCAGGCGCGACTGCTGCTGCCTGCGGCACCGAACGGGCGGATCACGATCAACGGCCGGAGATACCTGTACGCCACGAAGCCGAGCGGCCGCGACGTCGTCGTCCTGTTGCGCACCGCGAGCTCCGTGCAGGCCGAGAGCGAGCCGTTCTGGCTCGCGTTCCTGGCCGCGGGTGCGCTCGGCTGCATCGTCGCCGTCATGCTTGCAGCGTTCCTCGCGCGGAGCATCGCGCGTCCCGTCCAGCTCGTCGCGCGGGCGTCCGGCCGGCTCGCGCGCGGCGAAGACCCGGGCGAGCTGCCGCTCCACGGCTCGCGCGAGCTCAGGGACCTCGCGGCGTCGTTCAACGCGATGGCGGCCGAGCTTGCTCGTGCCCGCACCGCCGAGCGCTCGTTCCTTCTGTCCGTGAGCCACGAGCTGAAGACCCCGCTCACGGCCATTCGCGCCTACTCCGAAGCGCTGGACGACGGCGTGCTGGCGCCGGCCGCCGCGGCGCGCGTCGTCCACACCGAAGCCGCGCGGCTCGAGCGCCTCATCCTGGATCTGCTCAACCTCGCGCGGCTCGACCAGCGCCGGTTCGACATCCATCCCGAGCCCATCGACCTCGACGACGTCGCCGCGGAAGTCGCGCTTCGACACGCTGCGCGCGCACGCGATCTGAGCGTGACGCTGGACGTCGAGCCGTCGGACGACCGTGCGCCCGCGCTCGCGGACCGTGACCGGCTCCTGCAGGCGGTATCGAACCTCGTCGAGAACGCGCTGCGCTGCACGCCGGCAGGCGGCAGCATCACCGTTGCGACGGCACCCGGGAAGCTGAGCGTGCGGGACACAGGACCTGGCCTCGCGCCCGACGAGCTGCCCCGTGCGTTCGACCGCTTCTTCCTCTATCGCCGCTACGACGGGCGCCGCGCAGTCGGCACGGGCCTCGGGCTCGCAATCGTGCGCGAGCTCGCGGTCGCGATGGGCGGCGACGTCGACGTCGCGAGCTCCACGTGCGGAACCGAGTTCACGATCCGGCTGCCGCAGCCGGACGTTTTACACGCGCTTACGTAGCGCTCAAGCCGTTCACATACGCGGCTGGGATAACGAGCCCGTCAGCGACCTTCGACCCGGAGGCTCATCTTGAAGGCGAAGCTCATCATCCCCGCCGTCGTCGCGCTCCTCGTGTTCGCAACGGCCGCGGCGGCATCCAGTCTCGATCTCATCCACGGGACGCCAGGCTCGGACACGCTCAACGGAACGAACGGCCCGGACCTCGTCTACGCGCGAGCGGGCAACGACATCGTGCGGGCGCACGAGGGCAACGACGTCGTCTATGCCGGCCGCGGCAACGACGTCGTCCGCGGCGGGCCGGGGAACGACGTCCTCTACGGCGGCGACGGCAACGACGTGTTGTGGGTCGGAGCCGGCGCGGACGTGCAGTACGGGGGCAACGGAAACGACATCCTGCACGCGCTCGCGAACGACAACCAGCCCGACATCCTGAACTGCGGACCGGGCTACGACGTCGCGTACGTGATCGTGCACGACCCGGTGCGCCTCCACGGCTGCGAGCAGGTCATCCGGCTGACGGCGGAGGAAGCCGCCGCAACAGCCGCCGCGAACGACGACAACGGCTAGGCGCAGGCTCCGGCATGTAGCCGGCAAACGTCGACTCCGCGACTCCCTCGCCTCCCGTCAGCCCCGCGAGCTGCCGCTGGAGCTCGTCCGCGCGGGTGACCGGCAGTAGCGCCTCGATCGTCGACAGCTCGCCGCGCGGCACCGGCGTCTCGACCGCAGCCCGCAGCCGTGCGAGCGCGGGCAGCACTGCGCCGACGGATCGCGTCGGCACCTCGAGCCCGAGCCGTACGACGGGCTCGCAGACGACTGTGCCCGCACGCGCGAGCGCCTGCGCGAGGACGAGCGGTGTCAGCTTGCGGAAGTCCGCCGCGGTGCTCGTCGGCCCGCGGAGCGACGGCGGGCCGTCCGCGACGCTGTACGCGCACTGCGTCATCGTCACCACACAGTCGACCACGTGCCAGCCGCACAATCCGCGACGCAGCGCAGCGCTGACATACCGCTCCATCTGCTCGCGAAAGCTGTCGCGCGTCTTGTAGACGTAGAGCGGCACGTTCCGCGTGTCGACGTCGAGCCGGAACTCGAGCCCGAAGTCGTCGGGCGCCGGATCGATCCGCAGTCCGATGGTCGCGTTGTACGGGTTCGTCTCGGCGTGGAGCACCTCGAGCGCCTCCCCACTCCGGACCGGACGCTCGACGCAGATCGGGGTCGTCTCGTGAAAGACGACGTCGACACCGAAGTCCTGCGCCAGCGTCGCCTCGATCACCTCTTTCTGCACCTCGCCGTAGAGGGAGACCGTGAGCTCGCGCCCCGCGTCGTCGTGGACGTCGATCAGCGGGTCCTGTTCGGCGAGCTGCGCGAGCGCAAGCCGCAGGCGGCGGGCGTCGGCGGGATCACGCGGCGCCACGACCGACTGCAGCGTCGGCGGCGCGAACTCGCGCCGCGGCATTCGCGGCGGCGGCTCGCCGAGCGTGTCGCCGACCCGCAGCTCACGCAGTCCCCACACCTTTGCGATCTGGCGGGCGCCGACGCTCTGCCGCGGGACCGAACCGCCGCGCTCGAACACCGCGAGCGCCGTGACCTTCTGCTCGTCGATCGCCTCGCGCGTGCGCAGCGTTCCGGAGAAGAGCCGGAGGTACGCGACCTTCTCGCCCTCGGAGCCTCGCTCGATCTTGAACGCGGTCGCCGACAGCGGGCCGTCGGCATCGCCGGCCGCCGCCGGCAGGAGCTCGCCGAGCGCAGCGCTCAGCTCGTCGACGCCGTCACCACGGACGGCCGAGCCACGGAACACGGGATACACGAGCGCCCGCCGCGACTGCTCGGCGAGCGCGGCGTGCGCTTGCTCGGGCGCCACGTCGCCGTCGACATATGCGGCCAGGAGCTCGTCGTCGTTCTCCACGAGCGTCTCGATGTCGCCACCGGGCACGACGACCGCCGGCGTGAGCCGCTCGGCAATGTCGTGCACCACACGGTCGAAGTCGGCGCCTGCCCGGTCGAGCTTGTTGACGAAGATCAGCGTCGGGATGCGCAGCCGCCGCAGCGCGCGCATCAGCACGCGCGTCTGCGGCTGAACGCCCTCGACGCCGCAGACGACGAGGACGGCGCCGTCGAGGACGCCCAGCACGCGCTCGACCTCCGCGATGAAGTCCGGATGGCCGGGCGTGTCTATCAGGTTGACGGTCAGATCGTCGAGCTCGAACGAGACGACGGCGGCACGGATCGTGATGCCGCGCTGCTGCTCGAGCGGCAGGAAGTCGGTTTGCGTCGTCCCCTTGTCGACGCTGCCGACCTCGTCGATCACGCCGGCCGCATGCAGCAGCCGCTCGGTGAGAGTCGTCTTACCGGCGTCTACATGCGCAACGATCCCCAAGTTCAGCGTTCTGCGAAGCACGCGTCATACCCTCCAAGTAGGTCACTGAAGTCCTCTTCATCGGGATGAACGCAGTGCGCATCTCGCTCCTTGGTAGACCGACGGGCGCGGCTGCATCATAGTCGTCGAGTGACCGATGCGGAACGGACGCTCGACGCGATGCGAACGGCGTTCGCGAGCCTGTACGCGCTGTTCGACGAGGCCCGCTACGAGCGTCGCGACGGCTACGACTTCCTGTTCCTCCCGGACATCCCACTCGCGTTGTTCAACGGCGTCTGGCCGTTGGAGGACGCCGCCGCATCGGAGCTGGAGCCTGCTCTGGCGGAGATCGAGGCCGCCGGAGTGCCCTGCTCCGTCCAGCTGCGCGACCAGACGACGCCCGCATGTGAGACCGAGGCGAGACGTGTCGGCCTGACCAGCGAGCTCGCGCTGCCGGCGATGGCTGTGCGCACGGCGGACCTGAGTGAGCCCGCTGTCGACGGCTGCTCCGTCGCGCCTGTCGCCACAAACGGCGACCGGGTGCTGGCGATGGAGACCGCCGCAGCGGGCTTCGGCGCCCCCTTGTGGATCTTCGAGCCGATCTACCGCGAGCGCGTGCTCGCCGCCGACGGCGTGCGCGTGTACCTCGCGCGCACCGGCGACGACGTCGTCGCAACGGCGATCGGCTACACGATCGGCGACGCGGTCGGGATCTTCAACGTCGCCACGCCGGCCGCTCACCGTGGACGGGGGTACGGCGCGGCGGTGACGGCGGCGGCGGTACGTGACGGCTTCGACGCCGGCGCGGAGCTCGCGTGGCTGCAGGCGAGCGAGCTCGGCTTCTCCGTCTACCGCCGCCTCGGCTTCGAGCAGGTCGCGACCGACCGCCTGCTGACGCGCTGAGCTACGGCAGCGCGAACAGGAGGTACGCCTCGAGCGCGTCCTCCTTGCCCTTGACGCGCAGGCCGCTGCGCCGCTCGACGACCGCGCCGTCCGGGAGCTGCTCGTACGTCTCGGCGCCGATCAGCACGCCACCGGCCGGCGCAAGACTCTCGAGGCGCGCGCCGGTGTTCACCGTGTCGCCGACGAGCGGATATGCGACGTGGCCTTCACCGCCGATCTCCCGTACGACCGCCTCGCCGCTGTTGACGCCGACCCGCATGCGCGGCCAGTCGGGGTGCTGCGCCGCAAGGTCGGCGAAGGTGTCCTGCAGCGCGAGCGCCGCACCTGCCGCGCGGATGGCGTGATCCGGCTGGTCGCCGCGGTTGTTGAAGACGGCCACGATCCCGTCGCCGATGAACTTCTCCACGACACCGCCGCGCCGGGTGAGAAGTGGCGCCGCGACGCTCCAGTACGCGTTCAGAACCGACGCGACCTGCGACGGCGACGATCGTTCCGCGAAGCCGGTGAACCCGACGAGGTCGCCGAACAGGACGCTGACGTGCTGCCGGCGCTCGCGCGTCGTCGGCAGGTAGAGCTGACGGAAGCGCTCGTCACGCCACTCGCGCTGCGCCGCGAAGCCGATGATCAGGTACGCGGCGACGATCAGGCCGTGCCATTCCCACCAGCTCGCGTGCCACGTGCGCTCGCCCGTGACGGCGACGCCGATCAGCGCTTCGGACAGCAAGAGGAAGCACGCGATCACCGACGCCGCGAGCAGGCTGCGGCGGTCGCGGAAGATCTGCCAGTAGCGTGCGGCGCTGATTGCGTAGACGATCGTGCCGAGGATCGCGATCACCAGGATCAGACGGTCGGTCGCGGCCTCACCGTTTCGGGCGCGAAGGGGCGGCACGTCCAGCACCGTCCACACGAACCAGACGACCATCGTCAGCAGGACTGCGCCGCGCATCAGCGTCCGGTGGCGGATCAGTGCCGCCCCGAACGCCGGGCGCTCGTCCACGAACGCCGACGCTGCCGCGAACGCCGCCGCGACGAACAGCCCGACGGGAATCGCGACCATGAACCCCGGGTGCTCGTTCGTGAACAGCACCTGCTGCGTCCCGAGCGCATGGAGGCCGAGGAAGCCGCCGGTTGCCATGAACGCGAGCGACAGCAGCAGCACGCGCGCATCGCCGCGACGGTTCGCCGCTTCGCCCGCGGCGAAGCCGAGCACGAAGGCGAGGCCGCCGACGAACCCGAATACGACGAAGTGGGCGCGGTAGTTCTCGAAGTGCGGGTCGAGCTCCCGGCGTAGGAGCAGCGAGACGAGGCCGACGAGCGGCAAGACGGCCGCCAGGACCGCCACGGCCGTACGCGTCGAAGAGTGAAACCCCGTGTTTCGCAACTGTTTTCGCAAGACGGGCGCGGGCGCCCGTTGCTTCCCTACGCGTACGGCGGGACGCTCATGTACTTGAACCCGCTGTCGACGGCGAGGGTGACGATGACGGCATCCGGGCCGAGCCGCTCCGCGAGCCGGTGCGCGCCGACGACGTTCGCGCCCGTCGAGATCCCCGCGAAGATCCCCTCCTCCCGTGCGAGCCGCAGCGTCATCGCGAGCGCCTCGACGTCCTCGATCGCCTCGACGTTGTCGACCTTCGCCGCGTCCCAGAGCGGCATCACGAAGCCTGCCCACCCTTGCATCGCGAACGATCCGGACGTGCCGGCGGTGATCGCGGCCGAGCCGGCCGGCTCGTGCGCCTGAATGTAGACGCCGCGCGGCTTGAGGCCGTCGGAGATCCCGATCACCGACCCCGCCGTCCCGAGGCCGTGACAGAACGCGGTGACGCGGCCGCGCGTCTGCCGCCAGATCTCCGTGGCGAGCTGCTCGCGATAGTGCGGAATCGGATACGGGTTCTTGAACTGGTCCGTTGCATAGTGGCCGGGCAGCGCGGCGAGCTCCCCCGCCCGCTGAATCATGTTCTGGATGTCCTGCGGCGTGACACGCGGGCGACCCTCCACCGACTTCACCACGTCGAGGTCGGCGCCGAGCGCACGGACGAGCTGGAAGCGCTCCTCCGTGAAGCAGTCCGCCATCACGATCAGGCAGCGGTAGCCCTTCGCGCGGCAGACGAGGGCGAGCGCCGGCCCGGTGCTGCCACCGGTGTACTCGACGACCGTGTCGCCCTCCTTCAGCAAGCCGTCGCGCTCGGCGCCCTCGATCATCGCGAGCGCCATCCGGTCCTTCAGCGAGCCGCTCGGGTTGCGGTACTCGAGCTTCACCCACAACTGCGCGCCGTTGGGCGGCGCGCAGCGTGTCAGGCGGACGAGCGGCGTATTGCCGATCGCATCGAGGATCGTCATGCGGCCACCGTCGAAACCGGGTCGGGCCTCACGACGACCGTGTCGGCCACCTCGAAGATCTCCGTCGCAGGCATGTCCGAGCGGAATGCATGCTCGCGGATCTTCTCAGGGCTCGACGCCTCGTAGATGCAGATCGTCCCGAGCCGGCCGTCGGGCTCGTGGACGACGTACGAGCGGATCCAGCGGATGTCCTCCGACATCTCGTTCTCGCCGACGTGGAGCGATTTCGCCGCGGTGGCCTGCACCTCCTCGGGTGAGGCCCAGCCGTCGTTCCTGCGGATTGCGTAGAGCTTCATCTCAGCCTCCTGTTGGTAGTTAGCACGACCGGTCGTTCTCTTACTATACGAACGGTCGTGCTATCTTGTCAAGCGAGATGGCAGCGACAGAGGAACGGCGGCGGCGGGCGGACGGCGAGCGAAGCCGGCAGAAGATCCTGCGCGCGGCCGCGAGCCTGGCCACGGTCGACGGGCTCGACGGGCTCTCGATCGGCACGCTCGCCGACCACATCGGGATGAGCAAGAGCGGCCTGTACGCACACTTCCGCTCGAAGGAGCAGCTCCAGCTCGAGACGATCGACACCGCGCTCGAGATCCTCACCACCCTGGTTCTCGACCCGGCGGCGGTGGCCGCGACCCCGGTCGAGCGGCTCCGCACGCTGTACGACCGCTTCCTCGACTACATCGAGGAGCGCGTCTTCCCCGGCGGCTGCTTCTTCGCGTCGGCCGAGTCGGAGCTCGGGATGCGCGAGGGCCGCGTCAAGGACCGGATCGCCGGGCTGCAGCGCAGCTGGGTTGCGCGGATCGAGGAGCTCGTGCGCGAAGCACAGGCGGCCGGCGAACTGCCGGCGGACGAGGACTCCGCGCAGGTCGCGTTCGAGCTCGACTCGTACGGGATGATGGGGAACGTCGGCTTCGTGCTGCACGACGACCCGGCGTACCTCGCCCATGCCAGAGCAGCCATCCACCGTCGTCTTCGTTGAAGGCGCAAGCGACCGCGTCGCGCTCCTGAAGCTCGCCGAGCGCCGCGGTCGCGATCTCGACGCCGAGGGCGTCAAGGTCGTCGCGATCGGCGGGGCGCATGCGCTGCCGCGGTTCCTCGCGTCGGCGCCGCCGGCGAAGCTCGTCGGCCTCTGCGACGCCGGCGAGGCCCGTGAGTTCAAGCGTTCGCTCGACCACGTCTCTGTCTGCGATCCGGACCTCGAAGACGAGCTGATCCGCGCGGTCGGCGCCGGACGGCTCCAGGAGATCATCGAGGCCCAGGGCGAGCTGCACTCCTTCCGCACGCTCCAGAAGCAGCCGTTTCAGCGGACGCGAACGATCGAGCAACAGCTTCGCGTGTTCCTCGGCAACCGGAAGATCAGATACGCCGAGCTGCTCGTCGGCGAGCTCGACCTGGCTAGCGTGCCGCGCCCGCTCGACGAGGTGCTCGAGGCTGTAGCCGCTCCTCCGGCGTCGCCCCCGCGGCCGCCTGCTCGCTGCTGACCTCGGCGACGGGGCCGACCGTCGTCCGCAGCGGCACCTCCTTCAGCAGCCAGGCGAGGCCTGCCGGGATCACGGCAAGAACGACGCCCCAGAGGAAGACGCCATGCAGCGCCTGCGCGAAGGCGTTCAGGAAGTCGGCGTGGACGAGCGGGGGCAGGTGCTTCGCCTGCTCGGGCTGGATGTGGACGCCGCTCCCGAGCTTCGCCGTGACGCTGCGGGGCAACTTTGCGAGCTCGTCGGCGAGGCGGGCTGCGAAGATCGTGCCGAAGATCGCGACCCCGAACGAGCCTCCGACGGAGCGGAAGAAGGTCGCGGTCGACGTCGCCACACCGATGTCCTTTGGCGTGACGTCGTTCTGCACGACGAGCACGAGCACCTGCATGACGAGGCCGATGCCGACGCCGACGACCAGCATGTAGATCGAGGCGAGCCACGGCGCCGTGCCGACGCCGAGCCGCGACAGCAGAAACATGCCGACGACGAGCACGATCGTGCCCACGATCGGGAAGATCTTGTAGCGCCCGATGCGACTGATGATGCGCCCGGAAGCGATCGCCGCGACGAGCAGCCCCGCCATCAGTGGCAGCAGCCGCAGGCCGGAGCTCGTCGGGCTCGCGCCGTAGACGAGCTGCAGGTAGAGCGGGATGAACACGATCGCGCCGAACATCGCCATGCCGATCGTGAAGCCCATCGCGTTCGACACGGCGAACACGCTCGACCGGAAGAGCTGCAGCGGCAGGATCGGCTCCGCCGCGCGCGTCTCCGACCAGATGAACGTCGCGAGGAGCACGATGCCGACGATTGCGAGGCCGACGATCGTGGAGGAGCCCCACGCATACTGGCTGCCGCCCCACGTCGCGACGAGGATCAGCGACACGACGCTCGCGCTCAGCAGCGCGGCCCCGAGCCAGTCGATCGAGTGGCGCACCGTCGGCGTGTGGAGGTGCAGCCGGGTGATGACGATGAGCACGGCAAGCGCGCCGATCGGCAGGTTGACGTAGAAGACCCACCGCCACGACAGGTTGTCGACGAGGAAACCGCCGAGCAGCGGCCCGGCAACCGACGCCACCGCGAACACGGACCCGATCAAGCCCATGTACCGCCCGCGCTCCCTGGGCGGGACGATGTCCGCGATGATCGCCTGCGCGCTCACCATCAGGCCGCCGGCGCCGATGCCTTGCAGCGCGCGAAAGCCGATCAGCTCGCCCATCGTCTGCGACAGGCCGGCGAGCATCGAGCCGGCGAGGAAGATCAGGATCGCCGCCAGGAAGATCGGCTTGCGGCCGGTCATGTCGCCGAGCTTCCCGTACAACGGCGTCGAGACCGTCGACGCAAGCAGGTACGAGGTGACGACCCATGACAGGTGATTGAGGCCGCCGAGGTCGCCGACGATCGTCGGCAGGGCCGTCGAGACGATCGTCTGGTCGAGCGCGGCGAGGAACATGCCGAGCATCAGTGCGGCGAACACCGTCCACAGCGCGCGGCCCTCGAGGCGCTCGCTCATCGGTGCTGCCCCTTGCGCACGCGGACGAGCTGCGCGCGCGTCAACGGCGGTGCTGCGAGCGGGGTCGCGGCCGCCGGCCGGAGGCCGTCGAAGAGGAAGCCGAGATACCGTCGCCAGTGACCGGGGGCGGCCGTCTCCGTGAGCTCGATCACGCGGCCGGCAGTCCAGATGACGAGCGGCAGGTCGTCGATGGTGAAGTCGCGACGGAGCGTCCCCTGCTCGTGCGCGCGCTCGATCACGCCGGCGAGCAGCGGGCGGATGCGCGACCGCATCGCCTCGGCGCGACGGGCGCCGTGCCCGCGGGCGGCGACGATGTCCTTGACGCCGCGATTCGCCGCGTGGAGCGCGAGGATTCGCTCGAAAAAGGACGTGAGCCCGTCCCAGGCGTCGTCGGCGGCGGCCGCCTCCTGGGCCAGCTCGATGATCTCGGCGAACGCATCCTCGAGGACCGCGTCGATCAGCTCGTCCTTCGTCGGGAAGTGGCGGTAGAGCGTCCCCATGCCCACCCCGGCGTGGTGCGTGATCTCTTCGACGGAGACCTCGATGCCGTTCTGCGCGAAGAGCTCGCGCGCGCTCGCGACGAGCCGCTCGCGGTTGCGGCGGGCGTCGCTTCGAGTCGAGAGGGTCGCAGCCACGTCGCAACGGTAGCAGAAAGCGGAGTGATCACTCCGTTTTGCGCTCTGGCGCAGGCGAAACTCTTGGTCCATAGTGTGAGTGGGCGTTGCTGCGGCCTTCGTCCACTCGACCGATGACGACACCGCAGCGAAGAGGGGATGGCTGAGGCCGAGCTCCAGCGGGAGGCCGGACGGCGGCGGATCCTGATCGTCGACGACGATCCGGGCCTGCGGTTGCTGCTGCGGACGACGCTCGGCCTGGACGAGTTCGTCGTGGAAGAGGCGTCGTCGGCGGAAGGAGCGGCGCACGTCGCGCGCTTCTGGCTCCCGTCGATCGTGATCCTCGACGTCGCGCTGCCGGGGATGGACGGCTTCCAGTTCTGCCGGGAGCTGAAGGGCAACCCGCGCTACGGCTCGCCGTTCGTCTTGCTGCTGACGGGCCACGACGCGACGCGTGCGGAGATCGAGCGAGCGGCACCGGACGCGATCCTCCGCAAGCCGTTCAGCCCGATCGAGCTCGTGGGCCTGCTCGACAGCCTCGGCGAGCCCGCGCTGACGACGGTGGTGGAGCCGCCCGGCGACGACGCCGAGCAGCTGCTCGTCTACGCGCGCGACCTGAGCAGCCTGCTCGCGATCGAACGACGCCAGCGGCGGCTGCTGCAGCAGTCCTATCGCCAGACGGTGATCGCTCTCGCGGACGCGCTCGAGGCGAAAGACCCCGTGACGGGCTTCCACGCGATCCGCGTCCAGCGATACGCCACTGAGCTCGTCGGCGGCGTGAATCCACGCCTCCTCGACGACGCCAGTCTCGAGTACGGGTTTCTCCTGCACGACGTCGGCAAGCTCGGCATCCCCGACGCCATCCTCAAGAAACAGGCGCCGCTCTCGGCCACCGAGCGGGTCGTCATGCAGCAGCACACGCTGCTCGGGGAGGCGATGCTCGCGAACGTCACGCTCCTCGGCGGCGCGGGGCTGAAGGTCGTGCGCTCGCATCACGAGCACTGGGACGGCACCGGCTATCCCGACGGGCTCGCCGGCGAGGAGATCCCGCTCGCCGCGCGCGTGTTCGCACTCGTCGACGCCATGGACGCGATGACGACCGATCGCCCGTACCGGCCGGCACAGGCGTGGGAGGCGGCCACGGACGAGATCCTCGCGCAGTCCGGTAAGCAGTTCGACCCGCGCGTCGTGGCTGCGTTCGCGCAGCGCGAGGCGCGGCTGCGCCGGATCTCGGAAGAGCTCGCCGAAGCGGCTGCCTAGCGCACGAAGACGAGCGCGAGCGTCGCGATGGCGAGCACGCTCGCAACGGAGGCGACGAGGAGCGCCTCACGCCCCGTCAACGGTGCGTATCCGTCGGCGTCGAGCGCGGACTCGACCTGGAGGAAGCGGCGCGCGCCACCGACGACGAAGACGAGCGCGAGCACCGCGAAGCCCGCGCCGAGCACCTCGAACGGCCACGGCGCCACATCGGCGACGCCGGGCACGATCTTGCCCGCGCCGATCGCAACGGCCAACGCCGTCAGCGCGCTGCGCAGCCACGCGAGGTACGTGCGCTCGTTCGCGAGCCGCGTGCGCCGCAGGGCGTCCTTGACTTCCGGGTGCGCCACCTAGCGCTGCACGCGCGATCGGGCGGCGGCCGCGTAGCCGTCGCCGCGCCCGTTCGCATCGTGCGGCACGCCGGCGGCTGCGTACGCGTCGTCCTCGTCGAGCGTCTCGTGCTCGAGCAGCGCGTGCGCGAGCGCGTCGAGCTTGTCGCGGTTCTCGCGCAGGAGCGCGATCACGTCGCGGTGCGCCTCGTCGACGACTCGCCGCACCTCTTCGTCCACGAGCCGCTGCGTCTCGGGCGAGACGTCCGCGGCGCCCGGCAACAGCGGGCCGGAGCCGTCCCGTGGGATCACGGCGACCGGCCCGATCGTCTTGCTCATCCCCCAGCGGCCCACCATCTGGCGCGCGATCTCGGTCAGCTGCTGGATGTCGGACTCGGCGCCGGTGCTGATCTCGCCGAACACGACCTCTTCCGCCGCGCGGCCGCCCAGCGCGACCTTGATCTTCGCCTCGATCTCCGGCTCGCTGTAGTTGAAGCGGTCGCTCTCGGGCGCCGCGAACGTCACGCCGAGGGCGACGCCCCGCGGAATGATCGACACCTTTCGCACCGGGTCTGCCCCCTCGGTGAGCATGCCGACGATCGCATGACCGCCCTCGTGGTACGCGGTCAGCCGCCGGTCGTCCTCGGTCATCATCACCTGGCGCTCGGCGCCGAGGACGATCCGCTCGAGCGAGTCGGTGAAGTCCGATTCCTCCACCTTCTCGTGGTTTCGCCGCGCCGCCAGCAGCGCCGCCTCGTTGACGAGGTTGGCGAGGTCGGCGCCGACCATCCCCGGTGTCGTCGCGGAGATCCGGCCGAGATCGACGTCGTCCGAGAGCGGGACGCTGCGTGTGTGCACCTTGAGGATCGCCTCGCGGCCCGCGCGGTCGGGCGGCTGCACGGCGACGCGCCGGTCGAAGCGGCCGGGGCGCAGGAGCGCCTGGTCGAGCACGTCCGGCCGGTTCGTCGCGGCGATGACGATCACGCTGGTCGACGAGTCGAAGCCGTCCATCTCCGTCAAGATCTGGTTCAGCGTCTGCTCGCGCTCGTCGTTGCCGCCGCTGAAGCCCGCGACGCCCGACGTCCGCGAGCGGCCGATCGCGTCCAGCTCGTCGATGAAGACGATCGACGGCGCGTTCTCCTTCGCCTCCTTGAACAGGTCACGGACGCGCGCGGCGCCGACGCCGACGATCGCCTCGACGAACTCCGAAGCGGCGATCGAGAAGAACGGCGCGTTCGCCTCGCCCGCGACTGCGCGCGCAAGCAGCGTCTTCCCCGTTCCCGGCGGCCCGGACAGGAGCACGCCGTGCGGAATCCGGCCGCCGAGGCGTCTGTACTTGTCCGGATGCCGCAGGAAGTCGACGACCTCAGAGAGCTCCGCCTTCGCCTCCTCGACGCCGGCGACGTCGGCGAAGGTGACACGGTCTCCCGACGGCTGGTACCGGCGCGCGCGCGAACGCCCGAACTGCCCGAGGAGGTTCTGCGCGCTCCCCGCGCGCCGCATCAGCCAGAAGAGCAGGAACACGAAGAGAATCGTCGGGCCGAAGCCGAGCAGCAGGTTCTCCCACCACGCGACGCCGGTCTGGAGCGGCTGCGCGTTGACGACGACGTTGTTCTTCTGCAGCAGCGCCGACAGCTGGTCGGTGTTGGCGAATGCCGGCACCTCCGTCTTGAAATTGGTCGTCGGCTTCGACTTGCCGTACGTGATCTTCTGCGTGAACGTGCCCTGGATCGCCGTCCCCTTCGAGGTGATCTCCTTCACGTGCTTCGCGTTGACCTGGTCGATGAAGAACGGGCTGTACGGGACGCGCACGCGCGCCGGAGGCTGCGTCGCACGCGAGCCGAAGTAGAAGTTGATCGCGAGCAGCGCGAGCGCGAAGAGAATCCAGCCGCGGCTGATCGGGAAGCGCGGCGGCGGCTTTCTCGGCGACGACCCGCGCGGCGCCGGAGGCGTCTGCTTGTCGTTGCGCGCCCCGCCGGCTTCCACAAGCGAAGCCTAGTCCCGCCGGAGCAGAGCGCGGAGAGCGTCCACGGTGTCGGCCTCCGCGGCGTCCTTGTCCGGGCGGTAGCGCTTCACCCGCGCGAAGCGCAGCCCGACCCCGCCCGGGTAGCGCGTCGAGGACTGGACACCGTCGAGGGCGATCTCGACCACGAGCTCGGGCCGGACGAGCACCGCGATTCCCCGGCGCTCCACCTCGCGTGCGAGCAGCTCTCGTGTCTGCCAGCGCAGGAGCTCGTCCGTCAGGCCCTTGAACGTCTTGCCGACCATGACGAAGCTCCCGCTGCGAGGGTCGCGTGCGCCGAGGTGGAGGTTGGACAGGGTGCCGGCGCGGCGTCCGTGTCCCCATTCGGCGCCGAGGACGACGAGGTCGTATGTCCGCACCGGCTTCACCTTTCGCCAGGCTTTCCCACGGCGGCCCGCTGCGTAGAGCGACGCGGCGTCCTTGACGACGACGCCCTCGTTACCTGCGGCGAGGGCATCGTCGAGGACGAGCTGCGCGTCGTCGACGCTCGAGGTGAACGTCCCCGGCACCGTCAGCTCGGGCGCGAGCGCCGCGAGCAGCTCGCGGCGGCGTTCGAGCGGCGTGTCGAGCAGGTCCTCGCCGTCGACGTGCAGGAGGTCGAAGAGGAAGGTGCCGCCGCGAAGCGCCTCGCCGTCGAGCACCGCTTGCTCGGCGGCGAGCCCCAGCGCGGCATCGACGGTGCCCGACACGTCGCGCGTGACGTCGTTCAGGTTCCGCGTGTACACGCGCACGTCGTCGCCGCGGCGGTGGATCTGGATGCGGATCCCGTCGAGCTTCCACTCGACCGACGCGCGCTCGAATCCGGCCAGCGCGTCCGCCACGCTGTCGGCACTCGACGCGAGCATCGGCAGCACCGGGTGGAACAGCTCGACGCCGAAGGCGCGCAAGCCGGGCTCGCCATCCGTCAGCGCCACCTGCGCTGTGCGCGTGAGGTCGCCCGACAGCATGTACGCGCGACGCGCGACGTCGGCCGGGATGTCTCCTGCCTTTGCGATCGCATCGACCATCATCCCGGCGAGCGCGCCCTGTCGGAGCTGGCCCGTCAGGAGCCGGCGGATGAAGTCCGCCTCTGCGGCGGTCGCACGTGCGAGCAGCCCTTCGAGCAGCGCGCGACGGCGCGCCGCCGAGCCGCTGCCGGTCGTCGCCTGCAGCTCGGAGATCGCGGCGTCGAGCTCGCCGATCGTCAGCGACGCCACGGGGGCGCTCTCGCCCACGAGCGCGTAGACCGTCGAGTGGCCGACGCCGACGCGGCCCTGGCGCGGCACGCCCGACAGGAAGCCGGTGGCGATCGCGACCTCGTCGCCCTCGAGCGAGCGCAGCAGCCCGGCGAGCGCGGCGGCCTTGACCGACCGAGAGCTCGTGCCGGCCACGGACTGGGACGCCGCGACGACCGCCGCGAGCGGCGCCATCAGTCGGGAAGCAGCGGCATCGCAAGCCCTGCCTCGCGGCCGAGCAGGACAGCTCGCCTGATCGCATCGAGCCCGAAGCGCGTGCGGATCTCGTCCACCGCGAGATCGAGCTCGAGCTCGGACCTGCGCTCGAACGGCAGCGGCAGCTGAACCGGTGTGTCGTCGCTCAGGTTGGAGACGGCCACGCCGACGAGGGTCAGGCCACGCTCCCGCACCGTCGACGCCTCCGCCGCGAGGAGCGCGCGCGCGGTCGCGAAGACCGCCTGCGTCTCGGCGGTGGGCTCGTTGAGCGTGAACGACCGCGTTGCGCGCGTGAAGTCGTCGAACCGAAGCCGGAGCGTGACGGTGCGTCCGACGCGGTGTGCCGTCCGCAGCCGCCGCGTCACGCGGTCGACGAGGCCGAGCAGGACTGCGTCGACGTCCTCGCGCGAGCGGCGCCGCCGCCCGAGCGCGCACTGCGCGCCGATCGAGCGGCGCCTGCGACCGGGTGCGACGCGTCGCGGGTCGCGGTTGTGCGCAAGGGCGTGCAGCTGCCGGCCCGCGGCTCGCCCGAGGAGCGAGACGAGCGCGCCCTCCGACATCTGTGCGACCTGCCCGACCGTGACGACTCCGAGCTCGTGGAGCCGGCCGGCGGTGACGTTGCCGACTCCCCACAGGCGTTCGACGGGGAGCGGGTGCAGGAAGCGCAGCTCGCGGTCGGGCGGCACGAACAGGAGCCCGTCGGGCTTGGCAACGCCGCTGGCCACCTTCGCGAGGAACTTCGTCCGTGCGATCCCGACGGTGATCGGCAGGCCGACGCGGCGGCGCACCTCGCGGCGGAGGCGAACGGCGATCTCCGCGGGGCTTCCCGCCAGCCTGCGCATGCCGCGCACGTCGAGGAACGCCTCGTCGATCGACAGTCCCTCGACGACCGGCGATACGTCGTCGAAAACGCGGTAGACGGCCCTGCTCGCCTCGCTGTACGCCGACATTCGCGGCGACACGACGACGGCGTGCGGGCAGAGCCGCCGGGCAGTCCGCCCGCCCATCGCCGTCTGCACGCCGAAGGCCTTGGCCTCGTAGCTCGCGGCCAGCACGACGCCCGCCCCGACGATCACGGGCCGCCCGCGCAACCGCGGGTCGTCGCGCTGCTCGACGGACGCGTAGAACGAATCGAGGTCCGCGTGGAGGATCGTCGCCTCCTGCACGAACACATGTTCGCAGATCTACGGGTGGAACCGCAGGCGGTCCACGATCTTGTCCACGGCTCTCCGCTCGGCGCGGAAGGCGAGGCCGACGAGGTCGAGCTCCTCCGCGGGCACAGCCGCAACGGCCGCGCGATTCGCCTCGTCGTGGTTCGTCTCGAAGAGCTCCTGCGTGTAGATCGCCGGCCGCACACCGCGGCTCAGCGCGCGGTCGTACGCTCGCCGCAGGGCCTGGCGCTCCGCCTCGTACACGAGCACCGGCTGCACGAACATCGGCAGGTACTCGTTGCCCGACGCATCGCGGTACGCCTCCCCGACGACGCCGTCGACCGTGCCGGCGATGCCGCTGACGAGGAAGGCAGTGACGTTCGTCTTCTGCCAGACGGCGAGGTCGTCGCGCAGCACGACGGCGATCTTCGTGTCGAACTGCATCGTCAGGAGGTCGTGAAGCCGATGCGCCGGTGCGTGCCGTCGCAGAACGGCTTGTTCGCCGAGCCGCCGCAGCGGCAGAGGGCGACGCGCGTGTCCTCCCGGATGGGCGTGCCGTCGTCACCGACGATGCGAACGCGCCCGCGCAGGAACAGCGGCCCGTTCGGACGCGGCTCGACCGTCACCTCGTCCGCGGCCGCCTCCTGGGCGCCGCCGTCGAGACGGCGGTAGTGGAGCGCTCCTGTCGGGCAGCGCTCGACCGCTGCCGCGACCGCGTCTGCATCGGCTCCCTCGAGCAGGATCCACGGCCGCGCGTCGGCGCGGAACACCTGCGGGAGGGCGTGCACGCAGTTCTGCGTGTGAATACAGAGCCGCGCTTCCCAGTGCACCTCGATCGCGTCGCCGGCGTAGGTGCGGGTGGGGCCGCGCGACGCCTGCGCGGACATCAGCCGGCCGCCTGCTGCTCGGGGTGGCGCCGCAGGTATGACCGGACGAACGGGCAGACGGGCACGACGCGCAATCCTTTCGCACGCGCGTCGTCGAGCGCCCCCGCGACGAGGCGGCTGCCGAGCCCTTGCCCTTCGAGCGCCGGCGGGATGTCGGTGTGGACGAGCAGGATCCGGTCCGGGTAGCGGCGATAGAGGAGCTCGCCCACGACCTGGTCGTCGTCGACGAGCTCGTAGCGCAGCTCCTCCGGGTTGTCCCGGACCTCCATCGCCGCGACCTTAGCTCAGGCCGCTTCCTCTGCGAGCTCCGCCAGCTGCGCCCGCACCCGTGCGATCTCCGACCCGTACAGGTCGAGCTCGTCCGCGTCGGCGCCGCGGCTCTCCCGCAGCTCGCGGACGGCGACGAGGCCCTTCAGGCGGAGCACCAGGTCGTCCGACGGCGACGCAGCAGGCGCCGGCCGCGCGGCCGCCGGCCGCACGAGCGTGAATGCGACGACAGCGCCGGCGACGAGCAGGCCGGTCAGCACGTACAGCCCCGTCTGGAAGCCGTGCGCCAGGGCCGCCGGGCTCGACGCGGAGTGCGTGCCGGCGTAGTTCCGAGTCGACGTCGCGGCGATCGCGCTCACCGCGGCGATCCCGACGGCACCGCCGATCTGCCGTGAGGTGTTGATCAGCCCCGAGGCGACACCGGCGTCCGACCGCTCGACGCCCGTGAGGCTCGCGATGGTCACCGGAACGAAGGACATGCCCATGCCGGCGCCGCCGACGACGAACCACGGGAAGAGATCCCAGAAGTAGTGGCCGTCGACCGGGAGGCGAGTGAGTGCAGCAACCGAGATCGCCGACAGCAGCAGGCCGAGCGTCAGCGTCGGACGGACGCCAAGCCTGCCGACGATCGCCTGCGCGACGTTCGAGACGACGACGACCGAGAGCGCGAAGGCGCTGAACGCGACGCCGCTCTCGACGGCCGAGTAGTGGAGGACGTCTTGCAGGTACAGGGTCAGCAGGAAGAACTCCGAGAACGCGACCGCACCGACGATCGCCATCGCCACGTTCGCGCCCGTCAGCGTGCGCGACCGGAAGATCCGCAGCGGCAGGAGCGGCGAGCGGGAGCGGAGCTCGATCGCCACGAACGCAAGCACGAGCGCAACGGCGCCGCCGAACAGCGCGAGCGTCGACGTCGAGCCCCAGCCGTCGGTCGTCGCGCGCGTCGTGGCGTAGACGAGCAGCATCAGGCCGGCCGTGATCGACACTGCGCCGGGGACGTCGAAGTGCCGGTGCGCGACGTCGGCGCGGCTCTCGGACAGCAGTACCGGAGCCAGCGCGATCGCAGCGACGCCCACGGGAACGTTGATGAAGAAGATCCACGACCAGCTGAGGTAGGACGTGAGCACCCCGCCGAGCAGCACGCCCACCGCGGCACCGCTTCCCGACGCCGCGCCGTAGATCCCGAGCGCGAGGTTCCGCTCACGGCCCTCGGCGAACGTCGTCATCAAGAGCGACAGCGCCGCCGGCGCGAGCAGCGCGCCGCCGAGCCCCTGCAGCCCGCGGAAGGCGATCAACGAGCCCTCCGACCACGCGAGACCACACAGGAGCGAGCTCGCCGCAAAGAGCGCCAAGCCCGTCATGAACAGGCGCCGCCGCCCCAGGAGGTCGCCGAGGCGCCCGCCGAGCAGAAGCGTCCCGCCGAAGAGGATCGCGTATGCCGAGATCACCCACTGCAGGTTCGTCGACGAGAAATGCAGATCGGCCTTGATCGACGGCAGCGCGACGTTCACGATCGCGACATCGAGGATGACCATGAACTGGGCGGTGACGATGAGCGCCAGGGCGCTCCAGCGGCGATTCATTGCGGGGCTCACGTATTGACCTCCAAAATCGTTGAACTGCTCAACGTTATAACAGATCAACGGTTCGGCGCGCTACTCTATTTTCAAGGTCAATGAACGCCACGATCCGCCAAAGTCTTCCCGACGACCTCGTCGCGTCGAGCACATTCCTGCTGAAGCGGCTCGGCTTCGCTGCGAAGGAACGCGGGACGGGCGCGTACGAGCGCGAGAACGTCCATCCGTACCACTACGCGATCTTGCTCGCGCTCGACGAAGGCGGGCACGAGACGCAGGGCGCGATCGCAGACACACTCGGCTATGACCGCGGGCAGCTCGTCGGCCTGCTCGACGAGCTCGAGGAGCGTGGGCTCATCGTCCGCAGGCGCGACCCGGAAGACCGCCGCCGGCACCTCGTGCAGATGACAGCCGACGGCAAGCGCAAGCTCCGCCGCCTCCGGACGCTCGCACGCGAGCTCGAGGACGATTTCCTGGCGCCGCTCGACGCCGCCGAGCGCGAGCAGCTCCATGCGCTGTTGCTGAAGCTCGCGGAACGGCACGAGCCGCGCTGCGCGCCGCTGACGCCGGGCTGAGTCGCGCCGTGGCGACGATGGCCGACCTCGACGAGCTCGCGACGAGGCTGCCGCAGACGACGAAGAAGCTCACGAGCGACGGCCGGCCGGAGTACTACGTCCACGACAAGCTCTTCTGCTGTCAGCGGGGTCGGCGCAAGGATGCCGTCGATCCGACGACGGGCGAGCGCCTCGACGACGTCCTGATGTTCCGCGTGCCGGATCTCGACGTCAAAGAGCTGCTGCTCGCCGACACGCGCGGCATCTTCTTCACCACGCCCCACTTCGACGGCTACGCGGCGGTGCTCGTGCGGATCCCGGGGCTCGAACGGCTGGACCGCGACGAGCTCGGCGATCTCGTCGCCGAGGCGTGGTTGACGCGGGCGCAGAAGCGCATCGCGAATGCGTGGCTCGCCGAGCAGCACCTCGAGGGCAACCGCTTCGCTTGAATACGCGGCACCGATGGGACGTATCGTCGTAACGGAGTTCATCTCGCTCGACGGCGTGATCGAAGCACCCGGCGGCGGCGAGGGCTTCGAGCACGACGGTTGGACGTTCGAGTTCGACCGCGGCGACGACGGCGACAAGTTCAAGCTCGACGAGCTGATGGAAGCGGAGGCGCAGCTGCTCGGGCGCCGCACGTACGAGGGCTTCGCGGCAGCGTGGCCGAGCTACACCGACGAAGCCGGGTTCGCCGACAAGATGAACTCGATGCCGAAGTACGTGGTCTCGACGACCCTCGAGCGCGCAGACTGGAACAACTCGACGATCTTGAGGAGCCTCGACGAGGTCGCGCAGGTTCGCGACCGGCTCGACGGCGTCATCCTCGTCGCGGGGAGCGCGCAGCTCGTCCAGGGGCTGCTCGAGCGAGACCTCGTGGACGAGCTGCGGTTGATGGTCTTCCCCGTTGCGCTCGGCACCGGCAAGCGGCTCTGGGGCGAGACGACCGACAAGAAACAGTTCCGCCTCGCCGACGTGCACACCGTCGGCGAGGGGATCGCGATCCTCACGCTGAGCCGCTAGGCAGCCGCTGCGCGCTCGAGCTCGGCGATCTCGATCTTCCTCATCCCGAGCATCGCCTGCATGACGCGCTGAGCCTTCTCGGCGTCGGGCTGCTGGAGCAGCGCCGGCAGCGCGCGCGGCACGACCTGCCAGGGCACGCCGAACTTGTCCGTCAGCCAGCCGCACGGCCCTTCCTCACCGCCGTCCGCGAGCAGCGACCAGTACCGGTCGACCTCCTCCTGGCTGTCGCACATGACCTGGAACGAGATCGCCTGGTTGAACGTGTACCCGGGGCCACCGTTCAGCGCGACGAATTCCTGACCCATCAGCTCGAAGCCGACCGTCATGACAGTCCCGGCGTCGCGCGGGCCGGCCGAGCCGTAGCGCGTGATCTCGCCGAGCTTCGAGCCGGGGAAGATCGACGTGTAGAACCTGGCGGCGTCTTCACCTTCCGTGTCGAACCACAGGCACGTGACAAGTCCGTCCTTCATCCGAGTTTCCTCCTGTTCGCTTGCTCTTCAGACGACGCACGCGCCGGGAAGTCATCGCTCGCAGATGAGTTTCCGCGGCTGCGGGAGTCTTTCTCTACGTGGACTGCGACGTCGGTCACGTCCGCCGCGCGGATCTGGCGACCGTCGCCGCGCTCGCGCGCGCGTGCGTGAACTCGAAGCGCCTCGGCGCGCGCCTGCGCGTCGTCAACGCGCCGCCCGAGCTGAACGAGCTGCTCGCCTTCGCGGGCCTCGACGAGGTGCTACTCGGGCGGCGTCGGCGGCAGCCCGAACAACGGAAAGAGGCGCTCGGTATCGAGGAACGCGGTGTACCCGACGATCCTGCCGCGTGACAGCTCGAGCACCTGGAGCGCCCATGGCTCGTAGGTGCCGCCCGGCCCGCTCGGCCTGTACTGCCCGAACGCCGGGAGCCCGTTCGCGACCGTCGGGACGAGCTTCGATCCCTTGCAGCCGATACCGGGGCCGAACCACCATTGCAGGATGTCTTCGCGGCCGAGCAGCCACAGCTCGTACGGCGGCATCGACTGCTTCGCGTCCTCGTGAATCAGCGCAGCGAGCGCATCCATGTCGTACGCCTCGAACGCCTTGACGTAGCGCTCGAGCAGCTCGCGTTGCTCCCCGTCCAGCGGGTCGAGCTGCTCGCTCGGCGTGATGTCGACCGCTTCGAGCGACGCGCGGGCCCGCTGGAGCGAGCTGTTGACCGACGCCACGCTCGTGTCGAGCAGTTCCGCGACCTCGTTCGCGCGCCAGCGGAGCGCCTCGCGCAAGATCAGCACCGCACGCTGCTGCGCCGGCAGATGCTGCAGCGCCGCGACGAACGCGAGCCGAAGCGTCTCGCGCTCCTCGGCAACCTGCGCGGGGTCGCCGTCGGCGACGACCTGCCCGTCCGGGATCGGCTCGAGCCAGCTCGCCTCGCCCCGGGTCGTCAGCGGGCTGTCGAGACCGCCGGGATCGCCGAGCTCCAGCGGGCGGATCCGACGCTCTTTGCCGCTCAGCATGTCGAGGCACACGTTGGTGGCGATCCGGTACAGCCACGACTTCAGCGCGGAGCGGCCTTCGAAGCGGTCGAGCCCGCGCCACGCGCGGACCATCGTCTCCTGCACGGCGTCCTCGGCGTCGAACGCCGAGCCGAGCATCCGGTAGCAGTACGCCGTCAGCTCGCGGCGGTACGCCTCGAGCTCTCGCTCGCGCTCCGGTGACTGTGCCGCGGTGGTCATCCGATGAGTTTTCGGAACCGGCCCGGTCTGAGGGACGTGATCGTGAATTCGAAGGAGGCCAAGAGCATGAGTGATACCACGGATGCCCGAACCCGCTGGCTGGCCCTCTACGTCCTCTGCCTGGCGAGCCTGATGATCGTGCTGGACGTGACGATCGTCGGCGTCGCCCTCCCCTCGATCCGTGAGGATCTCGGGTTCTCGGAGACGTCGCTCGCGTGGGTCGTGAACGCGTACCTGCTCACCTACGGCGGCTTCCTGCTGCTGGGGGGCAGGCTCGGCGACCTCTTCGGGCACCGCCGCCTCTTCATCGCCGGCATCGGCACCTTCACCCTGGCGTCGCTTGCCTGCGGGCTCGCGACGACGCAGTGGTTCCTCGTTGCCGCGCGCTCGGTGCAGGGCGTCGGCGGCGCGGTCGCATCTGCCGTGTCGCTCTCGCTGATGATGGGCCTCTTCACCGAGCCGGTCGAGCGCGCCAAGGCGATGGGCATCTTCGGCTTCGTGGCCTCGGGCGGCGGGAGCATCGGCGTCCTGCTCGGCGGCATCCTCACCGACGCGCTCAGCTGGCACTGGATCTTCCTCGTCAACTTCCCCATCGGCGTTCTCGTCGTGCTGCTGACGTTCCGGCTCGTCCCCGGCACGGCCCCGGCGGCGAGCGGCGGACGGCTGGACGTCGCGGGCGCGGTCACCGTGACGGCGTCGCTCATGCTCGCGGTCTACGCGATCGTCAACGGCAACCACAACGGCTGGACGTCGGCACGGACGCTCGGCGTCCTCGCCGTCGCCGCCGCAGTCTTCGGCGTCTTCCTCGCGATCGAGTACCACGTCCGCGCGCCGCTCGTCCCGCTGCGCCTCTTCCGCCTGCGCAACCTGTCCACGGCGAGCGGCGTCGGCGTCCTGTGGTCGGGTGCGATGTTCGCGTGGTTCTTCATGGCGGCGCTCTACCTGCAGCTCGTGCTCGGTTACAGCCCGCTGCAGATCGGCCTGGCATTCCTGCCCGGGAACGTGATCATGGGCGCGCTCTCGATCGGCCTCTCGGCGAAGCTCGTGATTCGTTACGGGATCAGGAAGCCGCTCGCAACGGGACTGCTCCTCGCCTCGGCCGGCTTGCTGCTGCTCGTGCGCGCGCCGGTCGACGGCAGCTACGCCGCCGACGTGCTCCCGAGCATGATCCTGCTCGGCCTCGGCGCCGGCGTGGCGTTCAACCCGGTGCTGCTCGCGGCGATGGGCGACGTCGCGCCGGCGGAGGCGGGTCTCGCCTCGGGCGTCGTCAACACGTCCTTCATGATGGGCGGCGCCGTCGGGCTCGCGGTGCTCGCGAGCGTCGCCGCGTCACGCACGAGCACGCTGCTCAACGCCGGCCACAGCGAGGCAGCCGCTCTGACCGGCGGCTACCACGTGGCGTTCCTGCTCGGCGCGATCTTCGCCGCGGCGGCAGCCGTCATCGGCGCGACGCTCCTGCGCGAGCCCGCGGCGGTCGCCCATGGTGAGCCCGCCGTCGAGACGGCTTGAGGTACGGGGGTCAGGCACCGGTCTTGGACCGGTGCCTGACCCCAGCCTTTCGCTGCGGTCGGTTGCTGGGCTCGCCGCGGACTGCCGGGGTCAGACCCCTTGGGGTCAGACCCCCACTTTCTCTTTGTCAGGCTGCGGGACGATGCGGAGCCACGGGCGCGGTGCCTCCCACGTCCCGAACGTCTCTTTCGCTTCGTCGTCGGAGACCGAGCCGGCGATGATGACGTCCTCGCCCTGCTGCCAGTTCACGGGCGTCGCGACCTTGTGCTTCGCCGTCAGTTGCAGCGAGTCGATGACGCGCAGGACTTCGTCGAAGTTCCGGCCCGTCGTCATCGGATACACGAGAATCAGCTTGAGCTTCTTGTCCGGCCCGATGACGAAGACGTTTCGAACGGTCTGGTTGTCGGCAGGCGTGCGTCCGCTCGCCCCGCCCGGGGTCTCGGCGCCGAGCATGCCGTAGAGCTTTGCGACCGTGAGGTACGGGTCGGCGATGAGCGGGTAGTTGGGCGCTACGCCCTGCGTCTCCTCGATGTCTTTCGCCCACTGCGCATGGTCGCTCTCCGAGTCGACGGAGAGGCCGATGATCTTGACGTTCCGCCGATCGAACTCGGGCTTGATCTTGGCCATGTACCCGAGCTCGGTGGTGCAGACGGGCGTGAAGTCCTTCGGATGCGAGAACAGAACAGCCCACGAATCGCCGATCCAGTCGTGGAAGTGGATCTTTCCTTCGGTGGTCTCGGCCTCGAAATCCGGAGCCGTGTCCCCAAGTTGCAACGCCATTACGTTCCTCCCGCAGTCGTACTTTCCAAAATGAAGTATTTACCGTAGCTTGGATCCTATGGGCAAGGCGGAGTCCTTTGACGCACTCCACGCCGGTGAGCCGTTCGTCATCCCGAACCCGTGGGACGCCGGTTCGGCGAAAGTGCTGGCGAGGCTCGGTTTCAAGGCGCTCGCGACCACGAGCTCCGGGTTCGCGTTCACGCTCGGGCGGCGCGACGGCGATGTCACGCTCGACGAGGTGATCGCGCACACTGCCGCCGTCGATCGCGCAACCGACCTGCCGGTTTCCGTCGACCTCGAGAACGGCTACGGCCCGGAGCCCGAGGATGCGGCGCTCGCAGTCGCGAGAGCCGCGCAGGCAGGAGCCGCCGGCGGATCGATCGAGGACTACGACCCGAGCGGGCGGCTCTACGACGTCGGGCATGCGACGGAACGTGTCGCAGCCGCCGCCGAGGCGGCGGAGCGCTTCGTCCTCACTGCGCGCGCCGAGAACCACATCCGCGGCAACCCGAACCTTGACGACACGATCGAGCGCCTGCTCTCATACGAGGCAGCGGGCGCCGACGTCCTCTATGCGCCCGGGCTGGCCACCCTCGACGAGATCCGGACGGTCTGCAGCGCGGTGTCGAAGCCGGTCAACGTGCTGGCCCGCGCGAACCTGACCTTCGCCGAGATCGCCGACGCCGGCGCGCGCCGCGTCAGCGTCGGCGGGTCGCTGACGTGGGTCGCCGTGGCGGGCCTCGTGTCGGCGGCCGTGCAGATCCGCGAGCACGGAGACTTCTCCGTGCTCGCCAAAGGCGTCGAGATCGACGAGTGGCTGTGACCTACGTCGCCGCATCCGAGCGGTACGACGGGATCCCTTACAGACGCTGCGGCCGCAGCGGCCTGCAGCTGCCGGCGCTGTCGCTCGGGCTCTGGCAGAACTTCGGCGGCGACGTGCCGCTCGATCAGAGCCGCGAGATCCTCCGCCGTGCCTTCGACCGCGGCGTCACGCACTTCGACCTCGCGAACAACTACGGCCCGCCGTACGGCTCCGCGGAGGAGACGTTCGGCAAGATCATGCGCGACGACTTCCGCCCGTATCGGAACGAGTTGATCATCTCGACGAAGGCGGGGTGGGACATGTGGCCGGGACCGTACGGGGACGGCGGCTCGCGGAAGTACCTGCTGGCGAGCCTCGACGACAGCCTCCGCCGGCTGGGGCTCGAGTACCTCGACATCTTCTACTCGCATCGCTTCCATGCGGAAACGCCGATCGACGAGACGATGGGCGCCCTCGACACGGCAGTCCGGCAGGGCAAGGCGCTGTACGCGGGGATCTCCTCGTACGACGCACAGCAGACGACGGAAGCGGCGCAAATCCTCCGCGAGCTCGGAACGCCGCTCCTGATCCACCAGCCGTCGTATTCGATGCTGAACCGGTGGATCGAGGGCGACCTGCTGGACACGCTCGGAGGCGAGGGCGTCGGCTGCATCGTCTTCTCACCGCTCGCGCAGGGGATGCTCAGCAACAAATACCTGAACGGCATTCCCGAAGGCTCGCGCGCGAGCCGCGACGGCTCGCTCTCCCCCCGAATGCTCGACGACGAGGCCCTCGCCAAGATCCGTGCGCTGAACGAGATCGCGCAGCGGCGCGGGCAGACGCTCGCACAGCTTGCGCTGGCATGGACGCTTCGCGACGCGCGCGTCACGTCGACGCTCGTCGGCGTCAGCAGCCTCGAACAGCTCGAATCGAACCTCGCCGCGGTGGACAACCTCGATCTGAGCGAGGACGAGCTCGCCGAGATCGACCGCTACGCGACCGAGAGCGGTATCAACCTCTGGGCGTGAGCGGCGCGGCCGACGCAGCCGCCCGCGCAGTCGCGCGCCTCTTGGCCTCCTCGACGCCCGCTCCAGCGGCGAGCGCGACGAGAAATGCGGCCGCGTACGCGTCGCCCGCGCCGAACGGCGCCGTTCGCTCGACGCCGTAGTCGTCCTTGAGGCAAACGATCTCGAAGCGGCTTTCGAGCCGCGGCACCGCTCTCGCTTCGGCGCGCGTGGCGAACACGACACGCGCGTCGAAGTCGCCGCGCGCAAGCCGCGGCGACGCCAGGTCGACTGCGCTCCACTCGCCGTCGAACGCCTCGAGCGCGGCGAGCGCGGCTTCGCGCGAGCCGTCCTGAAAGAGCGCGAAGCCGGAGACGAGCAGCGCGTCGCCGCGCAGCGGCGATGGCAGATCGCCCGGAGACAGGTGCGCGTTCGCGCCGCGGTCGGCGACCACCGCTTCGCCGAGCGCGACCGCGGTGCCGGTCGGCAGCTCGTCATCGCGTGCAAGGCGAGCGTCGACGTCGCGCTGCGCGAGCGTCGCGACGACGAGCTCGCCTGCGGCGTCGGCGCCGATTCGGCCGACGACCTGCGCGTCGGCCCCGAGCTCGCGCGCGACGAGCGCGGCGTTGACGGCGGAGCCGCCTGCACGGAGCGCGACGTGCGCGTGTGCGCGCTCACCGGGAGCCGGCAGCCGGTTCGTCTCGACGTCGACCATGACGTCGCCGACGGCAACGAGCTTCACGCGGAGCGGATCTCTTGCACGACCGGCGAGGTCGCGAGCGTCGCGGCACGCTCCGGCGCCAGCGTGGCGCCGAAGGCGTCGACGATCTCCTTCGCCTCGGAGTAAGCCGTCGCCGCCTCGTCGTCGCGGCCCACCGAGTAGGCAACGCGGCCGAGGGCCGCGCGGGCATTCCAGCGCGCGTAAGGGCTCACGATTCGGTCCGCGATCTCGACGCCCGAGCGCAAAGCAGCGAGAGCATCGTCGTTGCGACGCAGCCGTGCGAGCGCCTGTCCGAGCGTCGACAGCGACCGCGCCTCGTACTTCGCGCGACGCGTACGGCGCGCGACGTGCACGGCGCGCTCGGCGAACTCCGCCGCGGTCTCTGGTGTCTCGGCGCCGAGGGCAATCTCCGCGCGCGTTGCGAGGAGCCGCCCCACGATCAGCCACGTCGTCCAGCCGGTCGCGTGCTCAGCGGCTTCCCACCGCTCGGGCCACGCAGCTTGCGCCGCACCAACGTCGCCTGCCAGCAGATCCGTCAGCAAGAGATCCGCGCCGGCGAACTGGCGGGGCATCCCGAACTGCATCGTCGCCGACAGCTCGAGCGCCTCCTCTGTTCGGCGACGCGCTTCCTCGAGGTCGTGCACCTCGCGATACGCCAGGGTCGAGTAGTTGAGCACGACGCGATTCGAATGACCGAGCTCCTCGGCGAGGCGCAGCAGCTCCTCCCATGTCGCTATCGCCTCTTCATGCCGGCCGAGACCGGCGAGAGCGAGTGCTTCGAGACCGCCCGCGCGAAGCAGCGCTTCAGGACTGTGCACATCGTTCGCGAGCTCCCGCGTCCGTTGCGACAACTCGACTGCAAGCTCGTACCGGCCGGCCCAGGCGAGGGTGTTCGAATGCAGGTGAAGCAGATTCGTGAGCTCGAAAGGCAGCGCGCCGGGAACCCATTGCTCGAGCGCGCGGTCGCCGAGCTCGAGCGCGGCGTCGAGGTCCCCTTCGTCGCCCCGCATCGCAAGCGCCTCGCTTTTCTGAGCGAGCGCAGCCGCAACGCCGGCGTCATCGCGAAGCTCCTCGGCCAGAGCGAGCGCTTCGTCGGCCGTCGCTATCGCCTCCGCATCTCGCTCGCTCCAGACGAGCGCGAGGCCGAGACCCAGAAGGGCGTCGAGCTTCTTCGCACCTTCGAGCTTCCCGACGACAGCGCTCAATTCCTCGACGGCCGCCTCGTATTCGTCCAGCTCGACGAGCGCGCGTCCGCGTTCGACACGAATCGCGAGCCGAAGGTCGTCGTCCTCGGCAAGCTCGAGCGCACGTGCGTACAGGTCGACGGCCGCGCTGCTCGCCCAGCTCCTGCGCGCCGCGTCGGCGGCGGCGAGCAGATACGGGATTGCGCGAGTGCCCTCGCCGGCCTCACGCCAGTGGTACGCCAGGATCGTCGCAAGCGCCTCGCCGACGAGGCGCTCCTCGATGTACTGCGCGACCGCGGCGTGCCGCTCTCGCCGTTGCGACCGCGGCACCGTCGCGTACGCGACCTCGCGGATGAGCATGTGCTTGAACGTGAACTGCGCGTCGCCTGCGACCTGGCTCGTCGCGTCGCGCCGGACGAAGTCGCGCGCCTCGAGCACGGCGAGCGCGTCGTCGACGTCGTCGATTGAGCCGACGGTCTCGAGGATCGCACGCCAGAACGTCTTGCCGATGACGGCGGCCGCCAGCAGCGCCTGCCGCGCGCCGGCGGGTAGTGCGTCGATCCGTGCGGCGATCGCCTCGCGGACGGTGACGGGGAGCTCGTCGCCGCCGCGTTCGGCAATCGATGCCGCGAGCTCCTCGAGGAACAGCGGGTTCCCCCCGGCAACGTCGACGAGCCGTTCCGGATCCATCCCGACCACGAGTTGCTCCGCGAGCGCGCGAGCGTCTGCGTCGGGCAACGGTTCCAGCGGCATCGTCGTCTGCGCGCCGAGACCGGTCCCCCAGCTCGGCTGGATGTCGAGCAGCTCCGGACGCGCCGTCGCGACGAGCAGCGCAGGGGCGTCGCGGGTGTGCTTGGCCAGGTAGCCGAGCAGCTCGAGCTCGCTGGAATCGGCCCAGTGAACGTCCTCGAAGACGAACACGGTCGGCTGCACGAGCGCTGCGCACTCGATGAAGCGCCGCGCTGCGAACATCAGGAGCGCTCCCGTTGGAACCTCGTCGTCGGGCGCGAGGCCGAGCAGCAGCAGCAGATGCCGCAGCGTCTCGGCCGCTTCGCCCTCCGGCATCAGCTCCGCGACCGCCGCCTCGAGCTTCGGTCGCGCGGCCGCCGGCGAGTCCGACTCGAGGATGCCGCTGAGGTCGTGGACGATGCGCGAGAACGCCTGGTAGCCGGGGCGTTCCTCGTACGGAAGGCAGCGTCCGCGCAGGATGAGACCGCCGTCCGCGGCCGCGAGCGCGACGATCTCCCGGCAGAGACGGGACTTGCCGATTCCAGGCGGGCCGACGAGCGTGACCAGGTGCGGCCGCCGCTCGTCCATCGCGTGGCGCCAGACGGAGCGGAGCACCTCGAGCTCGCGGTCGCGGCCGACCAGCCGCGCCGCGCCGAGGGGACGGTCGGCCGGAGCGGTCGCTGCCTCGACGGCCAGCCACGCCTCGACTGCCTCGGCCTTCCCTTTCGCGTCGACCGCGGGCAGCACCTCGTAGCGGACTGCATGCCGGGTCGCGCGAAAGGTCTCCGCGCCGACGATGAGACCGCCGTGGGGGGCGGCGCTCTGCAAACGCGCTGCGGTGTTGACGACGTCGCCTGTGGCCAGCGCTTCGCCGCTACGCCCCCGGTCGACGGAGACGATCGCCTCGCCCGTGTTGACCGCAGCGCGGGCGACGAGGTCGAGCGCAGCCACCGCGTCGAGCACGCGCAGGCCTGCACGCACCGCGCGCTCGGCGTCGTCGCCGTGCGCGATCGGCGCGCCGAAGACGGCCATCACGGCGTCGCCGATGAACTTCTCGACGACTCCACCGTACTGCTCGATGCACCGCTTGGCCTCGCGGTGATACGCCTGCAGCACGTCGCGCACGTCCTCGGGGTCCGCGTTGTCAGCCCGAGCCGTCGAGTCGACGAGGTCGACGAACAGGACGGAGACGAGCTTCCGTTCCTCCTGCGGTGGGGGCCTGTCTCCGAGCGGCGCTCCGCAGTTGCTGCAGAACCGGGCTCCGGGCGTGTTGGCCTGGCCACAGCTCTCGCACCGAACCACGACGGCGGTCATCCAGCCGAAGTGTCGCGGACGCGGCGCAACTGTTCAAACTGCGGCATGGACTTTCCCGAGCTCGTGCGGACGCGGCGCACGCACAAGTCGTTCGGCCCGCAGCCCGTCCCGGAAGAGGTCCTCGACGAGCTGCTCGAGCTCGCTCGCTGGGCGCCGAACCACCACCGCACGAGCCCCTGGCGGTTCCGCGTCGTCGGGCCGGAGACGCTCGCGCGGCTCAAGGACGCTGCCGGGCCCGCGGAGGCGCCGAAGCTCGACCGGGCGCGGACGCTCGTGGTCGCGTCGTGCGTCCTGAGCGGCGACCTTCAGCAGGACGAGGAGGATATCTGCGCGACGGCCGCCGCGATCTCGATCGTGCTGCTCGCAGCCCACGCGCGCGGCCTCGCGGGGTACTGGCGCACGCCGCGGGTCCTGCGGACGAAGGGGGGTCGCGAGGCGGTCGGCCTGCCGGCCGGCGAGCGCTTCCTCGGCCTGATCCACCTCGGAGCGCCACGTGCCGACCCGCCGGTGCCCGAGCGCGCACCGTTGTCGGCGTACCGAACGTACCTGCCGTAGGTACCGTGGCTCCATGGCCGAACCTGCCGCCGAGCCGGGCACGCACGAAGTCGTCTGCCCGCACTGCAAGAAGAGTTTCACCGCCGAGCTTCTCGCCGGTCAGACGGAGCGACATCGCGGCTTCAAGTGCCCGCACTGCAAGCTGTTCGTCCCGGCCGACCGCGCCCGCAGCCGGTAGAGATGTCCTAGGGACCTGTTCCCCGGACGTGTCCCTCGTTCAAGGGATAGCCGAGGGCTGCCGATGAGGCTCCCGTGGCTGTCGACGCTGCCGCCTCACGCTCGGTCCGGGTTGCGGTTCCCGCCTGGGTCTGGGTCTTCGGAATCGTCACCGTCAGCTTCCTCGCGCGGCTGATCGCGGCCGCACGGCGCCCCGTCCCCCACTACCTCCCGGACGAGTACATCTACCCGTCGCTCGCGCGGAGCTTCGCCGAGCACGGGCGGCCGGAGATCCGCGGCGTCGGCGTCCACTTTCCCGCGCTGCTCGATCCGCTCCTGACCACGCCGGTCTGGCTCGCGACGCACGACCCGGTTCGCGCGTACGGGATGACGCAGGGGCTGCACGCGGTGTTCGTCTCGCTCGCCGCGATCCCGGCCTATCTGCTGAGCAAGCGCCTCGAGCTGCCGACGTGGCTCGCGCTCGGCATCGCGGCGCTTGCGGTTGCCGTCCCCGACGGCGTCTACGCGTCGAGCATGCTGGCCGACCCGCTGGCGTATCCGCTCGTGCTCACGACGATCTATCTCGGCGTGTGCCTCGTCGAGCGGTCGACCATCGGGCTGCAGGCGGGGTTCGCGCTCTCGGGCGCGCTCGCCGTGCTCGCGCGGGTGCAGTACGCCGTCGTGCCGCTCGCGGTGATCGGCGCCGAGCTCGTCGCCGACCGCGGCCGCGTTCATCGCTCGCTCCGCCGTCTCTGGCTGGCGCTCGTCCTGCTCGTCGTGCCGCCCACCGTCCTGTTCGCGACGTTCGGCTCCCAGCGGGTTCTCGGCGTCTACTCGCACGGCGACCACGGCGTGCACCCCGGGACGTTGGCCCAGTGGGTCGGGCGCGAGGCGATGCTGCTCGCGTACGCGAGCGGTTGGGTGCTCGTGCCCGGCGCGCTCGTCGGGCTGGCGCTCGCCACGACTCGGCCGTGGCGCCGCGCCGACCAGGCGTTCGCCGTCACCACGCTCTTGCTCGCCGGTGCGCTGCTGCTCGAGGCGGCGCAGATCGCGGGCACGGATTCGCAGCGCTTTCAGGAGCGGTACCTGTTCAGCCTCGTCCCGCTGCTCGCCGTGGCGTTCGGTCTCTACGTGAAACGCGGACTGCCAATGCGGATCCCGGTCGGGCTCTGCTCGGCGGCGCTGCTCCTGCTCGCCGCGCGCATTCCCCTCTCCGGCTACGCGGCCGCGCACAACAAGGACGACTCCCCGACACTGTGGGCCGTCCTGCGCTTCGAGGCGATCGTCTCGGTCGGCAACGGCGCGCTCGCGATCGCCCTCGTCGCGGCCGCTCTGTCCGGCATCGCAGCGCTGGTCGCGTTCAGGAAGCTCCCTGCCGCCGTGGCGATCGCCGCAGCGCTGGCGGCTTGCTGCGCGCTCTCGGCCGGAGCGTCGTCGTACGACCACCTCAGCAGCAGCAGCCTGCGCCACTCGCTGAACCCGGATCTGCGCTGGGTCGACCACGCCCACCTCGGCCGCGTCGACCTGCTCGCGCCGCCGGGTGCACGCAAGGAGCAGTCGTGGGAGCAGCTGTTCTGGAACACCTCGGTCACGCGTCTGCTACTGCTCGGCAGCCCGCCGCTCGACCAGTTCGACACGAAGTTCGTGCGCGTCGCCAGCGACGGCCGGCTGCTCGTCGACGGACAGACGGCCCGCCGGCCGCTACTCGTTCAGACCTACGCGTCGACGGTGCAGATGACGGGCGTGCAGCGGGTGCGGCGCGACGTCATCTTCGACCTCTACCGCCCGCACGGGACGCCGCGGCTACGACTCCTCGCCGCCGGTCGCTTCCCCGACGCGTGGCTGGCACCGCGCGGCGCGATCACCGTCTGGACGAAGCATCCCGGCACGCTGGCGCTCGTTGTCACGATGCCTCGCGGCACGCAGGTGACGCCGGTGCGCTTCAACGACCGCCTCGTGCAGGTCCGCCCCGGGAAACGCGTGACGCTGCACTTCCGCGTCCCCGGCAACGGCCCGTGGAGCCTGCACTTCAGCAGCAAGAAACAGGGCTACCTCGGCGATCGCGCGGTCAGCGTGCTGGCGCCCGTGGTTCGTTTCCGATAACGCCCGAACGACAGCCAGCCTCCGGCCGGACTCACGCGGGCCGCGACGCCGAAGCACCGCGGCCCGCGGACCTCTCCGCTCGACCCGCAGCGAAAGAGTGCGCGGGCTCCGCCCGCGCACTCTTCCCGCGACGCGGCGTGCCAACTACCCGCGCGAGAGCGAAGCTTTCGCGCGGGTGCCTAGACGCAGTCCTTGAGCCCCTGCGCCTCCGGCAGCGACTCGAGTTTCTTCAGCGTGTTGTTCTCGATCTGGCGGATGCGCTCGCGCGTGACGCCGAAGGCGCGGCCGACCTCCTCGAGCGTGCACGGCTGCGTGCCGGACAGGCCGAAGCGAAGCTCGATCACCTGACGCTCGCGTTCCGGCAGCGCCGACAGCGCATGCTCGACGTCCTCGCGCCGCAGCGACAGCGTCGCCGTGTCGAACGGCGACTCGGCCGACTCGTCCTCGACGAAGTCGCCGAGCTCCGACTCCTCCTCCTCGCCGATCGGCTTCTCGAGTGAGACGGGTAGCTGCGACATGCGCAGGATCTCGCGTACCTCTTCGGTCGTCATCTCGAGCTCCTCGGCGATCTCGTCGGGCCGCGGCTCGCGACCCAGGCGCTGCACGAGCTGACGCTCGATGTGCACCACCTTGTTCAGCTTCTCGACCATGTGCACCGGGATGCGAATGGTGCGCGCCTTGTCGGCGATCGCGCGGGTCACCGCCTGGCGGATCCACCACGTCGCGTACGTCGAGAACTTGTAGCCCTTGCGGTAGTCGAACTTCTCGACCGCGCGGATCAGACCGAGAGAGCCCTCCTGGATCAGGTCGAGGAAGCTCAGCCCGCGGCCGAGGTACGACTTCGCGATCGAAACGACCAGGCGCAGGTTCGCCTCGATCATCTGCGTCTTCGCCGCCATGTCGCCTCGCTCGATGCGCTTGGCGAGATAGACCTCCTGGTCGGCCGTGAGCAGCGGCACCTTCCCGATCTCGCGCAGATAGAGCCGCAGCGAGTCGAGTGAGGGCTCGACACTGAGGTCGAGCTTCGGGCCCTTCTCCTCTTCAGGTGCGGGGAGCTGCTCGTGCGGCGGATGTTTGTGCGTCTCGCCTTCGAGGAGCTCGACCCCGTGGTCGATCAAGTAGGTGTAGAAGTCTTCGACCTGGTCTTTCGTCAGCTCGACGTCGTCGAGCCCTGCAGCGATCTCGTCATATGTGAGAACGCCCTTCTCGAGACCTTCCTGAACGAGCTTCTGGAGCTCTTCGACTTCAGGAAGGGAGATTTCGACGGTGAGCAACGGCGGCCTACCTCCCGGCTTTGCGTAGGTGGACGGGGACTCGATCTACCTGTTAAACGCAAAAGAGCCGGACACCCGCTGCCTCCCGGCTCACCCTCTCGCCCGCGGGATATTACAGAGTTGAAACGAATTCGCTAGATGCGGATTTCGCCGACCCGCTCGTTGCGAGAATTCAGAAGCGGTAAGACGCTTAACTCGTTCAGGTCGAGCCCGAGCTGACCGAAGAAGAACGCCGCCGCGGGCGCAAGCGCGCGGCCGTTTCCGTCGGCCGCCTTGAGCGCGACGCCGACGCCGTCACCGGCCGCACAGAGGAGGCCCTCGGCTCCGCCTTTTGCGATCCAGCCCGGGAGCGTGCGCATGAGCCGTGTGTCCGCCGCGAGCGGGCCGCGGATCAAATCGGGATACGCGCGCATCGCATTCGCGATCGGCCGCGCGCCGTCGAG
>DATCYR010000097.1:0-42604 GCA_036526315.1 Gaiellaceae bacterium | reverse complement strand
CTCGCCTGATTGCCCGAGAGCGTCAGAGAGAGCGCTTCGCCCGCGGGAAAGCGTCCCAGCCGGGATACGTAGCACGCTCGCCGAGCTCTTCCTCGATGCGCAGCAGCTGGTTGTACTTCGCGACGCGGTCGCTCCGGGACGGCGCGCCCGTCTTGATCTGGCCGCAGTTCGTCGCGACCGCGAGGTCGGCGATCGTCGTGTCCTCCGTCTCTCCGGAGCGGTGGGACATCACGCAGGCGTAGCCGGCCTCACGCGCCATGCGCATCGTGTCCAGCGTCTCGGTCAGCGTCCCGATCTGGTTCACCTTGATCAGGATCGCGTTGCCGACGCGCTCGTCGATCCCGCGCTCCAGCCGCTCGGGGTTCGTGACGAAGATGTCGTCGCCGACGAGCTGCACCCGCTCGCCGACCTGCTCGGTCAGCGCGCGCCAGGTCTCCCAGTCGTCCTCGGCCAGCGGGTCCTCGAGCGAGACGAGGGGGAAGCGCTCGGCGAGGCCCGCGAAGTACGCGGCGAGGTCGGCCGACGAGCCCTCGCGGCCCTCCCAGCGGTAGACGCCGTCGCGGTAGAGCTCGGTCGCCGCCGGATCGAGGGCGATCGCAATCCGGTCGCGGTGACCTGCCCGTTCGGCTGCGTCGAGGATCGCCTCGATCGCCGCCTCGCTCGAGGGGAGGTCGGGCGCGAAGCCGCCCTCGTCGCCGACGCCCGTGGCAAGGCCGCGCTCGTGCAGGACGTTCTTCAGCTCGTGGAAGACCTCGACGCCGACGCGCAGCGCCTCCGAGAAAGACTCCGCGCCGGCGGGGACGACCATGAACTCCTGCAGGTCGAGCGAGTTCTGCGCGTGCGCGCCGCCGTTGACGACGTTCATCATCGGCACCGGCAGCACGTGCGCGTTGTCGCCGCCGACCCAGCGGAACAACGACACGTTCGCGTCTGCGGCTGCGGCCTTTGCGGTGGCGAGGGACACGCCGAGGATCGCGTTCGCGCCGAGCCGTGACTTGTTGCTCGTGCCGTCGAGCTCGACCAGCGTCCTGTCGACCGTACGTTGGTCCCGCTCGTCGAGGCCGCGAACCGCCTTTGCGATCTCGATCTCGACGTTCTGCACCGCGCGCAGGACGCTCTTGCCGCCGTACAGCGCTTTGTCGCCGTCGCGAAGCTCGACTGCCTCGAACTGCCCCGTCGAGGCTCCCGACGGAACTGCGGCGCGGCCGCGCGCGCCGGACTCGAGCACGACGTCGACCTCGATGGTCGGGTTGCCGCGCGAGTCGAGAATCTGGCGCGCATGGACGCCGCTGATCACCTGAACTCCTCCTTGGCGAGATCGAAGTACCGATCCTGCTCCTCGAGCGCGAGCTCTGCAAACGACTTCCCTTCTGCCGCCGCGCGCTCCTCCGCCCGCTCGACGCGGTCGACGAAGCGGCGCGTCATCGTGCGCAACGCAAGCTCGGGGTCGACGTTCAGGCGCCGCGCCACGTTGACGGCCGCGAACAGCACGTCGCCCATCTCCTCGAACACGTGCGGCGGCGGCTCCGTCTCGGGCGCGATCTCGCCCGCCTCCGCGAGCGCCTCTTTCAGCTCGCGCACCTCGTCGTCGAGATCGGCGAGCGCCCCGGCCGTGTCGGGATACTCGAAGCCGATCGCGGCCGCCCGCCGTTGCACCTTGCGGGCGTGCAGGAGCGCGGGCAACGACTCGGGGACGTCGTGGAAGATCCCCTCCCGCTCCTCGTGCGTGCGCTTGATCTCCTCCCAGCGCTCGCGCACGCGCCCGGCCGTCTTCGCCTCCGCGTCGCCGAAGACGTGCGGGTGCCGACGGACGAGCTTGTCGTGGACGAGCCGCGCGACCTCCTCGAGGTCGCTCGAGCCTCGCTCCTGCAGCAGCAGCGAGAGAAAGTAGACCTGGAAGAGCAGGTCGCCGAGCTCGTCCGCGAGCTTCGCGTCGTCGGCGCCGATCGCGGCGTCGGCGACCTCGTACGCCTCCTCGACGGTGTGCGGGACGATCGTCCGCGTCGTCTGCTCGCGGTCCCAGGGGCACTCGCGCCGCAGCCGCTCCGTCAGCTCCTGCAGGTCTGTGAGTGCCTCGGCGAGGCTCACGTCAGACGTGAGTGAGCGGCCCGGGCCTCAACGAAATCCTGCAGCTCGACGAGCGCCTCGGCGAGGCTCAACTCAGCCGGTGGTGGTGCCGGCCGTCAGCGAGGCGCAGGGATCCGGGTTCGGCTGGTAGCCGATCTGGTACTTGATCTTCCCGCTGCAGTAGCTCTTCTTCGTGTTCTCGAGCCACTTCGTGATCTCGTCGTTCTTCTTCTGCTGCTCCAGCTGCTGGCGGATCGAGGCCTTGACCTTGTCGAGCGACGTCGTCGATGCGGCTTTGATGCCCGAGAGCGCCTGGATGATGTGGTAGCCGTACTGCGTGTGCACCGGCTGCGAGATCTGGCCGGTCTTGAGGCTGAACGCCGTCTTGTCGAACTGTGGCACCGTCTGGCCCTTCGAGACGGTCAGCTTGCCGCCGTTCGCAGCCGAGCCGGGGTCTTTCGAGTACTGCTTCGCCAGCTTGGCGAAGTTCCCGCCGTTCTTGAGCTGCTGGTAGAGGCTGTCGGCGAGCGCCTTCTTCGTGACGAGGATGTGCCGAACCTCGCGCGTCTGCGGCTGGACGTACTGCGTCTTGTGCGTGTTGTAGTACGCCTTGATGTCGGAGTCGCTGACCTTCACGTCGCCCGTGACCTTCTTGAACAGCGCCTGTGAGATCAGCTGCTGGCGGATCGCGTCGCGCGCCTGCTGGTCGGTCAGGCCCTGCTGCTTGACCGCCTTCTCGTAACGCGCGTCGCTGCCGCCGTAGAACTGCTTCTTGTACCGGGCGATCTCCTGGTTGACCTTGTCGTCGCTGATGTCGATGCCGAGCTTTTTCGCCTGCTCCTCGACCTCGGCCTGCTGGACGAGGAAGGTGATCGCCTGCCCCTTCAGCTGCTCGTACTCGGCGGAGCCCGGCTTCGGGAACGTGCGCTTCTGCGCGTCATAGCTCTTCTGCGCGCGGTCCATCAACTGGCGGAACTGCTCCTTCGAGATCTGCTGGCCGCCGACGACGGCAACGTCGCCGGAACCGAGGGTCGCGGAGGTCGTCCCGCCACAGGCGGCGGCGAGCAGCGCGAGCGAGGCAAAGCCGAAAAGAACAAGTCGTCTCATGGAAAATGCGCCATTTGCAGCGACTTCCTCACGCTGCCAGGCGCGCGGCCAGTATAGCATCGACAAGTCGCAGCGCCTGCGGAAATCCGTCTTCTCTTAACGTAATTTCACGATTGCCCGTGGAGTAGACGGCCGTGTCGACCCGCCGGCGCAGGTCGCGGAGCTCCGCAGAGCCCAGCACCATCTGCCCGACGCTCGCCTTGCCGCCGCGGAAGACGAAGTAGTCCGCGCCCGCGCGGGCGAGCTTCAGCTTCGCCTCCTGGATTAGGAACAGGTTCTCGACCGGCTCGGGCAGCGGCCCGAAGCGGTCTTCCGTCGCTGCCTGGAGCTCGCGCAGCTCGTCCTCGTCCTCGGTCAGCGCCAGCCGCCGGTGCAGGTCGATCTTCAGCGCCTCCGACTCGATGTACTCCGCGGGGACGTACGCATCCACGCGCGCGTCGACCCGGACCGGCCTCGCCGCGACGCGGCGCTCGCCCGACAGCTCCGCCACCGCCTCCGCGAGCAGCTCGACGTAGAGCTCGAAGCCGAGCGCGGCGACATGGCCCGACTGCTCGTCGCCGAGCAGGTTGCCGGCGCCGCGAATCTCGAGGTCGCGCATCGCGATCGCAAAGCCTGCGCCCAGCTCGGTGTGGTCGGCGAGCGTGGCGAGGCGTGCGCGCGCTTCGGGGGTCAGCTCGGACATGTCTGGGTAGAACAGGTACGCGTGAGCGGTCACGTCGGATCGCCCGACGCGCCCGCGGATCTGGTAGAGCTGCGAGAGCCCGAGCGTGTCGGCACGCTCGACGACGAGCGTGTTCGCCTGCGGGATGTCGAGCCCCGACTCGATGATCGTCGTCGAGACGAGCACGTCGGCGTCGCCGCGGAGGAACGCATGCATCTTCTCCTCGAGCTCGCGTTCGCGCATCTGCCCGTGCGCGACGAGGAAGCGCAAGTTCGGCGCGAGCTGGTGCAGCTTCTCCGCCGCCTCGTCGATCGACTCGACGCGGTTGTGGAGATAGAAGGACTGCCCGCCGCGCTCGACCTCCCGCTCGAGCGCGAGCTTCACGAGCTCGTCGTCGTACTCGCCGACGGTCGTGCGGATCGGGCGCCGCCCTTCCGGCGGCGTCTCGATGATCGAGATGTCGCGCAGGCCCGACAGCGACATGTGCAGCGTCCGCGGGATCGGCGTTGCGCTGAGCGTGAGCACATCCACCTCGAGGCGTAGCGACCGCAGCAGCTCTTTCTGCGCGACGCCGAAGCGCTGCTCCTCGTCGAGGATCACGAGCCCGAGCTCCTTCGGGATGACGTCGCGGCTGAGGATGCGATGGGTCCCGATCAGCACGTCGACCTTCCCCTCCTGGAAGTCGGCGAGCACCTGCTTGACCTCCTTGGGCGGCCGGAAGCGCGACACCATCTCGACGCGCACGGGGAAGTCGCGGTAGCGCGAGCGGAACGTGTGCCAGTGCTGCTCCGCGAGGATCGTCGTCGGCGCGAGCATCAGCGTCTGCTTGCCGTTGACGGCCACGGCGAAGGCCGCGCGGATCGCGACCTCGGTCTTGCCGAACCCGACGTCGCCGCAGACGAGCCTGTCCATCGGCCGCGGCGCCTCGAGGTCCTCCTTCACGGCTTCGATCGCCGCCTGCTGGTCCGGCGTCTCGCGGTACGGGAACTCCGCCTCGAGTCGCTCCAGCCATTCGTGTCGCAGGTCGTAGGCGACGCCGGCGGCCTGCTGGCGCTGGGCGTACAGCGCGAGCAGCTCGCCTGCGAGCTCGCGCACGGAGGCGCGCGCCCGGTTCTTGAGGTTCTCCCACGCCTTGCCGCCGAGCTTCGAGAGCGCCGGCACGGTGTTGTCGGCGCCGATGTAGCGCGAGACCTTGCCGAGCTGCTCGTGCGGGACGTAGAGGCGGTCGTCACCGCGAAAGCCGAGGAAGAGGTAGTCGCGGGTGACGCCGGCGACCTCCTTCGTCTCGAAGCCGAGGAGCTTGCCGATGCCGTGGTCCTCGTGGACGACGTAGTCGCCCGTGCGCAGGTCGGCGAAGGACTGCAACGCACGGCCGCCGCTGCGCCGCTCGCGCGGCGGGCGCTTCCGGAACACCTGCGTGTCCGGCAGCAGGACGAGGCCGAGGTCGCGCCACACGAACCCGCGGCGTGCCGGCGTCACCGCGAAGAGCAGCTCGGCCTCGCGCGGAAGCTCCTCACCGTCGGCGAAGAGCCGCGACTCGGCCCGGCGCAGGAGGTTCTGCTGGCGCAGCGCCTCGCCGAGGTGCGGGAACGCGACGACGACGCGGTTCCCGGCGCGGACGAAGGCGTTCAGCTCGTTCTCGGCCTCAGCGAGCCCGCGCGCGACGATCGCCGGCCGCTGCGCCTCGAAGGCGAACGGCTGGTTCGCCGGCAGCTGGTCGAGCCGCGCGGCGCGCTCGAGCGGCACGGGCTCGAGCCCCTCCTCGGCCCAGACCGCGCGGACCTCGTCCGCTTCCCACACGAGATCCGGCCCGCCCGGAAGGACAGGTCCCAGTGACAGTCCCTCGGACATGTCCTCTTCGGGATCGATCAGGTCGGCGCGGCGCTCTGCCGCCGGGTAGACGATCGCGCGGTCGACCGGGTGGAGCGCGCGCTGCGTGAACGGCGAGAACGCGCGCATCTGCTCGATCTCGTCGCCCCAGAACTCGATGCGCAACGGCTCACGGCCGGTCGTCGGGAAGACGTCGACGAGCCCGCCGCGGACGGCGAACTGGCCGCGCTCGTCGGCGCGCTCGACGCGCTCGTAGCCGGCGAGGGCGAGCGACTCCGACAACTGCTCGAGGCTGACCTCCTCGCCGGGAGCGATCCGGAGCGGCTGCGGTCGCACGTCCTGCGCCGGCATCGCCTCCGCAAGTGCGCTCGCGGACGCACACACGAGCCCGCCGGCGGCGAGGACGTCGAGCGCCCTGGCGCGCTCGCCGACGAGATGCGGTGCCGGCTCGAGACCCGAGCCCCACTGCACGCCGCGGCTCGGCAGCAGGGCGACGCGATCGTCGCCGACGAACCAGGCGACGCCCTCGGCGAGATCGCGCGCGTCGGCATCCTCCGGCGCGAGCAGGACGAGCGGCCGGTCGAGCTGCTCGTGCAGCGCGGCAAGCAGCAGCGGCAGCGCCGGCTCAGACACACGGGCGGCGGCGGGGAACGCGTCGACAAACGCGCGGAAGCGATCGCTCTCGCGCACCTCGCGCACGAAGGGATGGAGGATCGGCTCTGACACGCGGCTCAGTTGAATTGTTGCTGCGTGCGCTCGAGCCCCTCGGCGTCGAGCGTCTCGACGGCGTCGGCTGCCCGTGACACGAGTGTCTCGGGATCGTCGTCCGGCGTGAAATTCGACAGCACGTAGTCCGCGAGCGGACGTGGATCGCCGCGGCCGGGACGGCCGACGCCGATCCGCAGGCGCATGAACTCAGGCGTCTTCAGATGCTGTGCGATCGAGCGGAGCCCGTTGTGCCCGGCGAGGCCGCCACCCTTCCGTGCCTGCAGACGGCCGAGGTCGAAGTCGCCCTCGTCGTGGATGACGAGGATCGCGTCCGGCTCGAGCTTGTAGAACCGGGCGGCGGCGGCGACCGAGCGTCCCGACTCGTTCATGTACGTCTCCGGCTTCAGCAGCGCGACGCGGTGGCCGTCGAGCCGCACCTCCGCGACCTGGCCGTTGAACTTGCCCTTCCACGACGCGCCGTGCCTGCGCGCCAACTCGTCGAGCACCATCCAGCCCGCGTTGTGCCGGTGCCGCGCGTACTCGCGCCCGGGGTTGCCGAGACCGACGACGAGCAAGTCGAGCGACGAGGCGCGGTCGCCTCGACGCCAGGGGAGGCGCATCTAGCCGTCGGCGGTGCCGGGCTCGCCCTGCTCGCCCGCAGCCGCGTCGGCGGCAGGCTCCGCGGCACCCTCGGCCGCGCCCTCCGGCTGCTCCTCCGGCGGAACCTCGCCCTCGGGCAGCTCCTCGCCCTCCTCGGTGACCTCTTCCGGCTCCTCGACGCGCGTCGGCAGCGTCACGGTCGCGAGGACGGTCTCCTCGGGGTTGTCGAGGTACGTGACGCCGTCCATGGGCTGGAGATCGACAAGGCGCAGCGTGTCGCCGATCGCCATGCCCGAGACGTCGAGGTCGATGTGCTCGGGAATCTCCATCGGCAACGCCTCGATGTTGATCTCGCGCTGAACCTGCGAGAGGACGCCGCCTTCCTTGGCGCCGGCGGGCTCGCCGACGAGCTGAACGGTGACGCTTGCCTGGATCGGCTGGTCGAGCCGCACCTCCTGCAGGTCGATGTGCGAGATGTGGCCGCGCAGGGGGTCCTGCTGGTAGTCCTTGAGGATCGACGCGTACGTCGTCTGCTTCCCCTCGACGACGACGTCGAGGATCGCGTGCAGCCCGCCCTGGCCGGTGAGGACGCGACGGAGATCGCGCTCCGGCACGCAGATCGTCTGCGGCTCCTTGCCGCGCCCGTAGAGGACGCCGGGGATGAGCCCCTCGCGCCGCAGCCGGCGCGCGTCGGCCGAGCCGCGGCGCTCGCGCTCCTTGACCTGCAGCTTGATCCGTTCTCCCGCCATGTCGGCGGCGAAGTCTAGCGACGGCGGAAAACGAACGCCCGTGCCAGGCTGAAGCCTGGCACGGGGGAATCAGAAGAGCGCGTTCATGTCCTGGAAGATCGCGGACACCGAATCGTCGGCGAAGACGTTGTGGATCGTCTCCGCGAGGATGTCCGCGACGGTCAGGACGGTCACGCGTTCCGGCTTCGTCAACGGGTCGATCGGGACCGTGTCGGTCACGACGACGCTGTCGAGCGAGCTGCCGTCGATGCGCTCGATCGCCGGCGGCGAGAAGATCCCGTGCGTCGCGCACGCGTAGACCTTCTTCGCACCGTGCTCCTTCAGGAAGTCGGCGCCCGCGACGAGCGTGCCGGCAGTGTCGACCATGTCGTCGGTCATCACGCAGCACTTGCCGGCGACGTCGCCGATCACGTTCGTGATCTGCGCGACGTTGTGGGCCGGACGGTCCTTCTGCAGCACGGCCAGGTCGCCGCCGATCATCTCCGCGAACTTGCTCGCGAGCCGGGTGCGGCCGGTGTCCGGCGCGACGGCGACGAGCTCCTCCGGCAGGCCGAGGTCGCGGAAGTACTGCGCCAGCATCGGCAGCGCCGTCATGTGGTCGACCGGCACGTCGAAGAAGCCCTGGATCTGGCCCGCGTGAAGGTCCATCGTCAGCACGCGGTCGGCACCCGCCGTCTGCAGCATCTCGGCGACGAGCTTCGCGCTGATCGGCTCGCGCGGACGCGACTTCTTGTCCTGCCGCGAGTACGGGTAGAGCGGCATGACGGCGGTGATGCGCTTCGCCGATGCGAGCTTCGCCGCGTCGATCATGATCAGCAGCTCCATCAGGTTCTGGTCGACCGGCGGACACGTCGTCTGCACGAGGAAGAGATCGGCGCCGCGGATCGACTCCTCGTAGCGGCAATAGGTGCTGCCGTCCGCAAAGGTGCGCAGCGACACGTCGCCGACCTGGATGCCGAGCTTCTCGGCGATCTTCTGCGCCAGCGCCGGGTGCGAGCGGCCGGAGAAGAGCATGAGCCGCTTCGACGGCCCGGTCTCGATCCAGTGCTCCGGCTTCACCTCGGCTTTCGTCTCGGCCACCTCGAGCCCGGGCAGGCGGGTCAGCTCAGTCGTTGCGCTTTCCACGGAGATAGCCCTCTTTCGTGATCTGCTTCGGCGGGAACCCAGCGAGCGATTCGGGAGGGACATCTTCTTTGATGTACGTCCCGCCCGCAATCCATGCGTCGTCCCCGATCTCGACCGGGGCTTCGAAGCCATTGTGGATGCCGGTCCTGACGTTGCGGCCGATCTTCGTCTTCGACTTCCCGCGGCCTTGGTCGTGACCCAGGTTCGCGGTGATGTTCCCGGCCGCGATGTTCGTGTCCTCGCCCACCTCGGCATCGCCGATGTACGAGAGGTGCGGCACCTTCGCGCCGGCGCCGATGTCCGAGTTCTTGATCTCGACGAACGTCCCCGCCTTCGCGCCGGCGCCGAGCTTCGCGCCCGGCCGCAGGTACGTGAACGGACCGACGAGAGCGCCGGGGCCGATCTCGGCGTCGACGGCGACGACGTGGGGCCCGACCTCCGCGCCGGCGGCGACGCGCGTCGTCCCGCGCAGGACGGTGAACGGATGGATCGTGGAGTCAGCCTCGAGCTGCACTCCGGGCTCGATCCAGGTCGTGCCGGGATCGACGATGGTGACGCCGGCGAGCATGTGCTCTTTGTTCACGCGCGCGCGAAGGAACGAACCTGCGTCGGCAAGCTCGGCGCGCGTGTTGACGCCTTCGACCTCGGCAGGATCCGGCGCCTTGAACACCGCCACTTCCTCCCCGCCTTCGACGAGCAGCCGCACCGCATCGGTGAGGTAGAGCTCGCCCTGCGCGTTCACGGGCTCGATCCGCTCGAGCGCGGGCCACAGCTTGTCTCCCTCGAAGACGTAGATCGAGGAGTTGACCTCGCGGATCGCGCGCTGTGCCTCGTCGGCGTCGGCGTTCTCGACGATCTGGCGGAGGCGGCCGTCGTCGGCGCGGACGATTCGTCCGTACGCGCCCGGGTCGGGCGGCTCGAACGAGAGCACCGTCGCGGTCACGCCGGAGCGGCGATGCTCCTCGAAGAGCTGCTCGAGCAGCGCCGGGCTCAGCCGCGGGTGGTCGCCCGACACGACGAGCAGCTGTCGCGCGTCACCGACCTTCGTGCGCGCCGCGCGGAGCGAGTCACCGGTGCCGAGCGGCTTCTCCTGGACGGCGACCTCCCTTCCCTCGAACGCGTGCACCGCGTCGGGCGCGACGACGAGGACCAGCGGATCCGCTCCCAGCGGCTCGACCGCCGCGACGACCCAGTCGACGAGCCGCCGCCCGAGCAGCGGGTGCAGGTGCTTCGGCGTCGCGGACTTCATCCGCGTGCCGAGCCCCGCGGCCATGATCACGGCTGCGAAGTCACTCATCGAGCTGGGGCGCCAGGATTCGAACCTGGGATCACGGGACCAAAACCCGTTGCCTTACCAACTTGGCTACGCCCCACCGCCGGAAGGGTAAGTCTTGGCGAACGAGGAGGCTCAGGCTTGTCGGTGTTCGCTGAACAGGTAGATCAGCGCGAAGATCGCCAGGGCGGCGATCGCCGCGATCGCGATCCACTCGAAGACGAAGAAGAAGATCACGACGAGGATGGCGACGGCTTGCGACGCGGCCGCGATCCACGACAGGTGCCGCCCCACGTCCCAGCGCATGTTCCGGCCGGCGAGCACGTAGAACGCCAGCACGATCGTGCCGATCACGAGCACCGTCCAGCGCGAAAGGTCCGGCGTCGCGGCGACGATGATGCCCTCGATCACCGCGATCCAGAGTGCGAGCCGCAGGCGGCGATCCCGCAACCAGCGGCCGCCGCGAGTGCTTCCGCCCTCGATCATCGGCTGCGTTGCTGCCACAAATCAACGGTACCACGCTGGTGCCGTGACCCACGTCCGCCCTCTGGGGGACATTCGGCGTTGCGCAGCGCGCGCATGCTGCTCGTGCAAGAAGAGGCCGTACACGGTCGGCCCGGCGCCCGTGACGTCCGCGCGGAACGCGCCGAGCTCGAGCAGCTCGGCGGTCAGCGGCGACGACGTGAGGTCGTTCGGCGGCAGCGCCGCGAGGTCGCGCGGGCGGCTGACCCGGTCGAGCGCCGCGAGGAGCGACGCGCGCCGCTCCTCGTAGCCGGCCTCGCCGCCGCGCGCGTCGAACGCGGCGAAGACGTCGCCGGTTGACGACTTCGCCGCAGCGCTCGGCAGGACGAGCACGACCCAGTAGTCCTGCGGCAGGTCGAGCGGTGCGAGCTCGGTGCCGTCGGCGACGCCGAGCTGCGGCCCGTCGACGAGGAAGTACGGCACGTCCGCCCCCAGGTCGCGCGCGGCCGCGTTCAGCTCGGCGTCGGACAACGGCTCCGCCCGCAGCGCATTGGCGAGCCGGAGCGCCGTGGCCGCGTCGGAGCTGCCGCCTCCGAGCCCGGCAGCGACCGGGATCCGCTTCGTGATCTTCGCGTGGAAGCCGCTGCCGTCGGCCACGTGCTCGAGCGCGCGGCGAACGAGGGTGTCACCGTCGAATCCGTCGACGTGGATGCGCGGCGCGCGCCGAACTGCGAGATGGTCGCTGAGCGCCACGCGCTGGTAGACGCTCACGAGCTCGTGCCGGCCGTCGGCCCGCTGCGGCCCGACGACGAGAGCGAGGTTGATCTTGGCGGCCGCCGGGCCACGCTTCACGGCAGCTTCCGGGCGAGCTCGAGGAGCTCCGACGGCGCCAGCTCTTCGGCACGCACGTCGGGGATGGACACCCCGTTTGCGTCGACGCCCGCGAGCGCGAGCGAGTTCGCAAGCTTCTTGCGGCGGTGCGCGAACGCGGCCTCGACGACTCGCTTCACGTGGTCGAAGTCGTCCGGCAGCCCCGTCCGGCGGAAAGCGACGACGGCCGAGTCGACGTTCGGCCGCGGCCTGAAGACGTTGCGGGACACCGGATGAAAGCCCGTTCGCTCGGCGACGAGCTGGATCAGCACCGAGACGGCGCCGTACGCCTTCGTCGACGGCTCGGCGAAGAACCGCTCCGCGACCTCCCGCTGCACCATGACGCACCACAGCTGGACGCCGGGTAGCCCGTCGAGGCTCTCGGCGACGAGCGGCGTCGCGATGTTGTACGGCAGGTTCGCGACGAGCTTCGTCGCGCCCGGAGCAGCCTCGCGCAGGTCGAGCTGCAGCGCGTCGCCGAAGCGCAGCTCGACGTTCGGCCGGCCCGCCAGACGCTCGAGCAGCTGCGCCCCGAGCGACGCATCGACCTCGACCGCATGCACCTGCCGCACGCGGTCGGCGAGGAAGGTCGTGAGCACGCCGAGGCCAGGCCCGATCTCGAGCACGACGTCGTCCTCCTCCAGCCCGGCCAGCCGGCCGATGACGCCGAGAATGTTCTCGTCGACGAGGAAGTGCTGCCCGAGCTCCTTCTTCGCGCGAACGCTCACGTGAGCCCGAAGGCCGCGGCGGCGTTGTCGTCGATGCGGCGTCCGAGGTCGGCCGCCTCCTCCCCCCTCGTCTCGGCGAGCGACGCAACCGTGTGGACGACGTACGCCGGTTCGTTGCGCTGCCCTCGGACGGCCTGCGGCGCGAGATAGGGGCTGTCCGTCTCCGCGAGGATCCGCTCCGCGGGAACGGCACGCGCCGCGTCGCGAAGCTCCGCGGCCTTCGGATACGTGACGTTGCCGGCGAAAGAGACGTAGTAGCCGCGCTCGAGGGCGACGGGCAGCAGGCCCGGCGACGAGAAGCAGTGCAGGACGACGGTGCCGCCGAACTCGGCGAGCAGCTCGGCCGTCTCTTCGTCGGCCGCGCGCGAGTGAACGATCACCGGCCTTCCGTGCTCCGTCGCGAGCCGGAGCTGGGTCGCGAACACGCGGCGCTGCTCGTCGCGGGGGGCGTAGTCGCGAAAGAAGTCGAGACCGATCTCACCGACCGCCACGATGCGGTCGTCGAGGAGGCGATCGAGCGGCTCGCCGTCGACGGCCTGATGCGGATGCACGCCGGCGGCGACGGCGACGCCCTCCTCCGCGTCGGCGATCGCGATCGTCGCCCGCGTCGACGCGAGGCCGGAGCCGATGGCGACGATCCTGTCGACGCCCGCCGCGCGCGCACGCGCGAGCGCGCCCGCCGGATCGTCGAGCGCATCGAGGTGCGCGTGGGTGTCGATCACGCCGCGGCGGTGGGCGCGTCGACCCGCGGGAACAACGGCGCGGCCGGCGCGATCCCGTCCGCCTCCACCGTGCGACCGGGGGCAACGTTGCTCCAGGAGACATCGCCCGGCTGCCCGAGCGAGCGCAGGATCTCGGGCGCCGAACGTGGCAGGTACGCGGACAGCGCGACGGTCGCGATCCGGAGCCCGTCGGCGAGCTCGTAGAGCACGCGGTCGAGCTCCGCCGCCCGCGATTCGTCCTTCGCGAGATCCCATGGACGAGTCTCCTCGACGTGCTTGTTGAGCGCGCGCACGAGCACCCAGATCGTCTCGGCCGCAGCCGTCAGGTCGAAGACGTCGAGCTGCTTCGGCACGTCGCGCTGTACCGCCTCGATCGGCCCGGCCAGCGCGCCGTGCTCCACCGCAGGCGGAATGCGACCGTTGCGGTAGCGGGCGATCATCGCCGTCGTCCGCGACACGAGGTTGCCGAGGTCGTTCGCGAGCTCGCCCTGGTAGCGGTCGTGCAGGCTCTCGCGCGTGACGTTCCCGTCCTGCCCGAACTGCACGGCGCGAACCGCCCAGAAGCGGACGGCGTCGCTGCCGTACACGTCGACGAGGTCGAGCGGATCGATGACGTTGCCGAGCGACTTCGAGATCTTCCGGTCGTCGAGCTGCAAGAAGCCGTGCACGAAGAGCTGCTTCGGCACCTCGTAGCCGGCGGCCAGCAGCAGCGCCGGCCAGAAGACGCAATGGAAGCGGAGGATGTCCTTGCCGAGCAGGTGGTGCACCTCCGGCCAGAACTGGCCGCGGAGGTCCTCACCCTCGCGCGCGTACGTGAGCGCGCTCAAATAGTTGATGAGCGCGTCGACCCAGACGTAGACGACCTGCTCTGGATCCCACGGGATCCCGACGCCCCAGGGCTGGCCGGCGCGGCTGAGGCTGAAGTCCTGCAGCCCGCCGGCGATGAAGGAGCGCGCCTCGTTGTAGCGGTACCGCGGCAACACGAAGTCCGTGCGCTCGTCGTAGAGGTCGAGCAGCTGCTGCTGGAACGCCGAGAGCCGGAAGAAGTAGTTCCGCTCTTCGATCCACTCGGCCGGGGTTCCGTGGATCGCGCAATTGCCGTCGACGAGCTCGGCCTCGTTCTTGAACTCTTCGCAGCCGACGCAGTACCAGCCCGCGTACGTGTCCTGGTAAATGTGGCCGTTGTCGTAGATCCGCTGGATGAAGTCCTGCACGAAGCGCTTGTGGCCTTCGTCGGTCGTGCGGATGAAGAAGTCGTAGTCGGCGTCGACACGCCTAGGTAGCTCTTTCCAGGACTCGGCGATGCGGTCGACGTAGACCTTCGGGTCGAGTCCCTGCTCCTCGGCCACGCGATAGACCTTGGAGGCGTGCTCGTCGGTTCCCGTCAGGAAGAACGTCGCCTCGCCTCGCTGCTTGTGATGGCGCGCGAGGATGTCGGCGGCGATGGTCGTGTACGCGTTGCCGATGTGCGGCGTCGCGTTGACGTAGTAGATCGGCGTCGTGATGTAGAAGCTCTTCACCACCAGCCATGATAGGTCTGGCTGCGGGCCGGATCGCGGCGCGCAACACGCAGGCGCACGCTGTGACGAGAACCATCGCGAGGCCGACGATCCACGGCGTTCGCGAGCGCGGCGCGCGCACGTGCTCGGCTTCCGGTTGCATAGCGCGAGCGGGCGCGGCCTTCGCGCTTCGCAGCGGCCGGGCTCGCGAACCGCGCTCCCGGACGGGAGCGTGCGCCTTCGGCATGGCGGCAGGCGCGTGCGCCACGGCGTGCAGGGCCGCATGCCGCGTCCTGGCCGCGGCGTGCGACACGGGCAGCTTCCGCGCGGGCTTCGACGCGCGCGGCTTCGCCTTCACCTGCGCGGGCGCTGCAGCAGAACGCGCGATGACGAACGTGCCGGGTGCCGCCGCGGTCGGCTCGGCCGGAGTCCCGGCTGACGCAGCGGCCCTTGGTGCGGGCTGCGCGGGAGCAGGCGCCGGCTGCGCAGGAGCCGGCGCGGACGGCGCGGCAGCGGGCGGTGACGGCGCGACCGCCGCTACCGCGACGGGGGCGGGCTCGGGCTGCCGCGCCGGCGGAGGGCCCACGACGGGCCGCGCCGGCAAGAACGTGAGTGGATCGACGTAGCCCTGTGCCTCCGCCGTCGTGCGCAGCCCGAAGTAGACGTACGGCTCGGCGTGATCGGCGACGCCGGTCGGGCCGACGGTCCCGACGACGGCTCCCTCCGCGACGGACGCGCCGCGCTCCACGGCGATCGAGCCCAGGTGCACCAGTGTCGCCGTGTAGCCGTACGGCGTCTCGATCGAGAGCGTCTTGCCGCCCGTCGGGACCGTCCCGGCGAACGTCACGACGCCCTGCGCGGGCGCTCGCACGTCTGCTTCCGCCGGCGCGCCGAGGTCGATACCGCGGTGTTGTCCGGCCGCGTACGGGTGCGCGCGGTCGAACGAGAATGGACGAAGGACCGGCCCGTTCACGGGCCACGTCCACGCCTGCGCAGAGGCAGGCAGCACGAGCGCGCACAGCGCACAGACAGCGAGTCGCCGAATCACGAAAGCCTCCTTGTTGCCAGATTGGAGAACCGTGCGACGGTATCAAGGCGGTGCCGCCGTTGTCAATACTGGCTACAAAGTACGGCGGTAGAGCTCATTGCGCGACGCGCCGGTGAGACCCGCCACGATGTCGGCGGCGCGACGCCTGGGAACCCCCGCCGCAACGAGGTCCGACACCGCCGCCACTGCTCCCGCCGTGTCGTCGGCCGGCGCCCGTGGCCCGAGCACGAGCGTGATCTCGCCTTTCGGCGCCTCCGCGAAGCGAGCGGCGACCTCGCGCGCGTGCCCGCGGACGACGTCCTCGAACTTCTTCGTCAGCTCGCGGCAGACGGCGACCTGCCGCTCGCCGTCGGCGTCGGCGAGCGAGCGGAGCGTCGCCGGCAGCCGGCGCGGCGACTCGAACGCGACAACGGCATACGGCCAGCGCGCGAGCTCCTCCCAGAAGGCCTGCAGGGCGTTGACACCACGCGGCAGAAACCCCACGAACTGGTACCGCTCGGACGCGAACCCGCTCGCGACGAGGGCCGTCTCGACCGCCGAGGGCCCGGGCAGAACCGTCACCTCGACCCCGGCGTCGCGCGCCGCGGCGATCAGCCTGACGCCTGGATCGCTGATACCCGGCAGCCCGGCGTCCGAGACGAGCGCGAACCGCTCGCCAGCCTGCAGCCGCGGCAGAAGCTCGGCCGTCCGCTTCGCCTCGTTGTGCTCGTGGTAGGAGAGCAGCCGGCCGGAGATCCCGTGCCGCTCCAGTAACACGCGCGTGTGTCGCGTGTCCTCGCAGAGGACGACGTCCGCCGCCCGCAGCTCCTCGAGCACGCGCAGCGTGACGTCGTCGAGGTTGCCGATCGGGGTCGCGCAGACCGCGAGCGGCATCTACCCGAGCGCGTCGAAGGCGACGAGCCCCGCGCCGATCAGGCCGGCCGCCGTGCCGAGCTCCGCTCGCACGATCCGCACCCGCTCCCCCGCGCCGGCAAGACCCTCGCGCGCGACGATCTCATGGGCCGGGCCGAGGATGAAGTCGCCCGCCGCCGCGAAGCCGCCGCCGATGACGACGAGTTGCGGGTTGAAGATGTTCACGAGGCTGCCGATGCCGGCGCCGAGGTGCCGCCCGATGCCCGCGAGGATCTCGACGGCGCGCGGCTCACCCTCGTTTGCGAGCCGCACGAGCCGGTGGGCGTCGACGGCAGGCCCGAACTCCTCCTGCGCGAGCTTCGTCGCGGCGACGCCGGTCACATACGGCTCGAGGTGTCCGCGGCCCGTGCACGTGCCCTGGCACGGAGTGCCGTCGTAGACGATGACCATGTGGCCGAACTCCGCCCAGCCGCGGAAGAGCCGGCCGTCGATCACGGCGCCGCCGCCGCAGCCCGTGCCGAGCGTCAGCATGACCATCGTGTGCGCGTCACGGCCGGCCCCGTAGTGGAACTCGGCGTACGTCGCGGCGTTCGCGTCGTTCTCGATCCCGACGGGGCGCCCGAAGCGGTCGGCCATCCGCTGCCGGAAGTCGATCGAGGCGTCGAGGGGGATGTTCACGGCCTGCTGCGCCCGCCCCGTCCGCTGGTCGATCGGCGACGGAATGCCGAAGCCGATGGCAGCGATTCGGTCGTCGAGGAGCTCCTCGACCGCTGCGTCGAGGCCCGCGAGCAGGTCGTCCTCGGAGGTCACCGGCGTCGCGTGCTCACGCCGGTGCTCCACGTGCCCTTCGCAGTCGACGATCCCGGCCAGGATCTTGGTCCCGCCGAGGTCGACGCCGATAACGCGTTTTCCGTCCAAACCGCGCGGCTACCCTACTGGCTCGATGGCGACGGGAGAGAAGCCCTACCGCGTCTACCGAGGCGGGCGCGTGAAGGGCCGCGTGCCGCTCGAGCGCCCGCAGAGCAGGCCCGACCGGAACGGACGCGCGCCGCGCGAGCCCCGCGTGCGCCGCCCGCGCCGGCGCTGGAGCTGGAGGCGCCGCATCGGGGTCGCGCTGCTCGCGCTGCTCGTGCTCGTCGTCGTCTGGGGAATCCTCGGCTATCTGTCGTTTCGCAGCGGCGTTGCGAAGGCGAACGACCGGTTGGCGAAGACGTCACCCGGGATCGAGCGGATCCTCACGCCCCAGAACGGCGCCGTGATCTCGAACCCGTCGACGATCCTCCTGCTCGGCCGCGACTACGCGAACACCGACCAGCGCGTCGCCGACAACCACTCCGACTCGATCATGATCCTGCGCACCGATCCGAGCCATCACCGGCTCGCGTACCTGTCGATCCCACGCGACCTGCGCGTCGCGATCCCCGGCCACGGGGAGCAGAAGATCAACGCGGCGATGCAGTACGGGGGGCCGAACCTCGTCCTGGAGACGCTCCGCGGCCTGACCGGGAACGCCTTGCAGATCAACCACGTCATGATCGTGGACTTCACCCAGTTCAAGCAGCTGATCGACAACATCGGCGGCATCGACATCACGGTTCCTGCCCCGATCCTCTCCGACAAGTTCGAGTGCCCCTACGACGCGCGCCGCTGCGCGACGTGGAAGGGCTGGCGCTTCGCGAAGGGCCGCCAGCACATGGACGGCAAACGGGCGCTGATCTACTCGCGCATCCGTGTGAATCAGCTCGACCCGTCGGACACGGACATCAAGCGCGGCGAACGCCAGCAGCAGGTCGTCAACGCCGCGATGCACAAGCTGCTCGGCTTCGGGACCTTCCTGAAACTCCCGTTCGACGGGAAGAAGCTCGTCGCGCCGCTGACGACCGACCTGTCGGCGTGGCAGTTCGTGCAGCTCGGCTGGGTGCTCAAGCGCGCCAACTCCGGCAACACCCTGCACTGCCGGCTCGGCGGCGTCTCCGCGGGCGGCGACATCGTCGGCAGCGAGGACAACATCGCGGTGATCGCGATGGTGACCGGTCAGTCGGCGCCGCAGCCGCCGCGGCCGGGCGGTGGGCTCTTCGCGCCCGGCTGCTTCGTCGGCAACCGGAACTTCTAGGCCTCGGCGGCCTTCTTGTCGGACGAGCTGCTGTCGGGCTTTTTCTCGCTGCTGCTCGTGTCGCTCGTGTCCTTTGCCTGCTCCTTCTTGCCGCGGCCGCGGCCATAGTCGGTCGAGTAGAAACCGGAGCCGCGGAAGTGGACGGGGACCGGATACAGCACCGTCTCGACAGGAGAAGCGTCGCAGACGGGACACTTCTCCGGCGCAGGCTCGGAGATGCGCTTGAAGACTTCGAAGACGTGCCCGTTCGGGCACTTGTACTCATACGTGGGCACGAGAGTGAAAGACGCTAGCACCGGTATCGGCTTGGAGCGCGCCACGCTCAAGGTCGACGCCTTTCGCGCAGCGACGGGCGCGTTGACCCTCGCCGTCGCAGGAGCGCTGCTCTGGCTCGTCGATCTGTGGCCGCCTCATGAGGACGAAACCCTCGCGCTCTTCGTCGGGCGGGGCTCGCTCGGTGACGTCCTGCACACGGTCATCGCCGAGCGCGGCGGGGCGCCGCTGCACTTCCTGCTCGCGTGGGCAGTCGTCCACGCCGGCGGCGGCCTGAGTGCGCTGCGGCTCGTCTCGGTGGTGTTGGCCGTCGCCAGCGTCCCCTTGATTGCCCTGCTCGGCCGGCGTCTGACGGACCCGGCGACAGGCGTGCTCGCCGCTGCCTTCGCAGCGTCCAGCTGGGTCTTTCTCTTCCACGGGATCTTCGGGCGCATGTACAGCCTCTTCCTCTTCACGAGCGTGCTCTCGCTTCTCGCGCTGCTCGCCCGGCGCTACGTGCTGTGGGGGCTCGCGCTTTTGCTCGTGCTGGCGAGCCATCCCTACGCGGTCCTCCTCGTCGCCGCGGAGGCGCTCTACGTCGTGCTCGCCGCGCGAGAACGGCGTGCGTTCGCGACGCTCGGCGTCGTCGCCGTCGCCGGCTTTCCCTTCTGGTGGGCCGACCTCGTGCTCCGGAACCGGTTCGACGTTGGCGTCGGCGGCGGCGGGCGGCGGCTCGGTTCCCCCACCTCCGTGCTGCGGTACTTCTGGTCGGTCGCCGGCGACTTCTCGTCGCACGCCCATGTGTGGGCGGCATTCCTCGTCCTGCTCGCGGCCGCGGGGGCCGTGCTGCTCGTACGCCGGAACCGCACGGCCGCAGTGCTGACGGCCTGTGTCGTCCTCGTCCCCGCGCTGGCGTTCATGCTCGCGACGCTGCATTCGACGACATCGCCGGAGGCGCGGCACCTGATCTTCGCGCTCCCGTTCTACAGCGTCCTGCTGGCGTTGCCGCTCACGACCCTCGCGCGCCGCGGGACTGCGTTCGTCGCAGTCGCCGCTGCGTTGGCCGCCGTGATCGTGGTCGGCAACGTGCGCTGGGCGCACACCAAGACCCCGGAGTTGTTCGACGGCGATCCTCCGGGAGAGGCCCGAGCGCGCGACGCCGCAGCGACGTGGTTGGCGTCGACGAGCCGTTCAGACGACGTGCTGCTCGGCTACGCGCCCGTCTTCCTGCGCGCGTGGGAACAGAACCGCTCCTTCTCGAAGCACGTGCTGCCTCGTGCGGATCCCGCGTTGTTCGCCGACGCGCTGAAGGGCATTCGCGAGCCGCTCGGCCGCGGCATCTGGGTATTCGACGCGAGCGCGACGACGAACGCCGAGCAGCGGCCGACGATCGCGTTCGTCCTCCCGCAGCCGAAGGCGGAGTTCGAGGGTCGCGTGTACGGGCCGTATCTCGTCATCCGGACGCGGCAGCCGCTGCGCACACGCGCGCGCTACATCGTCGTGGCGAAACGTGTCCTGCAGGTCGGCCGCTCACTCGACATCAACGACGCCGACGTGAACCTGCACACGATCCTGCAGGCACGGTCACGGCTGTAGCTCTTCGCGCTCGCGCTCGACGACCTCGTGGTAGCACGGCGCACCTTCGAACGCGTCGAGGCCCTGCGGCGTGCGGCGACCGGCCGCGCCGCGCCGGCGACGCCGTCTCGCGGCCGCCAGCGCGGCCGACGCTCCGACGAGCCCGCCGACGACGAACGAACTGAGACGTCCACGCCCCTGCTCGCCGTCCATGGGACGATCGTAACTCGATGCTCGTCGTGACTCTCGGCGATCTGCTGCTCGACGTCGTCGTCCGCCTGGACGAGCCGCTCGCCGTAGGCGCCGACGCGCTCGCCGAGACGCGGACGAGCCCCGGCGGGCAGGCAGCGAACGTCGCAGCATGGATCGCCGCTCTCGGCGGGCAGGCCCGCTGTGTCGCCCGCCGCGGCGAGGACGCGCCCGCCGCCTGGCTGGCGGCCGAGCTTGCGGCACGCGGCGTCGAGGTCGTCGGCCCCGCGGCCGGCCGAAACGGCGTCGTCGTCTCCCTCGTCGCGCCCGACGGCGAGCGGACGATGGCGTCGGATCGAGCCACGGCGACGCTTCTCGATGCGGCCGACCTCGATCCGGCGTGGTTCGCGTGCGACGCTCTCCACATCTCCGGCTACTCGCTGCTCGTCTCGCCGATGGACGCCGCGGCCGTGCGTGCGGCAGAGCTCGCGCGCTCGCACGGTGCAGGGCTCAGCGTCGACCTGTCGGCGTGGACGCGCATTCGTGCGTTCGGCGCCGCGCGTTTCCGCGCCGGGCTCGAGGCTCTGGAGCCGGACGTGGTGTTCGGAAACGCGGCCGAATGGGACGAGCTCGGTGCCGTCGGCGCGACGCGCGTCGTGAAGCACGGCGCCGACGGCTTCGACGTGATCCGCGGCGGCGCCGTCGAGCGGTGCCAGGCACGTGACGCGTCCGTTGTGGACACGACCGGCGCGGGGGACGCGCTGGCCGCGGGCTTTCTCGTCGGCGGCGTGGAGCTGGCGGCGGAGGCCGCGGCGCGGTGTGTCGCGCAGGTCGGGGCGATGCCGTGATCCGCGTCGCCGAGGAGGTGCGCGAGGCGCGAGCCGTCGTCGCGCTCGAGACGACGCTGATCGCGCACGGGTTCCCACCGGGTGAGGGCATCGCCGTCGGCGTGGAAGCCGAGCAGCGGGTCCGCGCGGGCGGCGCCGTGCCCGCGACGATCGGCGTGCTCGACGGCGAGATCCGCGTCGGGCTGACGCCGGCGGAGCTCGAGCGCTTCGACGCGAGCGCGCGCAAGCTCGGCCCTCGCGACCTCGCCGCCTGCGTGGCGCAGCGGGCCGTCGGCGCGACGACGGTCGGCGGCACGCTCGCCGTCTGCCGCGCGGCCGGGATCCGCTTCATGGGCACGGGCGGCATCGGCGGTGTGCATCGCGGCTACCCGCACCCGCCGGACGTGTCGGCCGACCTCGGGGAACTCGCGCGCACCCGGGCGCTCGTCGTCTCCGCGGGAATCAAGTCGCTTCTGGACGTCCCCGCCACGCTCGAGGTGCTCGAGACGCTGGGCGTCCCCGTCCTCGGCTTCCGTACGGAGACGCTGCCACTCTTCTACGCCGCAAGCGGCGGCCCGCCCGTGCCGGCTCGTGTCGACTCGCCCGGCGAGGCGGCGGCGGTCGCCCACACGCACTGGGAGCTCGGCGGGGCCGGGCTCGTGCTGGCGCAGCCGCCGCCCACGAGCCTGGACGACATCGAGCCGCTGATCGAGCGCGCGCTCGAAGACGCGGAGCGCGCCGGTGTCCGCGGCCAGGCGGTGACGCCGTTCGTGCTGTCGTTCCTGCACGAGCAGAGCGGCGGGCGGACGCTCGCCGTCAACCGCGAGTTGATCGTCGCGAACGCCGGGCTCGCGTCACAGGTCGCGGCGCGAGAAGCCGGCGATCGCGACCGCGCCGACGGCCGCTAGATACGCGACCGCCCAGAGGCGCAGCGCGATGCCTCCCTGCTCCGCGCCGCCGAACGGCCCGAGCCGCAGCAGGAAGCCGGTCAGCCCGGTCGTGTTCGCCGTGATCGAGCGGAGCGCGTCCTGGTACAGGGCCTCGAACGGCACCGCCCAGGCGGCGATCTTCGCGGCGTGGATCAGGCCGTGCGAGTTGAGGACGTGACCGATGTTGCCGAGGAGGCCCGCGACGAGACCGGCGCCGAAGAGCATGAAGATGGCGATCCCGTTGGCGATCGAGCTGAGGAACACCGATCCGAGCAGCGAGAGCGCCGCCACCAGGAGCGTCCCGCCGGCGAGCTCGAGCCCCGGTGTGACGATGCGGTCGGGCCACCAGTGGCCCTCGGCATGCGTGAGCAGCAGGGTCGCGAAGTAGAGCGCGAGCACGTAGGGCACGCACACCGCGGCCGCGCCGAGGAAGCGCGCGACGAGCACCGTCGCGCGCCCGACCGGCCGTACGACGAGCGGCTGCAGCAGACCGCGCTCTGCGTCGCCGCGCACGACGCCGAGCGTCAGGAAGATTGCGAGCACGACGCCGAGGAACAGCGTCCCGAACATCGCCATCCCGAAAAGGAACGACGCCGCAAACGTGTGCGCGTCGATCCCCGCGGGCGGCACGATGTTGTCGACGTGGTGGAACGTGTAGCGCGCGCCGAGCCAGTACAGCGCGACGAACGCGATCGACAGCACGCAGACGACGACGAAGACCTTCCGCCGCAGCGCCTCGCGCAGGCCGTACTCCGCGATCGCGAGCGCCGGCTTCACTCCGTCTCGCCTCCGACCGCCTCGACGTAGACCTCTTCGAGGGTGGAGGTGAGGACGCGCGCGCCGTAGACCTTCCGGCCGTCGCGCACCAACTGCTCGACGAGGCGCGGCACGTCCTCGCGCCCCGCGTCCGCATACGTCACCGTCCCGCCTTCGGTGTCGATCTCGACGCCGCGCGGGCTCGCGAGCTGACCCGGCGTGCCGGCGGCCACGACGCGGCCGGCGAGGAGGATCACGACGTGGTCGCAGACGAGCTCGACCTCGCTCAGCAGGTGCGAGTTCAGCAGGACCGAGACGCCGCGACGCCGCAGCTCTTCGAGCAGGACGCGCACGGTACGACGGCCGACGGGATCGAGTGCGCTCGTCGGCTCGTCGAGCAGGAGCAGCTGCGGTTTCCCGACGAGCGCCTGCGCGATGCCGAGCCGCTGCTGCATTCCCTTCGACATCTCCTCGACGTGGCGGTCGCGGGCGTCCTCGAGGCCGACGAGCTCGAGCAGCTCGCCGCGCTCGCGTGCGCCGCCGTCGGACGACATGAGCCGCTGGTGCAGCTCGAGCAGCTCGTCGGCCGTCGTCCAGCCGGGGAAGCGGAAGAACTCGGCGAGATAGCCGAGCGCCGACCGGGCCTCGCGGGTGCCTGCGCGGGCGCCGCAGACGTCGGCACGGCCGGCGCTCGGGCGAACGAGGCCGCAAGCGATCTTGACGAGCGTCGACTTGCCGGCGCCGTTCGGCCCGAGCAAGCCGACGAGCTGTCCCCGCTCGACCGTCAGGTCGACGCCGACGAGCGCTCCGACGTTGCCGTACCGCTTGACGAGTCCGCTGACGGCGAGCGCTGCGGGCACGGGCCGAGCGTACACTCAGGCTCGTGCCACGCGGTTACGAGGAAGGGCCGGTCGCGGAGGAGGCGCAGGCGCGAATCGATGCGCTCGAGCGTGGCGAGCCGCTCGAGCCGGAGCGGCACGAGCCCGACCGGCGAGCCGTCTACGGGTCGACCGACGACAACGAGGAGCAGCACTTCCTCGGCTGGGCCGACGAGGTCGACCCCGAGGAGCTGTTCGCCTCCGGCCGCGCGTGGGGGATCACCCTCCGGCGTAGGCCGGACGGCCCGGAAAAATAGGCCGACCGGCCCATTGCACCTGGCCGCAGTGAACGGCAGGTTGGCCCGGTGCACGTCTTCACCCACAGCCAGCTGCTGGCTTGGATCGTGGCGCTCTTCGTGATCGAGGTGCTCCACCTCAAGTGGATCTGGCTCTCCGAATGGAGCTGCCGCCGCTGCCGGCAGAAGAACCTCGCCTGCGACTGCGAGGGACGCTGGGTCAAGTACCTCTAGCCAGAGCTCTGCTCTCGCTCGAGATCAGCTGAGTCTCGTCGCCGCGAACGCGTGGCTGTGCGCGACGCGTCCCGTTCGGACGAAACGCCTGCACTCGCCCCCAATCGTGCCTGGCACTTGGGTTGGCCTCCGGGGACACGGCCTTTTGCGTCAGTGCGCGAGGTGGTCGACGGCGAGCGCGAGCCACGCCTGCGCGTGCGAGACCCACACGCTCTGCTCGTGGCCGCCGGCATAGACGTGGAAGACATGTGGGACGCGGGCGGACTTGAGCTCGCGGTCGAACTGCAGGTTCTCCTCGCGGAAGCGTGCGTCGCCGTTGCCCACGTAGAAGGCGAAGTACGTCGGCCGGCGCGCGAACGCCGCTCGCATCGTCTTCACGAATGCGTGCGCGCTCGCATTCGCGTTCGCAGAGGGCGAGCCGAGGTTCAGCGCGTGGACGCCCTGCGGATCCGTCGGATGGAAGTAGCCGCTCCAGGACTCGACGACCGAGAACGCGCCGAGATGGTGCAGCGCGAGAATCACCGCGCCGTAGCCGCCGGCCGACAGACCGACCAGCGCGCGGCCGTCGCGGTTCGGAATCGTTCGGAAGTGCGAGTCGACGTAGCCGACGATGTCGCGCGTGATCGCCGTCTCCCAGTTCCTGCCCGAGCCCCAGTCGAGGTACTCCGGATCGGAGTCGTTGTCCCGCGCCCCCTGCGGCGCGACGATGATCGCCTTGCGCCCGCTCGCGTGCAGCGCCCGCGCGAGGAAGTCGGCGCCGCGAAACGACGTCGGCGACGCCGGCAGGCCGTGCAGGAAGTACACGACGGGGTAGCGACGGCTGGTCGACGCGTAGCCGGCAGGCAGGTAGACCCCGAGCCCGAGCCTGCCCTTCACCGCGGGCGACCAGATCGCGCGCTCGCGCCGCGCCGGTGCGCTGCGCGGCTGCGCGACGCCTACGCACACACCTGCGACGAGCACGACGACGAAGAACGCGCGCACGAGTTTCGGCACGTAACGACGGTACCGATCTTCTCGATCCCTTAACCACCCGTTAACGGCCGCCGGGCTACAACGAAGGCAATGACTGCTGGCCGGTGGCTCGCGCTCCTGACTGTTGTCGCGGGCGGGGCGTTCCTCGCCGTCGGCTTCGTGGGCGTCGACCGCTACGGCCGCAACTACTGGCTCTACCGCGGCTTCCCGCCCCCGCACGACCCGGCGTTCGTGCACGTGCGCGGAACAGTCGAGCACATCAAGGTGCGCAGCGCAGCACTCGGCGGCCGCAGCCAGGACGTCTACGTCTACCTGCCGCCCGGCTACGCACAGCACCCGCAGCGCCACTACCCGGTGCTGTACCTCCTGCACGGCTTTCCGGGACGCCCGCTGGCGTTCATCCTCACCGTGCGCATGGGCGTCGTCGAGGACGAGCTCGTCGCCAAGCGGCAGGCGCAGCCGCTCATCCTCGTGATGCCGTACGGGTCGACCGGCACGTTCACGGACAAGGAATGGGCGAACGGCGTCGGCTCGGCCGAGGGTTGGGGCACGTTCGTCTCGCGCGACGTCGTGCACGCGATCGACGCGCGCTACCGGACGATCGCGACGCGCGGCGGCCGCGCGATCGGCGGCCTCTCGGAAGGCGGTTACGGCGCGATCAACCTCGCGATGCAGCATCCACGCGAGTTCTCGGTCGTGGAGAGCTGGTCGGGGTACGAGCGCGCCGCGCCGAACCACTCGATCTTCGGCCGCTCGCTCGCAGGCCTCGTGCGCAACTCGCCGCTCGACCGCCTCCGGCCGGACGCGCGCCTCCTGCGCCGGCTGCACACGTACTTCTGGGTCTACACCGGAACCGACGACTCGCTCCGGCAACAGAACGAGCAGTTCGCCCGAGCGCTCACGAAGGCGCACGTCGCGCACCGCTACCTCGAGCTTGCCGGCGGACACAACTGGGCGCTGTGGCGCGGCATGGCGTGGCGCTCGTACCTGACGGCCGCGCAGAGGCTCACACATGGCTAGGGTCGCTCGCGCGTTTCTCGGCTCGACCGCGTCGTTCGCCGTCGTGCTCGCGGCGATCGGCTGGCTGTACGTCGTCCAGCCGCACTCGGCGCTGCCGGGGCCGCCGGTGCAGGACGCGCTCCCGCTCGACGAGCTCTCGCGCCGCTCGGCGGTTCCGCTGCTCGTGTTCCTCGTCGTGTGGGGCGCAGCGGCCGGCCTGCTCGGCTTCGTCGCGCACGCGAGCCGCGCCGAGCGACTCACCGCGGGGCTGCTGCTCGCGCTCGGCGTCGGCGGCTGGATGTACCTGCAGACAGGTGTCTCGCTCCTGATCGTCCGGCAGATCCCGGCACACCAGGCGTTCGAGGCAGCGACCGGCCAGAAGGCGGTGTACCTCCCGGCCGTGCTCGCAGGCGTCGCGGGGGCGATCGGGGGACGTCCCCGCGCGTCGACCCGTCCACGCAGCCCGCTCGTGCTCGCGTGGTTCGTGGCCGCGGCCGGACTGCTGGGCGTGATCGACGCCGTCACGCCGGATCACCGTGCCGCGTTGATCGGAGCACTCGCCCCCGAGCAGGTGCACGGCATCTCGGAGGCCCTCGTCGCGCCGCTCGGGCTCGCCCTGCTCGTCGCAGCGCGCGGGCTGGCGCGGAGGAAGCGGCGCGCCTGGCAGCTCGCGGTCGTGATCCTCCTGTTCCTCGTCGCACTGCACCTGCAGCACCGCTTCGGGTACGGCGCGATCGCAACCGGTCTCGTCGCCGTCGCACTGCTCGCGCGCCGCGGCGACTTCGACGCGCCGGGCGACCCGGAAGCGCAACCGCGTCTCGCGCTTCGCGCGCTCCTGTTCGGCGGCGCGATCTTCCTCTACGCCTTTATCGCGCTGTGGCTGAACCGCGTCATGGCGGACCAGCCGTTCACGTTCCCGTTCGCGCTGCGCGAGACGGCGCGCGCGGCGATCGGCGTCAACGCAAGCGGCTCGGATCACCTCTCTGGAACGTTCGGCGAGTGGTTCCCACTGTCGGTGCTGCTGCTGACCGTCTGCGCCGCAGCATTCCTCATCGCCGAATGGCTGGCGCCGTGGCGGTACAAACACGCGCTCGAGACGCACCACCGGCGGCTGACACGCGATCTCGTCGGCGCCTGGGGCGCGGACACACTTGCGCCGTTCGTCCTCCGCGGCGACAAGTCGTACTTCTTCGACGACACGGAATCGGCGTTCATCGCGTACAAGGTCGTCGGCGGCGTCGCAATCGTGTCCGGCGACCCGATCGGGCCGCCGGAGCGCTTCGCAGAGTTGATCGGCGAGTTCCTCGAGTTCGCGCACGCGCGCGGCTGGCGCGTCGCGATCCTCGGCGCCTCGGAGCGGGCGCTGCACCTGTATCGCGCGCACGGGCTGCACGCGCTCTACCACGGCGACGAGGCCGTGGTGGACGTGCGCCGCTTCTCGCTCGACGGCCGCGCCATCCGCAAGGTCCGCCAGTCCGTTCACCGGCTGGACCGCGCCGGCTACGTCGCCGAGACACGCCCGCCGAGCACGCTGAGCGGTGCCGAGCGCGAGCAGCTCGAAGAGCTGATGCGCGCGTGGCGCGGCACGCAGCCCGAGCGTGGCTTCGTGATGGCGCTCGACACGCTGTTCCGGCTCGACGACGAGCACGCCCTCTTCGTCGTCGGCCGCGCACCCGACGGCACGATCGCCGGGTTCCTGCACTTCGCGCTCTGCCGACGCGGCCGCGCACTGTCGCTGTCGTCGATGCCGCGCCTGCGGACGACGCCGAACGGCTTCAACGAGTGGCTCGTCTGCATGGCGATCGGCTGGGCGCGCGACAACGGCTTCGACCGCGTCTCGCTGAACTTCGCGCCCTTCGCGGCGCTGCTGGCGCCCGAGGCGGAGCTCTCGCGGCTGCAACGCCTCGAGCGGCGGGCGCTGCTCCAGCTCAAGGGCCACTTCCAGCTCGACAACCTGCTGCTCTTCAACCGGAAGTTCTTCCCGACGTGGCAACGCCGCTTCGTCGTGTACGAGCGGCGCCTCGACCTCCCGCGCGTGGGCATCGCGGCGCTCGCCGCCGAGGCGTATCTCCCGTTCGCCAAGCGGGAAGAGGCTTGACCGCGTCCATCGCCGGCGGGCTCGCGCTCGCACTTGCGTCCGCAGCGGCGATCAACTGGGGCTACTACGCGCAGCACGGCGCTGCATCGGCACTCCCCCCACTCTCACTTCGTCATCCGTTGCGCTCGCTCGGGGCGCTGTTCGGGAACAGGCGGTGGCTGGCGGGCTTCTGGACCGGCATCGCCGGCTGGGTGCTCTATGTCGTCGCGCTCACGCTGGCGCCGCTCTCGCTCGTCCAGGCCTGCGCAGCAGGCGGCCTCGCCATCCTCGCTGCGCTCGCAGGCGTGCGGTCCAGGCGAGAGCAGCTTGCAGTCGCAACGTCGATTGCCGGCCTCGTGCTCCTCGCCGTCTCGCTCGCGGGCAGCGTGACCGCGACGCGCCACGCGAACCTCCGCGACGCGGCGGTCTGGATGGTGGTGTCGGCGGTGGTCGCCGCAGCCGTGGCGAGCCCCGCCACCGCAGCCGGGCTGGGAAGCGCGGCCGGAATCCTCTACGCCGCCGGCGACGTCGGGACGAAGGCGGCTGTCTCCGGCGGACTGCACGTCTGGTTCGTCCCGGCGCTGCTCGCGTGCCACGGCCTCGCGTTCGTCGCGCTGCAGCTCGCCTTCCAGCGTGGGAGCGCGCTCACGTCGGCCGGCCTCGCCACGCTCTGGACGAACGCGCTGCCGATCGTGGCCGGGATGGCGGTCTTCGGCGAGCCGCTCCCCGGCGGCGCGCTCGGCGTCGCACGGGTTGCGGCCTTCGTCGCCGTGGTGGTCGGGGCGGCGCTGCTGACGCGGCCCGGCGAGACGGCCGCCGTCGCTCGAGCGGCCGCCGGCGGAGTGATCGCACTGGCCCTCTTCACGGGCGTCAGCCCGGCTCGTGCGCAGCCGCCGGCCCTGCCGAACTTCACGCTCTTCGACACGGGGCCCGCCGGAGGCACGGTCTGGACCGGCCGGATCCCGAACCCCTTCGTGCCGAGCGACCACCGCAACGCGTACCTCTACCTCCCGCCGAACTTCTCACCTCAGAAGCGTTACCCCGTGCTCTATCTCCTGCACGGGTTCTGGGGCGACCCGTCCTCGTTCGTGCTCGGTCTCCACATCACGCAGATCGCGGATCAGGCGATCAGCAGCGGTAAGGCGCGGCCGTTCATCGCGGTGATGCCGCCCGGCGGTCCGCCGTCGGGGTCGAAGTCGCTGCGGGCGAAAGGCGAGTGGGCCGGCCCGTCCGAGGACTACATCGTCCACACGGTCGTCCCATGGACGGACGCTCACCTGCCGACGATCCGCAGCCCGCGGATGCGTGCCATCGCCGGCGTGTCGGCAGGCGCATTCGGCGCAGCCGACATGGCGCTGCGCCACCTCGGCCTGTTCGGCACGTCCGAATCGTGGGAGGGCTACTTCCAGCCGTTCCTCGACGGCCCGTTCGAACACGCCTCGGCCGCGCAGCTCGCCGCGCACAACCCCGTGCTGCTGGCACGCGCGCACGCCGCCTCCATCAGGCGGCACGGGCTCCGCTTCTTCCTCTCCACGGGCGGGAGCCACGGCTCCGTCAAGCGCAGCTGGACGTTCGAGTTCGGCCGCGAGCTCCGCGGGCTCGGGATCGCGAACAAGGTGTGGGCGCAGCCGCCGGGCGTTCCGAACTTCGGCCGCAACCAGCTCCCGGCCGCGCTCGAGTATGCCGAGCCGGCTTAGCCGACCGCGCTCAGGAACTCGTCGATCGTCAGCGCCGTGAGCGTGCGGATCTTCGTGCTGCCGCGGGCGCCGAGCGCGACCGAGACGCGCGCGATCGTCGCCGAGTCGGGCGCTTCCACGACGTTCACGAAGTCGTACTCGCCCAGCGTCGCCCACTGATGGACGACCCTGGCGCCGAGCTCCTCAACGTCCTTGTTCACCTCGCGGAGACGGTCGGGATTCGCCTTCAGCGTCTGCACTCCCTGTGCCGTCAGGCTGGAAAGAAGAATGTAGGTCGCCATTCGAGCTCCTCCTCGGTCGGGGGCCCGACTCTACTCGCGCTGCCTGGTCGACGTACAACACCGCCGCACCGAGCACGAACACCGGCGCGAGCACGATGAGCGCCAGGACGGCGGCGATCCGGATCGCCTGCCCGCTGCCCTCGCGGATCGAGAAGAAGATGACGAGGCCGGTGAGGAAGATCGTGATCGCCAGCGTTGCGAGCGAGCCGAGCGCGTGCACGTAGTCCGCGCGCGCGAGCTGGATGCCGCGGCGCAGCGCGTCGGCGTAGCCGCGCCGCTCGACGAGCGCCGCAGGCACGGCCAGACCCACGAGCGCGAGCCAGCCGAGCGCGACGAGGTAGATGCCCGGAAAGATCCACAGGCGCGAGACGCAGATCGGCAGGAAGGCGATGTAGCCGACGGCGAGCGCGACGGCGACGTAGCGGCCGCGCCCGATCGGCCGCACGAGCGCGACCGCGCCCGCGTACGAGGCCGCGAGCACGAGCGGGCCGATGCCGACGACGATCACGACACGCACGACGCCGCTGAGCTCCGCGGCGGCGATGCCCAGCAGCCCCGGCCCGATGCCGAGGGCAAGCGACGGCCAGAAGCGCGCTCCGTAGAGGCGGATCGACTCGGCGACGAGCTGCCCGACCGTGCGCGTCTCAGGCGGGAGCGGCGGCGGGACCTGGGTGCGCGCCATCCGTCGAATCTAGCGAGGGAAGCCCGGAAACACGGGCCTCCCGTCGGCCCAGTCGACCTCGAGGACGGCGCTCGCTTGCTGCAGCGCGTCGAGGTTGGCGATCGCCGTCCGCGACTGCGTGTCGATCACGTCGCCGGTGCCACCGACGTAGAGATAGCGCCCGTCGGCGCTCTCGGTGAGCGAGCCGGGCGTCGTCAGCGTGCGCTCGAGCCGGACGTCGGCAATGGGCCGCGGCGCTTCGCTGACGTCGAACACGTGCAGCGCGTGATTCGGGGCGTCGAGCACCCAGAGCTCGGGACGGTCCGGACGCAGCACGATCCCGTGGCTCGGCGGGTTCGGCCCGAAGCGCGGGTTCCAGGTGAAGCCCTTGAAGTGCACGACCTGGATCGTCTGGCCGGTGCGCGTGTCGATGACGCGGAAGCCCAGCAGCCCGCGCTGCGTGACGTACATTCGCTGACGCTCGGCGTCGACGACCGTCAGCGTGCCGTGGTCGAACGGCGCCAGCCCGTCCCTCGTGAGCTTCCCGGTCGCGACGTCGAGCGTGTACGGACCCGTCTTTGTGCGCAGCGCGATCCGGTCTGCGTTCGGCACGGCCGCCGAGACGTCGCTCGCGTCGTTCAGCCGTAGCTGCCCGACGAGCGTCTGCTTCGCGTCGATCGCGTAGAAGCACGCCGCGTGATCGGGAAAGACGACGGCGAAGCGGTGCGCCGCGCCGTCCGCCGGCGGGTGCCACGTCGGGGTGCCAGACACGAGACACGGCGGAACGGACGCAGAGCTGAAGTAGGCGGTGAGGCCGGCGATCACGGCGACGAGCGCAAGCGCCAGCGCCGACGCCCGCAGCCAGACGCGGCGGCTCACCGCAGCTCGGCGAGCAGTCGCGGCAGCGCGTGCTCGAGCGCGGCAAGCGCCTCGCCGAACTGCCAGCGCGTCCGATCCGGCTCGTCGATCTCGTTCGAGACGGCTCGGACCTCGACTGCGGGGATCCCAGCGAGCTCGGCGGCGCGGAGAACGGCGAAGCCCTCCATCGCCTCGACGGTGCATCCGCTCGTCCCGCCGACGCGCGCGCTCGTCCCGATCGGGAGCACCTGCGCGTCCGGCAGCGCGCGACGCGCGCGCTCGAGGAGCGCTGCATCCGGCTGCACGCGCCCCGGTACGAGCGGCCCGACGGCGTCCTCGTACACGGCCTCGGCCCCGATCACGAGCTGCGGCACGGCAATGCCGCGCGCGCCGGCGATGCCGACGTGCAGGACGGCCGACGGCGGCTGCACCGCCAGCGCCTGCGCCGTCGCGGCGGCGGCCTCGACGGGGCCGATGCCGCAGGCGAGCGTCGCCGCTCCGTCGGCGCCTGCGAGCTCGCGCTCCGTCGCTGCGACGACCAGGATCACGGCCTCAACGGTAAGTCACCCGATGGGGTGAAGGCGCGCAAGGAAGGCTGCGCCGCGGCATCTCAGCTCTCAACCGCACGAAAAATCGCCGCCGGCCCGCCGCAGGCCGGCGACGGACAACCGACAAAAGGCCGCCCGCCGCAGGGGCGGCCTTTGTACGTGTGCGACGTCCCCCTGAAGGGGGATTTGTGTATCCCCCTGCAAGTTCTGGGCCGATAGTGCGTCTCAGTACGTAGCCGCAGAAGCCGCAGCAGTACGGAGGTAACAGATGTACGCCGCACAGATCCAGACGGGGGAGCTCAGGGCTCAGGACCTGCCGACCACCTACGGCGATTGGAGCGATTACGCACGCTTCGCCGTGACCTACGCCCCGCGGGATCGGGAGGGCTGCGCCGAGTTCGCCGCCAGCGCCTTCGCCAACTGGCGCCGGACGAGCGAGGTTCCGCGCACGCTGCAGGAGCTGCGTGCGTGCTTGTGGTTCGAGCAGCGCCGCTGGCGCTTCATGGGCCGCGAGCCCGACGCAGAGGGAATGCAGTACGCAGCCGCCCTGATCCGGGCAATGCGCAACCACCTGCCGACGGTCTAGAGCCCGGTAACAACAGCGTGAGTCACCGAGTCGTCGACCGACGACACCGGTGACTCGCGGCCCACCCAGGGATCACCGCCGAAGTAGCGCACGAAGATGCGCTCGGCGGTGCGCGTCGCGAACGCCTGCGTCGTGAGCGTCGGGTTGGGGCCGCCGAGCGCGTTGGGCAATGCGGAGTTGTCGGCGACGAACACACGCTCGACCGCGAGCGACTCCCAGTCCGAGCCGACGACCGCGCCCATCCGCATCGTGCTGTGGATGTGGAGCAGGACGGGAGCCCAGTTCATGCGGACGATCTCGCGCGCGCCGGCTGCCTTCAGCAACGCGATCGCACGGCTCGCCAGGTAGTCGCGGCGGGCCAGCGTTGCGGGAGTCCGCCCGCGGAGCTCGACCCGCGCAATCGGCCCGTGTGCGTCCGGCGTCATCGCGTCGGAGAGCGAGACGCGGTTCTGCGGCAGCACGTCGTCGTCGGTGATCACCGCGATCGCGATCAGGCGGTCGACGTCGGCGAGGAACCGCTCGAGGCGTGCGCCGGCGAGGCGGTTCCCGGGCACGTTGCTGTCGGAGAGGCCTTGCGCCTGCAGACCCGGCGCCACGCCGGCCTGCTCGATACAGCCGTAGCCGGGGAAGTCGGCCCGCGCTGCGGACGTCGCGCCGCGGCCGGAGCCCGTGAAGTGCGTGAAGCGCCCGACGACGAAGTCGAGGTAATGGTCGGTCAACCCGCGCCCCACCTGATCGTTCGGATTCGGCAGGCCGCTGTTCAACCACAGCCGCGGCGTTTCGACCGGCCCGGCGGCGAGAACGACGACCTTGGCGTCCTCCGTCGTCAGCGACCCCGAGCGCGTGTTGCGCCAGGTCACGCTCCGCGAGTCGCCGGCCGCCCCCACCTTCACGGCAAACGCGTCCGGGACGAGTGTTGCAGCGCGCCCGTGCGTCCAGCGGTCGGCCGTCAGCGCCATCGGCACGTAGCTGACGTGTGTCGAGCGCTTCGCCTTCAGGTTCAGCGGCGCCTTGAGCGGCAGGAAGCACCCCTGCGGGCAGTGGCCGCAGAACGTGCAGCCTCTCGCGCGCGGATAGACGAGCTGCTTCGCCTTGTTCGTCTTGCCGGCCGTTCCCTGCGGCTGCAGGATCGCGTTCTGCTGCGGCCTGCACGCTGCGCGCGAGATGTCCTTCGACGTCTGCGTCGGCAGGCCGATCCTCGTCGCGGCGTGGAGGAACAGCTCCTCCTTCGTCCCCATCGCAGCCGTCTGCACCGGCAGCGTGTGCTCGACCCACTCGTAGTACGGGATCAGCTCGTCGTAGCCGGGAAACGCGTCCGGCATCGCGCGTGGCGAGTTGCCGAAGTAGTGCAGCGTCGAGCCGCCGACACCGGCTGTCTGCCAGACGAAGCAGTTCTGCGGCAGGTCGCGCGCCCACGGCGCCTGCGTGCGATCGCCGGGGCCGAAGCGGAAGATGCCGGTCGCCGGATTGTTCGCCGTGTTCTCGTTGTGCGACCACTCGCGCTCGGGGTCGTTCCACGCGGGCCCCGCCTCCAGCAGCAGCACGTCGAGACCGCGCGCGGCGAGCTCCTTCGCGACCACGGGACCGCCGCCGCCCGCGCCGACGACGATCACGTCACGCACGCCAATAGCCCTTGAAGTCGTTGTGCCCGTGCTGCGCGCCGGCGTAGCGCGCGAGCCGCCAGCCACGCGTCGTCGAATACGCGAGGAAGGCCGTCAGCTGCTGCAGGTTGCCGACGAGGAACCGAATCGAGCCGGCGGCGTCCTCGGGCAGCGACTCGATCTTGGCGAACGCCTGCGCCCGCTGGGCGCGGCTGAGCTGCGCGAACGTCCTTCCCGGCTTCACCTGGGACGCGGCGCCGTCGAGGATCGACGCGGCTGTTGCCGACAGCGGCTGCGGGCCTGGGAGGAATCGGTCGAGTGTCCGCACGAGCCGCGGTGTCGTTGCGGCCGCGAGCTTGCGATCCGCAACGACGAATTCGACGAGCGCGTCGAGCGTGCCGCGCGTCGACGCGAACGCTTCGTCGAGGCGGCCGAGCCGTGTCGCGAGGACGAGCGCGGCCCCGCGCCGCAGCAGCTCGCGCCGGTTCACCCGCGGGCGATGACTTCGCGGTCCGGGTCGTTCGCCGGATCTCCGTCCGGCAGCACGTCGTGCGCCCACTCGTTGCGTTTCCATTGCGGCACCGGCGTCTCGCAGTCCGCCTTCGGCACGAAGCGCGAGCGCGCCACGAGCCCGTACTGGTGGATGTAGCGCGGGCAGTTCGGGAAGACCTCGGTCGCGGCGACACGGACGATCAGCTGCGCCTCCGGGTACTCCGCACGCAGCGGGTCGCTCTCGTCCACGGACGCCACGCCGTTCAGGCGCACGCGCTTGCGGCCCTCGAAGTCGATGAAGAGGAGCCCGACGTTCTTCGTCGCGATCAGGTTGCCCGCCGTCAGGTACATCCCGTTCCCGTCGTAGACGGGGAAGGCAATCGTGTGCTCGTCGACGACGCGAACGAATCCCGGCTCGCCGCCCTTGTACGAGCACTGCGGCCGGCCGTCCGCGTCGACGGTGGCGATGAAGAACATGTCCCGCGCCTCGATGAACGCCCGGTCGTCGTCGTCGATCCGGTCGTGCACGATCCGTTCCTCGATCCGGTCGGCCAGGCGGCGCGTGTCGAACCGATCCTGGAGGCGGCGGCTGCCCTCGTGGTAGAGGCTCACGCGCTCGATCTTCTCAAGGAAGCCTCGGCGTCGGCAAACGTTTCTCTAGGATCACGCCGTGGGCTGGCACGTGGTCGACGGCGCGAAGGCCGAGTGGAGCGAGCGGGAGCCGCTTTTCGAGGGGCAGGCGCCGCGACAATTCGTCGAGGTGACCGACGAGGCCGCGCTGAAGAGCTCGCGCGCGCGGCTCTGGCGGTATCCGCCGGGAACGAGAGGCCGGCGCCACGCCGACAAGGTGCAGGAGGAGGTTTTCGTGGTCGTCTCCGGCACGCTGACGATGCAGCTCGGCGATCCGCCCGAGCGTGTCGACGTCGGCGCGCCGGGCCTCGTCGCCGTCGAGCCCGGAACGCCGCTGCTCGTGCGGAACGAGGGTGACGAGGACCTCGTGCTCTACATCTACGGCGCACCCGCCGAGCAGGGCGGCGCCGACTTCTTCGAGGACACCGGCGACCTCTAGCCCGCCGGCTTCTCCCACACCGCAACGATCTTCTCGCTCGCACTGGTGAACGGCTCTCCGTTCCACCCGGAGTAGCGCTCGCGCGGCGTCAGGCCGGCGATGCGAGCCATCAGGTCGAGCTCCGACGGCCACACATAGCGGAACGGCCCGGCGCCGTACCCGAACGAGCCGTCGTCGCCCCGCGTGTAGTGGTGTGAGACGAGCCCCTGGTTCGCGAAGTCGTACTCGTCGATGCCGACGTGCCGCTCCCCGAAGTCGAAGATGCGCAGCCGCTCCCCCCTGACGTCGGGAAGACCCACCTCGATCACGAAGCACCCGCCCGGCTCGAGGTGCGCGGCGGCGTTCTCGAAGCATGCGACCTGCGCGTCCTGCGTCCCCAGGTTCTGGATCGTGTTGTAGACGAGGTACACGAGCGTGAACGTGCCCTCGACGCGAGTGGTCGCGAAATCGCCGATTGCGACCGGGATGCGGTCACCGCCGGGCTTCGCCCGCAGTCGCGCGACCATCGCCTCCGACAGGTCGATCCCGTGCACCTGAGCGCCGCGCCCGGCGAGCGGGAGCGCAATCCGCCCGGTGCCGATCCCGAGCTCGAGCGCCAGGCCGCCGCGCACGCGTTCGGCGAGGAAGTCGACGACGGGATCGATCGCCGCCGCTGAGAACATCGGGTCGTGCTCGGGATCGGCGTCGTAGCGCGACGCGACATCCTCGCCGAAGTGGTCCTCAGGCAACCGCGGGCTCGCGCAGGCCGGCGCGCTCGAACACGAGCTCGCCGTCCTGCGCGTCGACGCGCACCGTGTCGCCGTCGGCGAACTCCCCCTCGAGCAGCCGCAGCGCCAGCGGGTTCTCGACGAGCCGCTGCAGCGCCCGCTTGAGCGGGCGCGCGCCGTACGTCGGATCCCAGCCGGCGTCGGCGACGAGTTGCTTCGCGTCGTCCGTCAGCTCGAGCTCGATGCCCCGGTCGGCGAGCCGCGTCCGCAGGCGCGCGAGCTGCAGGTCGACGATCTCGCCGAGCTGCTCCTTCGTCAGCGGCCGGAACTCGACGATCTCGTCGATGCGGTTGATGAACTCCGGCCGGAAGACATCGCGCAGCTGCTCGACCGAGCGCAGGTTCGACGTCATGATCAAGACCGCGTGGCGGAAGTCGACCGTGCGGCCGTGGCCGTCCGTCAGGCGTCCGTCGTCGAGGATCTGCAGCAGCACGTCGAAGACCTCGTTGTGCGCCTTCTCGATCTCGTCGAGGAGGATCACGGAGTAGGGCCGGCGCCGCACGGCCTCGGTCAGCTGGCCTCCTTCCTCGTAGCCGACATAGCCAGGCGGGGCGCCGATGAGCCGCGCGACCGTGTGCCGCTCCTGGTACTCCGACATGTCGAGCCGGACGAGCGCGCGCTCGTCGTCGAACATGAACTCCGCCAGTGCACGCGCGAGCTCGGTCTTGCCGACGCCGGTCGGGCCGAGGAACACGAACGAGCCGATCGGCCGGTTCGGGTCCTGCAGGCCGGTGCGCGCGCGACGCAACGCGTTCGCGACCGCCTCGACCGCCTCGTCCTGCCCGACGACGCGCTGGTGCAGGCGCTCCTCCATGTGGATCAGCTTCTCGGTCTCACCCTCGAGCAGCCGGTCGACCGGGACGCCGGTCCAGCGCGCGACGACGGCCGCGACGTCGTCCTCGTCGACCTCCTCCTTCACCATCGCGCCCTCGACGCGCGCGTCGCGCTCCTCGAGCTCCTTCTCGAGCGACGGCAGCTCGCCGTGACGGATCTCGGCAGCGCGGTTGAAGTCGCCGGCGCGCTCCGCGCGCTCGTACTCCATCCGCAGCTCGTCGATGCGCTGCGTGATCTCCTTGACGCGGTCGAGCGCCTCCTTCTCCTTCTGCCAGCGCGCCTGCAGCTCGTTGCGCCGCTCCTTCGCCTCCGCGAGGTCTCGCTCGAGCGGCTCGCGCACCTGGCTCGACTCCTTGGCGATCGCCGCGAGCTCGATCTCGAGCTGGCGCACGCGCCGGTCGGCCTCGTCGAGCTCGACCGGACTGGAGTCGATCTCCATCCGCAGGCGTGACGCCGACTCGTCGACGAGGTCGATCGCCTTGTCCGGCAGGAAGCGGTCGGCGATGTAGCGATCGGAGAGCACCGCCGCGGCGACCAGCGCCGCGTCGCGAATGCGCACGCCGTGGTGCGCCTCGTAGCGCTCCTTCAGCCCGCGCAGGATCGCGATCGTGTCCGCAACCGTCGGCTCGCCGACGAAGATCGGCTGGAAGCGCCGCTCGAGCGCGGCGTCCTTCTCGATGTCGCGACGGTACTCGTCGAGCGTCGTCGCGCCGATGCAGCGGAGCTCGCCGCGCGCGAGCATCGGCTTGAGCAGGTTGCCGGCCGAGACCGCGCCCTCCGCGGCGCCGGCACCGACGATCGTGTGCAGCTCGTCGATGAACAGGATGACCTGCCCCTCCGCGTTCTTGATCTCGTTGAGGACTGCCTTCAGGCGCTCCTCGAACTCGCCGCGGTACTTCGACCCGGCGATCAGCGCGCCGACGTCGAGCGCCCAGACGCGCTTGCCCTTCAAGCCCTCGGGCACGTCGCCGGCGACGATGCGCTGCGCGAGCCCCTCCGCGATCGCCGTCTTGCCGACGCCGGGATCGCCGATCAGCACGGGATTGTTCTTCGTCCGGCGCGAGAGCACCTGGATGACGCGGCGGATCTCCTCGTCGCGGCCGATGACCGGGTCGAGCTTGCCGTCCTCTGCCGCGGCTGTGAGGTCACGCCCGAACTTCTCGAGCGCCTGGTACGTCTCCTCCGGATCCTGCGACGTGACGCGCTGGCCGCCGCGAACGGTCTTGATCTTGGCCTCGAGCGCGTCGCGCGGGACGACGTCGAGCGCCAGCAGCAGGTGCTCGGTCGAGACGTAGTCGTCCTCCATCCGGCGCGCCTCGTCGGCGGCCTGGTCGAGCACGCGCGAGAACGCAGCCGAGACGTTCGGCTGCTGCTGCATGCCCTGCACCGACGGCTTCGCGCGGAGCGTCGCTTCCGCCTGCGCGCGCAGCGCGGCCGCGTCGGGAACGAGCTGCTGCGGGAGCTCCTGGTCGAGCAGCGCGAGGAGCAGGTGCTCCGGGTACAGCTCGGGATTGCCCATCCGGCGCGCGAGCTCCTGCGCGGCCGCGACGGCCTCCTGCGATTTGAGTGTCAGCTTGTTGAAGTCCATGTGCCTTTCAGTGTTTTGGGATCAAGTCGATCGGTGGTTTCCAGGGGACGAGGTCGCGCCGGTACTGCCGGTGCACCTCGTTGATCGCCTCGCGCATCTCGCGCTCCATCCGGTCGAGCCGGCGGTGCATGCGCGTCAGCTCGTCCTGCAGCCGCATCACGTGCTCGACGCCCGCGAGATTGAGGCCGAGCTCGTTCGTCAGGCGCTGGATCAGCCGGAGCCGGTCGAGGTCGGCCTCGGAGTAGAGGCGCGTGTTCCCCGCGGTGCGCTTCGGACGGATCAGTCCTCTGTTCTCGTAGATGCGCAGCGTCTGCGGGTGCATGCCGACGAGCTCGGCGGCGACGGAGATCATGTAGCGCGGACGGTCGTCCATCACTTCCGCCCCTCCCGCGTGCGCACGAGGTGGTCGAGCTTTCGGCGCATGTACACGAACGTGGCGATCAGCCCGACCGTGCCGACCGCGACGAGGATGATCGCGGCGAGCTTCACGCGAACAGCTCCTCGCGCGGATTCTGCCGCGAGACCTTCTGCAGCTCCTCGAGGGCCTCGCGCTCCTTCTTCGTCAGCTTCTTCGGAACGGTGAGGCGCAGGCGGGCGATCAGGTCGCCCTTGCCGCTGCCCTTCAGCTTCGGCGCGCCGTGGCCGCGGATGCGCAGCTGGCGGCCGTCCTGTGTGCCGGCCGGAACCTTGAGCGAGACGCGATCGCCGTAGGGCGTGGGGACCTCGACGGTCGCGCCGAGCGCCGCCTCCGCATACGTGACCGGCACTTCGACGACGAGGTCGTTGTCGCGGCGCTGGAAGCGCTTCGACGGCTGGACGCGCGTGACGACGAAGAGGTCTCCGGCCGGCCCGCCGTTGTCGCCCATCTCGCCCTTTCCCTTCAGCCGGATCCGCGTGCCGTCCTTGACGCCCGCCGGGATCTTCACGGTGTACGTCTTCGTCCGCACCTCGCGGCCGCTGCCGTGGCAGTTGTGGCACGGCTTCTCGATGACGGTGCCGTTGCCGCGGCAGCGCGGGCACGGCTCCGACAGCGCGAACAGGCCCTGGCTCTCGGAGATGACACCGCGGCCGTTGCACTGCGGGCAGATGACCGGCGAGGTTCCGGGCTCGGCGCCGGTGCCGCCGCAGACGCGGCAGGCGGTGGCGACCTCGACCGGGATCTTCACCTCGAGCCCCCGCAGCGAATCCTCGAACGAGACGTTGACGGGCGCCTCGAGGTCGGCGCCACGCTCGGCCTGCGCGCGGCGCGTGCCGCCGCGGCCGCCGCGGCCGCCGAAGAGGCCGCCGAAGAGATCGCCGAGGTCGCCGAGGTCGTTGATCGTGAAGTTGCCGCCGCCGAAGTTGCCGGGGTCGAAGCCCGGCCCGGCGCGGCGGCCGTTCTCGCCGAAGCGGTCGTACTGCTTGCGCTTCTCCGGATCGGAGAGCGTGTCGTACGCGTTCTGAACCTCCTTGAACTTCTCCTCTGCGGAGGAGTCGCCGGGGTTCTTGTCCGGGTGGTACTGCGCGGCGAGCTTCCGGTACGCCTTCTTGATCTCGTCGGCGGAGGCGTCCTTCTTGACGCCCAGCGTGTCGTACAGCGTCGCCACTTACTCCTCCGCCGGAACGGGAGCCGCCGCGACCACGACACGCGCCGGCCGCAGGACCTTGTCGCCGAGCTTGTAGCCCTTCTGCACGACCTCGATGACCGAGCCCTCCTCGGCCTCCGAGGGCTGCGAGAGCAGCGCCTCGTGCACGTGCGGGTCGAACTTGCCCTCCGTCTCGATCTCGGCGAGCCCTTCCTTGGTGAGCACGTCCGCAAGCGAGCGGTGCACGAGCCGGACGCCGTCCTCGAGCTTCGCCTCCTCGTGCTCCGCGGCGGCCTCGAGCGCACGCCCGAGGTCGTCGAGGATCGGGATCAGCTCCTTGACCAGCCGCTCGTTCGCACGCTCCGCCAGCGCGGCGTTCTCGCGCGCGTTGCGCTTGCGGTAGTTGTCGAACTCGGCGGCAAGCCGCTGCAGGCGATCGAAGAGCTGATCGCGCTCAGCCTGGAGGGCCTCGACGTCGAGGCCCTCCTGCTGGTCTTCGGTGATCGGGCGCTCGTCGGGCATTACGCCTTCGGAGCCTCCTGCTCCTCGTCGATGACCTCGTAGTCGCCTTCCTCGACGACCTCGTCATCCGAGGAGCTCGTGCCGTTGCCGCCGGTGCCCGCGGTGGACGTCGGCTGCTGCTGCGCGGATGCGTAGACCGCCTCCGCGAGCTTGTGCGACGCCTCCTGCAGCGCGTCGGTCTTCGCGCGGATGTCGCCGACGTCGTCGCCCTCGAGCGCCTGCTTCAGCTCCATGATCCGACCCTCGATCGTCGACGCGTCGGACTCGTCCAGCGCGTCGCGGTGCTCCTTGAGCGACCGCTCGGTCTGGTACGCGAGCTGTTCGGCGTGGTTCTTCGTGTCCGCCACGTCCTTCAGACGGCGCGCCTCGTCGGCGTGCGCCTCGGCGTCGCGGATCATCTGCTGAACCTCGTCCTCCTTCAGGCCCGAGCCGCCCTCGATCCGGATCTGCTGCTGGTTGCCGGTGCCGAGGTCGCGCGCGGAGACGTTGATGATCCCGTTCGCGTCGATGTCGAACGAGACCTCGATCTGCGGCATGCCCCGCGGCGCCGGCGGAATGCCGACGAGCTGGAACTTGCCGAGCGTCTTGTTGAACGCAGCCATCTCCGACTCGCCCTGCAGGACGTGCACCTCGACGGACGGCTGGTTGTCCTCCGCCGTCGTGAACGTCTCGGACTTCTTCGTCGGGATCGTCGTGTTGCGCTCGATCAGCCGCGTGAAGACACCGCCCTTCGTCTCGATGCCGAGCGACAGCGGCGTCACGTCGAGCAGGAGGATGTCCTTCACCTCGCCGCGCAGCACGCCGCCCTGGATCGCGGCGCCGACGGCGACGACCTCGTCCGGGTTGACGCCCTTGTGCGGCTCCTTGCCGATCAGGTCCTTCACCTTCTCGACGACGGCCGGCATCCGGGTCATGCCGCCGACGAGCACGACGTGGTCGATCTTCGACTTGTCGATGCCCGCGTCCTTGAGGCACTGCTCCGTCGGCCCGACCGTGCGCGAGAGCAGATCGGCGGTCAGCTCGTTGAGCTTCGCGCGCGTGAGCTGCAGGTCGAGATGCTTCGGCCCGTCCTGCGTCGCGGTGACGAAGGGCAGGTTGATCTGCGTCGTCATCGTCGACGACAGCTCGATCTTCGCCTTCTCCGCCGCCTCGTACAGGCGCTGGAGCGCCATCCGGTCGGCGGCCAGGTCGATGCCC
>DATCYR010000096.1:0-7917 GCA_036526315.1 Gaiellaceae bacterium | reverse complement strand
GACCGGGTGGTGCTCGAAGGCGATCCAGGTGACGCGCGCGAGGCGGGTGCGCCCGCTCGTCGCCTGGCGGGCCGAGTCGTTGACGGCGGTTGCCGCCACGAACGCCGCGCCCGCGAGGACGCAGACGACGGCGCCGACGACCAGGACGCGCCGCAGGAGCGAGCCTCCGAGGACATACGACACAGCGATCGTCACCGCGAAGAGCGCCGCATAGCTCGACTGCGAGTACGCGGGGATCATGCCCAGGAACAGGAAGCCGATCAGCGCGGCGGCAACCCAGAAGCGCACCCGCGCCAGCCACATCGCGACGAGCAGCACGCCGATCGCAATCACGACGTTCCGGCCGAAGACGCTCGGATCCTTGAAGAGCGACGTGACGCGGAAGTACGACGTGTAGGCGTTCGCGCGCTCGACGTCGCTCGCCAGCAGGTGGCCGTGCGTCAGACGCTGGAAGATCGCGACGGCCGAGAAGAGCGACGCCAGCGCGACGAGTGTCACGGCCAGCGCGCGCGGATGCCACGCCCGATACGGCGAGCGCACGACGACGACGACGAGTGCCGAGAACGGGAAGAGGAAGAAGAGCAGCTCGATGCTCCCCGCACGCAGGTCGTGCGTCCACAGGAGCGAGAGGCCCGTGTAGAACACGAACACCGCGGCTGGAATCGCGATCAGCCGCGGGAGCGCGCGGTCGGCCTGCCTGCGCGCGACGCGGACGACGAGCGCGAGCACCGCGGCCGCGAGCACGACGTACAGCGGGTCGAGCAGATACGCCTTCTGCGTGCCGACGGAGGTCGTGATCCGGAACGGAGACGCGGCGAGCAGCGCCACCGGCACCGCGACCGGCCACCGCGCGAACGCCCACGCGATCGCGGCGATCATCAGCACGCCGAAGATCAGCGCGCCGAGATGCGAGGCCGGCGCGACGAAGCGCTTGAGGTCGTGAGCGGGAATGAGCGCCACTGCGAGGAGCGCCTCGCCGACGATCGCGACTGCGAGCCCTGCGAGCAGCTCGACCCGCGTGCGGGCAAGGAGCAGCGTCGCGGCGCCTCCGGCGCCGACGACAGCCGCCAGCTGAGCCAAGTCGCCGTGGGGCACGGGCATGGACGCCAAGACTACGGCGCCGTATTGATCCAAGCGGCTCGACCGGTCATTTCCGACGGCCGCGGGCAAAGCCCACGCGCCCTGGTGACGGCACCGCAAGCGGTTCCGTAGCGGAGGCGTGATAGGAAACGCCGCGTGATCGGCACCTGGCAGCGAGTGCTCGTGCTCGCACCGCACACGGACGACGGCGAGTTCGGCGCCGGCGGGACGATGGCGCGGCTCGTCGAGGGCGGCGCCGAGGTTCACTACGTGGCGTTCTCGATCGCGACGCGGTCGCTGCCGGCGGGGTTTGCACCCGACACGCTCGCGCGCGAGGTGCGAGAGGCGACGGCAGAGCTCGGCATCGCGCCGGAGAACCTGACCGTGCACGACTTCGACGTCCGCACCTTCCCCGAGCACCGCCAGGACATCCTCGAGCTGCTCGTTGCTTTGTGGGAGGAGTGGCGTCCTGACGCGGTCTTCCAGCCGTCGTTGCACGACATCCACCAGGATCACCAGGTGATCGCGGCAGAGGGGCTCCGTGCGTTCAAGCGCACGACCATCCTCGGCTACGAGATCCCCTGGAACAACTTCGACTTCGCCTACCAGGCCTACGTCTCGCTGCAGGCAGCGCACGTCGACAAGAAGGTCGCCGCGCTCGAGAAGTACGAGTCCCAACAGCACCGCCGCTACAGCGACCCGGAGTACATCCGCAACGTTGCGCGCACGCACGGCGTCAACGTGAACCGCGAGTTCGCGGAGGTCTTCGAGGTCTACCGCGTCGTGGTCGCGTAGTAGTAGGGTCGTCGCCTGGCGTACGACACCGGGAGGCGAACATGAGCGACACGGTTGCGGGAATCCCCGTTCCCGCCGACGACGGTGCTGCTGCGACGACTGCGGAGGACGCGCGCCTTGCGAGTCTCGGCTACCGCCCGCAGCTCAACCGCGTGCTGGGGTTCTTCGAGAACTTCGCGGTCGCCTTCGCCTACCTGTCGCCGATGGTCGGCATCTACTCGCTCTTCCTCGTCGGCGTCGCAACAGGTGGGCCGGCGTATCTCTGGCTTGCGCTCATCCCTCTCGTCGGCATGCTCTTCGTCGCGCTCGTCTTCGGCGAGCTCGCGAGCCACTATCCCGTCGCGGGCGCGCTCTACCAGTACTCGAAGTTCTCGGTCGGTCCCGCGTACGGGTGGTTCGTCGGCTGGTTCTACGGGATCGCGCTGCTCGTGACGGTGGCGTCTGTCGACACAGGCGTCGTGCCGTACGTGACCGACCTCGCGCACCGGTGGTTCGGCGCGAACTGGGACCCGACCGCGCACACGACGATCCTCGCGGTGACGCTCGTCCTGCTCGCGGTGCAGACGACGCTCAACATCACGGGCGCGAAGGTCATGGGCCGGGTCGCCCAGTTCGGTGTCGCCGTCGAGATCGTCGGCACCTTCGGGATCGCGCTGATCCTCGCCATCCACGGGTTCCACCATGGGCTCGGCTTCCTCTTCTCGACGCAGGGCGCGACGCACGCCTCGACCAACGTCTACGGCGTGAACTTCCACGGCAGCTGGCTGGCGGCGGCGCTCGTCGCGGTGCTCGCGCCGGTCTACATCTTCTACGGGTTCGAGTCGGCCGGCGACATCGCCGAGGAGACGAAGGACGCCGGGCGGAAGATCCCCAAGTCGATGCGCTGGGCGCTGATCTGGGGAGGCGTCTCGTCGCTCGTGCTCACGGCCGCGCTGCTGCTGGCGATGCCCAAGCACAACCCGCTCAAGGCGACGTTCGACGGCGGCGGCGTCCCGGCGATCCTCGGGCAGCTCTCCGGCGGCCTGCAGGACTTCCTGCTCGTGCTGATCATCTTCGCGTTCTTCTCGTGCGGTACTGCCGTGCAGGGCGCCGGCAGCAGGCTTGCGTTCTCGTACGGGCGCGACGGGGCCCTGCCCGCCTCCGCGTGGCTCTCGAAGGTGCACCAGAGGTTCCGCACCCCGGTGAACGCGCTGCTCGCGGGCGCGGTCGTGTCGGTGCTCTTCGTCCTGCTCGTCTACTACCAGCCCGCGAAGGACGTGAAGCTCGGCTTCATCACGTACCCGGCGAACATCACCGCCCTGTACTCGCTGATCTCGTTCGCCGTCAGCGGCATCTACCTATCGTTCCTCCTCACCGTCATCGCCGCGATCGTCGCCAGGAGCCGCGGCTGGAAGGCGGAGGGCGAGTTCCAGCTCGGCCGCTGGGGCTGGACGGTCTCGATCATCGCGGTCGCCTATCTCGGCCTGATGCTCCTGAACGTCGTCGTGCCGACGGGGCTGACGAGCGGTCGCGGCCTCTTCAACCTCGACTGGATCACCTTGCTCGTGATGGTCGTGATCGCCGTCATCGGGGCGGCGTACTTCCTGTTGGCCCGACCGGACCGCAAGCTCGAGGCCCACATCCACGACGAGCTCGAGCCGACGGGGGCGGAGCGTTGAACCGCTAGACGGCGACGACGGACGCGACAGCGTCGTCGATCGCCTGCAGCGCCGCGTCGTCGAGCTCGACTCCCGACCCGGCAGCGTTCCGCTCGACCTGCTCGGGGCGGCTGGCGCCGATGATGGCCGACGCGACCTCCTCGCGCCGGAGCACCCATGCGAGCGCGAGCTGCGCCATGCTGACCCCCACGTCCTCCGCGATCGGTGCGAGCTGCTGCACCGCCTGGAGCACGTCGTCGTCCCGGAAGCGGTCCATCGCCCAGCCCATGTCCTGTGAGGCGGCGCGCGTCCCGGCCGGCGGCGCTTCGCCCGGCTTGTACTTCCCGGTCAAAGCGCCCTGCGCGAGCGGCGACCAGACGATCTGCGAGATTCCGTTCGCCGCGCACAGCGGGAAGACCTCGCGCTCGGGCTCGCGCCACAGGATCGAGTACTGCGGCTGGCTCGACACGAACGTCTCCACGTTCGTCAGCTCGAGCGCCGCCTGAATGCGGTCGGGCGGCCACTCGCTGAAGCCGAGGTAGCGCACCTTTCCCTGCCGGACGACCTCCGTCAGCGCGTCCATCGTCTCTTCGAGCGGCGTGTCCCAGTCGTAGCGGTGGCACTGGTACAGGTCGACGTACTCGGTCTTCAGGCGCAGCAACGACAGGTCGAGCTGCTTGAAGACCTGTTCCCGCGAGAGGCCGCGGTCGCCGTTCATCGGCCAGAAGAGCTTCGTCCCGAGAACGTACGAGTCGCGCGGGCGGCCCGCGAGCACCTCGCCGAGGAACGACTCGGCCGCGCCGCGCGCATAGACGTTCGCGGTGTCGATGAAGTTGATGCCGACCTCGAACGCCTTCGCGACGCACGCCTCCGCTCGCGCTCGCTCGACGCCGCCGCCGTACGTCAGCCACGAGCCGAGGCTGATCTCGGAGACTTGCAGGTCGCTGCTGCCCAGCTGCCGGTAGCGCACCCTTGAAGCCTTACCATCCAGCGCTATGCGTACGCGCCGCCTCGGCAGCGAAGGCCCGGAGGTCTCGGTCGTCGGTCTCGGCTGCAACAACTTCGGCGGGCGCGTCGACCTCGAGGGCACGCGCGCCGTCGTCGACGCAGCGCTCGACAGCGGCATCACGCTGCTCGACACCGCCGACATCTACGGGAACAAGGGCGGGAGCGAGTCGTTCCTCGGCGAGGTGCTCGAAGGGCGCCGCGACACGGTCGTGATCGCGTCGAAGTTCGGCGGCGACATGGGCGACGGCACGCAGGCGCGCGGGTCGCGCGAGTACATCCACAAGGCGGTCGACGCGTCGCTGCAGCGGCTGCGCACCGACCGGATCGACCTCTACCAGTACCACACCCCCGACAAGGTCACGCCGCTCGCGGAGACCTTCGGCGCGCTCGACGAGCTCGTGCGCGCGGGAAAGGTGCGCTACGTCGGTCATTCCAACCTCAGCGCGGCGCAGGTCGAGGAGGTCGACGCGCTCGCGCGCGAGCACGGCTGGGCGCGGCCGGTCTCGGCGCAGAACCGCTATTCGCTGCTGCATCGAGACCCTGAGGACGACCTGTTGCCCGTGTGCGAGCGGCTCGGCCTCGGGTTCCTGCCGTACTTCCCGCTCGCGAGCGGGCTGCTGACGGGCAAGTACAGGCGCGGGCAGCCGCGGCCGGAGGGCGCGCGGCTCGCGACCCGCGACGAGGTGTTCACCGACCAGACGTTCGACCGCGTCGAGGCGCTCGAGGCGTATGCGGAGGAGCGCAACGTCACCTTGCTGGACGTCGCGATCGGCGGGTTGCTCGCACGGTTGGCCGTCGCGTCGGTCATCTCCGGCGCGACGAGGCCCGAGCAGGTCCGCGCGAACGCGGCCGCCGGTGCGTGGCAGCCGTCCGCCGAGGACGTCACCGCGCTCAGCGTCTTGTAGTGGCCGTTCCTGCGGCCGTCGTCGACGTCGGCTGGGTGAACGGGCTCGCGGCAGTCCGTTCCCTGGGCCGTGCCGGTGTGCGGGTGCTGGCGGTCGACCATCGCCCGAGCGCGCTCGGCTTCCGGTCGAGGTACGCCGAGCCGGTGCTCTCGCCAGACCCCTTCACGGACGAGCGGGGTTTCGCCAACCGGCTGCGGTCGCTCGGCGAGCTGGTCGTCTTTCCGACGCACGACGACTCGCTCAATGCGATCGCGCGCTACGCGGACGACCTCCCGGTGCTGACGCCGTTCCCGGAATGGAGCCTCCTCGAGCGCATGCAGAGCAAGCGCGCGCAGCTCGACGGGGCCGCCGCCGCGGGGCTCGACATCCCGGCGCCCGACCCCGGGACGTTCCCCGTCATCGTCAAGCCGGACCGTTCGGTCGAGTTCAAGCGCCGCTTCCGGCGTCAGGCCTTCCGCTGCGACACGCAGGCCGAGCTCGACGAGGCGCTGGCGAAGACGGAGGAGTTCGGCCCGATCGTCCAGGACCTCATCCCCGGCGGCGACGACACCCTCTATACCGTCGGCAGCTATCTCGACGCCGACGGTGCCGCGCTCGGCGTCTTCTGCGGACGCAAGCTACGGCAGACACCGCCGGGGATCGGCACGTGCCGCGTCGGCGAGGCAGTGTGGGTGCAGGAAGTCGTCGACGCGGCGCTGACGCTGCTGCGGGCGTTCGGCTACCGCGGGCTGTCGCAGGTCGAGTTCAAGCGGGACCCGCGTGACGGGCGCTACCGGCTGATGGAGATCAACGCGCGCCTCTGGCAGTGGCACGGATTGGCAACGGCGTGCGGCGTCGACCTCCCCCTGATCGCCTATCGCGATCTCACGGGGGCTGCGCCGCGTGGGGCCCATATGAACGGCCACGGCAAGCGCTGGGCGATCACGTTGCTCCCGGGCGAGAGGCCGGCGCCGCAGCGGCCGCCCTACGTCGACGCCGTGTTCGCGCTCGACGACCCGAAGCCGGGGCTCGTGCACCTGGCGCGCGTCGCACGGAGCGTCGTCTCGTGATCCCCGAGCAGGTCGAGCGTCGGGCGCGCTGGGTCCTCGACTCGATCGGCGCGGCCGACGTCGGCTTCGGGGACGACCTTCCGTACGACGCCGGTGCGTGGGAGCAGGTGGACCGCGGCGAGCTGCCGCCGGACGACGACGTCGCGGCCGGGTTCTTCCACCTCGCACGGGTCGAGGAGCGCGGCGGCCCGCGTGACGAGCACGGCCGCTTCCGCGCCGAATGGTCGCGCCTCGATCCGCTCGACCCGCCGCTCGAACGTCTCCGGCGCCGGCTCGGACTGCGTGACGAACGTTTTGCGGTCGCGCTCACGCACGACGTCGACACGCCGTGGCGCTGGACGCCGATCGGCCTCCGCGGGTCGGCTGCGCGCCTGAAGCGGAACGTCCTGCAGGTGCGCGCCGGGCCTGCGTTTCGGGAGGCGGCCGCACTCGCCGCGGCGCCTGTTCACCGCGTCCGCGGCACAGATCCGAACTGGCGGTTCCGTGAGATCCTCGAGCGCGAACGCGTCGGCTCGACCTTCTTCGTCCTCGGAGGGCACCACGACCCCCACGACGGAGCGGCGCCCGAACGCTACGACGAGTTGCGGCCTCGTGTCGTCGAGGCGATCCGCGACGCCGGCGGCGAGGTCGGCCTGCACGGCAGCTACACCGCCGCGGACGACCTCGAACGGCTGGTCGAGGAGCAGGCGACGCTCGAGGCGCTCGCCGGGCCGCTGCTCGGGCATCGCTACCACTACCTCCGCGTCGACCCGCACCGGAACCTCTCCCGGCTCCCGCTCCGCTACGACACGACGCTCGGCTTTCCCGACGCCGTCGGCTTCCGCGCCGGCATCGCGCGCCCGTTCCACCCCTGGGACTTCGAGCGCGACGCACCTGCCGACATCCTCGAGATCCCACTCGCCGCGATGGACGCGACGCTCGCCGAGGAGCGCTACCTCGGCCTCTCCGCGAAACGCGCGGAGCCGCGCCTTCGTGCCCTCCTGGACTGGGCGGCCGCGAGCGGAGGCGCCTTCGCCGTTCTCTGGCACCCGGACCGCTTCGACCCGTTGACCGCGGGAGGCTGGGACCGCCTCTACTGGCGGTTCCTCGACGAGGTTCAGGCGCGCGGCGGCGTGTGTATGTCCGCCGGCGAGCTCTCGTCCCACTCCACCTGGTCGAAGTAGCGCAGCGCGCGCCGTGTCGGACGCACGCGCGCGCTCAGCTGCGCGAGCTCCTCGTGCGAGATCTCGCCGAGCGCGCTCTTCACTCCGAGGTACGGCAGGTTGAGGTCCTCCTGGTAGACGATCGTCGAGACGCGCGGGTTGATCTCGATCACGTAGTCGCCGACGAGCTGGATGTTGAAGAAGTACTCGATGCCGAGCTCCGACACGATCCGCTGCGCGACCTCCAGCAGCCAGTGGTCGTTCAGCGTCTCGAAGTACATCGCGAGCCCGGCACGCATCG
>DATCYR010000095.1:0-4778 GCA_036526315.1 Gaiellaceae bacterium | reverse complement strand
ACGACCCACGGCACACGGGGCAGCGTGCGCCGCGGCGCCGGCTCGCCCAGCGCGCGCACGCGCTCGCGGACGCGTTCCGGTGCGGCGGTGGGCAGCGCCCGCAGGTCGGCGCTGAGCTCAGCGAACTCGTTCATCTTCCATCAGCTCCTCGAGTCGTTTCAGCGCTCTGCTCAACCGGGTCGAGCAGGCGGTCGGACTGATGCCGAGCACGCGCGCCGCCGTCGGCCCGTCGAAGTCGAGCAGCACCCGGAGCGCAACCACCTCGCGGTCGGCCGGCGACAACTGCGCAAGCGCCGCCTCCAGCGCGCCGTGTCCGAGCCCCGGATCGTCGACATCGCCCTGCCCACGCGCGAAGCGATCCTCTCGCCGACGCCGGCGCTCCTCTGCACGGAAGTGGTCCAGCGCCGCGCCGCGCGCGATCCCACAGAGCCACGTCCGCGGCGTGCCGCGGCGTGGGTCGAAGCGCCGCCACTTGCGGAACGCCTTCTCGAAGGTCTCGCCCGTCAGGTCCTCGGCGACAGCGCGGTTCCCGGTGAGGAGGACGAGGTAGCGGTGCACCGCGTCGAGCTCACGCTCCGCGACCTCGGCGAAGGTCGGGCGCTCGACGTGGAGGCCCGGCCACGAGCTCGTCACCGCGTTCACGGCCCTCATACGCCGCCGCGCCCCGCAACTGTCACATCGGGATTGTCGCTAGCAGGGACCGGCGGCAGCAGCGCCGCCGGGACCGTCGAAGTGCTGCGACGCGCCGCCGATCCCGGACTGGAGGCAGTACGACGCGGTATCCGCGCGGACGAGCGTGACGCCGGACGAAGGCGGGAGACCGGCGCCGGCGTAGGTCGCGTGCTCGGCGTGGTAGAGCTCGAGCTGCGAGGCAGCCGCCGTGAAGTTCATCGCGCTCACCGCAGCCGTGGCCTGGCTCTCGGCGCGCTTCGTCGTCGCAGCTGTCGGCCCGCTGTGCTGCATCGTCAGCGCCCAGAGGATCCCGACGAGCGCAAGCGAGACGACGATCGATATGAGACCGAATGCACGACCCATAGCCCGAGGTATCGGGCTATGGGTCGTCTCGCTTGAGCAGGCGTTACGCCGCTACGACGCCCAGCTGGCGTCCTCGGCCCAGCTGGCGATCTCGCCGAAGCCCCCGACGGACACCGACACCGCAGGCGTGGGCGCCGTCGTCTTCGGAGCGGCCGATGCCGCGCCGGGACCGGCCAGGGCCGCGAGCGCCGCGATCAACGCGATGATCGCCGCACCTCGCTTGGTAGAGCTCTTTTTCGCCATCTCCCTTCCCTCTCGCTCAGCGCATTCGCGCATGAACCGCAGTCACTGCGCGGACTCTGTGAGCGAACGCGCACAGGTGCGTCCCCCGTCCGGGGGAGCGGCCGTCGCAATTCACTCCTTCGGGGGATCAGGCGCAAGGAAGCGCGACGACCGGCATCACAACCGGTGTAGGAACTTCCATGGTGCGAGCCCCGGCGCAAGCCGCAAGCTGCCGGGGCTCACTTTTTGGACCAGGGCAGATCGCGCTCGAGCAGCTCCTCGAGCCGGCGGTCCGGCCCGGTGAACTCCTCTTCCAGCGTCGCGCGCGTCGACGCCTCCATCCCGCCGTACTCGCGCTCGAAGATTCGCGGATACGACTCGAGACCGCGCGCCTCGACACCGAGAAAGTCGAGCACGCGCGCGTACGTTCCTGCCGTGTCGGCCGCCAGCTCGTCCGTGAACAGGACGAGCAGCTGGTCGCGGGGGAACACGGCGAGCCAGCGCTCGAGCTGCTCCGCGTAGCGGCCGCGCGCGGCGTAGGTGTAGTTCCACCACGGGTAGCTGAAGTAGGAGGGATCACGGAGCATGCGATCGAGCTCACCGTCCATCCGGTCGCCCTCACGCGCGAGGGCATCCTCGAACGACAGCTCTTCCCGGCCGAGCGCGACTTCGTGCTGGTAATGGGAGAACGCGCGGTCGACGGGGTTGCGAAGCAACGCGATCAGCCGCGCGCGCGGGAGCATCCGCGCAACGCGCTCCGGCGCGAGCGGATGGAAGAGGTAGCTGGGGCTCGCCTCCCCGACGATCCCGCTGCGGCGGATCGGCAGGTGGGCGCGATACCAGCGCTCGCCGCGCGCGTAATGGCGGTCGAAGAAACTGACCTCCTTGAACGACGGGCCCGTGATCTGCGGATGCCAGCGGAGGTACGCGTACAGCGCCGTCGTGCCGGCCTTCTGCGCACCGAGGATGAGGAAGTCCGGCAGCTGCCGCAGGTCGGCGGTCGCACGGCCGTAGGTGCGGAACGTGCCGCGCAGAACCTTGCGAGCAGGCGCCGGCAGCGCCGGAACGAGCTCAGCCGGTACGCGGAAGCGCTGCGCCAACGCTAGCCCGTGAAGGGCTGCAGCACCTGCGTGAAGCCCCCGCCCTTGTCCCGCTGGATCGCCCAGATCGACAACGTGTCGATGTCGTTCGCCTGCGCGTAGGCGAAGACATGGCGCGCGTGCGCGAGCGTCGTCTTCTCCGTCTTCTTCGGATAGTCGTCGACCCCCGGCATCAGGGTGATGCCGATCCTCGCGTTCAGACCGATCTCCTCGAGCTGTGCGGCGGTGCCGTCGGCGGCATTCATCGCGGCCGTGCCCATGTCGGTCGTCGCGCGGTCGTAGTAGTCGAAGGCCATGAGGTTCACGACGTCGACGCGCGTGCCGTTCACAACCGCGTTCTGCAGAGCGGCGAGACCGGAGGGCGCGAGGCCGAAGGGAGTCGTCGGCAGCGTGTAGCACACTTGTAACGGTCGCTGCTGCGCAGCCGCCCAGCTCTCGACGAGCCCGAGCGCCTTGTTGCGGCGGTCGATCCCTCGGCTGCGGTGGAGCGACGCGCCTTCGACGTCCATGTCCAGCCGCGTGACGCCGTAGCGCGTGATCACGTCTTCGTAGGCTGCGGCGATCGCCTTGACGCTCTTGCACGAGTCGGCGATCTCCGTGCCGCGCCGATCTGCGCTTCCGCCGCCGAACGACAGGAACACGTCGCCGCCGAGGGCTCGCAGCGACGTGAGATCGGCCAGGTAGCGGTTGTTCGTGACGCGATCTCTCTTGCGCCCGTTCCACGCGAGCGTGCAGGACGTCTTCGAGAGTGCCTCCAGAAACGCGAGCGTGAAGTAGCGCGCGCCGGTCTGCTGCGCCGCGGCGGTGAGCGAGCCTTTCTTCCACGTCTCGAAGTACGGCGCGTAGACGTGCGCCGGAACCGCGCTCGGCGCAGCCTGGGTGGAGGAAGCGAGTGTCAGCGCGACAGCGGCGGCGAGCGCGAGACGCTTCACGGCGGACTGCGCTACGTGGGCCCGGCCGACGCCGCGACGTCGCCGACGATCTGCGCGAGCTCGCGAGGGCGCGACCACATCGGCCAGTGACTCGTGGGGAGGTCGACCCAGTCGATGTCGCGGAGCTCCTTGAAGCCGGCGAGCCACCCCTGTCCCTCCTCGACCGCCGCCTTGTACTGCTCCGAGCTGAACCCGGTGCAGATCGCCGTCGTCGGAATGACGAGGCGGCCGTCATTCGTGAGGTCGGCAGAGCCGCGGATCGCGTCTCCCGGCTCCGGCACGGCGCGCTGCCGGAACGTCTCCTTCTGCTCCTCGCTCAGGCCGTCGAGGTTCTCTTCCGCCTCGATCTCTTCCCACACGAGCGGCTGCTCGACGGCGTCGAAGCTGGGATCGAGCGGCCCGGTCGCAGGGCCCGAGTCGACGTAGACCATCGCCGCGATCCGCTCCGCAGCCCTGTCGCTCGCCGCATAGCCGGTCGCGCCGGCGCCGCTGTGCACGGCGAGCACGGCAGGAGCGCCCGCCGCTTCGACGGCCCGGACGATGGCGTCGACGTGATCGGCGAACGTGACCTGCGAACGGTCCGCGTCGGCCGACTCGAGGCCGGGCAGCGTCAGCGGCGTCACGTCGTGTCCGTCGGCTCGGAGGGCTTCCGCGACGTCGTCCCACGCCCACGCGCCGAGCCAGAAACCGGGAACGAGGACGATCGGCGCCGGCATCGTCGGGACTCTAGCCGCGAGCGGAGGAGCCCCGGTCTCCCCCGCTCGTAGCTTTGCCTGTCAGCTGACGGCGTCTGAATAGCCCTCCCAGCGAACTGTCAACGCGTAGACCACGATGATGCCCAGCGCGATCGCGGTCAGCGTCCACAACGGGTACGCAGCCGACCCGAGCCACAGCAGCTGCCCGAGGATGTTGATCGACACCACGACGATCGTGAACCAACGTGCCCAGCTTTGCCCTGTCCAGAGCGCCATCCCGGCAAGGAACAGCACAATTCCCCAGAGCAGCGTCAGCCAGCCCCAGGTCGTGACGTTGAAGACGACGATCTGGCTCGGCGTCAGCACGTAGTACTGCTTGCGGATCACCGCGATCAGCCCTTCGATGAAGTCGATCGAGCCGATCACCATCATCATCGCGGCAGCGAACACGATCCAGCCAGCCATCGGCCGGGCCGCGCTGCCGCTGTAGGCGGTACTCGTCATCCGACCTCCTTGGTCGCGTGCACCGATGGGGGCCCGCCGGCGCACTTCGTGCGGTCGGGCGCATTCTTTCGAGGGCTCCGGACGAGATCGGGCTACCCGACGCGGGTGATTTAGGCCGTGAGGGCCGTTTCGATCTCGGTCAGGGCCGCCCGCTCGCGCTCGGAGACGCTCTGGCCACCCTCCTTGTGCGCCTCCGCGACGCGCTCGCCGAGCGCGAGGACGAAGCCGCGGTAGCTCTCGAGATCCTCGGGTGTGGCCTTGCTGCGGAGAAGCTCCGCCGCGCTGCGGAG
>DATCYR010000094.1:0-52205 GCA_036526315.1 Gaiellaceae bacterium | reverse complement strand
CCGCCGAGCGCCGCGACCTCGCGCCGCTCGGCCAGCCGCGCCAGGGCCTGCGCCTCGATCTGCCGGACGCGCTCGCGGGTGATGCCGAGCGTCCGCCCGATTTCCTCGAGCGACTGCGGGTCGCGGTCGCCGTTCATGCCGTAACGCAGCTTCACGACTTCGCGCTCGCGCTCCGGTAGGCCCTCGACCGCCTTCCGCAGCGCGCGCTCGGCGAGGTTGACGTGCACCTCTTCCGACGGCTCGGCCTCCTCGCCGGCGATCAGCTCGCCGAAGCTCGTGTCGCCCTCGGCGCCGACCGGCCGGTCGAGCGACGTCACCGCCCTCGCTGCCGCGCGCACCTCCTTCACGTGCTTGAGCGACAGCTTTGCCGCGGTCGCGATCTCCTCGTCCGTCGGCGGCCGCTCGAGCTTCGGCGTCAGCTCCCGCTCGGCGCGCGCGATCTTCTGCTCACGCTCGACGATGTGCACGGGAATGCGGATCGTCCGCGACTTGTTCGCGACGCCGCGTTGCACCGCCTGGCGGATCCACCACGTCGCGTACGTCGAGAACTTGTACCCGCGCCGCCAGTCGAACTTCTCGACCGCGCGAATCAGTCCGATGATCCCTTCCTGGATCAGGTCGAGCAGCGAGATGCCATGGCCCTGGTACTTCTTGGCGATCGAGACGACGAGCCGGAGGTTCGAGTTGATCATGAGATCCTTGGCTTCCTTGTCGCCGCGCTCGATCCGCTTCGCGAGCTCGACTTCCTCCGCCGCCGTCAGCAGCTTGTACCGACCCGCCTCGTTGAGGAAGAGCTGCAGCGCGTCGGTCGTCGCGACCGCGAGATCCCCGTTGACGTAGGTGCTCCCGATCGCGTCGGCGCGCGCGCAATCGTCGGTGAGCGGGATGCCGCGCTCCTCGAGCTGCTCGAAGAAGCCGGCGGTCTGCTCGTCGTCGAGGTCGGCCTCCTGGAGGAACTCGCTGACGGCGGACAGGTTCAGGCAACCGAGCTCCTCACCCTGGTCGAGGAGCGCCTGGAGCCGTTCGTCTACGGATGCCATGCGGCGCGGTTCTCCCCTTTCGAGCCGCTTGCCTAACGCAGTTTCACACTCTCGGTGCAAACACGTATCACACCCGCGCAGGTTGCTTCCGTAGCCTGGATCTCGATCCCGATCAGGAGGAATCCCATGCGTCGACCACGCTTACGGTCGCTCGCGGGGGGAGCGGCCGGGATCGCTGCAGGAGTCATCGGGGGAGTGATGCTCACGTCGGCCTCGACCGCCGGCTCGACTTCGCCCACCGGCGCGCCGCCGCTCATCGACGCGACCCACGTGCCGCCCGTCCTGACCCTGCACGGCGATCCGGTCCGGCTTCGCTTCGGCCTCGTCTGCACGCCGCGCGCCGACGGCCTGCCGTGCGACGGCTCGGGGACCGTCTATCTCCGCGCGGGCCGCAGTGGGCCGTTCCAGCCGTATCCGCTGCAGCGCGGCGACGAATCGAAGGACGGCCGCTACTTCTTCGACGTGCCGGCGTCGGTCGCGGGCGCCCCTGACGGGTTCTCGTACTACGCAGTGCTACGGGACAACGCCGCCGGGGCCAGCGTCTCGATCCCCTCGGGCGGTGCCGACGCGCCACAGGTGAGCCGACCCCTGGTGGATCCGGTGAGGGTCGAGCTCGGCACGCACTCGTTCGGAAAGACGCGCGCGCCTGACGGGCGTGCGGTCGCGGCGAGCTGGGGCTCCGCTGCGCAGGACGTCGGCCTCGCCGGCTCACGCGAGCTCGGCTTCACCGGCCCGTCGTCCTTCGACGTCGAGCCCGACGGCACGGTCGACGTCCTCGACTCCGTGAACGGGCGGATCCAGCGTTGGAGCCACGGCCGGCACGCGGCGATCGAGATCGGCCGCGCGGAGCCGCTCGCGGACTTCGCAACGGAGGCCGACGGCAGCTTCGACGTCCTCGACGTGCACGGCACGCTGCGTCGTTACGGCGCCGACGGAACAGAGCAGTGGCAGCAAGCGCTCGCCGATCGCACCTGGGTGACGCTCGATCGTGGCGCCGACGTCCTGCAGGAGCCGTCAGAACAGTGGATGCCTGTAGCCGCGAACGGCGCGCCGTTGAGCCGCGTCTCGCAGCGGCGAGCAGGGCACGGGGTACATCACGGCGTCATCGTCGACCACGTCGGCGAGAGCGAGCTGCGCATCGCGGAGACTCGCGGCGAGGCGCCATCGCGCGGCTGGCGCATCACGAGCTTCACTCCGCTCGGCGAGGTGCAGCTGGCAGAGCCGATCGGCAACGGCGTCGTCGTCGTGACCCACGCCTACACCGACGACCGCGACGAGTTCGTCGTCCTGGTTCTCGGCGACGACGGTGCCACGCAAAGCTTCTCGGTCGCGTCCGACTCGTGGACGGAGACCGCGCCGCTCGGGCGATTCCGACTGTCGCGCGGCGCGCTGTACCGCCTCCGCACGACACCGGCCGGCGCGTTCGTCGACCGCTTCGACCTGGAGGTGCCGCAATGAGAGTTTTCCTCGCGACGCTCGGAGTCGGGCTCAGCCTCACCGCTGTCAGCGGTGCGCAGGCGTACCACCGCTTCTGGGCGAACTGCAACTACGACGCACCGACGTTCATGACGACGATGACGCGCGATGCCGCGCAGGACTACGCGAACGCCGCACGCTACGAGGGCTACCAGTGGGGTGGCGGCTGCTGGAACTACGACGACGTCGACGCGTACCCGAACGACCCGCCGGAGCAGACGGGCACGCACGGCGAAGGCGGCGACTGCTCCGGGCTCACGTTCAAGACCTGGCGCGAGTCCACGGACGACTGGCGCGACGGCCGGTACTACTGGCGCGCCCTGCGAAACGTGCACGGGCCGTACACCGCGGCCGACTTCCGCGCCGGCTACGGCGCGCCGAACCACACCGTCGCGAAATCGACGGCGGGCGTGATGGACGCCTTCGCCAGCAGCACCCACATCGGGATGGTGTTCATTCGCTCGCTCTACGGCGGCGACCAGATCGTCGAGGCGAAATGCGAGACCTGCGGAACGAACATCTTCTACCGGACGTATCGCAGCGACTCGGCGTACGGCGGTGTCGGGCGGTGGGGATGGACCGGCTGACGGTGCCGCCGCTGCTGTCATTGCTCGTCTTGCTTGCGGCTGCGTGCACGAGTGGTGCCGGCCGGCCGGAGCGCCTCCTCGACGGGCGTCCGGCGCCCGAGCTCCGACGGGTGCGGCACAGTGTCATCGTTGCCACGCGTCTTCTCGAACGCGCGGACGTGCAGGCCTGCTCGGCGGCAGCCGACCCCGTCGACGTCGCTCCGACCACGCTCGTGATCGAACGCACGGGTGTCGACGACCACAGCATCACGTTCGCAAGCCGCGACGGGAGCCGTGTCTATGCCTGCGACGGTGGCATCGACCCGGCCGGCGAGCGCGCTCCGCCGTGGTGCGGCGGCGTCGTCGGCGAGCGCGAGCGCGGGCGGCTGCTCGATCCACGGCTCGACGTGGTCTGCGTCGACCGGGCGCACCGCCCGCTCGCCTACGTCTTCGTCGAGCCGGTCGCCGATGCCCGCTGGATCGGCGTCGTGCACGACGGCTACGTCGAGCTGTACGAGGCGGTGGCGGGGCTACCCGCCCGCGTGGCCGGCACGCGCGGCATCGATCTCCGGAAGGCGCGCGCCGAGCTCGAGCTCAGGCAGTACGACGCCGACGGGCACGAGCTCGCCCGGGAAAAGCTCGACGCAGCGGTCGCCGGTTAAGAGCGCTCCTCGGGGGTAGACTCCACGACCGTGTGGGAGCTGATCTGGCTCATGGTGATCATGAAGATCCCCATCCTCTACCTCTGCTGGGTCGTCTACTGGGCAGTCAAATCGGAGCCCAAGCCTGAGGAGCCGGTGACGCTCGCCCCTTCGGACGATGGCCCGTCACCCGGGTGGCGCCCGCGCCGTGGCCCGAAGCGCCCCGGGCCGCACGGGCACCCGACGCGCACCTATGCGCGTAGGCGGCGGCCGGCGGTGCGGACCTGAGCGCGACCCCGTACGAACGCTCGCGGCCGTCCGAGACGGTTGCGGGATTCCTCGCCGCCGCGTCGATCTTCGTCAGCGTGACCGGGATCGCGTACCGACCGCTGAGGTTGATCCCGATCGCGCTCGTCCTGGCGCTCGTCGCCGTCGGCATCGGCGGGCGTGCTTCGCGCCTCGCGGCGTGGGCGGTGGGAATCGGCGCAGCTGCGTTCGCCGTCGGCATGGCCGTCGCGGTGATCACGAGCAATCCGCTCTGGTAGCGCGGTTGCTACAACAGGTGTAGTGACCGACGTCGACGGGCTGAACGCAGGCTTCGCACGCGACCTGCTCGAGGAGTACCTCGAGAACCCCGACGCGGTCCCGAGCGAATGGCGGGAGCTGTTCGAGAGTGGCCAGAGCGACGTCGTGGCAACGCACCCCGGCCTCACGCGGCTCCTCGAGCGCGCCGGCAACGGCCACTCGACGGCCGCGGTTCCCGCGCCGCAGCCTGCGCCGCAAGCGGCCGAGCCGCAGCCTGTCACCGACGAGCTGCTCGGCGCCGTCGCGGCGGCGATGGCGCTCGTCAAGGCGCACCGCATGCACGGGCACCTCGCCGCCCATCTCGACCCGCTGGGGTCCGAGCCACCCGGCGATCCGGCGCTCGAGCCTGAGCGGCTCATCCCGAAGCTGACGCCGGAGCTGCAGGCGCGCGTGCCGGCGTCCGTCCTCCGCCTCTACGTCCCGGGCGAGACGCTCGCCGACACGCTGCCCCGGCTGCGCGACACCTATTGCGGCACGAGCGCATACGAGATCGAGCACATCGCCGACCACGAGAAGCGCGTGTGGCTCAGGCAGGCGATCGAGTCCGGGAAGTACCGGCACGCGCTGACGAACGACGAGCGCAAGGAGCTGCTCGCGTCACTGTCGCGCGTCGAGGCATTCGAGCAGTACCTCCGCCGCGCCTTCCTCGGGCAGAAGCAGTTCTCCATCGAGGGCCTCGACGTGATGGTGCCGATGCTCGACGAAGCGGTCGAGCTCGCCGCCGAGAACGGCGCGCACGAGGTCGTCATCGGCATGGCGCACCGCGGCCGGCTGAACGTCCTCGCGCACACGCTCGGGCTCGGCTACGACCCGATCATCCGCGAGTTCGAGGGCGAGCGGACGATCGAGGCCGTCGTCGCGACCGACGAGGGCGGCACGGGCGACGTGAAGTACCACCTCGGCGCCGAGGGGACGCGCTCGACGCCCGCCGGGGAGGTCACCGTGACGCTCGCGGCGAACCCGAGCCATCTCGAGGCGGTCGATCCCGTCGTCGAGGGGCGCGCGCGTGCGGAGCAGACGGACCGCTCGACCCGCTACGGCATGCACGACCCCGCGGTCGCGCTACCGATCCTCATCCATGGCGACGCGAGCTTCCCCGGGCAGGGCGAGGTCGCGGAGACGCTGAACCTCTCGGCGCTCGACGGCTACTCGACCGGCGGCACGCTCCACGTGCTGGCGAACAACCAGATCGGGTTCACCACGGACCCGAGCGAGGGCCGCTCGACGCGGTACTCGAGCGATCTCGCCAAGGGGTTCGACATCCCGATCATCCACGTCAACGCCGACGACCCGGAAGCGGCGATCTCCGCCGTCCGGCTCGCGCTGGCCTTCAGGCGCCGCTTCGAGAGCGATGTCGTCCTCGACCTCGTCGGCTACCGGCGACACGGGCACAACGAGCAGGACGAGGCGGCATATACGCAGCCGCTGATGGCTGCCCAGATCGCGGCGCACCCGACGGTGCGACAGCAGTTCGCGGAGCGGCTCGTCGAAGAGGGGGTCGTCAGCGAGGCCGAGGCCGCGTCGTATCTCGACTCCGTCACGACGGACCTCCGGCAGGCACACGAAGCGCTCAGGGCGACGTTCGGCACGCCGCGGAGCGAAGGCAAGATTCCGTACTCGACCGGGGGTACGGTCGTCACCGCCGTCGCGGCCGACCGGCTGCGCGCGCTCAACCAGGAACTCCTGCACGTGCCCGAGCACTTCACGGTGCACCCGAAGCTCAAGGGACAGCTCGAGCGGCGCTTGCAGACGATCGACGAGGGCGGCATCGACTGGGGACAGGCCGAGGCGCTCGCCTTCGGCTCGCTGCTCGTCGAAGGCATCCCGATTCGGCTGACAGGGCAGGACAGCGAGCGCGGAACGTTCTCCCACCGCCACGCCGTGCTTCACGACGTCAACACCGGCGAGACGCTCACTCCGCTTCAGCACCTCGAGGGGCAGACGGCGTCGTTCGAGGTCTACAACTCGCCGCTGTCGGAGTACGCGTGTCTCGGCTTCGAGTACGGCTACTCCGTCGCGGCTCCCGAGGCGCTCGTCCTCTGGGAAGCCCAGTTCGGCGACTTCGTCAACGGCGCGCAGATCGTGATCGACCAGTTCATCGTCGCGGGCCTGTCGAAGTGGCGAGAGACGACGCGGCTCACGCTGCTGCTGCCGCACGGCTACGAGGGCAACGGGCCGGAGCACTCGAGCGCACGGCTCGAGCGCTTCCTGCAGCTCGCCGCGCAGGAGAACATCCGCGTCGCGAACTGCTCGACCTCGGCGCAGTACTTCCACCTCGTGCGTCGGCAGGCGCTCGATGCGGCGGGACGGCCGCTCGTGGTCATGACGCCGAAGGGGCTGCTCCGGCTGAAGCAGGCGTCGTCGACGCTCGCCGACCTCGCCGAGGGGTCCTTCCGCCCGGTGATCGACGACCCGGTCGCCGATCACGACGCGGTCACCAGGCTCGTCTTCTGCTCGGGGAAGGTCTACTACGACATCGCCGGGCACGAGCAGCGCGCGGGCGCGACGAGCGTCGCGGTCGCCCGGCTCGAGCAGCTGTATCCGTTCCCCGTGGACGAGTACGCCGCCGTCGTCGGGTCGTACCCGAACCTGCGGGAGCTGATCTGGGCGCAGGAGGAGCCGCAGAACATGGGGGCGTGGCGGACGATCCGCCATCGCCTCGAAGCGCCGGGCGTGCCGCTCTCCTACGTCGGTCGTCCGTGGCGCGCCAGCCCGAGCGAGGGCTACCCGACCGCGCATCTGCGCGAGCAGGACCGGATCGTGCGCGCAGCGCTCGCCGCCGGCTAGCGCCGGCGAGCGTCGCGCATCTCACGCGCGCGTGCGCCTGCGCGTACAGCCCGCGCGGCCATCCGCGGGCCGTGCGTGCGAGCGATACCGATCAGCTGCTTGCGCTGACGGGGTGGCAGGCGGCGCCAGATGTCCCACGCCATGAGCGCGACCCCGAGCGGGCCCATCTTCCTGGTGGCCTTCGGCACGCCGCCATCCTAGTCGTCCTGCTTGTCGTGGCCGTACGCATGGCCGCGGCCGTGTCTCCCCGGGCCGTCGCTCGTGTCTGGCACCACCGGCGCGGGATCGGCGGGCGCAGGCGTTTCCACGGTCGCCGGCGCGGGTGCCGGCGGAGGCGCCGGGGCAGCGGCCGGCGCGGGCACGGCTGCGAGCTGCCGCGGCTGCGGCCGCGGTGCCGCCCGCTGCGGACGGGCGACGATGAGACTGTGCGTCACGGCCGGCCGTCGAGCCGGTGAATATGTCGGCCGGGTCGTCACGAGCCGGGCGGCGTGCCGCCGGTGGCGGGGCACGATCCGCGCCGTCAGGCGAACCGAGCGCTGCACCGTCGGCAGGGGGGCCGCGACCGGCCGCGCCGGCTCAGGCGGCGTGTCGACCAGCGCCGACATGCCGACGACCGTGGCGATGGCTCCCGTCAAGAGCGCCGCGGCGATCACGCGAGCGCAGGTTTCCCTCATGTTCATCCCCCGATGTGTCGATACCCCGTTCAAGGGATGCATCGGCATCGCCGACCAGGACTTGAGGGGGAGCCGTGGGCAGTTTCAAAGTCAAGCTCGTCGCCTACTTCTTGCTGCTGTCGCTCCTGCCGCTGGCGGCGGCGTTCTGGGGGTTCTCGACCGTCGCAGCGCGCAGCGAGACACGCCAGGTGGACGCGCGGCTGCAGGCGGGCCTACGCGCCGCGGCGGCGACCTACCAGGACGACCTCCGCGCGGCGGACGAGGCCGCTGCTCGGCTTGCGCGACGTCCGGCGTTCCAGCGCGCGCTGATCCGGCGCGACCGCAGGGCGGTGCAACGGCTGCTGCGGGGGCATCCGAACCTCAGCGTCGTGGCCGGAGACTCGTTCGCCGTCGGCCATCCGGATCCGACGGGCGCGACGCGTCAGGTGACCGTCGTCGGGGCGCACGGCTCGCGGGGCGCCGTCATCGCGTCGGTTCCGCTCGACCAGCAGCTGGTGCTGCGACTCGAGACCCGATCAGGGCTCGACGCCGACGAGCACGTGATCCTGATCGAGGACCGGCGGGTCGTCGCCGGTCCCGCCGGGACACTCGGCAGCCGCTTTGACGCGATGCCCGGAGAGACGCACACGCTCGCGTTCGGGGGCGTGCGCTACCGGACGCTCATCGCCGAGACGCTCGACGGCGTGCCGTCGGCCACGATCGGCGTGATCAGCCCGCAGTCGCGGATCGACGCCGCGAACCACGCCGCGATGCAGCGCCTGCTCGCCGGGCTCTTCACCTGTCTCCTGCTCGTCGCCGTCGTCGCGTACATCGAGGGCCGCGCGATCGTGCGAACGCTGCGCCGCCTTGTCGACGCAACCCGCGCGATCGCGCGCGGCGATCTGGAGCAGCGCGTTCCGGTGCAGGGGCGCGACGAGTTCGCCCTGCTCGGACGGACGTTCAACGAGATGGCAGCGCAGCTGCAGACGAGGCTCGACGAGCTCGAGGCCCAGCGCGGCCGCCTGCGCGACGTGATCGCGCGCTTCGGCGAGGCGCTCGGAGCGACGCACGACGCCGACCAGCTGATGCGGCTGGTCGTCGAGGCCGCGATGGAGGCGACGGGTGCGAAAGGCGGCGTGATCGTGTCGTCCGACGGCGAGCTCGTGCAGGCCGGCGCGCCCGGCGAGGGCGCGGACAAGATCGAGGTGCCGTTGTCGGCCGGCCAGGTCAACTTCGGCTCGCTCCTTCTCTTCGGCGACGCGTTCGAGGACGAGGACCGCATGACTGCGGTCTCGCTCGCCTCACAGGCGGTCGTCGCGCTCGACAACGCGAGGCTGCACAGAATCGTCGAGCGGCAGGCGCTCGTCGACGGCCTCACCGGGCTCGCGAACCGCCGTCAGTGCGAGGAGACGCTCGCCGTCGAGCTCGCCCGCCTCGAGCGCTTCGGCGGTGAGCTGGCGATCGTCGTCGCCGACCTCGACTGGTTCAAGGACGTCAACGACCGCTTCGGCCACCCGTCCGGTGATGCCGTCCTGCGTGAGCTCGCCCAGCTCCTCCAGGAAACCGTGCGCGACGTCGACCTCGCCGGGCGCTGGGGCGGGGAGGAGTTCCTCGTCATCCTCCCGGGGACCGACCTTGCCGGCGGGGCCCAGGTCGCAGAGCGGATTCGCGTCGCCCTGGCCGGGCGGATCGTCCTCTCGGCCGACGGGACGCCGATCCCGGTGACCGCCAGCTTCGGGGTCGCTGCGACGCCGCCCGCCTCGACCGCCGCCGAGCTGTTCTCGGCGGCCGATGGCGCGCTCTACGAGGCGAAGCGGAACGGCAAGAACCGGGTCGAGGTGGCCCCGGATGCCGTGACGCATCCGTAGCCCTCTGTAGCCTCCCCTGTGGAAAAGGCCCGCCAGGGGCTAAAATCCCGCCGCAGCAGATCGCCCCCAACCTAGGAGAACCGATGCCGGTCGAAACACCGTCGCTGTTCGCGCAAGTCATCCAGGACCACCTCGACCTCAAGGAGCGCAATTCGCGCCTCGACGATTCGATGCCGCTGACGCAGTACAAGACCACGGATCCCTTCGACAATCACCCGCTCTTCAAGACCGAGGAGCAGGCCCGGCTCGAGGAGACGATGGACGGCACGGAGCCGGTCGTCTCGGAGGTGCTCGCCTGGCCCGGTGAGGAGACGGCGACGGACGTTGCGGCCCACGGGGACGAGGACAGCCTCTGGGGCAAGAGCCGCGACTTCGACTGGGGCGACTGAACCCCGCCGGGCAGAAGCCGTAGGGTAGGGCCTTCCGTCGAGGCGAGGAGGCCGACAATGAAGCGCTTGTTACTCGGATTCGCGATCGTGGCTGCGGTGGCCTACGCGCTGCGCGACTTCTTCGCTGCGCCCCAGCCGCATCCGTCGTGGGAGGAGACGGACAACGATCCTGAGGATCTGAGCCGTGATCTCGCGCAGCGGGCGCGGGAGGCCGAGGGCGCGCAGGCCGCCGAAGCGGAGGAATCCCCCGCCGGCTAGAGGAGCTCGCCGACCGCCCGGAGGTCGGCGACGAAAGCGGCGAAGCTCGCGTCCCGCTCCTCGGGCCGGCCGCGGAGGATCGACGACGGATGAACCGTCGCCGTGACGGCCTCTGCCAGCTCCGACGGGAGCAGCTCGCCTCGGTGCTGGGTGACGCGGAACTCACGCCCGAGCAGCGTCTGCGCGGCGGTGGCGCCGAGCAGGACGAGCACGCGCGGCTTCACGACCTCGAGCTCGGCCTCGAGCCACGGCCGGCAGGCGGTCATCTCCGTCCAGTTCGGCTTCTGGTGGATGCGGCGCTTGCCCCGCGCCTGCCACTTGAAGTGCTTGACGGCGTTCGTGACGTAAACCGAGGTGCGGTCGATGCCGGCCTCCTCGAGCGCGTCGTCGAACACCCGCCCCGCCGGCCCGACGAAGGGCTTGCCGGCGCGATCCTCCTGATCGCCCGGCTGCTCGCCGACGAACATCGTCTCCGCGCCCACGGCGCCCTCGCCGAAGACGGTCTGCGTTCCGACCTGCCAAAGGTGGCAGCCGCGGCAGCCGCCGGCGGCTTCCCGGAGTGCCGGAAGCGTCAGCCGGTCGGGGAGGAACTCGGCAGCGCTCATCCCCTTGGGTATCCCCGCCGCGGGAACCCCTCAACCGGGGGATTCCTTCCCTCCGCAGCCCCGCTTTGCTGTGTGTCGGTTCGTCCGAAAGGGGCTATTCCTGCGGCTGCACCTGACAATCGAGCCCGGCCGATGAGCGACCACGTACTCCCCCTCCGGCTCGTTCCGGAGCCCGACGCGCGACGGTCGCACGACGCGCTCGTCGAGTCGTACCGCCGGCTCGGCGACGTCTTCCATGCCGTGCTCTCGGAGCAGAGCCTCGACGCGCTGCTCGACCGCATCGCCGGCGCGCTCGAGGACCTGGTTCCGCACGACGCGTTGACGATCTACGAGGCGGACGAGGCGCGGCGTGAGCTGATCCCCGTCTGGGCGCGCGACAAGTGGGCGGACAAGATCCTCGCCGACAGCTGCCCGTTCGGTGTGGGGCTGACGGGCTGGGGTGTCGAGCACCGTCAGGCTGCACGTGTGAACCAGGCACACCTCGATCCGCGCGTCGCGACGGTGCCGGGGACGCCCGAGAACGAGCCGGAAGCGATGGTGACGATCCCCCTGATCGCACGCGACTCGGTGAAGGGCGCCCTCAACATCTATCGCCTCGGCGAGCACGCGTCGTTCGACGACGACGAGTTCGAGCTCGCGAAGCGTTTCGGTGACGCAGCGGCGCTCGCGCTCGACAACGCGCAGATCCGCGCGCAGCTCGAGCACCAGGCGATGACGGATCCGCTGACCGGCCTCTACAACCACCGGGCGTTTCACGAGCGGCTGCGCGAGGCGCTTGCGCACGCGAGCCGGGCCCACGAGGCGGTCTCCGTGCTCATGCTCGACATCGACGACTTCAAGCGCGTCAACGACATCTACGGACACGGCGCCGGCGACGAGATCCTGCGCGGCCTCGCCGACACGCTGAAGGACTCGGTTCGTTCGTCCGACGTCGTCTATCGCCTCGGCGGCGAGGAGTTCGCTGTCGTGATCACGTCTGGCTCGCCGCAGAACGCGGAGCAGCTCGCGCACCGTCTCGTGAACCGCGTCGAAGCGACGGACTTCGACTTCGCCGGGCGCATCACGATCTCCGTCGGTCTCGCGCGCGGCCCCGAGCACGCGATGAACCCGCGTGAGCTGATCGCCTGCGCAGAGGCGGCGATGATGAGCGCAAAGGCGCGCGGCAAGAACCAGATCGTCCTCTACGAGGACAGCGCGATGGAGCGCCCGACCGGCGAGCCGACGCCGACTGCGCGCGACATGCGCTCCGTTGCGCACATGAAAATGCTGCAGAGCCTCGGCGGTAAGCTGAACCGGCTCAACGACGTCAAGCAGATCGGAACGGTGATCGCGTCCGAGCTGCGCGCGTTGATCGATTACCACAACTGCCGCGTGTCGCTCGTCGAGGGCGACGACGTCATCCCGATCGCATTCGTCGGCCAGTTCACGAGCGAGACGAGCGAGCCGCTCGAGATTCTCGCGTGCAAGGTCGGTGAGGGCATCACCGGCCGGGTCGCGCGGACAGGCGAGTCGCTGCTGATCGCGGACGCCGCGAACTGCGAGTTCGCGCGAATCCTCCCGGGCACGGACTCGATCGACGAGTCGCAGGTCGTCGTCCCGCTGACGTTCGGCACACGCGTGATCGGCGTGATCGTGATCTCGAAGCTCGGGCTGAACCAGTTCGACGAGGACGACGTGCGGCTGCTCGAGGTGCTCGCCGGCCACGCGGCGGTCGCGCTCGAGAACGCGAGCCTGTACGAGTCGGCGCGGCGCGAGGCGGAACGGGCGACTGCACTCCTCGAGTTCAGCCGCCAGCTTTCGAGCGCCGACGGGATGGACGCGGTGGTCGACCGGATCGTGGAGCTGTCCGCGACGACACTCGGCGCACCGCGCGCCTCGGTCTGGTGGCAGGACACGCTCGACCGCGAGCTTCGCGTGCGCGCGACGTACGGCTACACGCAGCTCGAGGAGGAGCGGCTGGCACGAATGGCGTTCCCCTACGAGCTGCGGAACGAGCCGTTCGTGGCAGACGACTTCGAGGCGGTGGTCGCGCCGCTCACGCTCGACGGCGGGCGGCTCGGCTGCATCGTCGTCGCTCCGCCTGACGGCGAGTTCGGCGAGCGGCAGTTGGTGCTGCTTGCCGGCATCGCGCACCAGTCGCGGCTCGCGCTGACGAACGCCGGGAGCTTCGACACGCTCGAGCGCACGTTTCTCGAGACGGTCGAGGCGCTCGCGAACGCGCTCGAGGCCAACGACGAGTACACGTCGTCGCACGCGCGCTGGATCACCGACCTCTCGCTGAAGGTCGGCCAGGAGCTCGGGCTCGAGGGCACGTCGCTGAAGCGGCTCGAGCTCGGCGCGCTCTTCCACGACATCGGCAAGATCGGCATCCCCGAGACGATCCTGTCGAAGCCCGGGCCGCTGACGCCGACCGAGCGCGAGATCGTCGAGACGCACCCCGAGCTCGGCGAGAAGATCATCGCGCCGATCGACCGCCTCGAAGAGGTGCGGCCGATCGTGCGTCACTGCCACGAGCGCTTCGACGGCGAGGGCTATCCCGACCGGCTCGCCGGCGACGACATCCCGATCGAGTCGCGCATCATCCTCGTCTGCGACGCGTACCACGCGATGACCACCGACCGGCCGTACCGCAAGCGGCTCCCAGCCGAGGAGGCGCTGCGCCGCCTGCACGAAGCGGCCGGAACCCAGTTCGATCCGCGGGTGGTCGAGGTGTGCGCGCGCGTGCTCGTCAGCCGCGGCGCAGCCGCGAGCCCGTCAGCGCGTCGAGACCCTCGCTGAAGCTGACGTGCGCCGTCGCCGGCGCTGCCGATTCGCGGGCGAGCGCCCGCTCGGCGTCCTCCACCGACCGCTCGCGCCGCCGCAGGCTCTCCTGCTGAGCCGCCAGCCCGGCCTGCAGCCGCAGTAGCTCGGTCTCGCGGTCGCGGAGCTCTCGCTCGCGTCCCGTGAGCTCCTGCTCGCGGCCGGTCACTACCCGCGCCTGCTCGTTGCTCTCGTCGAGGGCGGACTCGCGCGCTGCGAGCGCGTGTTCCCGCTCGTCGAGCTCGGCCTGCTGTGCGGCGAGCGCCTCGCGCGTGGCGGCGAGCTCCCGCTCGGCGGCGGCTCGCATCTCCTCGGTGCTCGCGACGGCGTCGGATTCGCGCGCTGCGAGCGCGTGCTCCCGCTCGTCGAGCTCGGCCTGCTGTGCGGCGAGTGCTTCGCGCGTGGCGGCGAGCTCCCGCTCGGCGGCGGCTCGCGTCTCCTCGGTGCTCGCGACGGCGTCGGATTCGCGCGCTGCGAGCGCGTGTTCCCGCTCGTCGACCTCGCGCTGCTGCTCGGCCAGGCCCTCGCGAGACACCGCGAGTTCTCGCTCCCGCTCCGCGAGCGCCCGCTCGCGCGCGTCGGTCGCTTCGAGCTTCGGCTCCAGCCCCGCCACGCGCTGCTCGCGAGCGGCAAGGGCAGGCTCGGCCTCCTCGAGCGTGAGCTGCCGGGCGAGCACTGTTGCCTCGCGCTCTGCGAGTTCCCGCTCGCGCGACTGCAGGGCCTGGGCACGCTCTTCGACCTCGGCCTCGCGCCGAGCCAGGAGCTCCTCTGCGTATGCCCGGTCCTCGTCGACGACGACCGGCTTCTCGCTGCGGCGAAACCGGAGGGTGCGCCTGGGCGCCTCCTGCCCGTCGAGCTCCCGTGTCCGGCGCTCGACCTCGAGCTCTCGGCGCGCGACGTCGGCGGCCCGCTCGCGGAGGGCACGCTTCAGATCCTCCAGCTCGACGAGGTCTTCGCTCCGCTGCCGTTCACGCTGCGCCGCGAGTCTGCGCGCGAGCTGCAGCACCTCCTCGCGGCTCGGCTCGTCGTGTTGCCAGCCCCCGGCTTCCCAGGCGTCTTCGTGCTGCTCCATCGTCAGAGGTTAGCCCGTTTTAACCGCAGCGAGCAGGAAAAAAACGGGACATGCCAGGCAAACGAGCAAGCGTCAAGAACGAGAAGCAATACGAGAAGCTGAAGGAGAAAGGGATGTCGAAAGAGCGCGCCGCGCGCATCGCGAACTCCCCCGGGGCGTCGAGCCGCGGCGGCAAGAAGTCGGGCTCGGGCTCCTCGCGCTCCTCGTCCAAACAGGGCGGCACCACAGCTCAGAAGAAGGCCGCGGGCCGCAAGGGCGGCCGCAAGAGCTAGCCGCCGGCGACCGTGATGCTGCGGGCGTCGGCGTGCCGGATGCGGACGACGTAGTCGCCGCCGCCGGCCGACTCGACGCTCATCTCGCCGCCGGTCACGCTGATCGGCCGGAACCTCAGCCGCAGCACCTCCTGCGCGGAGGGTGCGTACGTCGAGTACGACACGCGTTTGCGGGCGTACGAGATCGACCGGACGACGGAGGTCGAGCCGAGCAGGTGGTTCTGCCGCTTCGGCGCAAGGTCGGGGAGCAGCGCCATCGCCCAGTTGAAGCTCCGCAGGTAGTCGGCGTAGCCGTCGCTGAACCAGTACGTGTTCTGGGGACGGCGCCCGCAGCACGAGACACGGCCGCGGCCGTCGGCGAAGTACGTCGCATAGTTGAGCGAGCGCACCGCGAGCTCGCGTGCCCGTGCGTCGCCTGTGCGCGCGTACAGCGCCGCGTTCGCGACGGCCCACCGCGACGTCGTGCTGCCGAGGCCGACGGGCGAGCAGCACCCGGGCTTGCCCGGCGCCCGCTGCTCGTCGATCGCCCACGCGCCGGCGAACGGCCCGCGCCCGAAGTGCACGCGGACGTAGTCGAGCATCCTCGCGACGTGACGCTGCCAGAGCGGGTCGCGCACGGGATCGCGTAGAAGGTAGAGCGCGGTCAGCGTCGGCACCGCCTGGTTCCGGCTCGCCGGGTTGTACGGAACGTCCTCGTAGAAGCCGCTCCAGCGGTCGGTCTCGAGCTGCTCTTCCTCGAGCCACGTCCACGCGAGGTCCTGGGCCCGCTTGTAGGCCTCCGTGTTCCCGAGGCCGAGCGCGATCAGGTCGTCGAGCAGCCGGAGCGGTCCGACGACGGCGCCGCCGAACTCGGCATGGTCGAGGATCCTGCCCGTGCGCGCGTCGACGCGGAACGGCCACGGCGAGTGCGTCTCGTCACCGGCACGGACGTGCTTCGCGAGGGCATCCGCGGCCGCGAGCGCCGCACGGAGGTAGCGCCGGTTGCCGGTGAGCTCGTAGAACAGGAGATACCCGTGCCCGAGCAGCCCGACCTTGTCGGGCTCGGTCCCGCCGTAGAAGCGACGCGGAAGCCCGGCGAGGCAGCGGCCGTACGTCCGCTCGCCCGCGCAGCTGGTTGCGAACGGGACGCCAGGCCATGACCAGCCGCGCGGCGTCGTCCCGTGGGCGAGCTGGTAGTCGAGCATCCGCCGCACCGTCGCGACGGCACGGCGGTCGCCCGAGTACGGGTACCACGCGATCGCCGAGTCGACGAACGCGGCGTTCAGGAAGGCCGGATTGTGCTGCCAGTACACACCGCGCCCCGTGCCGCCGTCGAAGACCGCGTAGCGGAGGTAGACGCTGCGCGCGCGGCGCTCGAGGAAGTTCCAGCCGAGACGGAGCACGTGGTCGTACCCGAGCCCGGCTCCCGGCCGGTACCACGGGAGCAGCTTTCCGTCGCGGTCGCGCCGCGCCCGATGCCACGGCAGCAGGCGGTGCAGAGGCCCGGCGCTGTGGCTGCTCGTCTCGCGCGTCGGGAAAAGCCCGAACTGCCTCAGCGCCGGGATCAGCCGCGAGTACGGGTGCATCGCGGCGGCGTGTGGCCAGCGCCCGACGACGATTTCCAGCGGCGCGCGCGGATGCAGGCGGCGAAGCGCGCGCGCGAACGGCTCCGACTGGTCGCGCGGGTCGACGACCTGGTCGCGCGTGCTCCACCACAGCTGCACCGGGACACCGGACGACGCGATCCGGCGCGCGTACGTGATCGGGCTGCGCCGGGCATACGCGGCCGGTGCCGAGTGTGGCGTCCCGCCGATCTCCTCCTGCGCCTTCACGCGCAACCCGCTGCCGAGCGCCGCGCCCCACTGAACGCGGCAGCGGCGGTTGCACCCGAGGTGCGTGAAGTCGCGGTATCGCGTCGCCATGTTCGTCACCGGATCGAACGCGGCGACGCCCGCCAGCAGCCGCGGGTGTCGCGCCAGCAGGAGCAGGCTCTCCTGGCCGCCCATGCTCGCGCCGAAGGCGTAGATCCGCGAGGCGTCGATCCGCAGCCAAGGGATCTTCTGCCGGACGACCTGCGGCATCCGCGCGAGGTCGGCGATCTGCCCGGGGTAGCCCCACGAGAACCGCGCGAAGCGGCGGCCCTGACCTTCGGGGTTGACGACGGCGAACGAGCCGATCGCCGGCAGGTCGCCCCAGCGCTCGGCATTGTCGTCCGCGGGGACGCCGCGGCCGTGCGGCGAGATGATCAGCGGCAGCCGAGGATGGCGGTCGGGGCCGTACCAGTCGGGCACGAGCACGTACGCGGCGCGCAGGTCGCCGTCGTGCGTCCGGTAATTGATCTGGATCGTCCGGACGTGGACCTGCTCCCAGCCGCCGTCGCCGGCGAACGCCGACGAGCCGGCAAGGCAGGCCAGCGCCGCCAGCAGGCACAACCCCCCTCGCACCACCGGCGCATGATTGCAATCCGAAGCCCCCGTGGGCTCGTACCCGCGGCAAAGGGGTCGAAGGTCGACCCCGTCGAGACTGAGGAGGAGTGGATGCGCAGGTTCCACTTGCTCGCGGGCGCGATGGCGCTCGCGCTCTCTCTGGCCGCTGTGGGCGGGGCAGCCGCACGAAGCCAGGCAGACACGCTTCGCATCGAGGCAAATATGGTCGCCGGCAACGAGACGCCGACGCCGAAAGGCGACGTCGGCAACGCGCAGGGCACGTTCACCGGCACGCTCACGAAATCCGGCACCGGCGGACAGCTCTCGTGGCGACTGGCATTCAGCGGCCTGACGGGCAACGCGATCGCCGCGCACATCCACGTGGGTGCGCCGGGCGTTGCCGGGCCGGTGCGCGTGCCGTTGTGTGCACCGTGCACGACCGGCGTCACGGGCACGGCGACGATCAGCGCCGAGGTGCTCGACGCGATCATGACCGGACGCGCCTACGTCAACGTCCATACGCCGACGAATCCGGCGGGGGAGATCCGCGACCAGGTGGCGACGGTCGGAAACATCAAGACAACGCTCCGCGCGGGCCAGGAGCGGCCGAAGCCCAAGGGGAAGCTCGCGAAGGAGAAGGGCACGTTCACCGCGAGCGTTTCGCGAACCGGAGCCTCCGGCGTGATCACGTGGCGGCTGACGTTCGGCAAGCTGAGCGGCCGCGCGATCGCGGCGCACATTCACAGCGGCGCGCGCGGGAAGGCAGGGCCGGTGATCGTGCCCCTGTGCGCGCCGTGCCGCAGCGGCGCGCACGGGAAGGCGACGGTCACGGCATCCGTTCTCGACGCGCTCGAGTCGGGGAAGACGTACGTGAACGTGCACACGACGAAGAACCCGGCGGGCGAGATCCGCGGGCAGATTCCGGCGGTGCCGCTCACCTAGCGCAAGCGAACGGCTGGGGTCTGACCCGCGGGTCAGACCCCAGGCTTCGCCCCGATGGGGTGAGGCCGGCACGCCTCCGCTCGCGGTTTGATCGCCGTCTGGCGCGGGTCACCTGGATCGGCCACAGCACCGTCCTGCTCGAGCTGGACGGCGTGCGCCTGCTCACCGACCCGATGCTCCGCCCGCGGGTGCTCCACCTGCGGCGCGTGGCGCCTCCGGCGGCCGACGTCGGAGCGGTCGACGCGATCCTGATCTCGCACGGGCACTGGGATCACCTGGACTCGAAGTCGCTCGCGCGGTTCGACCGCAGGACGCGGGTGGTCGCACCGAAGCGCGTGCGCGGCTTCCCCAATGCCGTCGAGGTGACGGCGGGCGACGACGTGGCGGTCGGGCCGGTCACCGTGACGGCGACACCTGCCGTGCACGTGAGCGGTGCGGTCGGCTACCTCGTCTCGGGCTCGGCGCGCATCTACTTCGCCGGCGACACCGACCTCTTCGACGACATGCGCGAGCTGGCGCCGGTCGACGTCGCGCTGCTGCCGATCGGCGGGTGGGGGCCGCGCGTGCCGGAGGGCCACCTCGATCCCGTGCGGGCGGTGCGGGCGCTCGAGCTGCTCCGGCCGCGCGTCGTGGTGCCGATCCACTGGGGGACGTACACCCGCATCGGCCTGAAGCGCGAGGAGGAAGAGCCGGCACGCCGCTTCGCCGAGCTCGGAGCGGCGTTCGACGTGCGCGTGCTCCCGGTCGGCGGCAGCCTGGACGTTCCGGTGGAGGCGGCGGTGCGATGAGCGAGCAGCGCCCGCGGATCAAGCTGCTTCGCGTTCTCGTCGCGTGGGTGCTGTCGGCCGCCGCGCTGCTCTTCGCAGCCTGGGTCGTGCCGGGCGTCACGGTTCACAGCTGGGAAGGAGCGCTCGTCGCCGCGGCGATCATCGCCGTGCTGAACGCGATCCTGCCGCCGATCATCGCGGCGATCCGCCTGCCGTTCACGCTGATCACCGGGTTGCTGCTCGTGCTCGCGCTCGACGCCCTGATCTTCCAGATCACCTCGTGGATCGCGCCGAGCGCGCTGACCGTCGACGACTTCGGCGACGCGTTGCTGGCCGCGCTCGTGGCGTCGGTCCTCACAGTCGCGCTGGACCCGATCTTCCGAACGAACGACGACGAGACGTACATGCTGCGCGTCACCCAGAGGATCGCGCGGCGGAGCGGCGAGGTGACGAAGACCGACGAGCCGGGCGTGGTCTTCCTCGAGATCGACGGGCTCGGGCTGCCGATCCTGCGGCGCGCGATGCGGGACGGGAACGCGCCCGAGATGGCGCGCTGGCTCGCCGAGGACGGCTACGCGCTCACCGAATGGGAGACCGACCTGTCGTCGCAGACGGGCGCCAGCCAGGCCGGGATCCTGCTCGGGTCGAACGAGGACATCCCGGCGTTCCGCTGGATCGAGAAGGAGAGCGGCCGCCAGATGACGTGCTCGAAGCCCGCCGACTGCGCCGAGATCGAGCATCGCCGGGCGACCGGCATCGGCCTGCTGGCGAACGGAGGCGCGAGTCGCGGGAACCTCCTCTCTGGCGAGGCCGACCACATGATCCTCACCGTCAGCCGCATCGACGAGGACAAGCGCGCGAACCCGGGCTATCGCGCGTTCTTCGCGAACGGCTTCAACGTCACGCGTATCCTCGTCCTCTACTTCTGGGAGGTCATCCTCGAGTGGACGGCGGCGATTCGCGCGAAGCGGCGCGACGTCCGTCCGCGCGGGCATCGCGGTGGCGCGTATCCCTTCATGCGCGCGGCGATGACGGTGATCGTCCGCGACCTGATCGTCTACGGCGTCATCACCGACATGATGAAAGGGCGGCCCGTCGTCTACGCCACGTTCTCGAGCTACGACGAGGTCGCACACCACTCCGGTCTCGAACGCGCCGACACGCTCGAGGCGTTGCGCAAGCTCGACGAGCAGTTCGGGCGAATTGCGCGTGCGCGCAAGTACGCGCCCCGGCCGTACGAGGTCGTCGTCCTCTCCGATCACGGGCAGACGCAGGGCGCGACCTTCAAGCAGCGCAACGGCTACTCGCTCGCGGAGCTCGTGAACGACTCGCTGGACGACGGCGCGGCGACCGCCGTCGCGGCCGACGACGAGAACGCGATGATGGTCGGCAACGCCTTCAAGGAGGCAACGGGAGCGCGCGCCGACGGGAAGGAAGCGGCGCCCGAGAGCGAGGCGGCAGTGCTCGCCTCCGGAAACCTCGGGCTCGTGTACCTCCAGGGCGAGACGAGGCGCCTGACGTTCGAGGAAATCGAGGCGCGGCACCCGCGCCTCCTCCAGGCGCTGCGCGCGCACCCGCACATCGGCTTCGTGCTCGTCCACTCCGCGCAGGACGGCGGCGTCGTGCTCGGTCCGCGCGGCCTGCACCGGCTCGGCGACGGCCACGTCGAGGGAGAGGATCCGCTCGACGTGTTCCCACCAAACGCGGCGCAGCACCTCCGGCGCACCGACGCCTTCGAGCACGCGCCGGATCTGCTCGTCAACAGCTTCTACGATCCCACCCTCGAAGAGGGCTGCGCCTTCGAGGAGCTGATCTCTTTCCACGGCGGGCTGGGCGGCCCGCAGACGCGGCCGTTCATCCTCCATCCGGCCCACCTGCCGGTGCCGGAGGAGCCGCTCGTCGGCGCGGCGGCGATCCACGGCTTGCTCAGCGGCTGGCGCACATTGCTCCAGCCGCGTCAGGACGAGCCCGTCCCCGCCGCACTAGCCTGAGCGCATGCGCACGGCGATCGTCGTCCCCGGCCACGCGAGGCGCGGTCGCATCAGCGAGGTCTGCGTCTCGCTCGTCCGCGAGGCGGAGCGCCTGGCGGCCGCGGCGGACGTCGTCGCCGTCGTCTTCAGCGGCGGTTCCGTGCACGGCGGCGAGCCGGAGGCGGAGCAGATGCGAGCCGTCTGGCGCGGGCCGCAGGTCGAGCTCGTCGTCGAGCCGACTGCCGGCGTGACGGCAGAGAACGCGGCGCGAACGCTGCCGCTGCTGCTCGACCGCGGCGTCGAGCACGCGATCGTCGTGTGCGCGCCGCTGCATCTCTACCGCGCGCGCTTCTTCTTCACACGGCTGTACGGCGCGGCCGGCATCGCGACGGAGTTCCGTAGGGTCGCCGCGGGGCGCACGCTCCGCGCGCTGGCATGGGAGCTCGGCGCCGCACCGGCGGCTCCACGCCAGCTGCGCGCGGCGCGCGCGGAGCTGAAGCGGTGAGCGACACGGTCGTCTTCATCCCGGCCTGGAACGAGGAGCAGAACCTGCCCGCGGTGCTCGACGACCTGCACCGCGTCGTCGCCGACGCGGACGTGCTTGTCGTCGACGACGGCTCGACAGACGGCACGGCCGAGGTCGCGCGCGCCCACGGGGCCGAGGTGCTCTCGCTCGGCGTCAATCGCGGGTTGCCGGTCGGAATCGCGTCCGGCTACCGCTGGGCGCTCGAGCACGACTACGCCTACTGCGGGCGCGTCGACGCGGACGGGCAGCACCGCGCGGACGAGCTCGCCCGGCTGCTCGCCCTCGTCCGGGCGGGGGAGTGCGACGTTGCCGTCGGCTCCCGCTTCGTCGCCGGCGACGGCTACGAGCCCTACCGGTACCGCCAGCGGGGCGCCCGCCGGCTCGGCACCGCCCTCCTACGCCGCGCGATGGCGGTGGTGCTCGGCCGTCCGTTCGGCGACGCGACGAGTGGTCTGTACGCCGTCAACGCGGCCGCCCTGCCGATCCTCGCGGCGCCGTTCTCGACCGAGGCCCCGGAAGTGGAGGCCCTGATCCGGCTCGACGAGGCGGGCCTGCGCGTCGCCGAGGTTCCCGTGAACATGGCGCCGAGAGCGGGGGGAGAGTCGAAGCTGCGCGGCCGGAAGGCCGTCAGGGTCGTCGTGACGGTCGTGGCGACCCTCGCGGCCGCCCGTTTCGTCGCGTCGCGCCGATCATCCTGAGCGGGTGACGTAAACAGCCGACCGACCCGCGAGGATGAGGCCCATGGAACTGGGCGGGAAATTCTGGCTGGGCCTCTTCGGCATCTGTGTCGGGGCCGTGGTTGCCGGGGCGATCCTCTTTCTGCTGTTCGGCTGGGCCTGGTCGGCTTTCGGGTTCATCGGAGCGCTCATCGTCCTCGGCGCGCTCGCAATCGGGTTCGCGTATATCCACGACCGGCGTCAAGAGAGCCGCCGCAGCGGTCTCGCCTAGGGCGCGCGCGCTCGCGCTCCTGCCTTGACGGCGTCGGCGCAAGCCGCGCCCGCCTCGCGCGCCGCCGGCGCGACGCTCGTCCTGCTCACCCTCGCGACCGGGCAGTTCCTGATGACGCTCGACAGCTCCGTGATGAACGTGTCGATCGCCACCGTCGCGAAGGACGTCGGCACGACCGTCACGGGGATCCAGGGCGCGATCACGGCCTACACGCTCGTGATGGCGTCGCTCATGATCACCGGCGCCAAGATCGGCGCGATCATCGGCCGCAAGCGAGCCTTCGCGATCGGCTGCGTGATCTACGGCGCCGGCTCGCTCACGACGTCGCTCGCGCCAAGCCTGCCGGTACTGCTCTTCGGCTGGTCGTTCCTGGAAGGCGTCGGCGCGGCGCTGATCCTGCCGGCGATCGTGGCGCTCGTCGCGGGCAACTTCCCGCCTGCGCGCCGCCCGGCGGCCTACGGGCTGGTTGCAGCCGCGGGCGCGATCGCCGTCGCCGTCGGGCCGCTGATCGGCGGCTTCTGCACGACGTACTTCTCGTGGCGCTGGGTCTTCGCGGGCGAGGTCGTGATCGTGATCGTCATCCTCCTGCTCGCGCGCAGGATCGCGGACGCTCCGGCGGAGGAGCGCCAGAAGCTCGACCTGATCGGGGCGGGCATGTCGGCGCTCGGGCTCGGCCTGTTCGTCTTCGGCGTGCTGCGCTCCAGCGAGTGGGGCTGGATCCAGCCGAAGGAGGGCGGGCCTTCCTGGGGCGGCGTGTCGCCCACGCTCTGGCTGATGCTCGGCGGGGTGCTCGTCCTCTGGCTCTTCTTCCACTGGGAGGCACGGGTCGAGTCGCGCGGCGGCGAGCCGCTGCTCCGCTCGGATCTGCTGCGCAACAGGCAACTGAGCGGCGGACTGACGATGTTCTTCATCCAGTACCTGATGCAGGCCGGCCTGTTCTTCGTGATCCCGCTCTTCCTCTCGGTCTGCCTCGGCCTCTCGGCGCTGGCGACCGGCGCGCGCCTCCTGCCGCTCTCGCTGACGCTCCTCCTGGCGGCGATCGGCATTCCGAGGCTGTGGCCGGCGGCCTCGCCGCGGCTCGTCGTGCGCGCCGGGCTGCTCTCGCTCCTCGTCGGAACGTGTGTGCTCCTCGCCGTGCTCGACGTCGACTCCGGCCCGGAGGTCGTGTTCGTCCCGCTGCTGCTGATCGGCCTCGGGGTCGGCGCGCTCGCCTCGCAGCTCGGGGCGGTCACGGTCTCGGCGGTGCCTGACGAGCGCAGCCCGGAGGTCGGGGGCGTCCAGAACACGATGACGAACCTCGGCGCTTCGATCGGCACGGCGCTCGCCGGGTCGGTGATGATCGCCGCGGTGACGTCGGCCTTCCTCACGGACATCAGCAAGAGCCCGGCGATCCCGGCGAGCATCAAGTCGCAGGCGCAGGTTCAGCTCGCCGGCGGCGTCCCGTTCGTCTCCGACGCCGACCTGCAGCAGGCACTCGACAAGGCAGGTGCCGACAGCGAGGCCAGCGCCGCCGCGCTCGATGCGTATCGCAAGGCCCGCATCTCGGGCCTGACGTCGTCGCTCGCGCTGCTCGCGTTCGTCGCGCTGAGCGGCCTCTTCCTCGCCCAGCGGATTCCGCGGAGCCAGCCGGCATGACCGCCGCCGCAGCCGAGTCGAAGCCGCGGATCCGCTGGAAGCGCCTGCTCGTCGGTCTGCTCGCCATCCTCGTCATCGGCGCGTTCGCGAACCTCGTCGGCTGGAACATCCGCGGCTGGTTCGAGGACCTGTGGGACACGATCTCGACGATCTCGGTCGGGTATCTGATCGCGGCCGTCGTGCTGAAGACCCTGCAGACATCGCTCACGGCGCTCGGCTGGTACTACATCCTGCGCTTCGCGTACGGCGAGGCCGTGCGCTGGCGCGAGATCTGGGCGTGCTACGCGGCGTCCGTCGCGCTGAACGGCATTCTCCCGGCGAACCTCGGCACGCTCGTGATGCTGATCATGTTCAGCGCGATCATCGCGCGCGCGACGTTCGCCGCGGTTCTCGGCGGCTACGCCGTCCAGAAGATCTTCTTCACCCTCAGCGGCACGTTCGTGTACCTCTATCTCTTCCTCTCGGTCAGCGGCTCGTTCGACATCAAGTTCGAGTTCGTCCACACACACCCGTGGGCGACGATCGTGCTGTTCGGCGGCGGCGCGCTCCTGCTCTATCTCCTCGCCCGCCGGATCTGGCCTCGGGTCGTGAAGTGGTGGGAGGAGGCAAAGGAGGGCGGCGGCATCCTCGCCCACCCGCGCCTGTATCTCGTGCGCGTCTTCTTGCCGTCGTTCCTGGCGTGGGTCGCCAGCCTCGGCGTGATGGCGGTGTTCCTCGCCGCGTACAACATTCCCGTCAGTTTCGACACGCTGATGCGGATCAGCGGCGGGAACTCGATCGCGAACGTGACGTCGGTCACTCCCGGCGGCGCCGGGGTGACACAGGCCTTCAACGTCGCGTCCCTCAAGGGCATCACGGATGCCACGACCGCAACGGCGTACTCGGTCGCGCAGCAGCTCGTGACGACGGCGTGGAACATGGTTCTCGGCATCGTGCTCGTCGTGTGGGCGTTCGGCTGGAGCGGCGGCAAGAAGCTCGTCGGGGACTCGTACGAAGAGGCGAAGCAGAAGGCGGCAGAGCAGCAGGCGGCACGGAAAGCGCGAAAGGAAGCGAAGCGCCAGGCAGAGACGGCCTGAGTGGGCTGGATCGACACCGAGCTGGTGCTGGTCACGATCGCGGCGGCGCTGTCGCCGACGACGCTGACGTTCTCGACGTTCGTGCTCGTGCTGAGCAGACGCCCCCTCCGCTCGGGATTCTGGTTCTACCTCGGGGCGCTCACAGCGACGCTCGCGATCGGCGTGCTGGCGGCGTTCGTCCTCGGCAACGTCGCTGCGTCGTCGCATCCGTCCACGCCGAAGACCTGGGTCGCGATCGTCGACATCGTCGCGGCCGCCCTGATCCTGGTCTGGGTCCTGCGGGTGATGCGCCGGCCACGAAACCCGAAGCGGATCGCGTCGATGATGGAGCAGGTCCGGGGCGTGACGGATTCGCGCGCGATCGCGGTGATCGGCGCCGGCGCGACGCTCGCGAACCCCGGCGGCTTCATCCCGCTGGCGCTGAAGGAGATCTCCGAGCTCGATCCGAGCCGCGCCGGCTACGTCGTCGACTGGCTGTTCTTCACGCTCGTCTCGCTGCTGCCGCTCGCGTCGGCGCTCGTGCTCCTGCTGATCGCGCCGAAGTGGACGCAGCGGATGCTCGAGCGGGCGCGTTCCTGGCTCGACCTGCACGCGCGCACGGTTGCGGCCGCGATCGTCGTCCTCGTCGCGGTGACGTTGCTTCGCAACGGGATCGCCGGCCTGACGGCGTAGGATTCGGACGTGCGCCTCGAGCTCGACAAGCCGGTGATCCTCGACGGCGAGGAGGTCGGCAAGCTCGGCGACCTGGTCGTCGATCCCGTCGCGAAGCGCGTGACACATCTCGTCGTCAAGCCGCATCACGGTGACGACACGTCGCATCTCGTTCCGATCGAGCTTGCCGACAGCGCCGACCAGGACGAAGGCAAGATCGCGTTGACCTGCTCGCGCGCCGAGTTCGAGGCGCTGCCGGCTGTCGAGGAATTCACCTACCTGCGGCTCGACGAGGTGAAGACGGACGATCCGAACTGGGACGTCGGGGTCAGCGACATCCTCGCGCTGCCGTATTACGACAGCACTGGGCTGGCCGGTCCGGTCGAGGCGGTCGGCGACATGGGTGTCGTGTGGGATCGCGTGCCGAAGGGCGAGGTCGAGCTACGCCGCTCGAGCCGCGTCATGTCCGCCGACGGCGAGTATCTCGGCGACGTCGACGGCTTCCTCGTCGACGACGGCGACCACATCACGCACTTCGTGCTCGAGCGCGGTCATCTGTGGGGAAGGCGCGAGGTGACCGTGCCGATCGGCTCCGTCGCGTCCGTCGAGTCGGACGTCGTGACGCTCAGCCTCTCGAAGGACGAAGTGGGCGCGCTGCCCTCGCACCGCGTCCATCGCTGGTAGCGGGTTCCGGCAGCAGCCAGCTGTTCTCGTCGGCGGCCGCCTTGGCCGCGTCGACGAGCGCCGGAAGCACCGGCGGCGGTGTTGCCGTGCTCCAGACGAGCGACATCGTGAACTCGACGTCGGCGTCGTCGATCGGCACGGTCACGAAGTCGCCGCCGACGGCCGACGAGGCGGGGACGACGGCGAACCCGTCTGCGTGCATCGCGTCCCACGCCGCGCCGCTGTGACGCTGTGTGACGCGAAGCGAAGCCGGCATGTGCCCGTGGAAGAGCGCCAGCACCAGATCGTGGGCGCCTCTCGGGATGTCGTGCGGCCAGAGCACGAGCGTGTGCCTTGCCAGCTGCGTCACGGTCACCCGTTCTCCACCCGACAGCGGATGACCACGGCGTAAGAGCGCCACGGCCGAGTCGCGGCGAAGCGGCAGCGCGCCGATGTCGTCGCGCGTCGGCGGGGTGAGCATCAACCCGGCGTCGGCGCCGCCGCGGAGAACAGCTTCGACGACGTCGTCACCGTCGATCTCGACGACCTCGATCGTCAGCGCCGGCAGGCGCTCGTCGAGCGCGTGGCGGAGGCCCGGCAGGACGCCCTCGCGCGAGACGGGCCCGACCGCAAGCCTGAGCGACCCGGTTTCGCCGGAGCCTGCGCGCCGTGTCGCATCGACCGCATCGCCGGCCTCGAGCAGGAGGCGGCGTGCGTGGTGGAGGAGCACGGAACCTGCGTCCGTCAGTTCCACATGACGGCTGGAGCGGTCGAGCACCCTCGTCCCGAGCTTGCGTTCGAGCTGGGCGATCGCCTGCGAGAGGGGCGACTGCGAGATGTGCAGCCGTTCCGCGGCGCGGCCGAAGTGGAGCTCGTCGGCGAGCACGACGAAATAGCGCAGCTCACGGAGCTCCAGCGGCAAGCCGTTGCTCGCCGGATCGCGTTGGTTCGACGCCAAGGGGGCCCTCCTCAGACCTCGGTCGCCTGAAGTATCGCCTCGGCTGCCTGCGCCCGGCCTGGGACATTTGTGCCGAGGCGGCTACGTCATTTGGCCGTGGGAACGAGGCGCGGTAACGTGCCGTGAACGGTCTCAGCACCAGGACAACTCGCTGCGGAGGCGCCTCCCGCGCCGCTTCGGCGGCCCGCCGTCCGCGACCTCGTCGGCATCGTCGCGCTCGGAGCCGTGTACTTCGGCGCGGCGCAGCTCGGCCAGACGCTCCGCTACACCGCCTCCGTCTCGGCGATCTGGCCGCCCGTCGGGCTCGGGATCGCGGCCCTGTACCTCTTCGGCCTGCGGTGGTGGCCGGGGATCTTCCTCGGCGAGCTGCTCGTCAACGGCAAGCTCCTGCTCGAGGCTTCCCACCTGCCGGTCGGCAGCATCATGGGCCAGCAGCTGGGCAACATGGCCGAGGTCATCGTCGGCGCGTGGCTGCTCCGCCGTCTGATCGGCACGCGCGCGGCGCTCGACACGGCGGCGCAGGTCGGCCGCATGCTGGTCGCCGTCGGGACGGCGACGTCCATCAGCGCCACGGTCGGGACGATCTCGATGCTCGCGGGCGGCGTGATCCATCTGCGAGGCGTCCCCACGTTCTGGCGGACGTGGCTCCTGGGCGACACGGCGGGGGCGATGATCGTCCTGCCGCTCGTCCTGACGTGGGCCGCCAACCCGCGCGCTGCGTGGCGGCGGATGCGGACGCTGGAGGGTGTCGTGCTCGTGGCGCTGGTCGCGGTGCTCGCCTGCGTGGCGGTCCTGAGCGACGCGCCGTTGACGTATCTCACCTTCCCGGCGCTGATCTGGGCGGCCTTCCGTTTCGGGCCGCCTGGAGTCACCCTCTGCACGGCCGTCACCGCAGGCATCACGATCGGTATCACGGCCGACCGCGTCGGCGCCTTCTACAAACAGCCGATCGACAACCGGACCCTCAGCACGCAGCTCTACGTGCTCGTCGCGGCATTGACGTCCTTGTTCCTCAGCGCGGTGATCGCCGAGCGGCGGCGCTCGGCCGAACAGCTCGTCGAATCGAAGCGGCGCGAGCAGGAGCGTGCGCTCGAGGAGCGCCGTCGCATTGCCCGCGAGCTGCACGACTCGGTCTCGCAGGCGCTCTTCTCGAGCGTGCTGCACACACGCGCCGCGCAGAAGGCGCTGGATGCCGACCGCGTCGGCGACGAGCGGCTCCGCCAGTCGCTGCAGACGATCGACGAGCTCACGAGGCGCGCACAGAGCGAGATGCGGCGCTTCATCTTCGAATGGGGCCCCGAGGGGATCGGCGACGGCCTCGTCCCGGCATTCACACGGCACGCGGCGGCGCTGGCCGATTCGCCGGTCCGGATTCGCGTGGAGGGACCCGCCGACCCTCTGCCGTTGACGCGCGCGACGGAGGCGCAGCTCTTCGGGATCGCGCGCGAGGCTCTCGCGAACGTGCTCAAGCATGCGCACGCGACGTCCGCCGACGTGCATATCACTGCGACGGCGGTGCACGTCGTCCTCGAGATAACCGACGACGGCCACGGGTTCGATCCGGATGTCAGCCACATCGGCCACTTCGGGCTCGACTCGATGCGGAGCCGCGCCGACGAGATCGGCGCCGACCTGCGCATCAGCAGCACGCCCTCGCGCGGTACCGTCGTGCGCGTGGAAACGCCGGCAGAGGTGACTCGAAACGGCCGCTGAGGCCGACCTCATCCGCGTGTTCGTCGTCGACGACCACGCAGTCGTGCGGCACGGCCTCTCGACGTTCCTCGACGGAGAAGCCGACATCGACGTCGTCGGCGACGCCGACGGGGGCGACCGCGCGCTCGACATGCTCGAGCTGCTCGACTCCGTCGGGCGACGGCCGCACGTCGTCCTCATGGACCTCGAGATGCAGCCGCTCGACGGGATCGAGTCGACGCGCGCGATCCGCGGTCGCTACGACGACGTCGAGATCGTCGTGCTCACGTCGTTCGGGGAGACCGAGCGTGTCCGCGCGGCGCTGGAGGCCGGTGCGTCGGGCTATCTCTTGAAGGACACGGACGTCGACCGCATCGCGGCCGCGATCCGCGCGGCCCGTCACGGCGACATGCAGCTCGATGCGACGCTCGGCCGACGTCTCGTCAGCTCGCTCGAGCCAGCGTCTGACGAGGCCGAGCTGACCGCGCGCGAGACCGATGTCCTCCGGCTGCTCGGCGAGGGCTACGCGAACAAGTCGATCGCTCGCGCGCTCGGCATCAGCGAGCGAACGACGCGCACGCACGTGTCGCGCATCCTCGCAAAGCTCGGGCTCACGTCACGGACGCAGGCTGCTCTGTGGATCGCTCGGCATGAAGGCGGCGCGCCACAGCAACGGCCTCCAGCCGCGAGTTGACGCCCAGCGCGCGGAGAAGATGGCGAACGTGATTGCGCACGGTCTCCTGGCTCAGGTGCAGCTCCTCGGCGATCTGCGTCGTCGAGCGTCCGTGCTCGAGCAGGTGTAGCACCTCCGACTGCCGCGGGGTCAAATGGGGGTGTGCGTCGGGAGGCTTGCCCTGCACCGACCACTGCTGCACCTGACCGAAGACGCCGACGATGTGGCCGCCGCGCGTCAAACGGACGCCGCTGATGTCGCACGCGACCCGCTGCCCGTCCTTGCCGACGACGACACCGCTCGCCTCGGTGACGACCTTGTTGCCGACGACCTTTTGCGCGAAGATCTCGCGCGCTCTCCTGCGATCCTCGGGCGCGACGACCGACGTGAACTGCTGCCCACGGACGTCGCCGACGAGCCGCCTCGCCGCCGGGTTCACCCAGCGGATGATCCCCGACGCGTCGATCACGTAGCTCGGCACGTTGACGTGCTCGAGCGCGGCCTCGACGTCGGCGTCGAGTGCTTCGAGAGCCGACGGCATGAGTCGAGTCTGCCCGGCGGCGCCGGCGCTCGTCAATCGCGGGCGATCGGATGCCGGCGGTCGTCCACCTGCTTGACCTCGACGAGCTCGAGGCCGAGCGACTCGATCTGCTCGAGCACCCCGTGCAGGGCCGCCTGGTCTGCGACCTCGCCGCTGAGGATGGTCTCGACCGGCTGCACCTCGGCGTCGAACCCCTCGAAGCTCGAGAGCAGCCGCTCAGCCAGTCGCCCGCGCACGCGAAACTCATACCGGCTGGGTTTCACGTCACTGAACCTCCACCGGCGCGGGGTGAGCGCTCCTCACCCGGAACGAATGGGTGATTCGGCTCTCTGAGCCACTCAGTGGCAATGCGACTTGAGCAGCAGGCCCCCGCGGCTCTAGGGTGGAGGTCACCCGAAAAGGAGGAGGAGCAGTCCTGGCGACCCAGACGCAGCGCCGCCAGGGGTCTCGGTCGGTAGCGGCAGCGGATCTCGTGGTTCCGCGGCCGCCAAAGCCGCTCGTCGAGCGTCCGCGCCTGTTCGAGCTGCTGAACGAGGGGATCGAGGGCCCCCTCACGCTGATCTCGGCGCCGGCCGGCGCCGGGAAGACCTCGCTGCTCGCGTCGTGGCTCGCGCTCGAGCCGCGCAAGGTCGCCTGGCTCGCGCCGAGGCCCCAGCTCCCGGAGGCCGCGTTCTGGGCCGAGCTGCTCGCGGCCGTCCACCAGGTGGCGCCGCCGCGCTCGGCGCTGCGCCGGCTCGCCGGGCCCCGGAGCGGGACGCCGGCGCCGTTCGTCGTCGAGCTGCTGAACGGGTTCGCCGAGCTCGAGGAGCCGATGGTCGTGATCGTGGACGACTTCCATCTTGTCAAGGGCGCGGAGATCTCGAGCGCGATCGAGCAGCTGCTCCGCGCCGCGCCGGCGAGCCTGCGCTTGATCCTCTCGACGCGGCACGATCCGACGCTCCCGCTCCACCTCCTGCGCGCGAGCGGCGAGCTGACGGAGCTGCGTGCACGGGATCTGGCGCTGACGTTGGAGGAGGCCCAGGAGCTACTCGATCGCCTCGGTGTCGAGCTGGAGCCGCATGTCCTGTCGCTGCTGCTCGAGCAGACCGAGGGCTGGGCTGCGGGCATCCGCCTGTTCACGCTCGCGCACCGGACGCGGTCGCGCGAGCTGAAGATGGTCGATGCGATCGAGCTCGACGAGCGGCCGGCCTCCGAGTACCTGCTCGCCGAGGTGCTGCGGCGCCAGCCCGACGATCTGCGCGACTTCCTGCTCGCAACGTCCGTCGCCGGCCGCTTCACCGCCGATCTCGCCGAGGCGCTGACCGGACGTCACGACAGCGCGCACGTCGCCGAGCAGCTCGTCGCCGACAACGTCTTCATCGAGCGGCTGGACACGCAGCCGCCGTGGTACCGCTACCACCATCTCTTCGCGGAGCTGCTGCAGGCCGAGCTCCGGCACACGTCCAAGCGCCGGCTGGCCGAGCTCCACGCGAGTGCCGCCCGCTGGCATTTCGAGAACCGTGCCCCGATGGACGCGATCGGTCACGCGCTCGCCGCCGGTGACTCCGAGCTGCTGACGCTCTGTCTCGTCGACGGATGGTTCGAGCTCGTTGCGCGGACAGACGTGGGCTTTCGCAGCGACCTGCTCGGCAAGATCCCCGACGCAGACGTCGAGGCGTCCGCGCCGCTCTGCGCCGTTCTGGCGAGCATCGATCTGATCAACGGCAATGCGACGAGCGGCGCACGCCGGCTCACGCGCGCGCGGAAGCTCTGGCCGAAGGACGCAAGCCCGGCGACGCAGGCGGTTTTGACGTTTGCCGAGCTGCTCCACAGCACGAACAAGGGGAAGTTCGGCAAGACGGCACGCCTCGCGCGCGAGCTGCTCGCGCTCGCCGAGGAAAGCCCGTTCTCGGCGAGCGCCAGCGAGACGATGCGCGCGATCGCGCTCGCACACCTGGGTCTGGCCGAGGTCGCGTTCGTCGAGCTGTTCGAGGCCGACGGCCACCTCAACGAAGCGCTCGAGGCGGCACGCCTCGCCGAGGTTCCGTACGCCGAACTCGCCGCCCTCGGCGGGATGGCCTGGATCGAGCTCATCCGCGGCCGGCTTCGCCGCGCGGCGCGGATCGCCCGGAGCGCAGTCGAGCTCGCAGAGACGCGTGGGTTGGACCACAGCCCCTACGCCGCCGTGGCGCTGAGCGCGCTCGCGCTCGTCGAGTACGAGTGGGACGACCTCGAGGCCGCGGAGGCTCACGCGCAGGAGCTCGCCGACTCCGCCCGCCGGGTCGACGACGCGCCGGGCCGCGTGTGGGCGGCGGTGCTGCAGGCGTCGCTTTGCCTCTCGGGTCGGGGGACGGATGTCGACCTCGCCCTCGAGCGCCTCCGCGGAGCGGCTGCGCTCAGCGCGGTCGAATCGTCGAGGCTCCAACGCATCGTGACCGCGCTCGAGGCGCGCCTCCTCGCCGCGGCATCGGATCACGACGGCGCCGCCGCGTCGATCGCGACTGCGCTCGCAGAGGATCCGGGGTCTCCCGGCCTGCACGCCGTGTCGGCGCGGCTGCTGCTCGCTTCAGGCGACGCCGACGGAGCGCTCGCCGCGCTGACGGCGCCGTGCGACGTCGCCTATCCGGTCGTCGCGATCGAGCGAGAGGTTCTGCGCGCACTCGCGCTGCGAGCGACCGGCAACGCCGACTCGGCCCTCGCGGCCATCGAGAGTGCGCTCGGGAGCGCCGAGCCGGAGGGTGTCCGCCGGCCGTTCCTGTCGTCGGGACGCGGTGTGCGCGAGCTGCTCGCGGACCACCTGCGCAAGAACGTGACGCATCGCTGGTTCGCGTCGGAGCTGCTGCGGAGCCTCGACGGTGCCAACGGCTCCCAGATGCTCCCCGCGGAGCTCCTCGAGCCGCTCTCGGCACGCGAGAGCGAGGTGCTGCGCTTCCTGCCGACGATGATGTCGAACTCGGACATCGCCTCCGAGCTCTTCGTGTCTGTCAACACCGTGAAGACACACGTGAAGAGCATCTACCGCAAGCTCGACGTCACGCGGCGGCAGGACGCCGTCCGCCGCGCGCGTCAACTGCACCTGCTCTGAGCCGGGCTACGCGGCCTCGTCGCGTCGCCCTCCGTAGACCACCAGCGCGTAGATGATGAGGACGTCGAGCACGATCGCGCACACCGCCCACACCGGATACGCGCGCGCCCACGACAGCTGCGCGATCGCATTCCCGAAGGCGGAGACGATGCCGACGATCGCCGCCCAGCCGGAGCCGGCGTAAATTGCGAAACCCGCGCACACCTGCAGGGCGCCCCAGATGAGGAAGAACCAGCCCCAGGCGTGCAGGTTCGCGAACAGCAGCTGATTGACGAGGTAGTCGGAGTTCGCGATCGCCGAGATCCCCTGGATGATGTTGAAGCATCCGACGAGGACGAGCATCGTCCCGGCGAACGCGATCCAGCCGGTACCGGACGACGCGTCCTCCTCGAACGTGTCGTCGAACCGTTGACGTGCAGTTTCCATGCCGCTCCTTTCGTGCGTCCGTGGGGATCGTCGACCGCCGGGGAGTGACCGCCGCTCACCCGGACGGTGTGACTGGGCAGGCGTCGCGCGAGGCGCGGCGAATCCCGACTCGTGCCTCCCGCCGGCAGCCGCTACTTCCGCTTCGTCCTGCGCAAGGAGCTGACGCCGCTGCGTGCGGGCTGGGCCATCGGGATTGCGACCTTCTTCGTCACGATCGTGTGCGGGATCGTGATCCGCGTCGTCGATCCGACGAACTTCGGCAACGTCTGGGTCGGGATGTGGTGGGCCGTGCAGACCGTGACGACGGTCGGGTACGGGGACGTCGTCCCGACGGACGTCGCCGGCCGCGCCGTCGCGACGTTGCTGATGCTCGCCGGCATCGGCGTGCTCTCTGTCGTCACCGCGGTCGTCACCGCCGCGTTCATCGAAACCGCTCGCCGGCGGATGGGCGACGACCCCGGGCAGCGCGCCGTGATGGCGAGGCTCGACGAGCTCGCCGCTCGCCTGGACTCGATCGAGTCCGCCGTGCGGCGCTAGGCCGACACGGCGCAGCGAAAGCCGACGTCGCCGCTGGACGTGTCCGGCGTCAGCCCGCTCCGCGCCGAGACCCGGTAACGCCGGCAGTACGAGGCGTGGGAGAGGTAAGAGCCGCCGCGAATCGCCTTGTGGGTTCCGGCCTGCGGCCCGCGCGGGCTCGCATGGCGCTCGCGCAGGTGGTAGCCGCGGCTGAACCAGTCCGCACACCACTCCCAGGTGTTCCCCGTCATGTTGAAGAGCCCGTACACGTTCGGCGGAAACTCATCGACCGGGCAGGTGCCGTAGTAGCCGTCGGCGGCGGTGTTCGCGCGCGGGAAGCGGCCCTGCCAGACGTTCATCCGGTGGACGCCGCCCGGGGTGAGCTCGGATCCCCACGGAAACGGCTTCCCTTCGAGGCCGCCTCGCGCCGCGTACTCCCACTCGGCCTCCGTGGGCAGGCGCTTCCCGTGGGCCGTCGCGTACGCGTGCGCGTCGTTCCACGTCACGTGCACGACGGGGTGGTCGTCCCGGTCGGCGATGCCCGAGCCGGGACCCTCCGGGTGGCGCCAGTCGGCCCCCTCGACCTGACGCCACCACGGAGCTCTACCGTCGCCGCGTTCGGGCAGCGGGCGGTCGGGGACGAGCCCCGCGAAGACCAGCGACCAGCCGAGCCGCTCGGCCTCGGTCGTGTAGCCGGACTCGTCGACGAAGAGGCCGAAGTCGGCGTTCGTGACGGCGAAGACGTCGATTCGAAAGGAGCTCACCCGAACCCGCCGGACGGGGGCTTCCCCGTCGTCGGGGTACGCGAGTCGATCCTCGCTCCCCATCAGGAAATCCCCGTCCGGCAGCAGTGCCATGCGGTCCCAATCCCGGGCCGGTCGGCCCCCCGCGACGGCAGGCCGTTCCACGACCGAGGTGGCCGCGCCGTCGCGAGCCGCTCGTTCCCGAGTCATGGCTGCTCAAGGCTCGAAGTCGCCCGGGTGACTGGGCGTCACTCAGCGGGGGTGACGGCTTACGAGGAGCTCTTGCACTGGAGGCTCGACGCAAATTGCCTCCACGCGTCGGCGAACGCCGTGAACTTCGGCGCGAGCCCCGCGATGACCTGTTGGACAGGCTCGTTCGTCGGTCTGTTCTGCACGGCTTGCTTCAGCTCTTTGTACGTCTGCTTGATGTTGTCGGTGTTCACCGTCTTCACGTTCTTCGCGTCGGCGACGACCTTGTCCCACGCCTGCTGAATGTTGTCGACCGCGCTCTTCAGCTCGTCCTTGGACGAGTTGAGGCCGAGCCCCTGCAGTGACGTGACCGACGCCGCGAACGCGTTCACGCTCGAGCAGAGCTGCTGCTTCGCGTCCGCGGGCGACTGCTTGTTGCTGCCACACGCGACCAGGCCGAGGCATGCGGCGAGCGCGACGAGCGCGAGCCTCACGTCGGCACCACGAAGGTGCGGGCGACGAAGTCCTGCAATCCCCGCCGGCGCGCGTCGAACAGGATCGGCAGCAAGCCCAGGAACATCGGCGCGATCGCGACGAGCAGCGCGACGAAGCGCACCGCGGAGCGACCGACCCCCGGCGCGTCGCCGAACCGGTCGACCACACGGAGCCCGACGAGGCGCATGCCCGGGGTCTCGCCTACCAGCGACCAGAAGAACACGAAGTACACACCGACGAAGAGCACCCACCCGGCGCCGGCGAGGGCCGCGAACAGCCAGTGGGGCCGCAGGCCGCCGACGAGCGCGCCGACGAGCGCCACCAGTGCCGAGACGACGAGGAAGGCGATCTGCGCGAGGACGAGGTCGAGCGCAAAGGCGAGCGTCCGCGAGGCGAGGCCTGCGCAGCGGCGGTCGACCGCCCGTAGCCGCCCCTGCACGCGCTCGCGCAGCTCCAGCGCGTACGACGTCGTCTGCTGCGTCAGCGCCTCGCGCACCTTCGGGCTCGTGAGCACGCGCTCCAGCGTCTGCTCGAACTGCGGGCTCTCGAGGAACCCCTGCAGCATCTTCTCCGCCTCCGGCTCGAAGACGACGACGAGCTGCTCGGCGGTCGTGCCGACCTGCTCGCGACCGCGTGCAGCGGCGCGCTCGACGTACGAGCCGAGTCCCGGCGTCCGCGCGATCAGGCGCGCGGCCGCCAGCCCCATGCCGGCGGTCGCGAAGACGACGCCGAGGGCGTCGTCCTCGGCGTTACGTGGTTCGTCCGCGGTTCCCGCCATAGCGCACGAGCCCGTAGATGACGAGCACATCTGCGCTGAGGATCACGAGCGACCAGATGACGAATGTGTGCGTCGACGAGAACTGCGACAGCGCGTTGACGAACGCCGTGACGATGCCGACGATCGCGGCCCAGCCGGCGCCCTTCATCACGAACCAGCCGGCGAAGATCTGGAGGATCCCGATGACGAGGAAGAACCAGCCCCACGCGTGCAGGTTCGAGAACAGCACGTGGTTGGAGATGACCTTTGCATCGGAGATGGCCGAGATTCCCTCGATGATGTTGAAGAAGCCGACGAGGAACAGCAGGACGGCGGCAAGGTCCAGGGCGCTGTGGCGGTCGACCTCCCCCTGGAGCTCCGGTGGCGTCGGGGTGCTCGGCCCACCGCGCCGATAGCCCCAGAACGTCTGCGACGACATCAGCTCGCTTCCGTCGTCTCGGCGGTTGCCGCTCGCATCATCATGGTGGTTCCTCCGTTCTCGGGTGTCCCGGCAAGCGTCCGGCCGTGGCGGGTGACGCGCGCTCACCCCGTCCGAATGAACGAGGCTCACCCGGTCCGGCTCCATCCTCGCGGCATGACGCGCCGCCGCTCGGCTCTCGTCTGGACGCTGATCATCCTCGCGGGGATTCTGGCGCTCGTCTCCTCGTTGACCGTCTGGTCGAGGCAGCAGCTGCTGAACACCGACAAGTTCACGGCCTCGTCGGCGAAGCTGCTCGCGAACCCGGAGATCCGCTCGACGCTCTCGACACGGCTCGCCGACGCCCTCAACCAGCGAATCGACTTCCAGAGCCAGCTCGAGGCGAAGCTGCCGCCGCGCGCCAAGGGCGCCGCGCCCGCGATCGCCGCGGCGATCGAGAACTCCTCGGCGCAGGTGATCAACGCGTTCCTCGGAACCGCGCAGGCCCAGGAGATCTGGAAACGCCTGAACCGTCGCGCGCACGGAGCGCTCGTCAACGTCCTCGAGGGGAAGGACGCCGGCCCGATCTCGACTGCGAACGGAAACGTCGTCCTCGACCTGACGCCGATGCTGCAGCAAGTCGCGCAGCGCCTCGGTGTCGGCAACAGGCTCAAGGAGCGCGCGCCGCCCGGGGCCGGCCAGATCACGCTGCTGAAGTCGGATCAGCTCGGTGCGGCGCAGACCGGCGTCAAGATCCTCAAGGCCCTCAGCTCGTGGCTCGCGTTCATCGTGCTCGCGCTGCTGGCGCTCGCGATCTACCTCGCGCATCCGCGACGGCGCGTGATGCTCGAGGTCGCAGGGTTCACGCTACTGATCGTGGGCGTTCTGCTCCTCATCATCCGGCGGTTCGTCGGGAACGCGATCGTCGACTCGCTCGTCAAGGTCGAATCCTCGAAGCCTGCGGTTCATGCCGTCTGGGCGATCGAGACGGACTTGCTGCGCGACCTCGCGCTGGCGCTCGTGCTCTACGGCGTCGTCGCGATCCTCGCCGGCTTCGTCGCGGGGCCGTCGCGGGCTGCCGTGGCGCTTCGCCGCTGGCTCGCGCCGACGTTCAGGGAGCGGCCCGTCCTCGTCTGGATCGCCGCAGGGTTCCTCTTCCTGCTCGTGATCGCCTTCGGGCCGGCGGCCGGTAGCCGGCGGCTCCTCGGCGTCGTCGTCCTCGCCGCCCTCGTCGGTCTTGGCATCGAGCTCTGGCGGCGCCAGACGCTCCGCGAGTTTCCCGTGACAGGCGAGAACGACGAAGCGCCCGCCCCCGCCGCCGCTGCGTCTCCGTAGCGCGTCGAGGCCGGGCGCTTCGCCTGCGCGCGTCTAGGCGGTGCCGCCTGCGAGCGCCTTCGCCTTGAGCGATGCGTACTCGTCCTGCGTGATGGCGCCGCTGTCGAGCAGTGCCTTCGCCCGCTCGATCTCTCCAGCGGTCCCGCTGCTTCCCGCGGCCGAGCGGACGTAGGCGTCCATTTGCGACTGCGCCTGCTGCGCCTCCGCCATTCGTCGCTCCGACATGCCCTGGCCGTTGGCGATCAGGTAGCAGAACGCGCCGAGGAACGGCAGGAAGATGATGAACAGACACCACACCGCCTTCTTGCCGCCGCCGATGTCGTGCCGGCGGAACACGTCGGTGAGGATGATGATCAGGAACCAGATCCAGATCACCCAGAAGAAGAAGATGAGCATCGTCCAGAAGATGTCCAGGAACGGGTAGTCCGATGCGACAAACAAATACGTCACCTCCTGAGTTGGGACATGTCGACGGTCTCGGCTCGCCGGATGACCGGGCGTCACTCGGAACGGGTGACGAGACCTCACCCGGACCCGCGGTGGCATGCGGTTCATGGCCGACGTGCTCGTGGTCGCCGTGTTCGACGACGAGAAGAAGGCGTGGGATGCGGTCGTCACCGCTTCGACCGTCTCCGCGCAGGGACAGCTGGGTCTCCACGACGCCTGCCTCGTCGTCCGCGCGGGCGACGGCAAGGTCCACAAGCGCGAGACGCACGACATCTCGACGTCGAAGGGCGGCTGGTACGGCGGCGCGTGGGGTCTCCTCGGCGGCGCGATCATCGGCTTCCCGCTCGCGATCGCGGCCGCCGGTGCCGGAGTCGGCGCGTACATGGCACGTCGTCGCGACCTCGGTATCACCGAGGAGTTCGAGCAGTCGGTCGCCGATCGACTCGAACCGGGCAAGAGCGCAGCCGTCGTGCTCGTCGACGAGTCGCACGCGGCCGGAATCGAGGCCGCAGCTCAGAACAGGGGCGCGTGGACGAGAACCGTGACGCTCGTCGACGCGGAGGCGACGGCGCCGTCGCAGTGAGCGAGACCACGCCGGCGGTCGCGCCGAAGGCGCGCCGGCGGCTGTCGTGGCGGACGGCGCTCGGCGGCGGCGTCGGGATCGCCGTGCTCGTCGCCACGTTCGTCTTCGTCCTGCCGCGGATCGCGAACTACCGCGACGTCTGGGACGTCGTCAAGCAGCTGTCGTGGCAGCAGATCGCCGTGCTCGTCGCCGCCACGGCTGCGAATCTCGCGACCTACGCGCCGCCGTGGATGGCCGCGCTGCCCGGGCTCCGCTTCCGGCAGGCATTCGTCCTGACGCAGGCGTCGACCGCGTCGACGTACGTGCTTCCCGGCGGCGCCGCCGTCGGCATGGGCGTGTCGTACGGGATGCTTCGCGGCTGGGGCTTCACCGGCAGGCCGGTGACACTCGCGCTCGCGCTCACCGGCATCTGGAACCAGTTCGCGATGCTCGCGTTCCCGGTCGTCGCGCTCGCGCTTTTGACACTCTCGAAGGAACAGAACCCGCTGCTGCAGACGGTTGCGTTCATCGCGTTCGCCGTCCTGGTCGTGGCGGCGGCGGGGTTCGTCGTCGGGTTCGCCAGCGACCGGCTGGCGAAGTGGGTCGGCGACACCGGCGCGCGCATCGTGTCGCGCCTGCTCCGCGTCATCCGCCGCCCACCCGTCAATTGGGACGGCGCGTCGTTCGTGGCGTTCCGCCACGAGACGGTCGGGCTGTTGCGGCGGCGCGGGATCGCGCTCACGCTCGCGACCCTCGCGGGCCAGCTCACGGTGTTCCTCGTCCTGTTCGTGTGCCTGCGCGTGTTCGACGTCACCGCGGGCGAGGTCTCGTTGATCGAGGCGTTCGCGGCGTGGTCGCTCGTGCGGCTGCTCGGGTCGCTGCCGCTCACTCCTGGCGGCCTCGGCATCGTCGAGGTGGGCCTCACGGGCGCGCTCGTCGGCTTCGGCGGCAACAACGCCGAGGTCGTCGCGGCCGTCCTCGTGTACCGCTTCCTGACGATCGTGCCGACGCTCCTCCTCGGGCTCGGTGCGGGTGCGACGTACCGGCGGCGGCGGCCGGCGGAGGCCTGATGCTGATCATCGCCGGCTTCGTCGTCCTGCTCCTCGCTCCGCACCCGTGGAACCTCGTCGTCGCCCTCGTCCTGTTCGTTCTCGCCGTCCCCGAGCTCCTGCTCTGGAACAGGACGGTAAAGGGACGCCGAAAAGTCGTGGGTACGCAGACCCTCGTCGGCAAGATCGCGGAGGTGCGCGTGGCCTGCATGCCACGCGGCCAGGTCTTCGTCGACGGCGCGCTCTGGGAGGCGGAGTGCGCCGTCGGGGCCGCAGCCGGGACGCGCGTCCGCGTGCGCGCCGTGAACGGTCTTACACTGGAGGTGGAGCCGGCGACGCCGTCGCAGCCGGCGTCGTAGCCCGAACCTTCGCGAGGTCGCCCGAGATGTGGATCGCCGCCGACGTCAGCGGTGCGGCGAGGATCAGTCCGACGGTGCCGAAGAACGCACCCGCGGAGATCGTCACGACGAGGATCAACAAGGGGTTCATGCGCAGCGTCGCGCCCATCGCGATCGGCTGGACGATGTTCTGCAGCGCGCCGTTCGCCAGGATCACGATCACGAGCATGATCAGCGCGGTCGTCGTGCCCTTGGAGCCCAGCGCGAGGACGACGGCGAAGGCGCCGGCGACGAAGGCGCCGATGAACGGGACGTAGGCGGTCACGAACGTGACGACGGCGATCGTCCCCGCGAGCGGCACCCCGAGGAGCCACGCCCCGACGCCGACGACGACGGCGTTGAAGCCGGCGACGATCGTCGTCCCGAGGAAGTACTGGCGAACCGAGTGGACGACGCGCCTGGTGATCGTCGGCGCGACGAGCGGCGGAACGCCGAGGTGCCCGTTCACCCACTCGCGGAGCTTCGGGCCGTCCTTCAGCAGCATGAAGGTGCTGAAGGCGGTGAACGCGAGGAAGAAGCCGAGCGACGTCAGGCCGCTGATGCCGGCTGCGAGCCCTTTTGTGAACACGTGGATGACGTCGGGCACCGAAGACTTGAGGTTGTCCGAGGCCGTGGACGCGCCGGTGTCGTTGACCCCGAGATCCTTCAGCCACTGCTGGAACTTGTCGGCTGCGGCGCTCGCCTCCGCGGCGATCGAGCCGGATTGCGCCCGCACGCCCCCGAGCACGAGCAGCGCGATCAGGACGGCGATCGCGATCACGAACAGGAGGACCAGCAACGCTCCAAGCGCACGCGGCCAGCGGTGCCCGTGCAACCAGGAGACGGCAGGGCTGCCGACGGTCGCGATCACGAGACCGACGATCACCGGGATGCCGATCGTCGACGTCACGCCCATGATCCACGTCAGCCCGACGAGCAACGCGGCGACGCCGACGAGCAGCCACGCCGCGACGCCGAGGTCGCGTAGCCACCGCGGTGCCGAGAAGACGGCCGAGAGCTGCCTCAGCTGGTCGGCGTCCAGCTGGACGACCGTCCGCGCGTCGCCGTCATGCGCGTCCGAGTCGACCGGCAGCTCGAGCTCCGGTGGGTGCTGCCACAGCTTGGGTAGCTTCAAGTCAACCGCTCTGCGTCGCAGCGTACCGCCGCCGTCGGCGGTCGCGGCGCACGCGCTGGACCGCCCGCGCGATCGGCATCTCGCCGTCGTCCAGGATGTCGACAGGGACGCCGTAGTCGGCGAGCCCGGCGCGAATGCGTTCGACGTCGTCGCGACGCGGTGACGTCGGCAGGAAGAGCCGCTGCGGGTACGCGTGCGACGCGCGCCAGCCCGTCTCGCCCTCGACGACCGAGCCCCAGAGCGACACGAGCCCGACGCAGCGGTAGACGACATGCGGCTGATGAACTTCGCTGTACAGATAGAGGTACTCGGCGGCGAGCTCCGGGTCGTTCGTCGCATAGATGCCGCAGCTGCACCGGGACACCGGCACGTCGTGGACGGGCTCGCTGCGCCAAGCAAGGCGGTTGCGGACGCGAGTCCAAAGGCGGTTGCAGGAGGCCGTCAGCTCGGTCTCGGTCGGCCACATCGTGTCGAAGACGACGCTCCGCAGGCGGAGACGCCGCCGCTGCTGCACGACCGCCCAGGCCCGCCAGCCGACGACGGGCTCGATGAAGTCTGGCGCGGCGGCGTTTAGCGTCCCGGTACCTCCTCGGGCTCGCGCAGCGGCTCCGCCGGCTCTTCCTCGGGCGCGGGCGACTCGCGCGGCACCGGATCCTCGACCGGCTCGACCGTATAGGTCCGCTGTGGCTCCCCGATCTCCACGACGCGACTCTGCGCCGCGCGCGGGTGAGGCACCCTCACCCGCGCGGGGGGAGGGCCGTCGCGTCTAGGCGGGGGCGAAGGGGAGGAGTGCGTCCTCGCCCGGCTGGATGATCCCGACGTGCGACTCCGGGACCTCGTTCCAGGCGCCGGAGACGTCGCCGAGCGGCTCGGAGACCACGACCCGCGTCTCGTCCGAGAGCGCGCCCAGCTCGACGAGCTCCGGATGCATCTCGCGCAGCGCATCGATGCGCGTGCTGAAGAAGAGCGACCGCGAATCGTGCTCGCTCGAGTAGCGAAACGCCCAGATGGTCTCACCGTTCGTGGTCGCGACGGTCATCTGGATCGGTTGCTGGATCCCGTGCTTGCGGCCCGTCTCCTCGACGAATCCGACCATCCGCCCGACGGCGGCCACAGGGTCGTCCTCGAGCCCGAACGTCAGAGCGAGATAGAACATCGTCTCGGAATCGGTCGTTCCCTCGATCGACGCATACAGGTCGTCGGCGACGCGGAGCTGAAGCTCGCGTTTCACCTGCGGGTACTCGCGGATCAGTCCGTTGTGCATCCACAGCCAGCGGCCGTGCCGGAACGGATGGACGTTCGTCTCCTGGATCGCGCTTCCGGTCGACGCCCGGATGTGCGCGAAGAAGAGCGGTGACGAGATCCCTGCGGCGAGCTCGCGGAGGTTGCGGTCGTTCCAGGCCGGATGCGTGCTGTGGTACACCCGGGGCGGCTCCCCGGTCTCGTACCAGCCGACGCCGAAGCCGTCGCCGTTCGTGGTCGTCGCGCCGAGGCGCGAATGCAGGCTCTGGTCGATGAGCGAGCGATCGCGCTTCACGAGCAGCTCCTCGAGGCGGATCGGCGAACCGGAGTATGCGAGCCAGCGGCACATGTCGTGCATCGAGTCGACCACGCGACGGTGTGAACGTCGCTCACCCCGGCGGGGTGGACTTCCTCAGCGCACGACCGCGTAGCGCGCGCACGCGAAGTCGCCGTTCCGCGCGAGCTCCTCGAGGCGCAGCTCGACGTGCTGCGACAGGAGCGGCGCCCCGGCGCCGAGCGTGACGGGCGCGATGTACACGATCACCTCGTCGAGCAGGCCGCGGCCGGCGAACTGCCCGGCGAGCCCGCCGCCGCCGACGATCCAGATGTTGCGCTCGCCCGCGGCTTCGCGCATGCGCTCGTGGACGACGGCGACATCGTCAGCGGTCAGTTCGACCGTCTCGTGCGCGACCGGAAGATCGCGGTGCGTGAACACCCAGCACGGCAGGGCGTACGGCCACTTCCCCTGCTCGTGGTCGAGCACCCATTCGTACGTGTGGGCGCCCATCGCGAGCGCGCCGACGCCGGCGAAGAACGATGCGTAGTTGAGCGGCCCGCCGCGGTCCTGCTCAAGCGTGAACAGCCAGTCGAGCGAGTGGTTCGCGTCCGCGATGAAGCCGTCGAGCGTCGTCGCGGTGTAGTACTGGGTCAGCGCCATCGCGACGGCATTCTCCGAAATGACGCGTTCGCGTCAAGCGGTGCGCTCGGCTCTCCGCGCATCCTGGATGCATCCGCTACGAGAGCCCCCTCAACGAAGTCGTCGAGTTCCAGATCGCGTCGTTCGACGATGCCACGCGGCTGTACATGCGTCTCTCGCTCGACTGGTTCACCTGGATCGAGGCACGCGACGGCTTGCGCTTCGTCGTCGCCATGCTCTCGCCCGGCGCCGGCGACCTCGCAGCTCTGCTGCGGAGGGTGCAGGAGTGGGCACGGGGCCACCGCGTCGACACGATCCCGTTCGAGCTCGACTCGCGCCGCTACGTCCTCGACGCCTGCGAGCGCCCGGCCGCGAGCGTGGCTGCATGAGCTTCGGCCTCCCGGACGACCGGCAGTTTCACCTTGCCCGCGCCCTCGAGTCGCTCGGCGACGCGATCATGCTCCTCGAGTGGCGCTACGAACGCGATGCCGATGCGACGATCGCACGGCTCGAGCGTCTACGCGAAGAGCTCCGCGTCGCCCAGACGCTGCTCGAGAGCGGCGACACGCTGCACTAGGCGGGCACGGGCTGCTCGCCGACGGTTTCCGGCGGCTCCCGCCCGATCGCGGCGCTGTCGACCCTCTGGTACTCGGCGAGGAGGCGCTCTTCTTCCTCGCGCCGCGGGAACAGGAAGAACACGAGCACGGCGCCGAGCGCGACCGCGACGATGCCGGCCGTGTACGCCCACTGGTCGCCCTGGAGGAATGCCGTCTTCGCGCCGGCGATGATGTTGTCCTGGATCGACGACGGGTAGCGCGACGCGGTGTCGGCCGCGCTCGCGAAGGACTTCGTCAGCTCCGCCTGCGTGCTAGCGCTGACATCCTTGCCTGAGCTCGACACGAGCGAGCCCGCCGCCGTCGCATAGCCGGCCGTCAGCAGCGCGCCGAAGATCGACTGCATGATCGCGCCGCCGAGGTCGCGCTGAAGATCGGCGGTGCCCGACGCCATCCCGACCCGTGTGACCGGCACCGATCCGGTGAGCGAGTGGGAGGCGGGCGTTCCGGCAAGGCCGACGCCGATGCCGACGAATGCGTAGCCGAGACCGACCTTCCAGTAGGAGATGCCCTCCTTCCAGAGCAGGAGCATCGTGAGGAAGCCGAGCAGCACGAAGACGTAGCCGAAGAGGAGCGTGAAGCGCGCCCCCCGCGCCTCGACGATCTTCGCCGAGCGCGGCGCGACGAGCACCATCAAGAGCGCCGCCGGCAAGATCGCGAGCCCGGCGTCGACGGTCGAATAGTCGAGGACGTTCTGTAAGAACTGCTGGCCGATGAACATCGCACCCATCAGCGAGCCGAACACGATCAACCCTGCGCAGGCGGCGACCCAGAAGGTGGGGCGGGCGGCCACGTCGAGGTCGTAGAGCGGGTTCTTCGCCCGGCGCTGGCGGATGTAGAAAGCGATGAGGGCAGCTGCCGCGACGATGAACAGGCTGATGATCAGCGTCGTCTCGTTCGGGACCGCCGCGAAGTTGATCCCGAGGATCAGCGCGCCGACGAGGAAGATCGACAACACGCCGCCCGCATGATCGACGGGCTCGGTGCTCTCGTTCACGTGGCTGGGCACGAGCAGCAGCGCCATCAGCAGCGCGACCGCTGCCAACGGCAGCGTGAGCAGAAAGACCGATCCCCACCAGAAATGTTCGAGCAGGATCCCGGAGCAGAGCGGCCCGAGGGTGGAGATCCCGCCGCCGATCGCCGCCCACAGCGCGATCGACTTCGTGCGCGCAGGCCCCGCCCAGAGCGCGGTGATCAGAGCGAGCGTCGTCGGGTAGGCCATCCCGGCCGCGAGGCCGCCCAGGACGCGAGCGCCGAACAGGACGTCGATCGACGGCGCCCACGCGGCCAAACAGTCCGCCGGAACCGTCAAGACCATGCCGATGATGAGCAGCAACTTGCGGCCGTATCGGTCCCCGACCGCGCCGAAGTAGAGGACGGAAGCGGCCAGACCGAGTGAGTAGCCGACGGCAACGAGGTTGAGCGCCGTCTGCGAGGCGTCGAAGTTCTTGCCGATCGACGGCAGCGCGACATTCGCGACAGCGAGGCCGAGGTTGGCGACGGCCGCTACCGCGATCAGGGCCGCGAGAACGAGGCCGGCGCGTGCGGGAGCCGACGCGGTGCCGCCGTTCGCTGTCTGCGCTTCGCTCATTGCGCCCGCCGAGTATCTCGCAGCGTCAGGTGAATGACGACGAAAGCGGGTGAGTTCACCGGGGTGAAATGTGAACGGACCGAAACCTCAACGATTCGTATTGCGACTCGATCTCGTTTCGGCTTCCGTAGCGCCTTTTCCGGCTTGTAACGTTGCTTTCGGGGACACGTCGGACCGGGAGAGGAAGACGAGATGGCGCATACCACGCGGCCGCGCGCGTCTGTTGGGTCGCGTCCGCTGCTCCTGACGAAGCTGCATCCGCCCGCTCGTCGCGATCACACGATCGTCCGGGAGCGGCTCGTGCAGTCGCTGCGAGCAAGCGTCGGCGTGAAGCTGACCGTCCTCGCGGCGCCCGCAGGCTGTGGCAAGACGACGCTCCTCGGAACGTGGCGCGACGTCGAGGAAACGCTTCCCGTCGCGTGGCTGACGCTCGACGAAGGCGACAACGACCCCGTCGTCCTTTGGCTGCACATCGTCGAGGCGCTTCGCCGCGTGTGTCCGAACGCCGTCGAACGCGTGCGGCCTCCCGCGAGCGCCGCGCGCGTCGTCGACGTCGTGGTGCGCCAGCTGCTCAACGAGGTCGCGGAGCAGCAGGACGTCGTCTTGATCCTCGACGACTTTCACCGGCTTTCCGCCGGCAGTGCGCGCGACAGCATCGCCTGGCTGATCGAGCACGCACCGCCGACGCTGCACGTCGTCCTCGGGACGCGGAGCGAACCGGCTCTTCCGCTCGGCACGATGCGTGTCCGTGGCGAGCTGCTCGAGCTGCGCGCGCACGAGCTCGCCTTCACGGAGGAAGAAGCAGCTGCGCTCCTCAACGGTGCTCTCGGACTCGATCTCGCGCCGGAGGACGTCGATCGGCTGGTCGAGCGGATCGAAGGCTGGCCTGCCGGCGTCTACCTCGCGGGGCTCTCGCTCGCCGGCGTGGTCGATCGGCATGCCTTCGTCAGCAGCTACGGCGGGACGAGCCGTCACGTCGTCGACTTCCTCGTGGACGAGGTTCTCGACGCGCACGATGCGCAGACGCAATCGCTGATGCTGCGCTCGTCGATTCTCGACCGGCTGTCGGGATCGCTCTGCGACGCGGTGCTCGAGTCGGACGACTCGGCTCGGCTGTTGCGCCGGCTCGCGCGCACGAACCTCTTCCTGCTTCCGCTCGACGACGCGGGCGAGTGGTACCGGTTCCACCACCTTTTCGCGCAGCTGCTCCGCGTCGAGCTCGAGCACCGCGAGCCGGGCATCACGCAGACGTTGCATCTGCGCGCGTACGCCTGGCACCGCTCGCGCGGCTTCGTGGACGAGGCGATCAAGCATGCCCAGCAGGCAGGCGCGTACGGGGAAGCGCGCGACGTCATCGCCGGGGCGTGGCTCAAGACTGCAAGCGCGGGACGCCATGCGACAGTTCTCGCCTGGGTCGACGGCTTTCCCCCGGAGCTCTCACGCACAGACCCGTCCCTGCTGCTGATTCGCGCGTGGATGAGCTCGCTCGCCGGGGCACGCGAGGAGGCCGCCGCCGCGATCACACAGCTCGAGCAGTTGCACTGGGACGGCGAGCCACCTCTGGCAGACGGCTGCGGATCGCTCGAGGCAAGCCTCGCAACACTCCGCGGCGCGTTTGCCTGGGGAGATGTCGGCACCGCCCGCACGAACGCGTTACGCGCCGTCGAGCTCGTTCCGGCGGGCTCGCCGATCAGGCCCGCGGCGACGTGGTCGCTAGCGACGGCGTGCTACTTCCGCGACGAGCTCGACGCTGCCGAGCGATGGTTCGACGAGACCGTGCAGCTCGCGGGACCCGACGAGCGGTGGCTCCTGACGACGTCGGCGCTCGCATATCGCTCGCTGATCGCTGCGGAGCGCGGCAGCCGCGGGGCGCAGCGCTCGCTCGCAGACGGGGCCGCCGACGTGGCTCGGGAGCACGGGCTCGAGGAGATCGCCGGGGAAGTCCACGTCGCCGTCGGTCTGGCCCTCGAGGCGGACGGAGACATCGAGGCGGCGCTGGAGTCCCTCGAGCGCGCCGTGACAGTGCTGCGCCGCGGCCAGCCGCTCGACCTTGCGCTCGCGTTGATCTGCCACGCGCGCGTGTTGCGGGCGGCCCGCCGCGACGTGGACGCGTCGGCGGCGGTCGCAGAGGCAGCGGCGACGATCGACTCGTGCGCCGATCCCGGAACGCTGCGACGCCGGCTCGAGGCGCTGGAGCCCCGGCCGCTCCCGCACGACGTCGACGCGGACCTCAGCCGTCGCGAGCTCGTCGTCCTCCGGATGCTCAAGGGCTCCCTGTCGGAGCGGGACATCGGCCGCGAGCTGTACCTGTCGCACAACACCGTGCACAGCCACACGAAGTCGATCTACCGAAAGCTCGGGGTCTCGTCGCGGAAACAGGCAGTTCAGCGCGGGGTCATGCTCGGCCTGCTCTAGCGTGACCCCGTCCACCTAGGTGAATCGGGCCACGGCACGACCTTTCTCACCTAGTCGTCGGCCAAGCTCGTGACGCAATGGAGAGTCGTGCCACGAGGGGCGGCACCTACAGGCTGGTCGTCCGCGGCGAGCTGGACGACCGCTTCGCGTACCTCTTCAACGGCATGGAGCTGGAGCGGATCGCCGGCACGACGGTTCTGAGCGGCGACGTCGTCGACCAGGCGCAGCTTCACGGCTACATCGCACGAGTCGAAGAGCTCGGTCTCGAGCTCGTCTCGATCAGTCAAACCGCCGAGCACGTGACCTGAAAGGGGACCGAGTGGCCGTCGACGCACCGAACAGAGTCGAGCAGACGCGCACGTCTTCCCGCGCGAAGAGCACACACGCCGACCGGCTCGTGATCTTCGGGATCACCGGCGACCTCGCGAAGGTGATGACGTTCCGGTCGCTCTACCGCCTCGAGCAGCGCGGGTTGCTCGACTGTCCGATCGTCGGCGTCGCGGTCGACGACTGGTCCGTGGACCAGCTGATCCAGCGTGCGCGCGAGTCGATCGTCGGCACCGGCGAGCAGCTCGACGAGGAGGTGTTTCGCCGTTTCGCCGCGCGGCTGTCGTACGTCTCGGGTGACTTCGCGCAGGATGCGACCTACGAGCGCGTCGCGACCGCGATCGGCGACGCGACACAGCCGGTGTTCTACCTCGAGATTCCCCCATTCCTGTTCGGCCGGGTCGTCCAAGGGCTCGCCGGAGCAGGTCTCACGAAGAACGCGCGCATCGTCGTCGAGAAGCCGTTCGGCCACGATCTCGCTTCGGCTCGTGCCCTTGCCGACGAGCTCCACCAGTACGTCGACGAGTCCCAGCTCTACCGCATCGACCACTACCTCGGGAAGATGGGCGTCGACGAGATCGTCCATCTCCGCTTCGCGAACTCGTTGCTCGAGCCGATCTGGAGCCGCAACTACGTCTCTTCGGTTCAGATCACGATGGCCGAGGATTTCGGCGTCGAGGATCGCGGCCACTTCTACGATCCGGTCGGGGCGCTCCGCGACGTCGTCGTCAACCATCTGATGCAGGTGGTGTCGATGTGCGCCATGGAAGCACCGGCACGCGGCGACCCGCAGACGATCAAGGACTCGCAGGTGGCGCTGTTCCGAGCCGTCAAGGAGGCCGACCCTGCGCACTACGTCCGCGGGCAGTACGAGGGGTACCTGTCGATCGACGGCGTCGCGCCGAGCTCGACGACGGAGACCTATGCGGCTCTACGTCTCGAGATCGAGAACTGGCGCTGGGCGGGCGTCCCGTTCTTCATCCGCACCGGCAAGCGCCTCCCCGTGACGCAGACTGAGCTCCGGCTCGTCTTCAAGCACCCGCCGCGGCTCGGATTCGCTGCCTTCGAGCGCGGCTTCGAGCCGAACCAGCTGGTCGTGAAGCTCGACCCGTCGACGGGGATCCGGCTCGAGCTCGTCGCCAGCCGCGCCGACGGGCCGGGGCCGATCGAGCTCGACATGGAGTTCTCGCAAGAGGGCGGGGAGGGCGCGACGCCGTACGAAGTCCTGCTCCATGCCGCGCTCGACGGCCAGAGCATCCGCTTCACGCGCCAGGACGCGGTGGAGGAGACATGGCGCGTCTTTCAGCCGCTCCTCGACTCGCCGCCGCCCGTGCACCCGTACGCGCAGGGATCGTGGGGGCCCGAGGCGGCCGACGAGCTCCTCAAGGGCCACGGGCGCTGGCGGGAGCCGTGGATCGTCCAGTGAGCACCGAGACCGCAGCGCAGCCGTCGCCGCAGAGCGCGGCCGCGCCCTCGCCCTTCCCGCCGATCGCGGACTACGCGTTCATCTCCAACTGCCACACGGGTGCCCTGATCGCACCCGACGGGGCGATCGACTGGCTGTGCGTGCCGGCCTTCGACTCGCCGAGCATGTTCGGCAGCCTGCTCGACCGGGAGGCGGGCTTTTTCCGCTTCGGCCCCTTCGGGATCCACCACCCGGCTCAGCGCAACTACATCCCCGGCACGAACGTCATGGAGACGACCTGGAAGACACCGGGCGGCTGGATCGTGGTGCGCGAAGCGTTGACGATGGGGCCCTGGGCGCACGAGGACGCGATCACGCCGCACACGCGCCCACCGGCCGACGACGACGCCGACCACATGCTCGTGCGCACGGTCGAATGTCTCGAGGGGAGCGTCGAGGTCGAGCTCATCTGTGAGCCGGCGTTCGACTACGGCCGCGACCCGGCGAAGTGGACGCTCGTCGGGGAGGGTCGCCACACGGCCGACGCGACCGGCGCGGGCCAGACCGTCCGGCTGCAGTCGGATCTGCCGCTCGGTATCGAGGACAACCGCGTCCGCGCACGGAGGACGCTGCAGTCCGGCGACGGGGCGTACTGCGCGCTCTCATGGGCGGAGGAGCTCGCGACGCCGCCCGACATCGACGACGCCGTCACGCGCGTCGACAGGACGGTGCGGTTCTGGCGGTCGTGGCTGAACCGCGCCCGCATCCCGGATCACCGTTTCCGCGACGAGGTGCAGCGTTCGGCCCTCGCCATCAAGGGCCTCACGTACATGCCGACCGGTGCAACGGTCGCAGCGTTGACGACGTCGCTTCCCGAGACGCCCGGCGGCGAGCGGAACTGGGACTACCGCTACACCTGGATCCGCGACACGACCTTCACGCTGCAGGCGCTGCACTGGCTGAACCTCGACTGGGAAGCAGACGAGTTCATGCAGTTCGTCGCCGACGTCGATCCGACCGAGGACGGCTCGCTGCAGATCATGTACGGCATCGACGGCAGGCGCGACCTGACCGAGACGACGCGGGACGACCTCACCGGCTATGCCGGGGCACGTCCCGTCCGGATCGGCAACGGCGCCTTCGACCAGCGTCAGAACGACGTGTTCGGCGCAGTGCTCGACTCGATCCTGCTGCACTCGCAGCGCAGCGAGCGTCTGCCGCGACGCCTCTGGCCGATCGTCGAATCTCAGGCCGAGTGCGCGACGAAGGTCTGGCGCAACCCGGATCAAGGGATCTGGGAGGCGCGGGGCAAGCCGCAGCACTACGTGTCGTCGAAGCTGATGTGCTGGGTCGCCCTCGATCGTGCGGCGCAGCTGGCCGAGATCCGCGGCGATCCCGAGCGGGCGGCGAAATGGGCGGCGACCGCCGTGGAGATTCGCGAGGACATCCTCGAGCATGGCGTCTCCGAGGCGGGCGTGCTACGCCAGCACTACGAGACCGACTCGCTCGACGCGTCGGTGCTGCTCGCGGCGATCTTCGGGTTCCTCGCGCCCGACGACGAGCGGCTGCGTGCGACCGTCGACGCCATCGCAAACAACCTGACCGAGAACGGCTTCGTGCTCCGTTACCGGACGAACGAGACCGACGACGGACTCTCGGGCAAGGAGGGGACGTTTCTCATCTGCTCCTTCTGGCTCGTGTCGGCGCTCGCGATCGTCGGCGAG
>DATCYR010000093.1:0-13311 GCA_036526315.1 Gaiellaceae bacterium | reverse complement strand
TCGGATCGCTCAGTCGCGCGTAGACGAGTGGCCCTTCCGGCCGGAAGGACTGCTGGATTGGACGGCTGCGGCGGCCAGGCAGTTGCATCGCGCCGCCTAGTGTAGGAGTGGTGGCCGACTCACTCGCCCCCGACGCCGTGCAGCCGCTCCTACGAGGCCGCTTCGGCCACATGTATCGCTTCGAGGAACTGTGTGCGTCGACACAGCGGCTGCTGCAAGCTGGTGACCCCGAGGGAGCGATCGCGGTTGCCGAGGAGCAGAGCGAGGGCCGCGGCCGCCTCGGCCGCAGCTGGCACGCGCCGCGGGGGACGAGCGTCCTCGTCTCCGTCCTGCTGCGCCCGGCGGTCGATCCGCCGCGGCTGCCCGAACTGTCACTCGTCGCCGGCGGCGCCGTCGCCCAGGCGATCCGGGAGACAACCGGGCTCGACCCTGCGATCAAGTTCCCGAACGACGTCCTCGTCGGCGGCCGCAAGGTCGCGGGCATCCTTGCCGAGGCCGGCGACGGCCGCGTCGCGCTCGGCATCGGCGTGAACGCCAACCAGACGGCCGAGCAGCTGCCCACGGACGCGCAGACGGAGGCGACGTCGCTCCGGGTCGAGCTCGGGCGGCCCGTCGACCGCGCAGTCCTCCTCGCGGCGATCCTGTTCCGCCTCGAGCGCGACTACGACGAGTGGGCTACGGAAACCGCAGCGTCCGGCTGACGTTGCCGGCGGCGTCGCGCGCGACGAGGCGCACGCTGCGCACGGCTCCGTGACGGTACGAGAACGTGCCGGCGCGCACCGATCGCACGACGCGGGAGCCGTTGAGCAGGAGCGTCACGGTCGCCGGCTCGCTCACCCAGAAGCGGAGCGCGCGGAACGACCGGACGCGGAGCGTCGGCGGCTTCGTGTCGAGGCGGAACAGCAGCGTTCTCGTCGCCTCGCCGACGGGGCCGCTCGTCGTGAGCGCTCCAGCGTAGACACCATCCGGCACTCCTACGGCCCTCCAGGCGATGCTCTGGGTGCCGGGCGCAAGCGTCGCGGAGTAGACGGGCACAACGACCTTCCCCGCGCGCTGGATGTCGAGCCGCACATCCGCGACACGCGCGAGATCGAACGAGAACGTGATCGCACCGTTCGTGACCGTCGGCGCGAGGGTGAACTTCGTCACCGTGCGGTCGATCACCACCGGGACGCTCGCGGTCGCCGTCGACTTGCCGTTGGCGGCGGTCAGCACGAGCTGGAAGTGCCCTTCGGGGACGTTCGTCGCCGTCAGCTTGAAGGTCTGCTTCCCGGGCTGGTGCTGCTGCGTGAAGAGCGTCGCGACGTCGTGGCCGGCCGCGTCGCGGAGCGTCGCGGTCACCGTCGCGCTCGCGGTCAGCGTGTACGAGATCTGGGTCGCATCGGAGATCGTCCGCGGCGTGGCGGCAAGCGACTTGATCGCAAGCGGCACCGGTGCCGTGCCGATGACGCCGGTCGCCGGCCGCACGTCGGTCGCCGAGATCGCCCACGTGTACGACGCGCGCGCGGCGGTCGAGGCGTCCCACGTCCAGTCGACGACGCTGCTCGTCCCCGTGCCGCTGTCGACGACCGCTCCGGTGGAGTCCGAGACGGTCACTGTCCACGGCAGGGTCGTGCTGAGGCGGCCCTGGAAGCGGACGAGGCCGCCGAGCTGCCCTTGCACCGTCGGCGCGTAGAGCTTCGGCAACCCGGTCGTCGCCGCCTGCCGCGCGAGCGCACCGAGCTGCGCGTACAACACCGAGCCGGGGCACGTGGTGAAGCCGGTGTCGCGATGACCGGAGACGGCACGCAAGAACACGGGCGTCCCGGCATGGAAGCGGGCGTTGCCGCCGGAGGTGTACGTCAGCGTCGACAAGGGATCGACGTGCGCGACGTCGAGCCGCCAGGCGAGCAGGTTCACGAGCGCCGTCTTCTCCGCCGCCGTCGGCGCGGCGCTCTGGTACGTCCCGATCAGCGCGACGCCGACGGAGCCGGTGTTGAAGCCTTCCGCGTGCGCACCGATCACGTTCTTGTCGACACCGCCGTACCGGCCTTCGAACACCTGGCCGTACTTGTCGACGAGGAAGTTGTAGCCGATGTCGTTCCACCCGTTTCCCTTCACGTGGTAGACCTCGATGCCGCGCACGATCGCAGCCGACTGCGAAGCGGTGTACGAGTTCGAGCCGGCGGTGTGATGGACGACCGCGAGCTGGATGCTGGGGGCGTAGAGCGGCGCCGCCCGGCGGATTGCCTCGTTTGCTCCCCAGCCTGCCCGCGAGATCAACGGCGGCGATCCCGTCATCGAGACGCGCCGCAACGGGACCCGCTCTTCGCTGCTCTGGATGAAGTACGCACGCAACCGCGTGACGCGCCCGTGCAGCCGATAGGCGATGCGATCGGACGCACCGACCCAGTACGGGTTCCCGAGTCGCCACGGCCCCTGCGCGCCGTCGGGCAGATCCTCCGCCTCGGGTGCGGCAGGCTGCCACTTGCTCCACTTCCCGGCCGCGGAGCGCGTGCGGAAGTCGACGGAGCCGGTGCCCTGCCAGTGGAGCCCGACCATGTCGAAGCTCGCAGGCGGCGCGGCCGCGAGCATGCGCCCGACGTGCAGCGGGACGTCGCGCACCGTGAGCGACACCTCGCCGAACGCGGCGGCAGGTGTGGCGAGGAATGCGACGGCAACGGCGAGGAAGATCTTCACCGCGTTCCAAGGGTGCCTGGCGCGGCTGTCGGCCTCAAGCCCGCTGATAGAATCCTTACGAGTTGAGGAGCGCCGTTTTGCGGGGGCTTTTGCTCCTCGGAGCGCTTTTGGCGTTCGCGTCGCCGGCCAACGCAGCGGCGCCGCGCGTGCTCGCGATCCACTTCGACGCCGACGTCAATCCGGTGACGCAGAACTACCTCTGCCACCAGCTGTCGCAGGCGGCGAAGCAGCACTACGACGCCGCCGTGATCGTCCTGAACACGCCCGGCGGGCTCCTCGAGTCGAAGGACAAGATCGTCCTCTGCGAGCTGAGCTCGAAGGTGCCGGTGCTCGTCTGGGTCGGCCCGAACGGCTCGTTCGCCGGCTCCGCCGGCGTGTGGTTGGCGCAGGCGGCCGACTACCTGGCGATGGCGCCCGAGACGAACATCGGCTCATCGACGCCGATCGACTCGAGCGGCGGCAACATCGGCAGCGACCTGAGGCGCAAGCTGATCAACCACGAGGCCGCATCGCTGCGCGCGCTCGCGCAGAGTCACGGACGCAACGCGAAGTGGGCCGACCGCGCGGTGCGCGTCGCGACGAACGCGACGGCGAGCGAAGCGAAGGCGATGAACGTGATCGACGGGATCGCGCCGACAGTGCCCGCGCTCCTGAAGCAGACCGACGGCGTCAAGACCAAGCCGCGCGGCTACGTCCTGCACCTCGCCGGCGCGCAGATCCACGACGTGCACCCCGGCTTCTTCACGCGACTGCTGAACACGCTGATCAACCCGAACATCCTCACGCTGCTCTTCCTGGCCGGCCTCGCCGGGATCGGGTATGAGATCTTCCACCCGGGCGTCGTGCTGCCCGGCGCGCTCGGGCTCGTTGCGCTGATCACTGCCCTCTTCGGCTTCTCCGTGCTGCCCGTGAACTGGGCCGGGCTCATCCTCCTGCTCGCGGGCGTCGCACTACTCGTCGCCGACGTGCACGTGGCATCGCACGGCGCCTTGACCGTGGCCGGGCTGATCGCGATGGCGGTCGGTGCGATCTTCCTCTTCCAGAACGCGCCGGCGCCGTACCACACGTCGACGCCACTCGTCGTCACGATCGCGGTGGTGCTGGGCGCGGTGTGGGCGTTCGCCGTCGGCAAGGCGTGGCAGGTGCGGCACCGCCCGGTCTCCGTCGCGCCCGAGATGATCGCCGGCGCGGTCGGGGAGGTTCGCCGCGACGGGCTCGTCTTCGTCAACGGCGAGCTCTGGCAGGCCCGCACAGCAGGCGGCGAGCAGCTGCAGCCCGGTGAGAAGGTTCGGGTCGAGTCGCTCGACGGGCTCGTCCTGACCGTGAGGCCGGAACACATAGGATCATCGGCGTGAGCGCAGCACTGATCATTGTCGCGATCCTGTTGTTCCTGATCGTCCTGTTCCTGTTCGCGGCGATCAAGGTCGCGCGTGAGTACGAGCGAGGCGTCGTCTTCCGGCTTGGACGGCTGTTGCCGGCCCCGAAGGGACCGGGCCTCTTTCTCCTGATCCCGATCGTCGACCGGATGGTGAAGGTCGACCTCCGCACGATCACGTTGAACGTGCCGCCACAGGAAGTGATCACGAAGGACAACGTCCCGGTGCGCGTGAACGCCGTCGCCTACTTCCGAATCGTCGATCCGAAGTCCGCGATCGTGCAGGTCGAGAACTTCATGGTCGCGACGTCGCAGATCGCGCAGACGACGCTGCGCTCGGTCCTCGGCCAGCACCAGCTCGACGAGCTGCTCTCCGAGCGCGACAAGATCAACTCGATCCTGCAGGGGATCATCGACGAAGCGACGGCGCCGTGGGGCATCAAGGTGTCGATCGTCGAGGTGAAAGACGTCGAGATCCCGAGCGGGATGCAGCGGGCGATGGCGCGGCAGGCCGAAGCCGAGCGCGAGCGGCGCGCGAAGATCATCAGCTCGGAGGGCGAGTACCAGGCGGCCGAGCGGCTGAAGGACGCCGCCGTCACGATCGGTGACCATCCGGTCGCACTGCAGCTGCGCTACCTGCAGACACTGCTCGAGCTGGGCGGCTCGCCGTCGACGACGATCGTCTTCCCGGCGCCGATCGACCTGATCCGGCCCTTCCTCGGTACCCAGTCCGACGGCTCGAGCTGAGCGGCGAGCTTCGTCGCGAGCCTGAGTCGGGCCGCGTCGCCGTGATCGCCCCGGGTCGCGCGCGACGGCCCGGCGCCGAACGGCCCGCGCTCGATCCGCCCACAGCGGAGGAGCTGGAGACATGCCCCTTCTGTCCGGGCCACGAGCACATGACGCCGCCGCAGTCGCTCGTCCTCCCCGAAGTGGGCGAGTGGCGCATCCGAGTCGTCCCGAACCTCTATCCGGCGCTCGACCGGCAGGAGGTCGTCGTGCACAGCCGCCGGCACGTGCGGTCACTGGCCGAGCTCGCAGACGACGAGCCGGGCCTGATCGCCGAGGCCTGGCAGCAGCGCGCGGCCGCGGTGCCCGGGTACGTGCATGCGCTCGTCAACGAGGGGCGGGAGGCCGGGTCGAGCCTGCCGCACTCGCACTCGCAGCTGATCTGGCTCCCGGGGCCGCCGCCGGCGCGCGCCCGCCCGCGGCTCGAGCAGTTCTGGAGCGGCGGCGGGCTCGTCGCGGGCTGCCCATGGGCGAGCCGGCTCCCCTACGAGACGGTGATCGCCCCGGCGGAGCCGGACCCGGCCGGACTACAGAGCGCGCTGCTGGCGCCGGCCCTGCGCCTGCTCGTCGAGATCGTCCGCAGCCTGCAGGCGGTCGAGGGCCCCGTGCCGCTCAACGCCTGGGTCGAGCACGACGCGCGCGACTGGCGGCTCGTGCTTTTGCCGCGGCTGACCGTCCTCGCCGGGTTGGAGCTCGGCGCCGGGATCTTCGTGAACACGCTGCCGCCGGACGAGGCGGCGGAGCGGCTACGGCTGTGAGGTCGGGACGGGCGGCGGCGCGGTGCGCTCCTGCTCGCGGAACCGCCGGGCCGCGTCGATCGCCGCGCCGAGATTGAGGCCCTTGTCTTTCGCCTGCTTGATCAGCATGACCGTCTCGAGCGCGTCGATGTCGTAGATCCGCTGCTTCTTGCCCTTCGTCGGGATCTGGGCCTTGTTCGTCCAGTAGTCCAGCTGCATCTTGGAGATCCCGGCGATCTGACAGACCTGGCCGAGGTAGAGCTCGACCTTGCCGAGGTGCTCCGCAAGGTCAATCGGCTCGAGAAGATCCACCTGTCGACTGGCTGCCATTTCGTCCTCGTTTCGCTTCGGCGGAGGAACCCCTTGTTGCAAAGATATACAGCGCGGATTCCGGAGAAGGAAGGCCTTTCTTCAAAATCACCCTCTCTTGAGGCTGCTCTTTCCGCAGGTTTGTGGCTGCGCTACGCCTCTGCGGGCCCGGCGCCGTTCGTCTCGGGCGCGGCTTTGTCGTCCGTGGCCTCGACGACCGGTGCGAGGCTCGAGACGTGCTCGCCCTCGCGGAGGCGCATCACGATGACACCCTGAGTCGCGCGGCCGGAGCGTTTGATGTCGTCCACGGGCATGCGGATGACGGTCCCGCCGTCAGAGATCAGCATCACCTGGTAGCCGTCGCGCACCACGCGGGCGCCGGCGAGCTGGCCCTTCGTCTCCGTAAGCTGAACGGTCTTCACGCCCATGCCGCCGCGGCCCTTGACCGGGTACTCGGAGACACGCGTGCGCTTGCCGTAGCCGTTCTCGGTGACGACGAGGACGTCCGCGTCGTCGTGCGCGATGTTGACGGCGATCACCTCGTCGTCGGCCCGCAGCCGCATTCCCTGCACGCCCGAGGCGTCACGGCCCATCGAGCGGACGCCGGCTTCGTTGAAGCGGATCGCCTGACCCTTGCGCGAGACCATCAGGACGTCGTCGTTGCCGGACGAGTGGCGGACACCGATGAGCTCGTCGCCGTCGCGCATCTTGATCGCGATGATCCCGTCGGAGCGGAGCGGCGTGTTGTACGCGGCGAGCTTGGTCTTCTTGACGACGCCGTTCTTTGTCGCGAAGACGAGGTACTCGGCCTCCTCGAAGTTGCGCGTCTGGATCACCGCGCGCACCTGCTCGTCCTGGCGGAAGGGCAGCAGGTTCTGGATCGCGCGGCCCTTCGACTGCCGCGATCCGAGCGGGAGCTCGTGCACCTTCAGGCGATAGACCTTGCCGACGTTGGTGAAGAAGAGGATGTAGTCGTGCGTCGAGGCGACGAAGAGATGCTCGATGTAGTCCTCGTCCTTGAGGTCCATCCCCATCACGCCGATGCCGCCACGCCGCTGCTCGCGGTACGTCGTCACCGGTAGGCGCTTGATGTAGTTCGAGCGCGTGATCGCGATGACCATGTCCTCCTCCGCGATCAGGTCCTCGAGCTCGAGCTCGTCCTCGGCCTGCACGATCTCCGTGCGCCGGTCGTCGCCGCGGCCGTAGCGCTCGTTCAGCTCGAGCAGCTCTTCCTTGATCACGCCGTCGATGCGGGCGGGATCGCCGAGGATCGCGCGCAGCTCCGCGATGCGCTCCTGCAGGTCGTCGTACTCGAGCTGGATCTCGTTTCGCGCGAGCCTCGTGAGGCGCGAGAGCCGCAGGTCGAGGATCGCCTGCGCCTGCACCTCGGAGAGGTCGAACGTGCTCATGAGCCCCTCGCGCGCAGTGTCGGTATCGGCGGCGGCCCGAATGAGGGCGATCACCTCGTCGAGATGGTCGAGGGCCTTGAGGTAGCCCTCGAGGACGTGCGCGCGCTTCTCCGCCTGGCGCAGCTCGTACTTCGAGCGCCGCGTGACGACTTCACGCTGGTAGTCGAGGTAGTGGCGAACCAGCTCGAGCAGCGACAGCGTCTTCGGGACGCCGTCGACGAGCGCGACCGCGTTGTAGCCGAACGTCGTCTGCAGCGGCGTCAGCTTGAACAGCTTGTTGAGCGCAACCTGCGGGACCGCTTCGCGCTTGAGCTCGACATAGATGCGCATGCCCTCCTTGTCGGAGTGGTCCTGCAGCGCATCGTCCGACATCGGCACTTCCGTCAGCGTCCCGGCTTTCACGAGGTCGGCGATCTTCTCGATCACGCCGCCCTCGCCGGCCTTGCGAACGCCGTAGGGGAGCTCGGTGATGATGATCGCGCTCTTGCCGCCGCGCAGCTGCTCGATGTGCGCGCGACCGCGCACCGTTATGCGGCCGCGGCCCGAGCGATACGCATCGCGGATCCCGCCACGGCCGACGATCGAGCCGCCGGTCGGGAAGTCCGGCCCCTTGACGTGCTTGGACAGGCGCTCGACGTCGATGTCGGGCTCGTCGATCATGGCGACGATCCCGTTGACGACCTCGCCGAGGTTGTGCGGCGGGATGTTCGTCGCCATCCCGACCGCGATCCCCGAAGAGCCGTTGACGAGCAGGTTCGGAAACCGCGCCGGCAGCACCGTCGGCTCGCGCCGCGACTCGTCGTAGTTCGGCTGGAAGTCGACGGTGTCGGCGTCGATGTCCTGCAGCAGCTCCGTCGCCATTCGCGACAACCGGCACTCCGTGTAGCGCATCGCGCCGGCTGGATCGCCGTCGACCGAGCCGAAGTAGCCCTGGCCGTCGATGAGCGGGTAGCGCATCGAGAACGGCTGCGCGAGCCGGACGAGCGCGTCGTAGATCGCGGAGTCGCCGTGCGGGTGGTAGTTGCCCATCACGTCGCCGACGACGCGTGCGGACTTGCGCGTCGGCCGGTTCGGCTGGAGCCCGGCTTCGTGCATCGCGTAGAGCACGCGGCGGTGCACCGGCTTGAGCCCGTCGCGTACGTCCGGAAGCGCGCGCGAAACGATCACGCTCATCGCGTAGTCGAGGAAGCTGGTGCGGACTTCCTGGTCGAGCTCGCGCGTCTCGACGCGTCCGGCGCCCAGGGGTTCTGGAGTCAGGTCGCTCAGAGATCAACTCCATCGAGCGGAGCGAAGATCTTCCGCCACCCGCGCAAAATGCTGCGCATTTTGCGCGGACTAGACATCCAGGTTCTTGACTTCGAGCGCGTTCTGCTCGATGAACTCGCGGCGCGGCTCCACCTCGTCGCCCATCAGCCGCGAGAACCACAGGTCGGCCGCGGCGGCGTCCTCCACGTCGACGCGGATCAGCATGCGGCGGGCCGGGTCCATCGTCGTCGCCCACAGCTCAGGCGGGTTCATCTCGCTCAGGCCCTTGTACCGGGTGATCTGGATGCCGCTCTTCGCAAGCGTCAGCGCCGCCTCACGGAGCTCCTCGAACGTCAGCGCGTCCGCCGTCTGCTTGCCGTACTTCAGCGTGAACGGCGGCAGGCCGCCGACGATCTCGCCGAGCCGCTGGTAGGTCTGGCGGACGCGGTCATAGATCGGCGAGCCGAACAGCTCCGCCGGGACGAGAACGTTCTGCATCGCGCTCGTCTCGACCTCCGTGACGCGCACGCGCAAGGCCTCGCCGTCGACCTCGGGCTCGAGCCGGTAGCCGTTGGGGCCGGCACCGTCGATCGCCTTGACCGCGTCGGCCGCCGAGTTCGCACCCGACTCGACGAGCCTGTGGGCGAGCACGAAGTCGGCAGCCTGGTGGCCGAAGTCGGAGCGAAGGCGCGCGGCCCAGCCGATGTACTCCATCAGAGTCCGCGCGAAGCGCGAGTACCGCGCCTGCGTCAACTTCACGGCGGCGTTGTCGCGCCCCTCGATCTCGAGCTCGCCGAAGCGCTCGCGCACGAGCAGCTCCTCGAGCTGCGAGTCCTTCTCGAGGTAGCTGTGCTGATTCCCCAGCCGGGCGAGATAGAGCGGCGGCACCGCGATGTAGACGTGGCCGCGCTCGAACAGCTCAGGCATGTGCCGGTAGAGGAACGTCAGCACGAGGGTGCGAATGTGCGCGCCGTCGACGTCGGCGTCGGTCATGACGATGATCCGGTGGTAGCGGAGCTTCGCGATATCGAACTCCTCGCCGATACCGGTGCCCACCACCTGAACGAGCAGCTGCACCTCAGCGTTCGAGAGCACCTTGTCGATGCGGTTCTTCTCGGAGTTGATGATCTTTCCGCGGAGCGGGAGGATCGCCTGGTTCGACTTGTCGCGCGCATCCTTCGCGGCACCGCCGGCCGAGTTGCCCTCCACGATGAACATCTCCGCGAGCTCCGGGTCGCGCACCTGGCAGTCCGCGAACTTCTTGGCGATCTCGCCGCCGAAGGCCCCCTTGCGGCGCGTCAGGTCGCGCGCCTTGCGCGCCGCCAGCCGTGCGCGTGCAGCGGAGATCGCCTTCGTGATGATCTGTTTCGCGTCGGTCGGGTTCTCCTCGAGGAATTCGGACAGACGCGCGTTGACCGTCGACTCGACGAAGCCCTTCACCCACGGGTTGCCGAGCTTCGTCTTCGTCTGGCCCTCGAACTGCGGGTCCTGCAGCTTCACCGAGACGACTGCGGCGAGCCCTTCGCGCACGTCGTCGCCCTCGAGGTTGTCCTCCTTCTCCTTCAGCAGGCCCATGTCGCGCGCGACCTTGTTCAGCGTGCGCGTCAGGGCGGCATTGAACCCCGACAGGTGCGAGCCGCCCTCGTGGGTGTTGATGTTGTTGGCGAACGTGTAGACGGATTCCTGGTACGAGGAGTTCCACTGCATCGCGACCTCGACGTTGCCGCCGTTGTCGTGCTCCCCCTCGAAGTAGACGATCCGCTTGTGGATCCCGTCCTTCGTCGTGTTCACGTGGGCGACGAAGTCGCGGATGCCGCCTTCGTAGTGGAACTCGACCGTCTCGCCGCCGGCGCGCTCGTCGGTGAGGACGATGCGCAGCCCGCGCGTCAGGAACGCCGTCTCGCGCAGGCGCTGCTTGAGCGTGTCCGCCGAGAACTCGACCTCGTCGAAGATCTCCGCGTCGGGAAGAAACATGATCGTCGTGCCCGTGTCGCCCTTCTCGGCCTTGCCGGCGACCTCGACGTCGCCACTCGGCACGCCGCGCGCGAACTCCTGCCGGTACACCTTGCCGCCGCGGCGAACCTCGGCGACCAGCCACTCCGACAGCGCATTGACGACGGAGACGCCGACGCCGTGCAGCCCGCCCGAGACCTTGTAGGCCGCATCCTCGCCGCCGAACTTGCCGCCGGCGTGGAGCTTCGTCAGGACGACCGTCAGGGCAGACATGCCCTGGTCGGCCATCAGGTCGACGGGGATGCCCGAGCCGTAGTCGCGGACTGTCACCGAGTTGTCGGGATGGAGTGTCACCTCGATCTTGTCGTTGCGCCCTGCGAGTGCCTCGTCGACGCTGTTGTCGACGACCTCGTAGACGAGGTGATGAAGGCCGCGGCCACCCGTCGAGCCGATGTACATGCCCGGTCGAAGGCGGACCGGCTCGAGCCCTTCGAGGACGGTGATGTCTTTTGCGGTGTACGTGGCCTCAGTCATGAAAAAAGCCCTGCAAATTCGCTACTTGCGGGCACGGCGAATTGTACCAGAACGAGCGGTCGTCAGCCCGTGTTTGCCAGGCTGAAAGCAATGGTTTTTGCGACCACTTCGCGCAGCTCTCGGTCTCGAATCACACGCGCAAGCGACTCGGCTTTCGCGATGTGATCCGGCCCGGGCGCGACGGGCGTCGTCACAGCTCCTTCGGCCGGCCTCTCGTGAGCCTCGGGCAGCGGGCCCGGGGCGAACGCGAGTCGCGGCGGCGCGTGCTCGCCTAACCGGGAACGGATCTCGTCGGCGCGGCTTCCGAGCTCGAACGCCCAGATCGAGTCTGTCGTGTGCACGTGGAGCGTGCCGTCTCTCGCGAGCCGCGCCGGCCAGGCGTTGCGCGCGATCTCCGGACCCACTGCCGACGGCCAGGCCTCGACGAGCGGAGCCATGCCCACGGCCGGCCCGAAGCGGCCGAGCTCACGACCGACCGCGTCGCCGACGCGCTCGATCACGCGGCCCGCACGAGCCCTGGCGTGACCTCGAGCAGCTGCGACGGCTCCACCGGCAGGGAAGACGACTGCGTTGCCGTGACGAGCGTCTGGCCGGTGCCCTGCACGCGCTCCGCGAGCACCCGCCGGCGATTCGGGTCGAGCTCCGACAGCACGTCGTCGAGCAAGAGCAGCGGCGCGAAGCCGCGGCGCGCGGCGATCAGCTCCGCCTCCGCGAGCAGCAGGGCGAGGACGGTCAACCGCTGTTCCCCCTGTGAGCCGAAGTTGCGCAGATCGCGAGTGCCGCTCGTCAGGACGACATCGTCGAGATGCGGCCCGAGGCCTGTCGAACCACGTTCGAGATCGCGCTCGAGCCGTGCCGCGAGGGCCTCGACCGTCGGCGGCTCGCCCTGGTACGTCATCCGCGACGACGGTAGGCCGAGCTCGTCCGCACGTTCGGCGAAGCCGGGCGCGAGCGCAGCGATCACCTCGCCGCGCGCCTCGACGAGCTGCCGCCCGAGCGACGCCAGCTGCTCCGTCCAGGGCGCGAGCGCTTCGACCGACGAGTAGCCGCGGGCGACGCGGCGGAGCGCTGCGTTCCGTTGTGCGACCGCGGCTGCGTATTCCGTCGGCAGTTGCGCGCGTGCCGGAGCAAGACGGCCGAGGGCACGATCGAAGTACGCACGCCGCACCGCCGGCCCACCCTTGACGACAGCCAGGCGGTCGGGCGTGAAGACGAGCGTCGCGACCTCCGAGCGCAGCTGTTCGGCCGCGCGAAGCGGCGCCCCGTTCACCTTCGCGCGCTTGCCTTCGCCGACAGCGATCGTCAGCTCCAGCTCGAGCGATCTCTCGCCGCGGTGGCCTTTCAGGGCGATGCGGCCGGCCGCCTCGCCGAAGCGCACCAGCTGCGCATCCGCACGCGTGCGCGGCGAGAAGCCTTGCGTACCCACGTGGAGCGACTCGAGCAGGTTCGTCTTCCCGGCGCCGTTCTCGCCGACGACGAGGACCAGCCCCGGCTGGAGGTCGAGATCGAGACGTGAGTACGACCGGATGTTGCGAAGCGAGACTGTCGAGACGATCAGCCCGGCAGCCGGATCGGCATGATCAGGTACGTCGGATCGTCCTCGCCGCCCTGGATCACGGCCGGGCGCAGCGGCGAGATCAGCTTCAGCCGCAGCTCGTCGGCGCCGATCGACTCGACCCCCTCGCGCAGGAACTCGGCGTTGAAGCCGATCTCCATCGGCTCGCCGGAGAACTGCACCGGGATCGACTCTTTCGCCTCCCCGACGTCCTGCGTCCTGGCGAAGACGGTGAGCTCGCCCTCAGCGAACCGCAGCTGGATCGGCGACGTGCGCTGCACCATCACGCCGACGCGACGGACGACGTCGAGCAGCTCGCCGCGCGGCAGCGTCAGCTCGTGCTCGAACGCTTCCGGCAGCAGCTGCTTGTAGTTCGGGAACTGCCCGTCGATCCGCCGAGTCGTCAGCCAGACGTCGTCGGCAGCGAACACGACCTGGTTCTCGTGGACGCCGAGCTCGATCGACTCGCCTGCCTGCGCGATGCGCCCGAGCTCCCCGAGCGCTCGTGCAGGGATGATCGCCTCCAGCTCCGGTGCCTCTCCCGACAGCTCCGTCTCCTTCACGGACAGGCGGTACGAGTCGGTCGCAGCCATCACGAGTTTCCCGGCTTCGAAGCGGACGAGGATGCCGGTCAGCACCGGTCGCGACTCGTCACGCGATGCAGAGCGTGCGACACGCGTGACGGTGTCGATCAGCGACTCCCGGTCGACGGTGAACGTGCCGACCGCG
>DATCYR010000092.1:0-8094 GCA_036526315.1 Gaiellaceae bacterium | reverse complement strand
TGAAGGCCGCCACGACGTCGAGATTCCACTCCGTGATCTCCCCTGCCTCACGCCACAGGTCGGTGAGGCGCAGGTCGATGTCCAGCTCGAGCAAATCGATACGTGACGGCTTCTTGGCCATGAGGCGAGGGTACGAAGGGGGTCGGACGGCATCGGTTAGCGTGGCACTCATGCCCCGGCTCCACTACGGCCCCGCGCGCGTGCCCTCGCGCGAGAGCCCCGAAGCCGCGATCGCCCTCCTGCAGGAGCGCGGCTTCAACGCGTGCGAGATCGACTTCGAGGGCAAGTTCTGGATGGACTACCCGTGGGCGGAGCGCTTCGGCGAGCTCGCGCGGGAGGCGGACATCGTCCTTTCGATTCACGCGCCGATCGCCGGCTTCATGGGACACGCGGAGCGCGGCAAGAAGCTGAACATGGCGGTCGGGATGCTGGATCATTCGGCCGGCATCGCGAAGGCGGCCGGCGCCGAGCTCGTCGTCTTCCATCCGGGCTTCCTGCTCGGCCGCGAGCGCGACGCGGCGATCGATTCGGTCGTCGAGCAGCTCGGCGAGCTGCGCGAGCGGCTGGAGCGCAAGGAGCGTGCGGTTCCGTTCGGCGTCGAGGTCATGGGCCGCGTCCGGGAGCTCGGCACCGCCGACGACGTCTTCGCGATCTCCAAGCGCACCGGGTGGGTGCGCCCGGTACTGGACTTCGCGCACCTGCATGCCGTCACGGACGGCGCGTTCACGGAGCCGAAGCGATTCTTCGAGGTCCTCGCCGGGGCCGACATGGTGCTCCCGCCGGGCGCACCGTTCCACATCCACTTCTCCGACATCGCCTACGCGAACCGCAACGAGACGAAGCACCTCCCGTACGGCGAGGGAACGCTGCGCGCCGCACCGCTCGGCGAGGCGCTGGCGCAGTTCGAGCGGCCGGCGACGGTGATCACCGAATCGCCCGACCCGGAGTCGGACGAGGCGATCCGCGCCGAGCTCTACGCCGCCGTCGGGACGCGCTGAGCGAGCCTCGCGTCGAGCTCGGCCGCGTCGTCGTCGCGGCCGCGCACGCGGAGGAAGTCTGCGTACGGCGGCACGACGTCGAGCAGGATGCGGCAGTGCTCGCCTTCGCTGACGATCTCGAGCGCCTCGGCGAACAGCGTGTCCGCTTCGTCATCGCGTCTCTGCGCAGCGCGCACCTGCGCGAGCGCAACGCGCGTCGTCGCGCGTGAGACGATGTCCTCTGCGCTGACCGTTTCGCGTGCAGCGAGCGCGTACTTCTCGGCCTCGTCGATTCGGCCTTGCTCGAGCATGAGCTGCGACAGGTAGCGCTGGCTCTCGCAGAGCGTCCCGCGCTCCTGCATCGGCGCGAGCAGCCGGATCGACTCGCGCAGCAGCTTCTCGGCGCGCTCGTGATCCCCGCTTCGCCACGCAAGGATGCCGAGCTGGCGTGACGTCCACGCGATCTCCTGCGCGGATGCCGTCTCCCGGTAGAGGTCGAGCGCTTTCGTGTACCAGCCCGTCGCCTGCTCGTAGTCGCGGCGGACTGCCAGCAACGTCGCCTTCAGCGACGCTGCGCTCGCGCGCGCGACGATGCTGCCGCTGTGGTCTGCGAGCTCGAGCGCGTGGTCGATCAGCGGCTCCGCCTTGTCCTCCTCCATGCGGCCGATGTGGATGCCGGCGAGCTGGAGCGCGGCCTTCGCCTCCATGTCCTTGCGGCCGACCGCGCGCGCGATGTCCAGCGCCTCCTTCTCGAACGCCTCGGCCTCGGTGAGCCGGCCGCGCCAGCGCGCCATCCGCGAGCGCCGGTCGAGCGCGTTGAAGCGGCCGTCGTGGTCGTCCGGCTCGACGACCTCGAGCGCCTGGTCGGCGAGCTCGGTCGCGCGCACGACCTCGCCGTCGAGCGACGCAGCCACTTCGGAGAGGGCCGTCAGCGCGCGCGCCTGCAGGTCGCGCGCACCGGCGGCCGCAGCCTCGTCGGCGACGATGCCCATCTCGTCGCGCACGGTCGGCAGGTCGCCGAGCACGAGCGCGCCGCGCGCGGCGAGGTAGCGGCGCTCGAGCGTCGGCTCGAGCTCGAACGACCGGAGGAGGAGCTTGCGCGCCGACTGGTTCGACTCGCGCGCGAGCGCGCGCTTGCCCGCCGCCTGCAGCGCCTTCGCAGCCGTCTTCGCCAGCTCGGCCGGCGGCTTGCCGTCGAGCTCCGCGTACAGCGTGCACGCCTGGTCGAGGTGATATGCGCGGATCTCCAGCAGCTCCTTCTCCGCCTTCTCGCGCAGCCACTCGGCAAAGCGCGTGTGGTACTCCGCACGGCTCGACTTCGAGAGCCCGCCGTAGGCGACCTCGCGGATGAGGACGTGCTTGAAGCGGTACGCGGTCTCGCCGCTGATCGTCGAGCGCTCCTGGCGCGTGATCAGGTCGCGCAGCAGCAGGTCGTCGAGCATGTCCTCCAGCTCGTCCATGTCGTATTCCGCCGACAGATGGTCGAGCGCCCCGGCGAAGAACGTCCGCCCCATGACGGCGCCGCGCTGCAGCAGGATCTTCTCGCCGAGCGGCAGCCGGTCGATGCGCGCGCCGATCAGCGCCTGCAGCGTGTCGGGGATGCGGTCCGCGGCGCCCTCCTCGACGAGCATCCGGACGGTCTCCTCGACGAACAGCGGGTTCCCCTCCGTCTTCTCGAGCAGCCGCGACGTCACGTGCTCCGAGACGTCGTGCTGCGCGAGCAGCGCAGCGGCCAGCTCCTCGCTCTCGTCGCGGGCGAGGGGCTCGAGCTCGATCGCCGTCGAGCGGATGCGGCCGCCGCCCCAGCCAGGGCGCACGTCGAGGAGCTCCGGCCGCGCGAGGCAGAGGATCAGCAGGGCTCGCTCGCGCACCCACTGCGCGAGGTGGTCGATCAGCTCCAGCAGCGGCTCCTCGGCCCAGTGGATGTCCTCGAACACGAGGATCAGCGGCTGGACGTCCGCGAGCTCGTCGACGAACTCGCGCGCCGCCCAGGCGATCTCGGGTTGGCCGCGCTCGCCCTCGACCGCGTCCATGACGCCGGAGGCGAGCCCGAGCAGCTCGGCGATCGCCTCGTCGCCGCAGCACTCGACGAGCTTGTCGCGCGCCGTCTCCATCGGGTCGTCGTCCGTGATCCCGGCGGCGGACTTGATCATCTCGGCGAGCGGCCAGTACGTGACGCCCTCCCCGTACGGCAGCGCGCGCCCGGAGAGAATCGTCACGCCCTCGACGCCGGCGAGGAACTCGCGCAGCAGCCGGCTCTTCCCGACGCCGGGCTCGCCGTAGATCGTGAAGACGTGCGGGCGCTTGTCGCGCACGGTGCGCGACAGCGTGTTCTCGAGCAGGTCGAGCTCCGCCTCGCGCCCGACGAACGGCGCGGAGACGGTGACGCGCTTCGGCTGGCCGCCGCCCGCAGCGAGCGCGCGGTACGCGCCGATGGGCCGGCGGAAGCCCCGCAGCTCGAGCGGGCCGACCTGGTCGGTCTCCACGCGGCCGTCGGTCAGCCGGTGTGCGGACTCGCCGATCAGGATCTCGCCGGGCTTGGCGGCCTGCTGCAGACGCGCGGCGACGTTCACCGCCTCGCCCGTGGCGAAGGTCGAATCCGTCTCGTCGACGACGACCTCGCCGGCCTCGATGCCGATGCGCGCCTCGACGCCCGCATCGTGCGCGCGCTGGATGATCCCGAGCGCTGCCCGGACGGCGCGCTCGGCGTCGTCCTCGTGCGCCTGCGGGATGCCGAATGCCGCCATCACGGCGTCGCCGGCGAACTTCTCGACCGTGCCGCCGTGGGTCTCGATGCAGCCGGCGACAGCGTCGAACCACGCCGTCACGCGGCGTCGCGTGACCTCCGGATCCTGCGCCGAGACGAGCTCCGTCGAGCCGACGAGATCCGCGAACAGCACCGTTGCGAGCTTGCGTTCCACAACTGAATTCTAGGGACGGGGGCTGATCGCACCGAGACTCCCGGCTCCGCTCGTTAGCATCGCTCCGTGCTCGACCCCAAGGTCTTCAAGGCATACGACGTGCGCGGGATCTATCCCGGCGAGCTGGACGAGGAAGGCGCCTACGCGATCGGGCGCGGCTACGTCGAGCAGTTCGAGCCGCGGCGGATCGCCGTCGGCCACGACATGCGCCTGTCGTCACCGTCCATGACGGAAGCTGTCGTGCGCGGCGCCGCCGAGGCGGGTTCGGACGTGGTCGAGCTCGGCCTCGTCGGAACGGAGATGGTCTATTTCGCCGTCGGCGAGCTCGGGCTCGACGGCGGCATCGCCGTCACCGCCTCGCACAACCCGAAGGAGTACACCGGGATGAAGATCGTGCGCCGCGGCGCGCTCCCGGTCGGCGGGGACTCGGGCCTTCTGGACATCCGCCAGCGCGCTGCTTCGGGTGCCAGGCACACGACGGGTCCTGCGGGGACAGTGACGAAAGAGGACATCTGGCCGCGGTTCGTCGAGCGCGTGCTCTCGTTCGTCGACGTCGACGCGGTCAAGCCGCTGCGCGTCGTGATCGACGCCGCGAACGGCATGGCCGGCGCGATGCTGCCGCCGGTGCTCGAGCACCTCCCGATCGACGCGGTGCGCTGCTACTTCGAGCCGGACGGCTCGTTCCCGAACCACGAGCCGAATCCGCTGCTGCCGGAGAACCGTGAGTTCATCGTGCGCAAGGTGACGGAGGAGCACGCGGATCTCGGCGTCGCGTTCGACGGCGACGCCGATCGCTGCTTCTTCGTCGACGACAGCGGCGAGTTCGTCCCGGGCGACTTCGTCACGGCGCTCCTGGCCGAGTCGATCCTGGAGAAGGAGCCCGGCGCGAAGATGCTCTACGACGTTCGCGCGAGCTGGGCCGTGCCGGAGACGATCCGGCGCGCGGGCGGCGAGCCGCTCGTGAACCGCGTCGGTCACGCGTTCTTCAAGCACCGCATGCGCGAGGTGGGCGCCGCCTTCGGCGGCGAGGTGTCGGGCCACTACTACTTCCGTGACTTCTCGCAGGCCGACTCGGGTGTCGTCCCGTTCCTGCTCATGCTCGGGCTCGTCTCGAAGCGGGGGCAGAAGCTGTCCGAGATCCTGCGCCCCTATCGCGAGCGCTACTTCATCACCGGCGAGCTGAACACGCCCGTGGCGGACGTGCCGCTGAAGCTGCAGGAGCTGAAGGAGACGTTCGGCGCGGAAGGCACGGTGTCGCACCTGGACGGCCTCTCGGTCGACGCGGAGGACTGGCACATGAACGTGCGGCCCTCGAACACGGAGCCGCTGCTCCGCCTCAACCTCGAGGCGCTCTCGCCGGAGCTGATGGAGCGCAAGCGCGACGAGGTGCTCGAGGTGATCCGCAACTGAAGGAAAAGCCGCCGTACAGGTTTTCGGCGCAGACGCGCGTGGGCTTCTCCGACACGGATGCGCAGGGGATCGTCTACTACGGCAGGTATCTCCCCTACTTCGACCTCGCCCGTGTCGAGTACCACCGCAGTCTCGGGCTGCTCGGCATGGACATCGGCGAGGAAGGCCAGGAGTTCGTCATGCGCGCATGCACGATCGAGTACTTCGCGCCGGCGGTGTTCGACGACCTGATCGAGGTCTACGTCCGCATGGCCAGGATCGGGCGGACGAGCGCCACCTACGAGCTTGCCGCCTACCGCGCACGCGACGACGTGCTGATGGTGACGGCCGCGCAGACACTCGTGCTCGTCGATCTCGACGAGCGAAAGGCCGTGCCGATTCCCGACAGCTACAAGGCGGCGATCCGAGCGTTCGAGGGAGACGCGCTGCAGGCGTGAGCGGAGCTCCGGAGCCGGACGCCGACGACGTTCTGCGCGACACCGTCGCCGAGCTCGCGAGGACGTACGACTGGGTCGGGATCGCGTTCGTCGAGGGGGACGAGCTCGTGCTCGGCCCGGCGACCGGGGCCGAGCCGGAGGGAACGTTCACAGTGCCGATCGTCTACGACGCCCAGCCGGTCGCGGAGCTCCGCGTCGCGCCTGCGAATGTGACGCCCGAGCAGCGGGCGTCCCTCGAACGAGTGGCGGACGAGCTCTCCCCGTATTGCCTGGTCGGTTGGGACACGGGCGGCGAGGCCTGGTCTCCCTGAGCCACGTCGTCGTGTCTGGCACCGGGCGCTCGCGCCGGTGCCGCTACCGGCGCGAACCGCTTCGACTGAGCGAAGCGAAGCTTCTGGAAAGGCCGCGCGCCCGCCCGTCTGTCCTCGGAACGAACGGGCGCCGCAGCTGTCGTGCCCTCTCCCCCTTGCACTCGTTGTAGTCAGATTCCGCTCGCGGTCTATCCCTTGATGGAGGTACCGCGCTCGTTCGAGGGACGATCCCTCCAACAAGGGACACTCCTCTTCGACCGGTTTCGCGGTGATTCGGCGGGCGCCAAGACGGTCGCGCGAGCAAAGCTCGCACCACCTCTCTGCGGCGCCGCCTAGTCGGCGCCTTCGCTACGAGGGGGTGACGCGATAGGCGTCGAAAACCGCCTCGATGTTGCGCAGCGCAGTCAGCAGGCCGCGCAGATCCTTCACGTCGCCGACCTCGGCCGTGTACCAGTTCTTCGCCATCTGATCCTCGACGGTGCCGCCGTACGAGACGATGTTCGCGCCGTGCTCCGCGAAGGTGCGGGCAACGTCTTCGAGCAGCCGCGGCCGGTCCCACGAGTCGACGGCGATCTGGACGCGGAAGCTCTGCGACGCGCCGCCGTCCCAGCTGACCGGCGTGAAGCGCTCGGGGTTCCGCGCGAGCGCCTTGACGTTCGGGCAGTCGCCGCGATGGATGGTGATGCCCTTGCCCATCGAGATGTAGCCGACGATCTCGTCGCCGGGAACCGGCGTGCAGCACTTGGCGAGGCGGACGAGGACGTCGTCGACGCCGTGCACGTTGATCCCGTAGTTCTCGCTGCCGACCGCGTGCTTCGCGCGCGGCGCCTTGAGCGGGACGGCCTCCTCCTCGGCCGCCTGCTCGGTCTTGAGGCGCTGCAGCACCTTGTTGACGACGGCCTGCGCGCCGATCTTGCCGGAGCCGAGTGAGAGGTAGAAGTCCTCCGCCTTCTTGAAGTTCATGTCGCGGATGACCTCGGCGAGCACCGCCGAACCGGCCAGCTTGCGATACGGGAGCTTCGCCGCCTTGAGCGCGCTCTCGAGGGCGTCGCGTCCCTTCTGCTCCTGATCCTCGCGCGTCTCGCGCGAGAACCATTGGCGGATCTTGTTGCGCGCACGTGACGAGGCGGCCAGCGAGAGCCAGTCGCGCGAGGGCCCGCGACCCGCCTTCGAGGTGAGGATCTCGACGAAGTCGCCGTTCTTCAGCCGGTAGTGCAGCGGGACGATGCGGCCGTTGATCTTGGCGCCGACGGTTCGGTGCCCGACGTCGGTGTGCACGGCGTACGCGAAGTCGATCGGCGTCGCGCCGGCGGGGAGCGTCTTGACCTCGCCCTTCGGCGTGAACACGTACACCTCGTCGTCGACGAGGTCGCTCAGGAACGCGCGCTTGAACTCGCGCGGCTCGTCGATCGCGTCCGGCTGCGCCTCCATCAACTGGCGCACCCAGGCCTCCCACGCCTCGTCGTACTTCCCGCGGCGCTTGCCCTTGTAGCGCCAGTGCGCCGCGATCCCGTACTCGGCCTCTTCGTGCATCTCGCGCGTGCGCACCTGGATCTCGAGCGGCCGTCCCTCCGGCCCGATCACGGTCGTGTGCAGTGACCGGTAGCGGTTGAACTTCGGCATCGCGATGTAGTCCTTGAACCGGCCCGGCATCGGCTTCCAGAGCGAGTGGATGAGCCCGAGCGCGCCGTAGCAGTCGCGCGTTCCCTCCTCCCCGTTGCGCTCGACGGTGACGCGCATCGCGGTGAGGTCGTAGATCTCGTTGAACTCGCGGCCCTTCTTCGCCATCTTGTCGTAGATGGAGTAGAAGTGCTTCGCGCGCCCCGAGATCTCGGCGGGGATGTCGACCTTCTCGAGCTCGCGATGCAGCACGTCCGCCGCCTCGGCGACGTGACCTTCGCGGTCGGCGCGCCGCTCCGCCACCATCTGCTTGATCTCCTCGTACTTGCGAGGATGGAGGATCTGGAACGAGAGATCCTCGAGCTCCCACTTGAGTGCGTGGATGCCGAGGCGATGTGCGAGCGGCGCGTAGACCTCG
>DATCYR010000091.1:0-15705 GCA_036526315.1 Gaiellaceae bacterium | reverse complement strand
GACGCAGCGTCGGCTCGCGCTCGAGATCCTCGACGCCTTCGGCTACGCCGACGACGAGTGGCGGCTGGACGAGACGGCGCATCCGTTCATGACGACGCCGGGCGCCGGCGACATCCGACTGACCACGAACTTCCGGCCCGACGACCTCTCGGCGCTGTTCGCGACGATGCACGAGTTCGGCCACGGCGTCTACGAGTGGGGCGTCGACCGGTCCTTCGCGCGGACGCCGCTGCACTCGGGGGTCTCGCTCGCGGTGCACGAGTCGCAGAGCCGCACCTGGGAGAACCTCGTCGGCCGCAGCCGTGCGTTCTGGCGCTGGTTCTATCCACGCCTGCAGGACGCGTTCCCGGCGCGCCTCGGTTCGGTCGACGAGGAGGCGTTCTACCGGGCGGTGAACAAGGTGCAGCCGTCGCTGATCCGGATCGACGCCGACGAGGCGACGTACAACCTGCACATCATCCTGCGCTTCGAGCTCGAGCAGGACCTCGTCGAGGGGCGGCTCGCGGTCGCAGACTTGCCAGAGGCGTGGAACGCGCGGATGGAGGAATACCTCGGCGTCGAGGTGCCGGACGACAGCGCCGGCGTCCTGCAGGACATGCACTGGGCTGCCGGCTCGGTCGGCTATTTCCCGACGTACGCCCTCGGCAACGTCATCTCCGTGCAGATCTGGGAGCGTGCGCTCGAGGACCTCGGTGACCTCGACGAGCGCTTCGAGCGCGGCGAGTTCGCCGACCCCCGCGACTGGCTTCGCGAGCACCTATACGTGCTGGGCGCAAAGTTCACGCCGCAAGAGACGATCGAGCGTGTCACCGGCAGCCCGATCGACGCAAAGCCGTACCTGCGCTACCTGCGCCGGAAGCTCGCGCAGCCGCAGCCCGCGTGAGCGTCGCGCTGCTGAAGGAGCGGCTCGGGGAGCTCGCCGATCTCCGCCACGCCGAAGACCTCGCCGACTGGGACTCACGGACCTTCATGCCGCCCGGCGGGGCCGAGGCGCGCGCAGACGTCGTCGCGACGCTGACGCGGATCACGCACGAACGTTTCGTCGCGGACGAGATCGGCGAGCTGCTGGACGGGCTCGCCGGCACCGACGACGAGATCGACGCCGCGCTCGTTCGCCTGACGCGGCGCGAGTGGGAGCGAGCACGTCGGGTTCCCGGCGAGCTGGCTGCAGAGCTCGCGCGCTCGGCCGGCGTCGCGGTCGCCGCGTGGGACAAGGCGAAGGCGGCATCGGACTTCGAGTCCTTCATCCCGCATCTCGAGCGGCAGCTCGAGTTGACGCATCGCTATCTCGACTGCTTTCCCGAGACGGAGGTCGCCTACGACGTGCTGCTCGACGAGTACGAGGAGGGGATGACGACCGCCGAGGTGCAGCGCGTCTTCGACCGGCTCAAGGAGGTGCTCGTCCCGCTGATCGACGCCCACGCCGACGGCGGCGCGGCGCTCCAGGGCCCATTCCCGGTCGAGCAGCAGCAACGCGCGTCGCGGCTCGTGCTCGACGCGTTCGGCTGGGACTCGACGAGGTGGCGGATCGACGAGACGCCGCATCCGTTCGCCTCCAAGCCGGGAGCCGGGGACATTCGCCTGACGACGCACACCGAGGGCGGCGACCTGACGTCGCTCTTCTCGACGATGCACGAGTTCGGGCACGGGGTCTACGAGTTCGACGTCGACCGGCGGCTCGCGCGCACGCCGCTCGGGCACGGCACGTCGAGCGCGATCCACGAGTCGCAGAGCCGCACGTGGGAGAACCTCGTCGGGCGGAGCCGGGGGTTCTGGCGCTGGTTCTACCCGCAGCTGCAGCCGCTGTTCCCGGAGGCGCTCGGCTCCGTGGACGAGGCGACGTTCGTCCGCGCCGTCAGCGCGATCCGGCCGGGATTGATCCGCGGCGACGCCGACGAGGCGACGTACGGGCTGCACATCATCCTGCGCTTCGAGCTCGAGCAGGAGCTGCTCGCCGGAACGGTCTCGATCCGTGACCTCCCGGAGGCATGGAATGCGCGGATGAAGGAGTACCTCGGCGTCGACGTCCCCGACGACGCGCACGGCGTCCTGCAGGACATGCACTGGGCGATCGGGCTGATCGGGTATTTCCCGACGTACCAGCTCGGCAACATCATCTCCGTCCAGATCTGGGAGGTCGCGCAGCGCGCGCTCGGCGACCTCGAGGAGCAGTTCGCGCGCGGCGAGTTCTCGCAGCTGCGCGAGTGGCTGCGCGACCAGGTGTACCGGCATGGGAGCGTCTACCCGCCGCGCGAGCTGCTCCGGCGCGTGACGGGCTCGGATCTCGACCCGGAGCCGTACCTGCGCTACCTCCAGACGAAGTTCGCGTGAGGGTCTGCGTCGTCGGCGCCGGCTCGATCGGCAGCCTGTTCGCCGCGCATCTCGCCACGGTCGGCGAGGTGCTCGTGCTCACGCGGCGCGACGACCACGCCCGCGCCCTCAACGAGCAGGGGCTGCGTGTCAGCGGCCGCCATGACTTCACAGCGCGCGTGACAGCGGCGTCGGATGCGCGCGACCTGCCGGACTTCGACCTCGGCATCGTGGCGACGAAGGCCAACGGCGTCGAGCAGGCCGCGGAGTCGATCGGCGGCAAGTTCGCGCGCGCGACGATCATGACCGTCCAGAACGGCCTCGGCGCGGAGGAGATCGTGCGCGCGCACGGCCGTTGGCCGCTGATCTCGGGCGTGACCTTCATGAGCGGGACGAAGCACTCCGACACGCACGTCGAGTACATCCTCGACACTCCGACGTGGATCGGGCCGTACGACGGGACGCCGTTCGAGGAGGTCGAGGACGTTGCGCGCCTGCTCGTCGACTCGGGACTGAAGGCGGAGGCGCTGCCCGACCTGAGGCCGGCGCAGTGGTCGAAGCTCATCTTCAACGCGACCGTGAACGGCGTCGCTGCCTTGACGGGGCTACCGCACGACGCGCACTTCGCGGCGGAAGAGGACATCGGCGACCTCGGCCATCTGGTGCACGAGCTCGTCGACGAGGGAAAGCGGGTTGCCGCTGCAGCCGGCGTCGAGCTCCACGACGACCCGTGGGAGATGAACGTGCTTGCCACGAAGCGCGGCAGCGCGCACTACCCGTCGATGCTCGAGGACGTCGAGGCGCGGCGGCCGACCGAGGTCGAGCTGATCAACGGCGCACTCGTGCGCGAGGCGCGGCGGCACAGCGTCGCCGCCCCGCTGCAGACGGCGGTGTACCGGCTCGTCAGGGCGCGGGAGGCGTCGTACTCGTGAGGGTCTGCGTTGTCGGCTGCGGCGCCGTCGGGTCGCTCTTCGCCGCGCACCTCGCGCAGCTCGAGGACGTCGAGGTCTGGGCGTTCGACCTCGCGCAGGAGCACGTCGCCGCGATCAATCGCGACGGACTGCGCCTGACCGGCGCCGGCGACGTCGTCGGCCGTCTCAGGGCGACGTCAGACGCGGCCGAGCTGCCGGCCTGCGACTTCGGGATCGTCGCGACAAAGGCGATGCACACCTCCGCCGCGATCGCCGCGACGGCCCATGTCTTCGCCGGTGGTTGCGTCGCGACCGTGCAGAACGGCCTCGGCAACGAAGAGGCGATCGCGGAGCATGCCGCGAGGGTGATTCGCGGAACGACGTTCCCGGCGGGGAAGATCGTCGCGCCCGGGCACGTGCAGTGGGACGTGAAGGGCGACACGACGTTCGGCCCCTTCGAGCCGAAGCCCGCGCCCGCCGACGAGATCGAGCGGCTTGCCGACGCGTGCACCCGCGGTGGCATGCCGACGCATGCGGTCGCAGATGCGCGCGGCCCGCAGTGGCGCAAGGTGATCTTCAACGCTTCCACGAACCCGATCGGCGCGCTGACCGGGCTGACGCACGGGCGCGTGTGCGAGGACACGGCGCTCCGCGCGCTCGTGACCGCGCTCGTCGACGAAGGGAAGGCGGTCGCGGCGGCGCAGGACATCGTCCTCGACGCCGATCCCGAGGAGCTGATCGATCACGCCGCCCGGCCGGAGGTCGCGTACGACCACAAGGCGTCGATGCTGCAGGACGTCGAGGCGCGGCGGCTGACCGAGATCGACTACCTGAACGGCGGCATCGTTCGCTTCGGCGACGAGCACGGCGTGGCGACACCGCACAACCGCGCGATCTGGGCGCTCGTGAGAGGGTTGGAGCGGTCATGGTGAGCAAGGGCGAGGTCGAGCGCCGGTACGCGGCGGTTCGGCGGGCGATGGACGAGCACGGCGTCGACGCGGTCGTCGTGTGCGGCTCGGAGTACACGGGCTTCGAAGGGGCGGTCACGTATCTCTCCGGCTTCGTCATCGTCCATCGCTACGCGTATGTCCTGCTGCCGCGTGAAGGCGAGCCGTCGATCGTCTTCCCGGGCGAGGCGCGCTACGTCGGCGAGCACGGGACGTCGTGGATCGCCGACCAGGTGTTCGCCGAGCGGCCCGGCGAGTGGCTGGCCGGTAGGCTCGCCGGCAAGCGGGTCGGCGTCTACGGGCTCGACTACGTCCTGACGGTGCGCGACTTCGCCGCTCTGGGCCGCCAGGTCGAGACGGTGCCGTTCGACGTCGAGTTCGACCTGGCGCGTGCCGTGAAGAGCGACGAGGAGCTGGAGTCCGTCCGAGACTCGGTCCGGATCAACACGCAGGGCTTCCACCTGTTCGCGGACGCGTATGCGGCCGGGAAGTCCGCGGCGGAGGTGCTTGCGCCGGCGGAGCAGTACTTCGTCGACGAGGGGTGCGGGCGCCTGACGATGAACATGGTTCTCGTCGGCGCCGAGTTCGCGATCGCGCGGAGCGACACGACGCTCGGCGAGTTCTGCATCCCGTCGCTCGAGATCGCCGGGCCCGGCGGGCACTGGGTCGAGGTGTCGCGCGCGCTCGGGAAGCCGAACGCCGAGGTCAGCCGCATGCTCGAGGCGTACGAGGAGTATTTCGAGGCCGCGAAGACCGCCCTTCGCCCGGGTGCGACGGCGCACGACGCCCATCGCGCGGTGTCCAAGGGCTTCACCGACCGTGGCTACCACCTCGGTCACGTGACGGGACACTCGATCGGGATGACGATGATCGAGCATCCGAAGATCGGCGAGGGCATCGACACGGAACTGCAGGAGAACATGGTTTTCTCGATGCACCCGCATGTGATCGCGGACAACGGGAGCGACTGCCTCTACATGCAGGACACGTGGCTCGTCACAGCCGACGGCGGGGAGCCGCTGGCCGGCCTGCCGATGCGGATCTACGGATGAAGGTCTTCAATCTCAACGGCGACGAGTGGGACCGTTCCGAAGAGCGTCCCGGCTGGCACAGCAGCGACGCCTGGGTCGGCCGGCGGATCGGTGCGGAGCTCCTCGGCGCAAGCATGTACGAGCTCGAGGCCGGCCACCGCCTGTGGCCGTTCCACACGCACCACGCGAACGAGGAGTGGGTGATCGTCCTGCGCGGCCGGCCGACGCTGCGCACGCACGAGGGCGAGCACGAGCTGCGCGAGGGGGACGTCGTCTGCTTCCCTCGGGGCAAGGAGGGCGCCCACCAGATCAGGAACGACACCGATGAGCGGATCCGCGTGCTGATGCTCTCGTCGACGGTTGCGCCCGACATCGTCGAGTACCTGGACACCGGCAAGGTAGGGGCCCGCAGCGTCGCGGGCGAGCGGATCATGCTGGCCCGGCCGGGGCCAGAGCTCGACTACTGGGAAGGCGAGGACTGAGCCGGCCCTGGCTCGCGGCGGCGGAGCTTCGGCAGGCCGCTACCGAAGCAGACTTTGACGTCTCCCCGTGGGTCCGAGCGCGAGCGCAGGGCCTGCACAGACCATGCCCCTTTGCCTGCCGCTTTGCAACCCCCTGTCTCCGGTCCGTTACAGCGAGGAGACGCGGCTAGCCGACTTCTGCGTGAATCCGGCCGCTGGAGCCCCTGAGGCGGCCGCCGTCCCGGCCGGCGCGGACGGCCATGATCTCCGCCAGCATGGAAACGGCCGTTTCGGCCGGCGTGTGGGCGCCGATATCCAGACCGGCGGGCCCGCTGATCCGCTCGAGCTGCTCCTCGTCGAGACCAGCTTCGAGCAGCCGTTCCCGGCGGCGCTCCTGGTTGCGACGGGAGCCGAGCGCGCCGATGTAGTACGCCTCGGTCGCCAGCGCTTCCGTCAGCAGCGGGAGGTCGAACTTGTCGTCGTGCGTGAGGACGACGATCGCGGTCGTGTGGTCCGGGGCGATCTGGGCCAACGCGTCCTCGGGCCAGGCGACGACGATCTCGTCGGCACTCGGAAGCCGCTGCGGCGTCGCGAAGCGAGCACGCGCGTCCGCCACGATCGTCCGCCAGCCGATCGCCTTCGCCGCCGCACAGAGGGCGTCGGCCGTGTCGACGGCGCCGTAGACGAAGAGTCGCGGCGGCGGGCCGAACACATCGGCGAACACGCGGCGGCCGCGAAACTCCATGACCTTGCTGTGACCGGAGCGGATCAGCTCGTCGGCCGCCGCGTCGTCGCCGTCCGCGACGAGCCGTTGCGTCCCGTCGTCGAGATCGACGAAGAAGACGGCGCGGCGCTCGCTGCGGGCCACGTCGGCCAACTCCCCGAGCAGCTCCAGGCCGGGCTCGTCGACCCAGACGTCGATCTCGCCGCCGCAGGGAAGGCCGACGGTCAGCGCCATGTCGTCCGAGATCCCGTAGGTGAGGAGCCGCGGCTCGGCGCCGGCAAGCACCTCGCGAGCGGCCTCGACGACCTCGCTCTCGACGCAGCCGCCCGAGATCGACCCGGCGAGCTCGCCCGTCTCCGAGACGATCAGCTTCGAGCCGACAGGCCTCGGCGCCGAGCGGCGGGTCGCGACCACGCGCGCGAGCGCGATGCGGTCACCGCGGGCACGCCAGCGATCGAGCTCCGGAAGGATCTCCCGCACGGGAAGATCGTAGCCCCGGGCCTAGTGGCAGCGGCAGATTGTCTCGCCGAGGGAGGAGCGCTCGCGCTTCAGGCCGCACCGGCCGCAGAGCGGCGGGGCGATCTGAGCCCGCACGAGCAGCGCCCGCATCAGCGCAGCCCAGAGAACCATGTACGGGACGAGGAGCTGGGTCGTCATATCCCGCCTATCGGCGTACTCCTGGCCCGGGTTTAGCCCATCGCTAGAATCCGGGGGGTGGGCTGGCTGATGTTCGCCCTCCTCTCGTTGGCGGTCGCCGCTGTGATCGGAGCCGAATGGCCGCGGCTGTCCGCTCGCTACGGAAACGAGGCCCGCCGGCGGCGCGAGCGGAACAAGCGGAAGAGCCAGCTCAAGCTGCTGCGGACCGAGCGCGACGAGTTCGAGGCGAGCGTCTCGCGCGACCTCGAGAACCTCCCGACGATCGAGGAGTCAGACCGGAAGCGCTAGCGGATGACGAACGCGCGCTGCAGTCTGCGCGTGTTCGGCAGGATCCCGCGGACGTTCTCGTTGTTCTTGGCCTCCTGGTTGTCGGCCGCCGTGAAGGTGAGGCTGTGCCGGCCCCGGGCGAGGCCGCTCAGCGAGACGCGGACGAGGCCGCCTGCGTAGGCCAGCGGGCGCGCATCACCGTCGACACGTGCCGTCAACGATCTCGGGTCGACGCCCGAGCCGCGGTCGGTGACCCGCAGCTCCAAGGAGCGGCCGAGGATGCCGAGGACGCGCACGACCGGCGGCGTCGTGTCCCCCTGCCAGAAGCGGAAGCTGAACGCCCCCGTTCGGCCGCGCGCCGGCGTGTCGAAGACGATCGTGTAGACGCCGACAGCCGGCCGCAACACGCCGGCGATCAGGCGGTGAGTGCCTTCTGACGGGCGGTACGGGTTGGCGTCGAAGGGCAGGGCCGTGAGCCCGGCGAGCCGGTTCTCGTCAGCGCTTCGGACGATGCGCGGCTCGACGGCGACGCCACGCGCGCGCGACACGACGGCCACCCCGAAGTTCGCGTAGAGCCTGCGAATGCGAACTGCGTAGGCCACCTCGCGTCCGGGCAGGAGCACCGGAAGCGAAAGGTCTCCGGGCGGCACCTCCGGGTAGCGATAGGTCGTGACGCGCGCGACGCCGCGGGACGTGTTGCCGCTGTACGTGCCGGGCCTGGGGAGGATGGGTCGTCGCTCCGTCGGCAGTCGCGGGCGCTCGACGCGGAACCAGAACGGGATGTGACGCGTGTCGCTACCGCGCGTGAGGACGACAAGCCCGGTGACGTCGGCGTCGGGGGCGGTGCCGACCGTCACGCGAACCTGCAGCTGTCCCGGGACCGTGACCTGCGCGGGGACGCTGACCAGGCCGGAGGACGCGGTCGCAACCGTCGCGGTCCAGGTGCCGGCGCCGCCGCCCGCGTCCGTGAGCGTCACCGTGCGCGTCACCTTCGCGCCCGGCCTGAGCAGGCCGAATGACAACGCGGTGGGGCGGGTGAACAGGAGCGGGTTGTCCGCACGCGGCAGGTCGATGCGGCCGCCGCCCTGCTTGAGGGGGCTGACGCCGTCCTGGAGCGGGACGCCCGTCGTCACCAGCGCCGACTTGATCTGCGCGGGCGACCAGGACGGGTGGCGCTGCTTGAGCACCGCCGCGGCACCGGCGACGTGCGGTGACGCCATGCTGGTCCCACTCAGCGTCGCGTACGCGCCGCCGGGGACGGAGGACGCGACTTCGTCGCCGGGGGCCGTCACGTCCGGCTTGAAGTTCAGCGAGTACGGAGCCGGGCCGATGGACGAGAAGTCCGACGCGGTGTCGGTGTCGACGCTGCCGTGGCCGCCGGTGGACGAGGCGGCCGCGATCGCATCGGCCGCGCTGGCCGGCGAGTCGATGCCGCCGCGGCCGAGGTCGCCGGAGTTGCCTGCCGCCACGGCCGGGACGACGCCGGCTGCCGCCGCGGCGTTCAGCGCGCGCGCGAGGATGTCGCGCGTCGGCTCGATGTCCGTCTCGCCGAGCGAGAGGTTGATCACGTCCATGCCGTCGCGGACGGCCGCCTCGACGGCGGCGGCGAGCTCCGGCGAGTTGCCGTTGAGCCCGAACTGACTCGGCACGCCCATCGCCTTGTAGTTGCCGAGGTACGCGCGTGGGGCGATGCCGGAGAGGTGGATGCCCGTGCGGGTGACGGTGCCGTCGTCGCCGGCGGCGATGCCCGCGACGTGCGTGCCGTGCTCCGATGCCCCCGGATCGAACGGCAGCCGGGCGTTCGCGTACGAGAGGCCGGGCGGCGCAAAGGCGCGTGCGACGATCACCTTCGGGGTCGTGTACGAGGTCTGGCCCTTCGGGAAGCCGGGCGGGTAGCTGTAGTCCGACGGGTCGAAGAACGGGTGCGTCTGGTCGATCCCGTCGTCGATGATCCCGATCTTCATCCCCTCGCCGGCGGTCGCGAGCGTCGGGCCCCAGACGGTCGGCGCACCGATCAGCTGGGGCGTGCGGTCGAGGAGCTCGTGGTAGGTGTAGCTCGGCCAGACGCGGTCGACGCCGGGAACACGCGCAAGGGTGTCGATGCGATTCTGCGGAACGACGACGGAGAAGCCGTCCAGGACGACGCCGTAGTGCCAGCGCGTGCGGGCGAGCGGAATCGCGGCCCGGATCCGCGCGGCGACGAGCCGCTGTGTCGTGGCGAGGCGCGCGAGGTAGTCGCGGCTCGCCGGCGCGGTGAGCAGGAGCCGGTGCGGGCGTACAAAGGACGAGTACGCGAGCGTGCGGGTATGGACGAACGCCTGCGCGAGCGGCGGGGCCTTCAGCGTGACGACGACCTCGACGCTCCGGCGGGAGGCCTCCGCTGCGGGCGCGAGCACGAGTGCGACCGCGGCCGCAACGATGAGGAGACCCCGTTTCAGGCCCGAAATGGTACGGCTACACTGGGCCACCGCGCGGATGTGGCGGAATTGGTAGACGCGCACGGTTCAGGTCCGTGTGGGGGAAACCCCGTGGAGGTTCAAGTCCTCTCATCCGCACCTCGCTGATTAGCAGCGGAAACGCGAACTCCGGCGCGCCGCTAGTCCGCAAATAGTCCGCAAACGTCTTCGGCGGTTCGCAGACAAGGGCGTCGTCACCTGCCGCGGTTACGATTTTGGTGCTGCTGCTGACCTGATAGCTGCTCCATCGGTTCGGCTGGGGGCGTCCTGTGGCGGGACGCCTCTGGCACTCCCCGGACGCAACATCCGGTCAGCCTGCTGTCAGTCTCAGGCGCAATTACGTGACGAACGGGGACATTGCCGTCATGTTCGTCGCAGGCGTCATCCTGCCGGTAGTTGGTGCAGTTATCCCGGGCGGTCTGTTTCCGCTCTTCGGCGGAAGGAAGGAAACCATGTCGATCAGGGTCGGATCGGTCAAAGGTCAGACTGCGTTGACGGCAACCGGCGCTACGGAGCCGCGCTTCATCGACGCTCTCAAAGCATCGTTAGGAGCCAGCGTCATCAGCGGAACCCGCTTAGGCATTCCTGGCGGGAGCACTTGCCAGGGTCGGCTCCACTCCGTCCATCCAAAGATCGTTCCCGGTGTGCCCTGCTGCTTGGCAGACTCCGACGCTCATCGAACAGTAGGAGGCTGTTATGCCAACCGAGGTTCACTTCATTGGCATGGGAGGGTCGCTCAGGCTCAGTGACGATTACAGGCAGGTCACGAAAGGGCTAAACGGTCGGGAGGCAGGCGAGTTCACTCTCGAGGCCTCGGACTCGGCTGTGACGGTCTACAAGAGTGCGGTCGCGTTCGTCACTGAAGCACAGCCCCGAGAGGTTTTGCCCGCTTAGCGCGTCAGTGGTGTAGGTGCTCGGCGCCGGCTGTTGCATGACCTGGCACAGCACTCTGAGCGGGCCGTGTCCAAAGCGGCGACCTGTCTGCTCGAACGAACGAGAGCACAGTCGGCTTGATGCGTCTGTACGCGCTCGTCGAGGCCGGTGACCCCGAGGCAATCGACGTCTACCTCTGCGAGGACGACGCCCAGCGCGCTCTCGAGGACTGTTTTCGGGATGAGCCGCAGTGTCGCGGCATTTTCGAGGTGACCGAGGTCGAGCTCGACCACGAGCACACGTCGCTCAACTAGCTGCCTCCACGGTTCTCACCGGTTGGGATTGCAACGTTGTCCCCGCCACCGGAGAATCCGCGCAAGGTGTATCGCTTCATCATCACGATCAAGGGAGCGAACTTCGAGTCTCTGGACAGAGTGGAGCTGCCAGCTCCGCCGCAGCCTGGCGAGACGATCGAGACGAACCTCGGAACATGCATCGTCACCGCCACCGAGTCGATGCCAGCCGACAGCGAATACGCCGGCAAGATCATCTGTCGTTTGCCATGACCCATAGCCGCTCTAGACGCTCGTCGGTTCCGAGTTCGTTGCCTTCGGGATGACCTGTGACTCACCGGCGAATCGGCGAGATATCGACTGTGATCATCGTGATCGCCGGACTCCTCACGTTCGTCCTCTGGCGCTTTTGGATCGGGCTGATCTTCCTCCTCATCGCCGTCGCGCTGCGGCTATGGATGAGAACGTCGGGCTGGGATAGGTGATCGACGCTCGCAAGCCCGACCATGAGAGCCGGCCACTGCGCACAGCGCTACCGAAACAGATGGCCGCGGCCTGATGTAATGCCGGCGTGGCAACGCTGCCGGACAGTGCTCGCGAGCTGATCGAGTCGGGCGCGCTCGCGCATCTCGTGACGTTGAACCGGGACGGCAGCCCGCAGGTGTCGTGCGTGTGGGTCGGTATCGACGGCGACGAGCTCGTTGCCGGGCACCTGCCCGAGCACCAGAAGATCCGGAACATTCGGCGTGATCCGCGCGTCTCGGTGTCGTTCGAGGGCACGCGTGTCCGGCCGCCAGGGCTGAAGGAGTACCTGGTCATCCATGGCACGGCGCGTGTTACGGAGGGAGGGGCGCCGGAGCTACTGCAACGGCTCGCACACGTCTACCTCGGCCCCGACGTTGTCTTTCCACCGATGACCGACCCGCCGCCGGGATACGTCACGCATATCACGATCGACCGCGTTGCCGGCGTCGGGCCTTGGTCAGACCAAGGCTGAATCACTCATTTCCGTCGCGGATCGCGTCGCCCTGCTGGGCGAGGTCGAGTCCTTGGCCGAGCCGGCGAGAGCGTCTGTTCGTATCAGCCGTTTTTGAATTTGTAGTTGCGAATCGCGACGCGGGCCGTCGCCAACCTCATTGACCCTGCGCAGACCGTGATCGGCAAGACAACGGTTGGCGCGGGACTCGTTGCCGTTGTGGTGAGGGTCCCCGTAGGCTCCGTGGCGGTTGTCGGCGGAGCGTTGTTGTAAGGATCTTGTGGACGTCGCGCTCGCAATGCCCCGTTTGGGGGATCAATTCCGCTCGACTCCTCTCCGTCGTTGCTACAACGGATGAGCGGTGGCCGGGCTCCGGTCGCCGGACTTGACTCGCTGCTTTCGAGACGGCGCTCTTTCGCCGGTCGACCCTTGTCTTCAGCTGAGTTGGATCAGGGTCATTGATCGACGAAAGGAACACTTATGAAGAAGTTTCTGTGGCTTGCGGCTCCGCTCGTGTTGGCATTGGGTGTCATGGCAGGCGGGATGACTGGGTTGGCCGCGTCGGCTGCGCCGCCGCCGGCCCCCCCGGGCCAGGGCGACTGTTCGCATGGCAACACCGGCAAAGAGTGTAAGCCCGACCCGAGCACGAACGGGAAAGACTGCGAACAGCACGGCAACAACGGCGTCGGTGGAGTGAACGAAGATCACTGCCTCGCGACAACTCCGCCGACCACGACCGTCGACACAACTACGAGCGTCGACACAACGACGACCAACGCGACGACCACGACCGACGCGGCGACCACGAATCAGGCGACAACGAATCAGACTACGTCTGCCACGACGACAACCAACAAGACGGAAACGACCCCGGTCACCATGCCCACAACAACCGGCACGTCTACACTCGCCGGAAGCTCGAGCGGTGTGCTCTCCGCTTCAACTCCGAGTGCTTCGAAGTCACAGCTCCAGAAGGAACTCGCGAAGCAGGCCGCGAAGGTCGGCACGGGCCGGGTTTCACCCGAGCGTACGGCGTCCGGCGAACTGCCCTTCACCGGCTCTTCGACCTGGATCATCGCGCTGTTCGGCTCGGCGCTGTTGGCAGCCGGCCTGGGTCTCCGGCGACTGACCGCCTAAGCGAGGAAAACGCTGATCGCGGCGGCTGGTCGAGCCGTCGCGATCAATCACGAAACGAGTCCTGGGGTCAGCCCTTCCTCAATTTGCAGATTGCAACATGCAGGAGAACTCGATCTCCTCGACGCGTACCCGCCCCTGCCACTCGGGCTCATCCCTAAGGCAGTCCTCGAGCGCCCGCTGGGCGTCCTTGCGGCCGAGATCGCAGCACGCAAAACGGAAGCGCCGCTCAGTCTCGCCGACGCGCTCGACCTAACACTCCTCACTGAGAAGCGAACGGACCCCGCTACAAACGCGCTGCGGTCCGCTGGCTTGAACGCTTCATCCAAGAGCGCCGGCCGACACTCACCAATCTGGCTACGAGTCGAACCAGCGTTTCACTCCTCAGCGCGTCCGAGTGGCCGCTCACCCCCCACGGTTGACTGCGGCCACCAACCGTCAAGACACTCGGACTCTCAGATCACAATTGACGACGCCAGGTCTTGCGGATCGCCGCTCACGACAGCCGGTGGGCCTCAAGCGCTCAAGCCGGCGACTGTGGGTTTCGACGCGGACGACCAGGCAAGAATCAGTTCATGTTCGTAGCCGCGTCCACCGTCGCGATCGTCGCTATCGCCGCAGCGATCATCGTGGTTGCGCTCTTGGTCTTCTACGTTTTGCCTCGCGGTGGCCGACGGAAGCGGCCACCCCGGACCTAGCCACGAAACGGCAGTGCTGTAACGGCTCGTCAGCCTGTTGCGACCCATGGATCCTGGCGAACGCCGTGGCCCCATGAACGCGTCTCATCAGCACCGGGATCATCGCCAAGGGTCGCAGCCAGAATCAGCGGCTCGAACGGATGCGACACGCGGCCGTCGGCGGACTGTTGCCACACAGCCGTGCGTTTCGGGACCCACAACAGCTTCCCTTGGTGAGGCTAGTACGGCGCGACGTGCGCTCGGCTACTCGACAGGCTGGGATTGGAGCAGGGCTACCGGTCGCCCGGTCTGTGACGCCACCAGCACCAGAGAAAGGCGACCACGGCCAGCGTCGAGATTGCGAGTCTGCGTGGTCTGAGCTCATTGGCGAGTTGATCTTGGTAGTAAGAGAGCAGGTCACCGGCGTAGTCAGAACGCGGAGATGGCCGCGCGGGAGATGGGCGGACTCTCCCTCGCGCCGACGCCCTCGCCCTGTGCGAACTGCTGGCGAAGACTGATCCGGCACGTTACGAGCGGGCGGCGCTGCGGTGGCTTCAGCGATTCATTGACGAGCGGCTGCCGCCGCTCACCGAGGTTGCGCTTGCCGCCTCAGTGCTGGCCGAGCTTCGGCACGGAAGGCGCACCGCCGGCGTCGACACCCTGCAACGCTTGATTCACCGCGGATAGCTGAGTACCGAGATCTGCTGCTGCGGCGGGATCTTATGACTCCAAGTCTCTTCGTACATCCCTAAAATCAGCTACTAAATCGGCCAAGTCAATTTTGAAACGCTGTTGCACATCAATAGTCAAAGCTTCCAAAATAGAACTAAGTTGAACTATCCGACCTTCCAATATTTGTAGGTGTTCATCGGTTGTAATCACAGTCGGTGTCAGCGTCGCGCCTTTGGCCTGCTCGATGATGACGCGGCTGTCGAGCGCCCTCCGAAGCTGTGCGTTCTCTCGTTCAAGCGCAGCCAGCCGGTTGAACGTGCTGCTGGGAACGCCGCCGTTCGTCTTCGCCTTTTGTTCCATGTGGAGCCTCTCCCGCCTCCGGCCGCGATGGCCGAGAGGTCAGCGAGGAAAAGGCGAACTTTGCGTAAAGCCACCATAGCCGCGATCGCACGCAGCCGGAGGATTGTGCTCTAAGTCCGGGTCATGGTGGCGTGAGAAAGCCCGGGCGACCCCTCTCCCCTAAAAGCCACCCGGGCGGTTGCGACGCGCCGCGCTGGTCGACGCAAAGGGTTTACGGCCCCCTCAAGCCCCCCTGCGGCGGTGTGTCGCAGATTTTTAGTCGGCAGGTCGGGCGTAACCCTTTAGAGGGATGACGCCGGCCGCTTACTTCCCCGGCCTGTAAGGCTGCCGTAAGTGTTTGCCCAGCCAAGGATTAGCTCCCAATCTCTTCCGGGAACTCAGTGAGGGGGAGGCCCTCGCGGGGAAAGCCACGCCGGGGAACCCGGCGCACACAAACCCCGACACGGGGACGCGCCGCCACGCAACGCCGCGTTTCTCCACGGTTCACCAGATCGCGCCACAGCGTGAGAAACTCCGTGGAGGTTCAAGTCCTCTCATCCGCATCCACGGCCTGAGTCCGTTACTACGTGCTCGGGCCGTTGCTCTTGGTCCGTGGTCAGCTGTCTTCGGGGAAGGGCGGTGCTCAATCCATTCGCGCGCGATGGTTGCCCACAGGCGCACGCGGCGGGATAATCGAAAGCATGACCGAAGTGGAGCCTGTCGACCTCCCGAAGGAAGAAGACGACGACGACGACGAGGGGCTCAGGTTCGGCGCCGGCTTCTACCTCAAGATCGCAGCTGTCTGCATCGCCGGCGCCATCGCCTTCGTCATCCTCTTCAGGATCTTCTGGCGTGCCGTCTACGCGTGGGGGTTCTTCGGTGGCTTCCTCGCCCTCGGGGTCCTGCTGCTCCTCTTCGGCTGGATCTACGATCGCCGCGACCGCCGGAACCGCATCGCCTCCGAATGAAGCGCTCCG
>DATCYR010000090.1:0-6921 GCA_036526315.1 Gaiellaceae bacterium | reverse complement strand
GGCGGCTGGGACATCATCAACTACTGGTTCAACGTCCCGTTCGACCGGCTCGAGCAGGAGGTTGCGCCGCACTCCGACTGGGCGCTCTTCCACGCGCTGATCTCGCCGCTGCTCGAGGTGCGCTCGGTCGACGTCGAGCAGCTGGGGGAGAGCTCGTTCCTCGTGCGGCTCGTCCTCCAGAACAGCGGCTGGCTGCCGACGAACGTGACGCAGAGGGCGCTCGAGCGCGGCGCAGTTCGCGAGCTAGAGGTCGAGCTCGACCTGCCGGAGGGCGCGCGCCTCGTCGGCGGCGAGGTGAAGACGAACGCGGGGCAGCTCAGAGGGCGCGTCGAGAAGCGCTCGACCACGTGGTGGGGGAACGACGACTCGACGACCGACCTGGCGAAGCTCGAATGGGTGATCGAGGCGCCGGGCGGGACGGAAATCGGCGTCGAAGCCCGTCATCAGCGGGCCGGCACGCTTCGCCGGCGTGTGACGCTGCAGTAGTCCTCCTCCCTCGAACGAGGGAAATCCGCGCCTCACCCCGGCGGGGGAGGCGCCACCCTGCCGCCGAGCCTACGTTCCGACGGCTGAGCTGAGCTCGGCCACCGAGGAATCTGCGGCCCGCGCGCAGCGCGGCAGGAGGACCACCCGACATCATGCGAGACTCGACCGGTTGGAAGCGAGGCGTCCGCTCGAATGCCCTCTGGGGCAGCGGCTCACGAGGCGAATCGCGCAAGAACGCCCTCTGGGGATCGGGTGGACGCGACGGACGCCGCCTTGCGCTCGCGGCGCTCGCAGCGCTCGCGCTCGTCGTTCCGCTCTCGGCGGGAGCCGACAACGGCGGCAAAGGGAAGGGCAACGGCACCTACATCAGCCCGGGCCTGCTCGACAAGGCTGACAAGCAGCCCAACCAGAAGCTTCACGTGATCATCCAGAGCGCGGACGGGACGTCCGGCGCCGCCGAGAGCGTCAACGGCCTCGGCGCCGACATCCGCCGCCGCCTGCAGTCCGCCGGCGCGGTTGCGGTGGACATCACCGCGGGCAAGCTCGCGTCGCTGGCAAAGCACTCCGGCCTGACGATCACGCCGGACTCGACGGTGAAGCTCAGCGGCACGCCCTCGTCGACGCAGCTCTGGCCGTACGCGTCCGGGGCGGCGTTCCTGTGGGGGTCGTCGTTGAGCCCCGCGCCGCAGGCGCCGACGATCGCCGTCGTCGACTCCGGCATCGATGCGAACCGCTCCGACTTCGACGGCGGAAGCAGGCTCGCCGCGCAGGTGAATCTCGCGAGCATGACGCCGAACTCGCCCGGCGACGGTCGCGGACACGGCACCTTCGTGGCGGACATCGCGGCAGGGTCGGCGCCCGGCGTCTCCGGCGCGGCTCCCAACGCGAAGATCGTCTCGCTCGACGTGATGAACGACGCGGGGACGGCACGGACGAGCGACGTCATCGCGGCGTGTGACTGGATCCTCGCGAACAAGGCGACGTACAACATCCGCGTCGCGAACTTCTCGCTGCACGCGAGCGCGCAGAACCACTTCTACGACGATCCGCTCGACCGGGCAGTGGAGAAGCTGTGGTTCAACAACGTGTTCGTGGTCGCGGCGGCCGGCAACTACGGATCGGCGGCCGGCCCCAGCGGCGTGATGTACGCGCCGGGCAACGACCCGTTCGTGATGACGGTCGGCGCGATGGATCTCGGCTCGAGCATCCTGCCCGGCGATGACGCGGCCGCGCCGTGGTCGGCGTGGGGCTCCACCGAGGACGGCTTCTCGAAGCCGGAGATCGGCGCCGCCGGTCGCTACATGATCGGTGCGGTGCCGACGGGCTCGACTCTCGTTGCGGAGAAGCCTGACCACGTCGTCGCGCCGGGTTACATGCAGCTCTCCGGAACCTCGTTCGCGGCTCCCGTCGTGGCCGGGGCTGCAGCACAGATCCTCGCGCGGCACCCGGGCTGGACGCCTGACCAGGTGAAGGGCGCACTGATGCTGACGGCGCGTTCGCTGCCAATGGCAATCCCGGGCTCGCTCGGCGTCGGCGGCGTCAACGCATACCGCGCGGCGATGCTCAGCTCGGCCCCGAATCCGAACCTCGCGCTGCGGCGGTTCGTGACGAGCAACCTGACCTTCGACGCCGCCTCGTGGCTGTCCACGGTTCAGGCGAACGCGTCGTGGGCGGATGCCTCGTGGGCCGACGCCTCGTGGGCGGACGCGTCCTGGAGCGCGGCCTCGTGGGCAGACGCGTCCTGGGCGGACGCCTCCTGGGCGGACGCGTCGTGGGCTGATGCGTCCTGGGCGGACGCGTCGTGGGCCGACACGTCGCAGGCTGACGGTGCCGACGGCGACGGGACCGGCAGCCAGCCGGGTGCGACCCCGGCGGCCGTTGCATCACTGCAGCCGTAGGCAGATCCGAAACTGCGGTCAGGCAGCTCCTGGAGCTGCTGACCCCTCCGACGAATCCTGCGGCCCAATGACGATCGAATTGAAGACCCCGGCGGCGGCACATGCACTCGCCGACTACCTCGAGCGCTGCGGCTGCACCGTCGTGTTCGCGAGCGAGCAGACGCTCGACGTGAAGGTGCCGGCGCGTGAGCACCGCGACGCCCTGATCGAGTTGCAGGCGTACGTCCGCGTTTGGAGCGCGATGTATCCCGATCACGAGGTGAACGTGTCGGAAGAGGCGTAGGCTGCGCGTGACAGCCAACCGGGAGGGCCACATGGCGCTTGCACGCGTGGTGACGTTCGACGGGGTCAGCAGCGACCGGATGCAGGAGATGAAGCAGCAGATGGAGGGCGGTGACCCGCCTGAAGGGTTTCCGCAGTCCGAGCTGATCGTCCTGCACGACCCCGACGCGGAGAAGTCGCTCGTCGTCGTCGTCTTCGACAACGAGGAGGACTACAAGAAGGGCGACGAGATCCTCAGCTCCATGCCTGCGGGCGACACGCCGGGGCAGCGGACGTCGGTGAGCAAGTACGACGTCGCGATGAGGATGAGCTCCTCCTAGGAAACGCCGGCGCGGCGCGCCTCGTCGGCCATAGCGGCCGCGCCGCGTCGCCACGGCTCGCCGTGGCCGGTCAGCACGGTCTGGGCGCCGGTGCCGGCGACGGCGTCCAACGACCGCAAGGCCTCGGCGGTGTCCGCCGTCGCGGCTCGCGCGACGAGCTGCGGACCGTGCTCGCCGGTGTAGGGGTTCAGGGTGACGATTGCGTCGCCTGCGATCAGCGCGTCGCGCTCCGGGTAATGGAGCGCGCAGTGGCCGAACGTGTGGCCGGGCGTGAAGACGACGTGCGGTCGCCCCGGCACGTCGAGCGTTCCGTCGACGTACGGCGTCACCTGCGAGATCGGCCTCGGCCAGAATGCGCGGCGCCTGAGAAAGCCAGCGACGATCGGGAAGGCGCGCGGCTTCGTCAAGACGTAGTAGAGCGGCGTCCGCTCGCGTTTGTAGTCGCGCGGCTCCTTCGTGAGGTGCACGTCGTCGCGGTGCACGAGCACGGGCAATCCGAGCTCGCGCCGCGCGCGTTCGGCGAAGCCGATGTGGTCGAAGTGCGCGTGCGTGAGGACGAGTGCGCGCAGGTCCGCCGCCGTTCGTCCGAGCTGTCGCAGCGCATCGTGAAGCAGGGACCAGGACGTGTGCGGGACGCCGGCGTCCACGATCGCGATCGCGCCGTCCTCCTCGACGAGATACCAGTTCGTGTGCGCATCCTCCACGCGGTGGATGCCGGGGGCGACGTCTCGTGTGAGCACTTACCGGGTGAAGCGCCAGATCGGCTTCGAGCCGGCGTGCGTCGACGCGTAGAGCATCAGCCCGAGCGTCAGCTCGACGAAGACCTCGGCCGCGGCAGCACGGGGGCCGAGAGTGAACCAGAGAAGGAGAGCAACCATCGTCGGCGCGTATGTCCGGGAGGCGGCGGGCTAAACGCGAGAGCTGCGAAAACGAGGAAGGCCCGCGGGGAGCGGGCCTTCTCGATCGACACGCCTTCGGCGTGTTACTTGATCGTCAGCTTCAGGTGGTTGTCGTCGGGTGCCTGCTTGACCATCGTGATCGTGTAGACGCCCTTGGTCTTCAGCGTGAGCAGGGCGCCGACCTTGTCGATCTTGGTGCCGCCGGGGCCTTTGACGATCAATGCCGCCTCGTCGAGGTTACGGAGGATCACCGGGCCGGTGCGGACGGCCGTCTTCGTGTACTTGCGGTGGTTCGGCCCGCCGCCGTTGTAGAACCAGTGGCAGCCGGGGTCGTGCATTGCGACCATGAGTTGCTTGCCTGTCGCTGCTGTCTTCGTCGTGGCCGCGGCTGGCGCGGCGAGCATCAGTCCTGCAGCTCCGATGAGAATGAGTTTGCGCATCCGTTGTACCTCCTAGGCCAGCGTGTCGATTTCGCTCATCAGACATGACAGGAGGTGCGGTCACGTCCGCGCGGTCGCCGATTTTGCGTCAGGGGGAACTACGGATTCGCGAGACGACGTGAAGCGGAAGGCTTCCGTCGAGATGGCTCCGCCGCTGCCGAGACGCGTTGGACGAATGGGCATCGGGTGCGTTCTTGCAGCCGCGATCCTCGCGACGCCGCCTGTCTCGTCGGCGCGCTCTCCTGTCGGTTGCGGGAAGGCGGCGGGCAAGCAGCTCGCTGTATCTCGCCACTACGTCTTCACGCTTCGCGTCGGGCCGGCGGAGAACATGTTCATGCCGTATCAAGTCCGTGCGAGCCACCCCAAGCACGGCGAGGAAATGCTCCGCGGACAGATGACGACCGACGTTTCGCTGCTGAGTGGCGGTCCGGTGCGTCACGTCGAGGTACAGATCTGCACCAGAGGGACGCTCGCCGTCGTGACGAGCGCGAGCCCGAAGATCGTCGTCCACGACCTCACCAACGGCAGGGTGGTGCGCCTTCCGGTCGCCGTGATGGAGGGCATCGGCGAAGGAGTTGCCGATCTGCACTACGGAAACAACGTCGCCATTCCGCGCAGGCATCGGTTCGTCATCACGGTCACCTGGAGGAACGACCGGGGAACCTTCGCCTACGTCTCGCCTTGAGCTTCTACGGGAGCCGGCGCCGAGCGTTGCCGGTTGGTGGACTTGGCGCGGCCTGCGCGACAGAATCCGGCCGTTCGGTCACTGCGAGGGAGGGCACCGATGCCTGACGGCAAGTTCCCCGACAAAGAGAACTACCCCCACGACCCTGACGGCCCGTTTTTCGATGCGCACATCGCGCATTTCGGCGTGGCGTTGCAACGAGCGCTCGACAACTGCGCGGTTGGCGATCGGAACGACGTGTCGATCACTCTCACCGCTGACATCACCAAGCGGAACCCGGGCGGGATCAAGGAGTACAAGGTCACGATCGGCGGCTGAAGCCCGAGAGAAGGAAGCCCCGCAAACGCGGGGCTTCTCGTCGAGCTGCGGGGCAGGGACTCGAACCCCGACTACCTGATCCAGAGTCAGGCGTCCTACCATTAGACGACCCCGCAGGGCGACCGCATTGTAGCCGCGGTCAGCGACGATCTCGGTCGCGGCGCTCTTCGGGCGACGTGCCCTCCTGCGGCGCGCCGCCGGGTCCCGCCATGACGGTGCCGTCGTCGTCGACGATGTCGCGCGGGTCCGCGGTGCGGTACTCGTCGCTCTGCACGCCGCCGCGCGGGTCTCCCTCGCGGTCGAGCGCGTGGACGTCGCCTTGCTGCTTGTTCGCGCGGTGCTCTTCGCGCTTCCTTCGCCAGCGTCCCAGCATGGGGCGGTTGTTCCCGGGCGCGGCTACACTGAACCTCCCGGCGCATTCGTCTAGTGGCCTAGGACACCGCCCTCTCACGGCGGCGGCACGGGTTCGAATCCCGTATGCGCCTTCCTCGCACGCCGCTCTCGCCTCCGTAGTTCCCCACGCGGCTTTACCGGGACACGCCGATGCCGTCGTCGGCCGCGGGGGTCATCCTTTGTTCGACCTGCAAAGGAAGGACGCCCGTGTACCACTCGCTGACCGGTTGGGACGGGATCTGGATGACGGTCATGACGGTCTCCTGGATCGCGGTCTGGGGAGCTGTCGTGTACGCGGCCGTGAAGATGGCACATCGGCCGCCGAGCGACCCGAAGGGCCTCCACTAACGTTTTCGGCGGGTCCCGGCGACGCCCAGATAGTCCATTCGGCCCATTGCTCAGGGCCAGCACCGCTGTCTAGCGTTGCGGCAGGCGTTGCGCGGGTGCGCAACCTGCGGCCAGAGTGTGTGCTCGCGCGCGCCGACCCGTCAGTAGCTCCCGCCGCTCCTCGCGGAACTCGACGCGAACCAGACTGTTGACCAGTTCACCGCGGCGGCTGTCACCGCAACAGTTCGAGTGCGGGGCTGCGGCCACGGACGCAACGCGAGGACTGACGGCAGTCGCGTGCTGCGAGTGCCCCCCGGCGGCCGCGGCCCCGTCCACGAACGCGGATTGGTTTCGCTGCCGCGGCGAAGGGACATGAACCGGCTCGGCAGGGGTCTGTTCTCGAGTTCGAGTCCCGCTGGGGCCGCATTCGAGGACCGCCGCGATCTCTGCATGAGCGAGGCAGGGTCGACGGGCGGCCACGTCGGTCTGCCTCGCTCATAATCGCTGCCGCTCGCGTGGCGTCGTGTAGCTCGTTGCCGTGCGCGACTCGGACCCCGTCGTACGACATCTCGAGGCTGCGCGTACGCACGAGGCCGCGGCGGCTCGCCATGACGAGGCAGTCGCTCCCTGGCTCGCCAGTGGGGACGAGGAACGCGCAGAGCTGGAACGGCGGAATGCGCGAATCGAGCGTGACGCTGCGGGCCTGGAACGCGATCGGGCCGCGTTGCACGAGCGTCAGCGCTGTCGAACTGGTCACCGCATCGTTACAAGGCTCGTCAGGCGGATTGAACGCTGTGCCGTCGGGGGAAGCGAGCAGCATCGCCCGTTTCGCCGTCGACGCCGATGTTCGGCTGCCGGTTCGCCGTAGACGAG
>DATCYR010000089.1:0-41229 GCA_036526315.1 Gaiellaceae bacterium | reverse complement strand
CGCGCGAGAGCGCGAGCATCCCGGCGTGCTTGCCCGAGCAGTTGTGATTCAGCGGCGAGGGCGGCATCCCCTCGGGCCCGCACTCCAGCTCCTCGACCGTGGCCGGCGCCTTCTCCAGCAGTGCCCGCGCGGCAGCCAGCTGGGCGTCGTCGGCCAGGTGCGACGCGGACGCGATTGCGAGGTCGCGCGCCTCGAGGTCGTCGCGGGCGCGCGCGAGCGGCAGCGCCTGCAGCGGCTTCGACGACGACCGCATGAACGCCACGAGCTGGGGATCGCCCGCCTCCGCGATGACGGCGCCGTCCTCGACCGCGACAGCGTGGACGCGGTGCACGGCCTCGACGACGCCCCCTCGGTACACGGATACCCTGATCTCGTCGATGCAGGGGACACTAAGTGCCTGAGCTACCCGAGATGGAGGCGTGGCGGCGACAGCTGAACGACCCGGTCTCCGCCTTCCCGATCGTCAAAGCAGGCCCGGCGCATGTCGCCACGCTGAAGACCTTCGACCCGCCCCTCTCCACCCTCGCCGGGCGGCGCCTCGCGGGTGCCCGGCGGCGCGCGAAGCGGCTGCTGTTCCCGACGGACGACGGCGAGCTCGTCGTGCTCGTCCACCTCATGACGGCGGGGCGGCTGAAGTACCTCCAGTTCGGCGAGAAGGGCCCGAAGACCCCGGCCTTCCAGCTCGTCTTCGAGGGCGGGTCGCGTCTCGTCCTCACCGAGGCCGGCGCGAAGAAGCGCGCCGGCGTCTGGCTCCTGACGCCCGAGGAGGCGGAGCAGGAGCTCGCGCACCTCGGGCCCGAGGCGCTCGGCCTCGGCGCCGAGCGGCTCGCAGAGATCTGCGCGGACGAGTCGCGCCGCCTGCACTCGATGCTGCGCGACCAGCGTGTGATCGCCGGCATCGGGCGCGCGTGGGCGAACGAGATCCTCCACCACGCGCAGCTGTCGCCCTACGAGCTGACGCGCGACATCGCGCCCGAGCAGGTCGACCGGCTCGCGGACGCGATCGACGCGGAGCTCACACGCGGGCTCGAGCTACGCGAGCGCGGCGCGAACGACAAGAAGACGTATCGCGTGCACGGCCACCTCGGCGAGCCCTGCTACGTGTGCGGCACGCCGATCGCCCGCGTCGACTTCGAGGAGCACACGATCTACTACTGCCCCGAGTGCCAGACAGAGGGACGTGTCCTGAAGGACCGCCGCCTCTCACGGCTGCTGCGGTAGTCAGTGCGATCCGCCCGCGGGCGGATGTCTCCAGACGACAGCTGTTCGCCGGGAGTCGAGGGGCGTCACCGTTTCGGTGGGCACCGCACCGAGTCTGCGCGCCACTCGCTGCGAGCGGGAGTTGTCGGGCGTGATCAGCGAGACGAGCCGGTCGACAGATCCCCGGCGATAGGCCCAGTCACGGATGGCGGCCGCCGCCTCGGTGGCGTATCCGTGGCCCCAATGGGCACGGATGAGGGCCCAGCCGAGTTCGGGCTGCGCGTGACTTCCGGCGGCCGACCAGCTCGAGGGCGTCCAGCCGCGCGTGTCGAAGATCATCAGCCCGGCCTGGCCGACGACCCGCGGGTTGTCGGCCGTGGTCTCGATCACGAACGGGCCGAGCCCGTCCCTTCTCCAACTGGCGATCCCGTCCTCGATCATGGCTCGTGCAGCGTCGGGCGCTCTCCCCAAGCCGGACATGATCTCGGGATCGGTGAACAGCGCGTCGAGAGCGCCGGCATCCTGCAGGGTCGCCGGGCGAATCCGAAGCCTCTCCGTCTCCAGGCGAAGCGTCTTCCAGGACTCGGCTGTCATTTGCTGCTGCGCCAGCGCCCGCTCGACGAGCTCCGCCGCCTCGCGCACCCGCTCGATTTCGTCCGCCGCCAGGCGGCCGAGCAGCGCCGCCAGGCGCGCCACACGGCGCTCGCGCCCACCCTGCATCACGCGCCGGCCCTTCGCGGTTGCGTGCAGCCGGTGCACGCGTGCGTCGTCGGCGTCGCGAACGCGGCGTGCGAGCCCGGCGTCCTCGAGCCCCTGCGCGATGCGCGTGATCGTCGGCGGCCGCACCTGCTCGGCAGCGGCCAGCTCGCCCAGCGTGCGCGGCCCCGCGAAGACGAGCACCGACAGCGCGGAGAGCTGCGCCGGCGGTACGCCGGTGTCGGAATCCTCGCGCCGCACGTGCCGCAGCGCATGGATTGCCGCCGAGTGGAACCGGTCGGCGGCTTCGATTGACAGCTGATCGGCGATTAGTTAGCATAGCTAACTATGTCGGACGTTCTCGAGGCCATGTACCGCGGCGACAGAGGCGAGGCCGAACGGCTCGCCACCGGCCGGGAGCTCGACATCTTCGAGGCCTCGGCGCTCGGCGAAGCCGAGCGCGTGCGCCGGCTGGTCGCCGCCGATCCGTCGCTCGCGAATGCCTGGGCCGCCGACGGCTTCCAGCCGCTCGGCCTCGCCAGCTTCTTCGGTCACGAGGAAACCGCGCGCGTCCTCGTCGAAGCCGGCTCCGAGGTGAACTCGGCTTCGCGCAATCCGATGAAGGTGATGCCGCTGCACAATGCAGCCGCTGCGCAGGACCCGGACGTCCGCCACTCGATCGCGAAGCTCCTGCTCGACGCCGGCGCGGACCCCAATGCACGGCAGCAGGACGACTACACACCGTTGATGGCCGCCGACCAGCACGGTGACGCGCGGCTGCGGGAGCTGCTCGTCGCGCACGGCGCAACGGCGTAGCGCTAGCGGTTGTCCTCCCACGAGTCGAGGAGGCCGTCGACGTGGCGGCGCTGCTCGTCCGTGAAGGGAACGTCGGCGAGGAGGCGCCGTACCTCGGAGGGGTCGTCGTTCTCGATCGCCGCCTCGAGGTGCTCACGCGTCGTCGTCGGCTGCTGGAGCTGGCGGCGGAGCCAGCGCAGGAGACTGACCTGCGCGGCGCGCGTCATTCCGGCAGCGTGATCGCCAGCGTGTCCCCGTCGAGATCGACGGAGCCGCCGAGGACACGCACGACGCGCACGGCGACGGCTGCGCCGAGGTCACGCAGCTCCTCGCCCAGGACGACGGGCGCGGCGGACGCCGTCACCGGCGAGAGCGCGAGCGTCGCCCCGTCCACGTGGAGCGTCACCTCGTCGAGGCCGCCGTGGCGGAGCGCCGCCTGGGCGAGCGCCGAGATCCCCCGACCCGTTGCGTCCGGGTCGACGTGCACCTCGCGGCCCTCGCCGCTGACCCGCACACGGTCGTCGCCGAGATTGGCGGCGGCGACCTGCGCGAGGCCGAACGCGTCCACCGGCTGCAGGCTGGGCTCGTACCGGCCGGTCTCGATCCGCGCAGCAGTCCCCAGCTCGTCGAGCAGCTCCGCGAGCTGTCGCGACGCGGCGTCGATCATCTCCATGTAGCGCTGCTTCGGCTCGCCGAGATCCTCCATTCTGATGAGCGTCTGCGCGAACCCGTGAATCGTCGCGAGCGGCGTGCGCAGATCGTGCGCGGCAAGCGAGACGAGGAACGGGAAGTCGGAATCCGATGCAGCCACTGGGGTGCCTGACACTAACCTGTCTCCGTGGCCCGGCCGCGTCCTCTCCTCGACGACCTGCAGGCCTCGACACCCGAGGTTCGGCTCGGGTTGTCGCGCGCCGGCGTCCAGGGCGTGGAGAAGGCGATCCGGCTGCGCTGGGGCGGCGCCGAGAAGCTCGTCTCGGCGCAGATCGACTGCGGGGTCGACCTCGATCCGCGCCAGAAGGGCGTGCACATGTCGCGCTTCCCCGAGGTGTTCGAAGAGGCGATCGACGAAGTCGTCCTCGAGGAGGCCTTCCTCGTCGAGGAGCTGGCGGCGCACATCGCGCGCCGCATCGTCGCGCGGCAGCGCGCGGGGCGGGCCGAAGTCCGCATCCGTGCGCGCTACCCGCTCGCGCGACGCACGCCCGTGACCGGCCTCGCCACGCAGGAGATGATCGCGCTGATCGGGATCGCAGCGGCGTCCGACGCGGGGGTGCGGCGGATCGTCGGCGTCGAGGCGACGGGCATCAACGCGTGCCCGTGCGCGCAAGGGCTGGTGCGCGGCCAGGCGTCGGAGCGGCTGCTCCAGGCGGGGTTCGACGGCGAGGACGTCGAGCGCATCCTCGAGCTCGTCCCGCTCGCGACGCACAACCAGCGCGGCCGCGGCACGTTGTACGTCGGCACCGACGAGGCCGTGAACGCGGAGCAGCTGGCTCGCATCGTCGAGAGCTCGATGAGCTCGCCGATCTACGAGCTGCTGAAGCGCCCGGACGAGTTGTTCGTCGTCGAGCACGCGCACCTGCAGCCGCGCTTCGTCGAGGACTCGGTTCGGATCGCGCTGCAGGCGGTGCTCGAGCGCTACACCGAGCTCGGCGACGCCGACTTCGTGCTTGCGCGCCAGCTCAACTTCGAGACCATTCACTCCCACGACGTCGTCGCGGAGCGATACGGGACGGTCGGCGAGCTACGCGGTGAGCTCGACTCAGGCGCGCCCGCCGCGCGCCACACCACGCTCGGCGACTGGCTTGGCGGGCCGCCGGAAGCGAAACCGGTTCTCGGTTCCTGAACGCAGGCGCGCGATGTTCGCGCGGTGCAGGAAGATGATCGCGACCGCGGCGATCGCGGCAAAGACGATGACCGGCCACGACTCGCCGAGCAGCGCGGCCGCGATCGGCAGCGAGACTGCCGCGAGCATCGACGCCAGCGACGCGTAGCGGAACAGCACGAACACGGCGATCCACACGACGGCGCCGACCGCGCCGACGAGCGGTGCGACCCCGAGGAAGGCACCCCCGGCCGTGGCCACCATCTTCCCGCCGCGCTGCCACTTCAGGAACAGCGGCCGCGAATGGCCGACCATCGCCGCCGAGCCGGCGAGCACACCGGCCAGATCCGAGACGACGAGCGCGCCGACGAATGCAGGCACGAAGCCCTTGGCCGTGTCGAGCACGACGACCGGCAGGCCGAGCCGCCACCCGTACACCCGCCAGACGTTCGTGCCGCCGATGTTGCCGCTGCCCTGACGCCGGATGTCCTCGTGCTTGACGAGCCGCACGAGCCAGTACCCCCACGGCATCGAGCCGAGGACGTACCCGCCGACGACGAGGAGCGCCGTCGTCATTCCGACCTACTTCTGAATGTGGTACTTCGACACCCAGTCGTTGACCGTCGACCAGTCGAGGTTGTCGAAGAACGCGTCGATGTACGACGCCCGGTCCGTGCGGTAGTCGAGGAAGTAGGCATGCTCGTAGACATCGAGCGCGATCAGCGGCGTCGCGTTCCAGATCGGGAAGGTGTTCTGTGCGTCGCCGACGTAGTTAAACAGGCGGCCCTCGTCCCAGTCGTAGGCGGTCCACGCCCAGCCGCGTCCGGCCATCCCGGTCGCCTTCAGGTCGTTGCGCCAGTTCTGCAAGGACCCGAAGTCGCGATCGATGAGGTCGCGGATCATGCCGTCGGGATCGCCGCCGCCGCCGCCGAGGTGCTCGAAGTAGATCTCGTGGTTCTTGATGCCGCCGATCGCGAACGTCAGGTCCACCTTCAGGGCACGGAGGTCGGAGTAGACCTGATTCGCGCTCGCGGCATCGACGCCGTCGAGCTTGCCGAGGATCTCGTTGCGCTTGTTGACGTACCCCTCGTAGAGCTTGTAGTGCGCCTCGATCGTCGCGCGCGAGATGCCATCGAGCTCGTAGAGCTCGGGCCTCAGCTGGCGTGGCGCGATCTCGGCGAACTTGAAGGCGAGCGTGGCCATGGCCCGGGAGCATATCCTCGCCGTACCCCACGAAAGGAGCCGACTGATGGCCTTCGAGGTCCCGCCTCTGCCGTACGACTACAGCGCGCTCGAGCCGCACATCGACGAGCAGACGATGCGCGTCCACCACGACAAGCACCACCAGGCGTACGTCGACAACGCGAACAAGGCCCTCGAAGGAACCGAATGGGCTGACCGGTCGATCGAGGACATCCTCGCCGACATCGAGATCATCCCCGAGGACAAGCGCGCCGCCGTGCGCAACAACGTCGGCGGGCACGCGAACCACTCGCTCTTCTGGGAGATCATGGGGCCGAACGGCGGCGGCGAGCCGTCAGGTGCGCTGGGGGATGCGATCGAGTCGGCTTTCGGCGGCTTCGACGCGCTCAAGAGCGCCGTCAACGACGCAGGTGTGAAGCGCTTCGGCTCAGGCTGGGCCTGGCTCGTCCACGACGGCACGGGCCTCGCCGTGTACTCGACCGCGAATCAGGACTCGCCGATCATGCAGAGCCACACGCCGCTGCTCGGGATCGACGTCTGGGAGCACTCGTACTACCTCAAGTACCAGAACCGCCGCCCCGACTACCTCGAAGCGTGGTGGAACGTCGTGAACTGGGACGGGGTCGCCCAGAGGTTCGAGAGCGCGGCTTAGGCGGAGCCGCGCTCTCTCACCGCCCTACACCTGTTACTTCCTGACGACCGGCTGCGTCCCGCTCCAGGCATCGAGATAGCCGCCGCCCATCTCGGTTGCAGGCATGAAGACACGGATCGACCAGCGGCCGCGCGGCACGATGCGCTTGACGGCCTTCAGAGAGATGATCCGGCCTGACTTCTGCCCGAGCACCAGCGTCCTGACGTTCACCCACGTGCGTGCCAGCGTGTAACGCTGCAGGTAGACCTTCTTGCCGGCGAACGACGTGCCGGCCGTGACGTAGAAGTGGAAGTAGCCGCTCTTCGAGACGAACGGCAGCTTGATCGCCGGCTGCACCTGCACCGTGACCGAGCTCTCCGACTTCCCCGGCCACTGCGCCTGGTACGTGGTGTTCACCTGCGGCGTGACCGTGTAGGAGAACGCGCCGCCGGTCGTCGTCTGCAGCGTCGCGATCACCTGCTTCGTCGTCTGCCCGAACGGGAGCTGCACGAGCGTCACCGTCACGCCGGCCTTCTTGTTCGAGACCGCTCCGGTGAGCGTGACCGTCCCGCCGTACTTGACGACGGGCGCCGATGCCGCGAGCGAGACCTCGGGCGGCGCCCCCTTCACGACGACGCTTCCGGTCAGCGCGGGATGCAAGCTGTCGTGATAGCGGAACGTCCCGCCGCTGTGGAACGGGTGCGTCCACGACTTCCCGGGCCCCAGGATCGGGGACGCGTAGTTGCCGTTGTTGGCGACGACCTGGTGGTTGATCGTGTCGTTGTTCGTCCACGTCACCGAGTCGTCCTGGTTGATGTTGACGGTCTTCGGCGTGAAGCCGGCGCGTTTGATCGAGACCGTCACGGTCGCCGACGACGCCGGCGCGGCCAGGATCAACGCCAGTGCCGAGACGACCGGAAATATCACCCTGCGCATTGCGGAACCCCCTTGATCAAGCGGTTGCCTGGGTTTTCCCTGGCAGCGCTGATTCCGACGCCCCACCCCCGTTAAAGGTTCGTAAGCGTTTTGTGCTGCCTTTGCCGCTGTGACTGAAGGTCTAGCTCGATCCACCTGTTCGGGCCTTCAATCCGCGCGGGGCCGGGATGTACACCTCGAGCGAGGGCAATACGCCCGCAAACGAGGATGGGGAGGTTCCGATGTCTGAGGTGCTGCTCAGGCGCATGCGCAACGAGCAGGGCCAGACGTTCGTGGAGTATGCGCTGATCCTGGCTGTGGTCGTGGTCGGCGTGCTCCTCGCGGTGACGTGGAGCGGCCTGGGCGATGCGATCCAGGCGGCGATCGACACGGTCAGCGGCGCGGTCTAGCCTCTTGGCAGATGCGGCGTAGGCCTTGCGGCCGCGCCGCGCTGCCTCGACTGCCTGCGGTTTGTGGTGCAATCCGCGGGACGTGGAAATGCGTAGAGATCCAGGAGAGATGGGCGTCTATGCATTGCCGTCGGCTCTGCCCCTCGAGGGCAGGAAGGAATCGGCTCTCCGCGAGCCGTTCGTCGACGACCCGACGATCAGCGACGGCGAGCTCATCCGCCGGGTGGCCGGCCGCGACGCAAACGCGTTCGAGGCCCTCTACCGCCGCTATGCCCGCTCGGTCTTCGGGCTCGCCCTTCGCCGCCTCGGCGACCGCATGGCCGCGGAGGACGCGGTGCAGGAGACGTTTGCGGCGATCTGGCGCTCGGCGCGCACGTACAAGCCCGACCGCGGCGCCGGCGCGCCGTGGCTGTACGCCGTCGCGCGAAACGCGATCGTCGACCGCAGCCGCGGCCGCAGCGAGCCTGCCGGCGAAGGCCCCGAGTTGCCCTCCGACGAACCGACGCCGGCCGAGCGCGCGGAGATGTCGTACACGCAGTGGCGCGTGCATCGCGCCCTCGAGAGCCTCGGGCCGAACGAACGCGAGGTGATCGAGCTCGCGTACTACGGCGGCCTGTCGCAGAGCGAGGTCGCGGATTATCTGAACATCCCACTGGGCACGGTCAAGACGCGCACACGCGCCGGGCTCGGCCATCTCGCCGACCTGCTGGAAGGAGAGCTCGGGTGAAGCACCCCGATTTCGACGATCTGATCTCGGCGGACGTTTCGCCGGAGGAGCGTGCGCGGCTGTACCGCACGCACGAGCTGCTCGTCCAGGCAGGCCCGCCGCCGGAGCTCTCGCCCGAGCTGGAGTCGGTCCCGTGGCCGGAGGACTCGCTGCAGCCGCTCTTCGGCCGGAAGCGCAAGTCCGGGAACGCCCGCCGCGTGCTGCTGCTCGCCGCTGCGCTGGCGACGGCGCTCGTCGTCGGCCTGCTCGTCGGCCAGGCGACCAGCTCCACCGACAGCGCAACGTCGCTGAAGGCGAACGAGACGGTCCAGCTGCGCGGCACGGCGCTCGCGCGCGGAGCGTTCGCGACTCTGAAGCTCGGCAGCGCCGACGAGGCCGGCAACTGGCCGATGCTGCTGCACATCACCGGGCTGCCGAAGCTGACGAGCGGCGGCTACTACGCGCTCTACCTGACGAAGGGCGGCAAGCCGCTCGTCTCCTGCGGGACGATCAACGTCGACGGCGCGACGTCGGTCCGGCTGTCGGCCGCCTACGCGCTCGAGCAGTTCGACAAGAACGGGTGGGTCGTCGTGCGCCAGACGCCGGCGAACCACTTCCGGCCGAACCAGATCGTCCTCAAGCCGACCAGCGCCTAGGGAGCAACGCGGCCGCGTTCGACGAACGCGGCGTGGGTGACCGGCATCAAGCGTTCGAGGAACGTCTCGGCCGCGGCGGCGTACTGGCGAATCTCGAACTGCGCGGCCTCGTGGTTCCGCAGCGAGCAGAAATGCATAAGGCTTCGCGGATTGCAGCTCCAGTAGTACTTCGTGTACGTCGAGAGCGGCAGGACGGTGCGCGCAACCTCCTTCGCGACGCCCTGCTCGAGCATCCGCTCGTATGCCTGAAACGCGCGCGTCGCGTTGTCCTCGATCTCGCGCCGCGCGGCGTCGCGCGTCACGTCGTCGACGGGCTCGAACGAATACGCGCCCGGCTTGCCGACCTGCGTGCGCACGTAGTCGGGCACGTAGAACTCGGGCTCCATCTTCGAGTAACGCCCGCTCCACTCGTTGTACGAATGCCCCGCACGATGGCGGTGGTGCTCGCGCACGACGAAGAGCGGGGCCTTCACGATGAAGCGGAAATAGCCGTGCTCGAACGGCGAGCCGTGCCGCTCGCGCATGAGAAAGCGGATCAGCCCCTGGTCGCGCTCCGCCAGCTCGTCCGACACCTGGTTGAACGAGACCCGGGCGCCGTTGACGACGGCGAGATCGGATGCGAGCGCCCCGTCGAGCGCGACGAAGCCGTGGTCGAGAACGGCGATCGTGTTCTCGGTTAACTGTTCCGGCATGACGGCCACGGGGAAAGCGAGTGTAACCGGGGTGCAGGTCGGCACCTCCGGCTGGAGCTATCCGTCGTGGAAGCCTGGCTTCTACCCGGCTGGAACCGACTCGAAGGAGTTCCTCGCCCACTACGCGAAGCACTTCTCGACAGTGGAGCTGAACACGACGGGCTACCGGCTGCCGGCGGAGGATCAGTTCGTCCGCTGGGCAGAGCAGACGCCGCCGGGCTTCACGTTCGCGCCGAAGCTGGCGGGCAACAGGCCGCGGATCGTCGCGGAGTTCGGTGCGCGCGTGCGACTCCTCGGCGAGCGGCTCGGGCCGACGCGCGTCTCGCTCAAGAGCGCGCGCGACGAGGGAATGCTCGAGCTGATCCTCGGCTCGCTCGACCCCGGCGCACAGGTCGCGTTCGATCTCGAGCACGGCAGCTGGGACGGGATCGAGCCGCGGCTCGCCGCCGCCGGCACGGTGCGCGTCAACGACCTCGAGCACGAGGCGCCCTTCCGCTACGTCCGCTTCCGCGACCCGCCGTACTCCGACGGCGAGCTGCTGGAGTGGGCCGCGCGGCTACGCGACGTGAAGGAGCCGGTGTATGCGTACTTCAGGCACGAGGACGAGCCGACGGCGCCGTGCTATGCCGAGCGCTTGCTCGAGCTCCTCGCTCAGTGAACTCTGCACTTCTTGTCGCCCAGCGAATCCTGCAGCGCGTTCTGCTGCTGCTCGTAGGCGACGTCCGCCGAGTTGTGCCGGTCGTAGCTGCGCAGTCCGTCGACGACGATGCTGACGTCGGGCGTCACGCCCGGCCCGACGACCGTCAGGCGGTACTTCGTCCCGGTTCCGGGGCCTCGTGCCGTGAACGGGTAGAAGCCGTAACAGAAGACGCCTGTCGGCCGGTGGGCGAGAAAGCCGTTCTCGCGTCGCCACCCTTTTCCGTAACGGGAATCGAACGTGTCGACGTAGATGTTGCGCCCGTAGTCGTCGAGAGGTGACCCGGCGCGAGTCGCGCTGAAGCCGTAGACGGGCTGTCCCGCGTAGGTCAGGCGGCCGAACAGGTGCTGGTAGCGGCCGGCGTACACCCAGTCCGTCCACGCCTCGAGCTTCGCGGGCTCGCCGGTCCAGTGGGAAAGGTGCAGCTCGTTCGCCCCGAGCATCCCCGTCGGGCGGCCACCGAAGTTCGGCAGTGTCCGCCGCCAGGCCTGCACGGCCCAGTAGGACCCGTCCGGTGCCTGGCACCCGGTGACGAAGAACGCGAGCTTCGGGCCGGTGTAGGGCCGACAGGCGCTCCCGGCGCTCGACCAGCTGCGGCCGGAGTAGTCCTTCTGAAACTGGACCTGCGGGATGCTCGGGTTCGGGTAGCGGGCGTTGACGGCGCCCCAGGCGACGACGCGATGGGAACTCCCCTGCGCCCGATACGTGAGCAGCGCCTGGCCGCGGGCGTTCACGGTGAGCCGGATTCCCGTGGCGCCTCGGTCGATCAGCTGCGAGGCGGAGGCGGCGGCGGGCAGGAGCAGGAGGGCGGAGAGAGCGGCGGCGAAGCTCCTCACATGGCTAGCTTCGACCCTCTTCTTAAGAAAGTTGTTAGGACGTCCCTCGAAGGAGGGAATCGCGGCTACCCTCCGCGCCGCGATGCGCCCCCTCGCACTCGCCCTGCTGCTCCTGACGCTCGCTCCGGCCGCTGCCACTGCCGGGGAGAGGGTCGACGTGAACGCGGCGGGCGTCAAGCTCGCCGTCAACGCCCGCGGCACGGCGATGGTGACCTACCGCGCCCGCGGCCGGACGTTCCACCTGCTCGCGTGGGGCGCCGTCAACGCATTGCCGCCGAGCCAGACCGTGCCGCAGGTCCATTTCAGGCTCGACTGGAGCGGCGGTTGGAAGTCCCGTCACCGCCTCGTCTGGAAGACGTTCAAGAACCGCTGCGCGAAGTACGACGGTCCGACGCTCGTGTACGAGGTGGCCGCGTGCAAGGCGCCGGACAGCTCGTACTGGGCGCTGCAGGCGTGGCAGCCGTACCTGCCGCACCGCGGCTATCCACCGTGGCAGCCGCGGCAGACGCAGTGGGAGCTCCACATCTCGCATTGGACCGGCCCGCTCGCCCAGCTCGAGGTGCACACGGACTGGGCCTTCAAGGGCCAGGCGCACGACCTCTTCGGCCGGCTGACGTACGCCGGCAACGCCGTCTACGGCTTCGGGATCGGCAAGGACGGCGCGCCGAACGACCGCTACGGCCGGAGCCTCTACATCGACACGTTCGACTCCGCCTATGGCGATGGCTGGAAACGCGAGACGTCGATTTCCTTCCGCAGAGGGAGCGGCGCGTTCTGTTACAGCTTCTGGCCGACGCACGACAACACCCTGCCCGGCTATCCGAACAACCCGCGCCCGGCCGGCAACGGGAAGCGCTATCGCATCACCGTCGAAGGCCCCGGCGTCACCCCGGACGTGCAATGGGAGGGTGCGGGGCTCCACGACTACAACCCGTCGAGCAGCGCCGACCGTGCGTACGAGGCGCAGATGGACGCACTGTTCATGCAGTTCCTCGGGCAGGACAAGTTCTGCCCGACGCAGCGCTAGAAGCGCGCGACCGCTCCGAGATGGCGCTCGTACGCGCCGGACTCGACGATCTCCGAGATCTGCGCGATCGCGAAGCGCAGCTCGTCGTCGCTGTTGTAGTAGTGCGGGCCGAGGCGGAGCCCCGCGTCGGGGCGGAAGTCGCACAGGATCTGCCGCTCCGCGAGCTCCTTGTGCACGGCCTCGAACTCCGGTGTGCGCACGGTGACGGTGCCGCCGCGGCGCTCGGGGTCGCGCGGGCTGCCGACCTCGAAGCCGGCGGCGTCGGCCAGGTCGATGAGGAGCTCCGTCTGGCGCAGCGAGTTCTCGCGGATGCGCTCGACACCGACCTCCTCGACCAGGTCGTAACCGGCCGTCGCCGCGTACAGGGCCGGCACGTTCGGCGTGCCGGTCAGAAAGCGTGCGGCGCCGTGCGCGTACTCGAGCTCCGGCTCGAAGCCGAACGGCCGCGCGTGCGCCTGCCAGCCCATGAACGTCGGCTCGAGCACGTCCGCCAGATCAGGACGCACGTACAGCCAGCCGTTGCCGGGGCCGCCGCAGAGCCATTTCACGCTGCCGCCGACGGCGAAGTCCACGTTGAGAGCCGTCACGTCGAGCGGGACGATCCCGGCGGACTGGTACGCATCGAGGACGACGTGCGCGCCGAGCTCGTGCGCACGCCGGACGATCGCCTCGACGTCCTGGATCTCCGCCGTCTTGAACAGCACGTGCGTGACCGGGACGAGCAGCGTGCGCTCGTCGATCGCCTCGAGAATCGCGCGGTCGTCGGGCACGACGACGACGTCGAGCTCCGCCTGCGCCTGGTAGAGGTAGCGGACGCTCGGGAAGTTCCCCGCCTCGTACACGACACGGTTGCGGTGCGGGTCGACCGGGCGGAAGCATGAGAGGACGATCGCCTCTGCGACGGCGACGTTCTGGTGCATCACGGTCGAGCCGGGCGCCGCGCCGATGATGCGCCCGATCTGGTCGCCGACGGTGAGCGGCATGTCCCACCAGCCCTCGCCCCAGGCGCGGATCCCGCGCTCGCGCCACATGCGCGAGTACTCCGCCACTCGCTCGTCTGCGGCGGCCGGCATCGCGCCGAGCGAGTGGTTGATCAGGTACGTCGTGTGTTCCAGGATCGGAAACCGATCCCGGTACGACGTGAGCTCAGTTGATGCTGCGCTCGGCCGGTCCGACATAGCGGGCCGACGGACGGAAGAGGCGTCCGGTTCGCTTCTGCTCGAGGATGTGCGCCGACCAGCCGGCGACGCGGGAGCACGCGAACATCGCAGGCACGAGCGGCGGCGGGATCTCGGCGACGTCGAGGACGATCGCCGAGTAGTACTCGACGTTCGTCGCGAGCACGCGATCGGGCGACCGCTCCTGCAGCGCCTTCAGCGCCACCTCCTCGAGCTGCTCCGCCACCTCGACGTTCGGCGCGCCGAGCTCCTTCGCGGTGCGCTTCAGGAGGCGAGAGCGCGGGTCCTCGGCGCGGTAAACGCGGTGGCCGAAGCCCATGATCCGCTTGCGCGCCGCGAGCGCGTCGTGCACCCACTTCTCGGGATCCCCCGTCGCCTGCACCTCCTCGAGCATCGGCTTGACGTACGCGGGCGCCCCACCGTGCAGCGGGCCGGACAGCGCCCCCACTGCCGACGACAGCGCGGCCCCGCAGTCGGCGCCGGTCGAGGCGACGACCCGTGCCGTGAACGTCGACGCATTGAGCCCGTGCTCGGCGGTGCAGATCCAGTACGTGTCGATCGCCTTCGCCGCCCGCGGATCGGCCTCGCCGCGCCAGCGCAGCAGGAACTTCTCGGCGGCCGTCCTTCCCTGGGCGACGACGTTGTCCGGCACGGCTTCGGTGTGGCCGTCCGCGACGCGCGCGGAGCGCGCGACGATCGCCATCATCTGCGCGGAGAGGCGGCCGAGATCCTCGCGCGCCTGGTCGTCGGAGATCTCGTTCAGCTTGCCGAGCTTCCATTCCCCGGCGAGCCGCGCCGTCTCCGCCTGCAGGTCGGCAGGCGCGTTGCCGGTGAGCTTGGCCGGCTCGTACGGCTCGGGGTCGGGCATCTTCGAGTGGAGGTCGTCGTCGACCAGCAGGCCCCAGACGTTCTCGTACGGGTAGTGGCCGACGAGGTTCTCGATGTCGATGCCGCGATAGCGCAGCGACCCGCCTTCCCGGTCGGGCTCGGCGATCTCCGTCTCGACGGCGACGACGCCCTCGAGGCCCGGCTTGAAGTCGTTGTTGCTGCTCATCTTGCTTCCTCCAACTCGATCTCCCGGCCGACCGATCGCAAACGCGCAGCGGCGAGCACCAGCGCTGCCGCGGCGGCGTCCTGGACGGCGACGCCGACTGACTTATACAGGGTGACCTCATCCCGAGAGCGGCGCCCGGGACGAGTGCCGGCAACGAGCTCGCCGAGCTCGACGACGTCCGGCGCACCGTCGCGAAACTCGGGCGCGCCCGCCGGCGGCGGCGCGAGCGTCGAGCCGCGATCCTCGACGGCGACGACTGCGGCCGTACGCACGATCGCGGGATCGACCTCGCCGCTCCCTTCCGGATTCGCGCCGACCGAGTTGACGTGCGCGCCGGGCTCGAGCCACTCGCGCAGCACGATCGGCTCGCCCGCGTGCGTGGTCGCCGCCACGACGTCGGCCCCACGCACCGCCTGCTCGAAGGACTCGACCGCCGTCGCGCCGATCTCCTGCGCCGTGGCCGCCGCGCGGTCGGGATTGCGCGACGCGACGCGAACCTCGTCGAAGTCTCGAACGCGCCGGAGGGCGTCGGCGTGCGTCCGCGCCTGCACACCTGCGCCGAGGATCGCCAGCACCTTCGCGTCCTTGCGCGCGAGCAGACGCGTCGCCAGTGCGCTGCCCGCGGCCGTGCGCGTCGCCGTGATGTAGGTGCCGTCCATCAACGCGACGGGGCTGCCGTTCGCGGGGTCGAACACGCCGATCAACGCCTGATGCGTGTGCCGGTCCGTGTTCCGGGGGAAGAGCGTCACGAGCTTGCAGGCGAGCCCCGCCGACGGCAGGTACGAAGGCATTGCGCCGAGTAGCCCGCCGCGCTCGGCGAACGCGGCGATGCGCGGCGGCATCGACGCCTTGCCCTCGCTCAGCTCACGGTGTGCCTCCGCAAGCGCGTCGATGAGCGCATCCAGGTCGAGGAGCTCTTCGACCTCCTGCTGCGAGAGGACGATCACGAGAGGCGCTTGAGCAGCCCGAGGGCCTGCTGGTTCCAGGGGACGCGGTGCGTGACGCCCGCGGCACCGACGCGCTCGCGGTTCGCGAGGTACCAGTCGTACGTCTCGATCAGCGCGTCCTTGTTCGACAGGCGCGGCTGCCAGCCGAGAACGTTTTGCGCCCGCGACGTGTCGACGAACGAGTCCTTGTGCGCGGTCTTGTAGTGCCACTCCGCCAGCGGTGAGACGCGCAGCAGCTCGAGCGTTCGCAGAGCGGCTTCCGCGGGCTTCACCGGCACAGGCTGCAAGCGTGAGGTCGAGCCGGCGTGGTCGATCAGCGCCTGCAGGTCGCTGCGGACGGTCCCGAACTCGGTCGCGCCGACGTTGAGCGTCTCGCGGGCCGCCTCCGGCACGGTCGCGGCGCGCACGATGGCGTCGACGAGATCCTCGACCGCGAGGAGCTGGTAGCGGTTGTGGCCCTTGCCGAGGATGTAGATGCGGCGTCCCTCGCGGATCCAGTCGAACAGGATCTCGAAGACGCCGAGGCGTTCGGGCCCGATGAACGTCTTCGGCCGCACGATCGTCGTGTCGACAGCCGCGACGCGGCAGAGCGCCTCGGCATCGATCTTGGACTCGCCGTACCAGCCGACGCCGACGAGCGGGTCGTCTTCCTCGATCGGGTGCTTCTCCGGCACGCCGTACACGGCCGTCGAGGAGATGAAGACGACGCGACCCACGCCGGCGTTGCGCGCCTCCTGAAGCACGTGCTCGGTGCCCGTGACGTTCACCGAGCGAATCGAGTCGCGCGACGCCTGGATCGGGAGCGCCGCCGCTGCGTGCACGACGACGTCGGCGCCCGTGACGAGCTCGCGCACGCGCTCGCGGTCGCGGATGTCGCCGCGGAGCTCCTGGACCGACTGCTCGAGGGCGGCGTCGTCGAGCGGCGCCACGTCGACCGTGCGGACGTCGTGGCCGTCGGCGAGCAGCCGCCGGGCGAGGTGCAGGCCGAGGAAGCCTGCGCCGCCTGAGATCGCCCAGAGCATCTAGACGGGAGGCTTCGCGTTGACGAGGATCGCGGCCACGAGCAAAACGATCATGCCGACCATGCTCTCACCCGCGAGGCTCGCTCGGAGCCGGGGCACGGTTCCGTCGCGCGCGACCACCGGCACTGCACGCAGCTTGTGCAGACCGCCCCACGCGAACGCAAGCGCGACGAGGCCGATCTTCACGAGCAGGATCTGGCCGTAGCTCGTGCTCCAGAGGTCGCTCAGCTGCGGCAGGCGCAGGATCGCGAGGTAGACGCCGGCGAGGAGCAGCACGCCGACGCACACGGTCGCGAGCCGCGAGAACGCGAGCAAGGCCGGACGCCTCAGCTCCGGGAGGAGCGGCCACACCACCGCCGTGAGCTGCACGAGCCCGCCGATCCAGAGGCACGCCGCCGAGAGGTGCGCCCAGTCGGCGAGCTCCGACTTCCACGAGGAACCGGCGTCGGCGGCCGAGTGCCCCGAGAGCGACAGGCCGGAGACGAAGATGAGCGAGACGACGAAGGCCGGCCAGAGGAAGATGTCACGGTCGGTCAGCCACGCCAGGAAGACGAGCGCGGCGACGAGGGCGAAGCCGAGCGTCATGGCGACGAACGCCGAGCCGAAGCGGGTGCGCGCGATCGGGCTCAAATCGCCGTAGAGGAGGCGGCCGAACGGCAGCTGCAGCGCGTCCTCGGCACGCAGCAGAAACGCAGCGATGCCGATGTTGAGCGTGGCGAAGACGCCGATCCCCGCGATCGCGAAGAAGCGGTCCGGCAGGCGCCGGCGCGCGACGAGCAGCCTGAAACCGAGACCGCCGACGACGAGGGCAAGCGACAGGAAGTAGAGCCAGCGCACGACGTCCTCCGTGCGCGTGGGCCCCGATGCTCCGAAGGCCTGCGTCGGCGCCGGGGCCTCGGCACGAACGCCGAAGGTGAACACGCCTGACACGACGTGGCCGTCGCCGGAGAGAGCGTGCCAGCGGATCGTGTACCCGCCGCGGCCGAGCTTCGGCAGGGACGCGACGAGCGTTCGTCCGTCGACGCGAATACGCGGAACGGGAAGCTCGGCGCGCGTCGAGTAGAGACGGATCGCGTACGGAAGCCGCTCGACGTACTGGTCGAAGCTCAGCGTGACCGTGCGCGGGGATGTCGCCAGCCGCTGCTCGAACCCCGGCGAGGTGTGCTCGAGCGTCGCGTGCGCGAATGCTTGCCCCGGCAGCGCGAGCGCGGCGAAGACGCCGACGAGGAGTGCCCGCCTCATCGGTGCGGGGCTCCCGCGAGCGGCGAGATATGGCCGAAGACCGGCGCGACGTCACGGTCGCAGTACAGGATCACCGCGAGGACGACGAACGTCAGCGCGAACCCGGTGGCAGCGACGCTCGACCGTGGCCGCACGGCGCGGGCGAGCGGGAACACGGACGCGGCGACGAGCGTCCAGCCCATCAAATGATGCAGGAACGCCGAGCGCATGAAGAGCCACGCGTTCTGCTCGTGCACGAGAAACGCAACACCGGAACCGAACAGGGCGGCCGCCATCGCGAGGCTCCAGGCGCTCGAGTGCAGCTTCCCGCGCACGCGGGCAAGCTCGACCGCGCCCGCGAACATCATCAGCTCGGCCCAGGCACCGTGCGCGAGCATGTGGATCGAGGAGTTGGTGTAGAAGGTCATCACCGGCCACATCAGGACGCCGAGTGCGAACGCGAGGCCGGGCCAGAGATACGCACGCCAGGCCCGACGGGTCCAGATCTCCGAGCCGACGATCGCCTCGGCCAGCAGGCAGAGGCCGAGCAGGAGCACGCCGGTGGCGAACAGCCAGTGGACGTGTTCAGCGGGAGGTTCCACCGGCCTCCTCCAAGTCCTCGAGCAGCCCGGGGACGATCGCGAGGTAGAAGAAGAGTCCGACGGCGATCACGAGCAGCGGGGGCTCGACGAAAAGCCACCAGAAACCCTGTCCGTGCGGATGCAGCAGCGTGACGCGGTACGGCTGGGCGATCGCCCAGATCGCGCCGGCGAGAGCGGTCAACGGCCCGAGCGCCGAGACGAGGCGGGCGCGGGCGGTTCGTTGTCGCGGTACATCGAGTTCAGAGACGAGCTCTGCGTTCACAGCAGCCTCCAGCAGTCGAGTGGAACGAGGTGAAGTTGCCTACGCCGCGAGCGGCGGGGGGCGAACCTCGAACGCGAGCCCGAAGAGACTGCGTGGTGCGATCGGATCGTCGAGCGCGGCGCGCGGCGCGGGCACCGCCGCAGGCGCTCGCCTGGCGCGCAGCGCCGTCCGGTGCGCGTATGTCTCGTACTCCGCGAGCCATTGCTCGACGGCTCGGTAGAGGAGAGCGACGACGACGGAGAGAACGGCGAAGACGGGCAGCGCCCCCGTGTGGAGCCAGGGGCCGAGCAGCGGCCAGCGTCCGGTCGAGATCCCTTCTGCGTCCATCTGCACGAGGTAGATGAGCGACGTCGCGAGGAAGGAGCCGAGCCAGAGCTTCGGCGAGAGCTCGATGCGCACCTTCGGCCGGCAGCGCGCGCCGTTCGTCTGGAGCAGGCGCGTCGCCTTGACGAAGCGCCATGCCAGGCGCGCGAGCATCAGCGCGAGCCCCACCTTCACGACGACGAGCAGGATCGGGTAGTAGTCGGCGCCCGAGTAGCCCGGCGCCGCGACATGCCGGCCGAAGTCGAGGCGGTGCGACAGGCTGCGGCCCAGGAGCTCGGCGCACAGCGCCAGGAAGATCAACGCCGCACGCGCCAACGCTCGCTGGTGCCTTCGTGCCCTCTCCATGCCCCACCGAAAGTGTGCGCCCGGCGGGGCGGGCAGGTCAAATCCAAACGTTCACGATGGGCATCGGAAAGGCTGGGGTCAGGCCCCTCCGGGGCTCATGCGGCGCGCGCACGCGCAAGCCTGCGCGCGTATCCCGCGAAGCGGCGAACCTAGTTTTGGTTCTGACGCGAAGCGTCAGAACCGACGACAGTGACCATCCACTCGTCCGCGCAGCGATCTTCGAAGGCGACGAGGAAGACGCGCTGGTACGTGCCGAGGTGCAGATTGCCGTCCGTGAACGGGATCTGTTCCGTCCTCGGACCGAGGAGGAGCGAGACGAGACGCTCGCGCTCGCCGGCGGCGAGCGGGATGAGGCGCTCGAGCAGGCACTCGAGATCCGAGAAGAAGCCGGTCTCGCGCTCCTGCACGCGAATCAGCGAGGGATCGCCGTTCGGCGAGACGAACGCGATGCCGCTGCCGCCCTGCGCCGCGACCTCGCGCTGGACGTCGTTCGTGATGTCGAGCACGGTCAGGTTCGGCAGCGCCGCAGCGATCGAGAGCGGGATCTCGACGGACGTCATTGCGCCGCGACCTCCCGTGGCAGACGGAAGTGCACGTCTTCGCGCGCGACCGTGATCTCCTCGACCTCGCCGTAGCCGAGCCGGGAGAGCCGCGCGATCGTGTCCTCGACGAGCTGCTCCGGGGTCGAGGCGCCGGCCGTGAGGCCGACCACCTCGTGCGCAGCGACGCCGGGCGGTAGGTCGCTCTCGCCGTCGATCAAGTCCGCTTCGGCGCCGGCGAGCCGCGCCACCTCGACGAGCCGCTGGGCGTTGGAACTGGTCTGCGAGCCGATCACGAGGATGAGCGTGGCCTCTTCCGCGAGGCGCTTGACGGCGTCCTGGCGGTTCTGAGTCGCGTAGCAGATGTCATCGGCGGCAGGCCGCCTGAGCGTACCGAACCGCTGCTCCAGGGCATCGACCGTGGCCCGCACGTCGTCGAGCGAGAGGGTCGTCTGGCTGATCACGGCGACCGGCTTCCCCGCCGAATCCAGCTTCGCGGCTGCCTCCGGCGACTCGACCACGACCGTCGCCTCGGGCCGCTCACCGCGGGTTCCGATCACCTCGACGTGGTCGGCATGCCCGACGAGCGCCACGAGATGGCCGGTGTCGGCGTAGCGCCGGGCCTCCGCGTGAACCTTCGAGACCAGCGGGCAGACCGCATCGACGACGCGCAGTCCGCGGCGCTCGCAGTTCTCGCGCACGGCGGGCGCGACGCCGTGGGCCGACAGGACACAGAACTCGCCCGCCGGCACCTCCTCCTCGTCGTCGACGAACACCGCGCCGAGGCGCTCGAGCCGGCGGACGACGTTGTCGTTGTGGACGATCTGGTGGCGGACGTAGATCGGCGGCCCGTGCTCGGCGAGCAGTCGCTCCACGATCTCGATCGCACGGTCGACTCCCGCGCAGAAGGAGCGGGGCGCGGCCAGCAGCACCCGCTTGCTCACGTCAGAGCCTCGAGGCTCTTGAGCGCACGTCTGGCGCCGGCGACCGCTCGCAGCGTCAAGAGCGGTTCGCGGGCGAACCCGCGCAGGAACCCCAGCGCGTCGACGCGCCCGTCGGCCGTCGCGCCGCGCGCGACGCCTCCGAGGCGCCGCGTCGGCGTGTCGCTGACGGCGCGCAGGCAGCCGACGAGGCGGCCGCTTCGCGCAAGCGGCCCCGACTCCATGTCCACGGCCTCCGCACCCGTCTTCCTGTGCAGCGCCGCCCGTTCCGCCGGATCGTCGACGATGCGCGACGCGCCGAGAATCGTTCCCGTGCGCGCGGTCGCCGCGCCGAGCGGCGCTCCTTCCCACAGCACGGCCCCCGACTCGTCGACGACACGGGTCGCGTCGATGACCGTCCCGAGCGGGAGGTCGGGCGCGAGCGCTCCCGCGATGCCGAAGGACACGAGTCGCCCCTCGGGCACACCGCGCGATGCGGCGAGGCCGACGAGCGCGGTCGGCCCGAGGCGGCGCGCGATGCGCTCCTCGACCGCCATCGCGCAGGCGAACGTCAGCCCGTCAGCGTCCAAGCCATGCTCCGGGCGCTCTCCTTGAGGGAACCCGCCGCCTCGTACGCCGCCGAGGGCTCGAAGCCGGAATGGATCCCGCAATGCTCGCAGCGCGGGTCGTTACCGGGGCCGTACTCCTCCCACTCGATCCCGTCGAGCAGCGCGTCGTACGTCGGGAAGATGCCGTCTGTCAGCAGGTAGCACGGGCCTTTCCACCCGTACGGATTCCGCGTGATCGAGCCCCACGGCGCGCACTTCAGCTTGCGGTCGCCAGTCAGGAACTCCTGGTAGATCGGGCTTGCGAGCCAGCGGTAGCCGCGCTGCCGTGCGACCTTGCGGATGATCCGGAACTTCTCCTCGTGCTCCGCGCGGGTCATCGTCAGCGCCGGGTCGATCTGCGAGTACTGGTATCCGGGCGCGATCAACATGCCGTCGATGCCAACCTCGTTCGTGAGGTAGTGCATCATCTCCAGTACATCGTCCACCGATGTTTCTTTAAACACGGTGGTGTTGGTGGTGACGCGGAAGCCGGCCGCCCGGGCCTTCTTGATCGACTCGACGGCGATGTCCCAAAGCCCGGGGTAGTCGCAGACGTAGTCGTGAATCTCCCGCATGCCGTCGAGATGCACGACGAACGTCAACCGGTGCGACGGCTTGAAGACGTCGAGGAACTGCTCGAGCTTGAGCGCGTTCGTGCAGAGCTCGATGTTCTTGCCGAGCTCGAGCATGCCGGCGACGACGTCTTCGATGCCTTTGTAGACGAGCGGCTCGCCGCCGCAGATCGAGACGACGGGCGCCGGGCACTGCACGCCCGCGTCGACGCACTCCTCGACGGTCAGCCGCGCCTTGTTCGACTCGTACTCGCGGATCTTCCCGCAGCCGATGCACGCGATGTTGCAGGCAAGAGTGGGCTCGAGCATGAGCACGAGCGGGTAGCGCTCGCCCTTGCGCTGCTGGCTGGCGACGTACTTGCCGATCTGGACGGTCGATCGAAGCGGGAACTTCATCCGTTGAGCCTTTCTCTCAGGCGCCCGAGGGCGAGGAGCGGAAACGTGAGGCGATACAGGTGATAGCGAATCATGAAATCGAGCGGGAAGCCGGTCCCCGTGTAGTGCGGCTCGTCCCAGTCACCGTCGGGACGCTGAACTCGAAGAAGATACTCGGCAGCCCGTCGAGCGGACAAGCCTGCCGAGGCACCGCCGGAAACGTACGCGAGCAGCGCCCACGCGGTCTGTGACGCCGTTGCGGCGCCGCGGCCGCGCGCGTCGCTGTCGCCATAGGAGGCAATGTCCTCGCCGAACCCGCCCTCGGGCTGCTGAACCGAGTCGAGCCACGCGAGCGCGCGTCGAATCGCCGGATCGTCCGGAGGCAGGCCGCATGCTTCGAGCGCCGGAACCGCGGCGCCCGTGCCGTAGATGTGGTTGACACCCCAGCGGCCAAACCAGGAACCGTCCCGCTCCTGTTCGGAGAGCAGCCAGCCCAAACCCGCCTGCTGCGCCTCGTCGTAGCCCTGCTCACGGCCGAGCGCCTCGAGCGCATGCGCGGTGACGTCGGAGCTCGGCTCGTCGGTCACCTTGCCGAAGTCGCAGATCGGCAGCTTGTAGAGCCAGAGCGCCTCGTTGTCCACGTCGAAAGCACCCCAGCCGCCGCTGCGCGACTGCATCCCGACCATCCACTCGAGCCCGCGCCGCACGGCCGCGTCCCCGAGCCCGAGCTCGCGCAGCGCGAGCACGACGACGGCGGTGTCGTCGACGTCCGGATAGAGATCGTTGTCGAACTCGAACGCCCACCCGCCGGGCGCGAGCTCGGGCTTGCGGATCGACCAGTCGCCCGGGACGGTCACCTCCTCGCGCAGCAGCCAGCCGCCGGCCGCCTGGAGACGAGGGTCGTCTGCCGGGACGCCGGCCGCCCGGAGGGCGAGCACGGCGAGGGCGGTGTCCCAGACCGGCGACTGGCACGCCTCCGGGCGCAGCCGGTCACCGTCGCGGATCAGGAACCGCTGCCAGCCCGCGAGCCCGCGGGCGAATGTCCCGTCCTCGAAGCCGTGGCCGAGCGCCGCGAGCATGACGAGCGACCAGACCCACGGCGGCTGAATCCCGCCCCACGACCCGTCGGCCTCCTGCCGCTCGCGCACCCAGCGCTCGGCGACGGCGATCGCCTGGCGGCGAAGCGGCGGGAGAAACGGCTGCTTGCCGGGCTGCGTCTTGCGGCCGCCGATCTCCTTCAGGTCGATCGGGCTCGGCCGCACCGGCCGCAGTGCCTCGACGACCGAGAGCGCGACCATCGTCTGGCGCGCCCAGCAGGCGAAGTCGTAGACGGACAGCGGTCCCTGCGCCGGCAGCAGGATCAGCTCGACCGGGACGTGCGGCAGGCGGAGCCACGGCCACTGGCCGATCAGCGCCAGGAAGGCGCGCGTGAAGATCCGCGTCTTCGGAACACCGCCGCCGCGCCGGATGTACGCGCGCGTCGCGTCGCCCGCGTCGACACCCGCGAGCTTCAGCGCCGCATACGCCTCGACGGTGACCGAGTGATCCGGCGGCCCGTCGAACCAGATCGACCACGTGCCGTCGGCGCGGCGGCGCGCGAGCAGCTCGTTCGCCAGCAGCCGGTCGGTCTCCGGGTCGCGCAGGCCCAGGAAGTGGAGCAGAAAGAGATGCTCCGCGATCATCGTCGCGTTCGACTCGAGCTCGCCCTTCCACCAACCCTCCGGATGCTGCAGCGAGAACAGCCGGTCGGCGGCGCGCTCGACGCCCGTGTCGAGCGCGTTCAGCTCCTGCGCCACTGTCATGCCGCCACCTTAGTTGTCAGGTCGGACAACAGCGCTCGGGCCGCGGTGCGGCCGGAGCGCACCGCGCTCTCCATCGTCGCCGGCCAGCCGGTTTCTGTCCACGCGCCCGCGCGCGCGAGGCCGGCACGCACGAGCCCCGGCGCTCCGCGCTGCACGCCGGGTCGCAAGGCGATCGTCGCGTCGGGCTCCCGGCTGACGCGCGACCACAGGATCTCGGCGTCGCCGAGGCGATCCGTCACCTGGCCGGCGATGCGCTCGACGAGGTCGCGGCCGCGGATCTCCATCAGCTCCGGAACGCCGCTCGAGACCACCGTCAGATACTGGCCGCGGTCCGGCGAGTGACCGGTCAGCGCGCCGCGGTCGAAGATCCAGTGGGCGTCGGAGCCGAGCAGCGCCGCCAGGCGCGTGCCGAGCAGCACGCGGTCGAAGAGCAGGTGGACGCTGACGATCGGCGAGCGCTCGAGCTCGTTCGGCGGTCTGGCGTCGACGACCGCGTCGGCGTCGAGGTCGTCGAGGTCGTCGATCCGCGCGCCGGTCTCGATCGTCGCTCCCGCCGCTTCGAGCGCGCGGCCGGCGGCGTCGCCGTGCATCCAGCCGAGGGGCTTCGCCGGGAGGATCAGGTCGGAGTGCGCGCGCGGCCCGAGCAGCGCGGTGCGGACGGTGAAGAGGCCGGCTTCGGCCTCGACCTCGTCCGAGGGGAGGTTGAGGGCCGGGCGCATGAAGACGTCCCAGAACCGCTCGACCGTCGCGTCGCTCGAGCCGAGGCGTCGCAGCAGGGCGCCGAACGTCTCCCCGGCTCGCGCCTGGGCCGACCGGCAGCGCGCCGCCACGAGCGGGATGCGCAACCGGTCGCGCAGCGGCACGTGCGCGTACGAGAAGAGCGCGGCGGCGCTCGGCTTGACATCGGCGCGGCGCCCGTCCTCCGCGAGCACGGGGAGCACGAGCGGGCGGCGGACGTACGACGTGCCCTCGCCGATGCGGGAGAGAAACGACAGGTACTCGGTGAAGCAGCCGAGCGCGATGTGCTGGCCGTTGTCCGGCGGCGGCGCCGGGTCGCCGTCTCGCTCCGGCAGCGTCTGCACCGCCCCGCCGAGCGTCGGGCGCGCCTCGTACAGGGTGACCTCGTGCCCCGCGTCGACGAGCTCGAGCGCGGCGCTCAGCCCCGCGAGGCCGCCGCCCACGACCGCCGCCCTCACAGGAGCCCCCGTCCGACGATCCGGAGCTTCGTGAGGGCCGAGAGGTGCGGCGGGCCCTCGAAGACGTCGTAGCCGCGCTCCTCGATCCGGTCGAGCGTCGCGCGGTAGAGGCCCGCGAACGTCGAGACGCAGAGCGCGCTCCGCGAGTCGAGCGAGCGCAGCAGGCCGAGGCCGTCCTGGAGGTACGCGCGCGCCCGCTCGGCCTGAAAGGACATCAGCGCGTGCCAGGCACCCGACACGTTCCGCGAGGCGATGTCGTCCTCGGACACGCCGAACGACGACAGCTCGGCTTGCGGCAGGTAGACGCGTCCGAGCTCCCAGTCCTCGCGCACGTCCCTGATGATGTTGATCAGCTGCAGGGCTATGCCGAGCGTCTCCGCGCGCTCGAGGTCGTCGGAGCCGTACACGGCGACGCAGGCCAGGCCGACGGCGCCGGCGACCTTCGTGCAGTAGCCGCGGAGCTCGTCGAAGTCGGCGTAGCGCGTCTGGTCGAGGTCCTGGAGGCCGCCTGCGACGAGCGCGTGCAGCGCGTGCGCCGGAATCGGAAAGCGCGTCCGCGCGTCCGCGAGGGCGACGAGCATCGCGTCGTCGCCCGGTGCCGTGTCGAGCTGCGCGCGCAGCTCGTGGAGTCGCGTGCGCTTCTCGTCCGCGCCAAGGTCGCCGTCGGCGATGTCGTCGACACGCCGCGCAAACGCGTAGATGGCGGCGATCGCGCGCCGCTTCTCGCGCGGCAGCACCATGATCCCGTACGCGAAGTTGCGCGCGCGCCTGCGGGTGAGCCGCTCCACCTCTGCGTAGGCGCGTTCCGCCGTCATCGCGCGAACGCGGCGAGCGCGAGCCTGGTGCGGGACGGCCGCGGCCGCTGCGTGAAAATGTCCCACTTCGCGCGCTCCAGCGCCTCGAGCGCCGCGAGCCCGCCGCGCGCGAACAGCCCGACTGCGCGACCAACGCGGCCGCCGATGCGCGCCTGGAGCACACGGCCGCCGGCGAGCAGGCCGCGTGCTCGCTCGGCCTCGAAGCGCAGCGCGTCCGTCAGCTCGGGCGTCGGGCGGTCGAGAGCCGTGACGCCGAAGCGACGGCGGTCTTCGGCCGGGAGGTAGACGCGGCCGAGCGCGAGGTCTCGCGGCACGTCCTGGAGGAAGTTCACAAGCTGTAGGCCGGTGCAGACGTCGTCGCTGGCCGCCACGAGCACGGGCTCGCGATCGAGGCGGAGCAGCCCGAGGACGAGGCGCCCCACGGGATCGGCCGAATGGCGGCAGTACTCCCGCAGGTCGACCCATGTCTCGTACTCCGTGATGCGCTGGTCCATCCGGTTCGCCTCGATCAGCCGCAGGAACGGCTCACGGGGCAGGCCGTACTCCGCAATCGTCGGTTGAAGCGCCTGCATCACGGGCCACGTCGGCCGCCCGCCGTAGCACGCGTCGAGCTCGCGCTGGAGCTCGTCGAGCGCGGCGAGCCGGTCGCCGTCGATCTCGTCGCCGAGGATGTCGACGAGGCGCGCGAAGCCGTAGACGGCCCGCAGGTGCGGGCGCAAAGGGCGTGGAAAGAGGAGCGAGGCGACAGGGAAGTTCTCGGTCCGCGCGCGACGGGCGACTGAGGCCACATCCATGCATGAACGTTTGCACAGACCTGCTGCAGGTGGTCTAATTTCAATGCGCCAGAGAGCCGCCGTGACCCCGCTGCGGGCGCTGGAGACAACTGAATGTTCGTCGGGAGGGGGCGAATTGTCGGACTCCGATGGTCTGCGCAAAGACCCGGTGCTGAGTGTCGAGAAGCAGGGCGACGCCTGCGTCGTGAAGCTCGCGGGCGAGCTCGACCTGTACAACGCGCCGCAGGTGCGCGACGCCCTGGCGAACGCGTGCAGCGACGGCGCGACGCGAGTCGTCGTCGACCTGAGCGAGGTGGAGTTCATCGACTCGACCGCGCTCGGAGCGCTGATCGAGGCGCGGACGAGGCTCGACAACCGCCGTGCGTTCCTGCTCGCGGCGCCGGGCCTCGAGACGCGCCGCGCACTCGAGATCTCGGGCCTCGACCGGCACTTCAGCGTGCACGAGTCGGTGTCGGAGGCGCTGCTCGCGAAGGTCTAGGCGATCGGCGCGGTGGCCGGCGTCTCGGCCATCTCCCGGCGCCGGATCAGCGTCAGCGCGGCGATGATCGCGGCGACGCCGAAGAACGCGAGCGCCCAGAACCCGTAGCCGTACGCGTGCGTCAGGGCGTCGGGCACGGAGCGGCCGGCCTTCACCAGCGCCTTGAAGTGGCTCGCGAAGACGGTGGACGCGACGGCCGTCCCGATCGCGCCGCCGATCTGCTGCGAGGTGTTGATCAGGCCTGAGGCGAGGCCGGCCTCGCGCTCGGCGACGCCGGCGAGCGCAGCGATCGAGACCGGGACGAACGCGAACGCGATCCCGACGCCGACCATCACGTAGCCGGGGAGCAGGTCGGATGCGAACTTGCCCTGCACCGGAATCTGGGAGTACCAGATCATTGCGCCCGTCAGGAGCACGAGCCCGATGACGATGATCGGCTTCGCGCCGAACCTCGTCGTCAACGCCTGCGCGGCACCCGCCGCGAGCACCGCCGTTCCGGCCGTCGCGAGGAACGTGAGGCCGGTCTTCACGGGCGAGTAGTGCAAGACGTCCTGCACGTACAACGTGAGCAGGAAGAAGTTCGCGAAGATCACCGAGCCGAGCAGGAAGCCGACGGCGTTCGCGCCGGCGACCGTGCGCACGCGGAAGATGTGGAACGGCATCAGCGGATCCTCGACGCGGCGCTCGTTGACGAGGAAGGCGGTCAGCACGACGACGGCCGCGATCAGCAGAAGAATCGTGCGCGCCGCGCCCCAGCCCACGTTCGGCGCTTCGGAGATCGCGTAGACGAGGAGCGCAAGGCCGGAACTGACGAGCACGGCACCCAGCGCGTCGTAGTGCCGCTCCTCCGCGTCGCGGCGGCTCTCGGGCACGATGCGCGTCGTCACCAGGAGGACGAGCGCGCCGACGGGGACGTTGACGAAGAAGATCCAGCGCCAGCTCAGGTAGTCGGTCAGCACGCCGCCGAGCAGGACGCCGACGGCTGCGCCACTGCCGCCCAGCGCGCCCCACACGCCGAGAGCCTTGTTGCGGTCTGCACCTTCCTCGAACGTCGTCGTGACAATCGAGAGCGCTGCCGGAGAGATGATCGCGCCGCCGAAGCCCTGCACGGCGCGCGACGCGATCAGCATTCCCTCGCTCTGCGCGAGCCCGCAGACGAGCGAGGCGATCGTGAAGATCGCGACGCCGACCATGAAGACACGACGTCGCCCGAGCAAGTCCGCCGCGCGTCCGCCCAGCAGGAGGAAGCCGCCGAAGGTGATCGCGTACGCGGTGATGACCCACTGCAGGTTCTCCTGTGAGAACTGGAGATCCTTGGCGATCGACGGCAGCGCGACGTTGACGATCGAGACGTCCAGGATCGTCATGAAGAACGCCGTGGCGACGACGGCGAGGATGCGCCAGCGATGCGGGTTAGCCGCCATGCCCAGAAGCTAGAGCATCGAGCAGGCGCTCGTCATCTTTCGGCGTGCGGATCGTGATGCGGATACCCCCGCGTACCGGGCGGACGGCGAGGCCGTGCCGCAGCAGCCGGTCGTATTCGCCCTGCGGGTCCTCGACGGGGACGTAGAGGAAGTTCGCCGCGGAGGGAGCCGGCTCGAAGCCGAGCTCCCGCAGCCCCTCGGACATGCGCCCCCGCTCCTCGAGGATCGGTGTCACGTCGGGCGGCGACTCCAGTCCGGCGAGGGCGAGCGCGGCCGACAGCGTCGAGAGCGGCGCCGGGTGCTGGCGCTCGTTCAGTTCCGACGCGAGCTCGCGGCCGGCGAGCGCGTAGCCCACGCGCGCCCCCGCGAGCCCGAACGCCTTGGAGAACGTGCGCAGGACGATCACGCCGTCGTCGATGAGGTCGACAGCAGTCGCGCCGGAGTACTCGAAGTACGCCTCGTCGACGACGAGCGGCCGGGCGGACGGAAGCTCGCCCAGCTCGCCGGTCGGGTTGTTCGGCCGGCAGCAGATCGTCAGCACCGGACCGTCGTCGCCGACGACTGCGCCCGCGACCCAGACGCTGATCGGGAACATCGGATACGTCGGGTCGTTCGCGATCGCGACGGTGTCGCCCGGAGACGCGAACGAGCGAGTCACGAGCAGGATCAGGTCGTCGGCGCCGGCGCCGAGGACGACGTTCTCCGGCTCGACCCCCGCGTAGGCGGCGATCGCGCGCTCGAGCTCCGGGTAGCCGCCGTGCGGGTACGTGTGGATGCGCGCCAGCTCCTCGGCCAGCGCCTCAGCCCGAGTCGACGGCAGGGCGCGCGGCGACGTGTTGCCGTCGAAGCGGACGATCTGCTCGACCGGCAGCCCGACGCGCTTCGCGATCTCCTGCGTCGACGGCGCGTCGTAGGACTGGATCGTTCCCGTCAGCTCGCGCACGACGCGAGCCTAAACTGCAGCCGTGGCCGACGACCCGACGCGCACGGATCCGGACAAGTACAAGGTCATCTTCGAGAACGACCGCGTGCGCGTGCTCGAGTACCGCGACGAGCCCGGCCAGGCGACGAGCCCGCACCACCATCCCGACAGCATCATGTACACCCTGTCGACGTTCGACCGCAGGCTCGTCGGCGAAGCCGGCCAGAGCCGTGAGGTGACGCTCGAGGCAGGCGAGGTGCGCTGGCTCGACGCGCAGGTCCACAGCGGCGAGAACGTCGGCTCGACGCCGACGCACGTGCTCTTCGTGGAGCTGAAAGGCTCGGCTGGCCCGAGCGGCGCCGGCCTCGGGCCGGTGGCTCCTGCGGATACCTAGGTTTCTCCGCCCCGGGTCGGGGTAGGCGCCTGCGTCGTCCACGAAGAAGGGGGAAAGATGTACGTACGGCGCTATGTGTGCTTGGCGTTCATCGCCGCGACGGCGATGCTCGCGTTCGGCGCGGCGGCCGCGAGTTCCGGAACGGCGTCATCGCCGCCCGCGACCTCGGCATCGCCGAACAAGGTCGGCGTCAAGTACACGGTCAACAAGTTCGTCCGGCGCGGTAATCATCTGTACGCGTCCGGGACGGCGATCGCGCGCTTCATTCCTGCAGCGGGCGCGGTGACGACGTCCCGCCACGCGTTCAGGGCCTCGGTTGCGATCCGAGCACGTCGCCTTGCAGCGGCGCAGGACATCTGCCCGGTGCTCGAACTCACGATCCAGCAAGTCGACCTGAACCTGCTCGGAGCGCTCGTCCACCTCGACAAGGTGCACCTCCTGATCACGGCGGACTCGGAAGGTGGTCTGCTCGGTCAGCTTCTCTGCAAGCTGTCGAAGCAGGGCAAGCTGTCGAGCCAGGCCTCACAGCTCACCTGGGCCGCGAAGAAGAGCGGCCTTGCGACAACCGGCACCGGCGTCACCGTCGCCGTGCAGCCGGCGTCCAGCAACTCGGCGCCGACTACGAACGCGCTGCACTTCACGTCGGCTCAGACGATCTGCCCGATCCTCGATCTCACGCTCGGCCCGGTCGATCTGAACCTGCTCGGGTTGCTCGTCCACCTCGACACGGTGCACTTGACGATCAATGCGGACTCCGAAGGCGGTGTCCTCGGCAGCTTGCTCTGCTCGCTCGCGGGGACGCCGACGGCGTGAACGACGCCTAGACGAGACTGGCCTGAGGCCGCCGCAAGCGCGGCCTCAGGCCTCCCTCTGAGCGACGCTAGACGAGCGTCTTCCAGAAGAGCTTGACGTCCTCCGCAGGGAACGTCTCGGTCTCGAAGACCTCGAGCTTCGCGATCTTGCCGAGGACGCGGAATGCGGTCTCGAGATCGGGATACTCGAAGATGCCGAGGTACTCCCATGGGCCCATCACTGCGAGGAACCGCTCAACAGTGCCGCCCTCGCCTTCGACGATCTTGTGGATCTTGTCGAAGTACTCGGGAGTCTTGTCGAGGTGCTCGCGCGCAATCGGCGCGACTCGGAACAGCCCGACATAGGTGAACATCCGTCACCTCCAGCTCGGGGGTATCGCTTAGAACCCCATCGATCTCCGAGGATCTCGCTTCGGGCGCGCCGCGACATCGGCGCGGCTTCTGAACGAGGTTCAGCGGATCTACCGATGACTCAGTCGAGACGCGGGCTGGAGCCCCGAAACTTGCCGGTGTGCGGGTCGCGGTACCGGTCGTCGTGCCGGGCAAACGGGCTCATCTCGAAGAGCGCGTACCCGACCACGACGAGAGTGCCGACGACGAACGCGAACGCCAGGAAGGTGCCGAGGAATGCGTCCATTTCTTCCTCCTTCGCTCACCCGACACGTTCGCCCGGACGGGCCAAGCCGTCATCGGTGACTTCGCGGACTGCCGTCCGTGACTTCCCTGATGTCGGCTCACCAGTCGCTCGTGGCCTCGCCGGCCTGCGCGGCCTGACGGTATGCGGCCTCCTCGCGGCGGATCAGGTCCGGGTTCACGTTCCGGGCATGTGCGAGCTGGAGGGTCAGCGTCTGCAGGAGCCCCGCGCCGGCGAGGAGCGCCGCCAGGTTGGGGCCGAGCACCCCGGCCTCGGGGAGGTCGACGACCAGGCGGCCGGCCGGCGTCAGCTTCGATGCCAGCCTCTCGTCGAAGGGGCGCGAGAGCAGCGCCGCGACGGGAATGCCGATGGCCGCCGCGGCTCGGACGACGTGGTCGAGCCGACGGGCGACGCGGGCCCCCTCCGGCCGATCGGCCAGAGCGACGACGACGAGCGCGTCGGCGGGCTCGTGGCCGGCGAGCTGCCCGTGCAGCACGGTCTCGAGCTCGAGCGCTACGGTCGGCAGGCGGGCGCCTTCGGCGATCTTGAGCGCCAGCTCGCGCGAGCTGACGTGGTCGATCCCGGCGCCGGCGCACAGGACGACCCGGCGGTCGGCCAGCCGCTCCGCAACCGGGCGCGCATCTAGCTCGATTGCAGCGGCGAGCACGTCACGTGCAGCCGCGGGGTGTGGGGTCGTCGCGCCGAGGCTGCCGCCGATCGACGCCCCCGCGAGCAGGGCCGACGTGTAGGCGAGTGTGTGACACCAGGAGTCGTCGTGTCGCGGCGTCACGAACACGTGATCCGCTGCCGCGGCAACGCTCGCCGACGGATCGTGGGTTATGACGGACGTTCGAGCGCCGGCGGCGCGCGCCGCCGCCACGGCCAACGCAGTCGCGCGCGTGGCGCCGTCGTGCGAGACGGCAAGACACACGCCGTCGCTCGGTTCCAGCGCTGCCCTCAGGGCGGGCCGCGCACGGACGAGCGCGCGCATCTCGGGGGGCACGGCGGCAGCGATGAGTGCGGCGATGCCCTGCGCCGCATGCTCCGACGTCCCGCATCCAGTGACGGTGGCGACGCGGCCGCCGCGAAGCGCGGCGTCGATGTCGTTCGCGATCGACGACGCAGTCTCCGACGGCCGCGCGAGCATCTCCTCGGCGAGCCCAGGCTCCATCCCGATCATCTCCTGCATCACCCACGGCGGGGCGAAGCGCAGCTCTGGGTAGTCGGCGGTGTGCCAGCTCGTGTCTGAGTTCAAGACACCGCTCGTCGCTCCGTCCGCGCCGCGTCAAAAAGCGGGACCGCGAGGCTCACCAGCCACTCTTCACTCACTCAGGGCCAAATTAGCCCACGAGGAAGACGTGCCATCAGAGCGTCCCTCGCGAGCCGCGAAAGCCGAAAGGCCCGCGCAGCGGGCCTTTCGGCTCTGCACGAGCGGGTCAACCTGTCAGCACGCCGCTGTACGTGACGCTTTTGCAGCTCATGTCGAACAGGTTGTACGGCGCAATCCGGTACGTGAATGCCGTCCCGCTCAAGCTGACCGTCAGTGGGCCGGCCCCCGTCTCGATGCCCACGACGAATGTCTCGCCCTTGCGAGGCGGCAACTGCGCGAACGTTCCGCCGAACGACACATGATGTTCGCCGTTCGCGAAGATGTTCACGCTGACGGTCGCGTCACTCCGATCGTGCTGCGCGACACTCCACGTGCCACTCGCTACGACGTCGGGTGCCGGCCCAGCGCACCCTCGATAGACGACAGGGCCCGCGAACGTCCCGTGGTAAGTCGTGGTTTCCGCGGCGCCGGCTGTCATGACGCCGAACAGGGCGACGGCGGTCAGACACGCGACCCCAAAGAGCCATCTCCTCATGGCTCACCCCCTTCTACGAATGCTGCTCCGCCTATCGTCGCGATGTCCGGCGGCAGTCGCATCGGCACGTTCTTGGAACACGATTGAGCGTAAGCCCGGATGCGGCGGCGAAAGCAGAGCCGACGCCCGGACTCGAACCGGGGACCCCTTCATTACGAGTGAAGTGCTCTACCAGCTGAGCTACGTCGGCGAGGCTCCTACTGTAGCGGGATCGCGGCTCCGCTCCCGCCGCCGCGGCCGCCTCACGCCGCGGCGACGACCCGCCCGCGGAACAGGAGGATGACGCTGCTCGCGAGGACGAAGATCAGCAACAGCAGGAAGCCGACCAGGTCGAGAAAGAGACCGAAGTTGGAGATGACGCCGCCCAGGCCGAAGCCCTGCAGGAAGAGCAGGACGCCTGCGGCGACTGCCGCCCACGCAAGCCAGTGCGGCAGCTCGCGGCTGCCGAGGAGCAAGACGCCCGCGGCGACGAAGAAAAGACTGCCGAACACGTCACCGACGCTGTCGAGCGCGAACGTCAGCAGGTACAGCGTGTAGCTGATTCCCGGATCGTGCTGAGCGGAGTAGGCGGCGACCTTCGCCCCCAGCATGCCGGTGATGCCGATGTCGCTGACCGCGTGCAGCGCGACGAAGAGGACACCGCCGATCAGCACGAGGGACGCGAGCGCAGGCGGACGGTTGGGCACTCCGCGCAGGAGCTCGTCGAGACGCGCGAGGTAGACGACGAAGCCGATCGCGTACAGGATCGAGATGCAGGCGATGACCACAGAGCGCTGGTGATGGATCTGCAGCTCGCGCGCGATCTTCGCCGCGGAGTCGTTCTGGTTCGCCTTGATCGCGACCGAGACGATCGCTTCGGCCACGAGCGCGAGGACGAAGAGCACGCCCCCGCCCCAGGCGTAGCGCTCCCACGCAACGGCCAGCCGCCCCGCACGCACAGCGAAGTCCTCCCCGTGCGCCACAACCGAAAACGCCACGATGTGCCGCGTGGCCTCCGCCCGGCTCGTGAAGACGTTCGCCGCGCTGGCGGTGACGCTCGTCGCCGCCGGCTGCGGCTCGAGCGCGCGGCACGACGATCTCCGCGGGATCACGAGCGTCCTCGTCGCGCGCCACGGCAAGCTCGTCGAGGAGCACTACTACGGCGGCACGCGTGCGACCGACCGCCTGCCGGTGTTCTCGATCACGAAGAGCGTCACGTCGGCGCTCGTGGGGATCGCGATCGCGGAGGGAAGGCTGAAGCTCGACGAGCGCCTCCCGTGGCGCCGACAGGTGACGTTGCGGCAGCTGCTCTCGATGACGGCCGGGTACGCGCCGGCGTTCGAGTTCCAGCACATCGACGCGCAGACGCTCGCAGCACGGGCGCTCGTGAACAGGCCGGGCACGTTCTCGTACGACAGCGGCTCGTACGACCTGCTCGCCGACATGCTCGAGCGTGCGACGGGAGTCCCGATCGCGGCGTACGCCCGGCGCCGGCTCTTCGGGCCGCTCGGCATTCCGGGCGTGCGCTGGCCGGGCGGGCGCGGCGCATCGGGATTGCTGCTGCGGCCACGCGACCTGCTCGCGTTCGGGGAGCTCTACCTCCACGGCGGCAAAGGCATCGTTCCTGCCGGCTGGGTTCGCACGTCCACCCGTCTGCAGACCCGGATCAGGCGCGGTCTCGGGTACGGGTACGGCTGGTGGATCCGCCCGCACTCGTTCGCCGGCTACGGGTATCTCGACCAGATCCTGGCGGTGTATCCGCAGCGCGACGAGGTGGTCGTCGTCACGGCGTCACGCGAAGACGCGCGGGCGCGCGCGATCGTGCGCCGCATCGCCGGCGGCGAGTGAGCTATCTGCCGCGGCGGGTCGGATTGATAGCGGCCGCGCCGCCGCCGCCGAGGAGCGTCTTCGCGCAAGCGACGTCGCCACCCGCGTCAGCGCCACGGCGCAGCCGCTTCTTCCACGTGTCCGCGGTCTGCTCCAGGCCCTGAGCCAAAGCGCGGCGAGCGCGGAAGATCAGGGTCTCTACGGCGGCCTGAGAGAGACCCAACTCGTCGGAGATCTCGCGGTACGTCAACCCCTGCCACTCGCGCAGTAGGATCGCGCGCCGCTGGTTCTCCGGCATCTCCTCGAGCACGTCCTGCAGCCGAATCAGCTCGTCCGCGACCTGCTCGCGGCCCGGGACGACCTCCTGCAGCACCTCGAAGTTGTTCGGCGCCTCGACGCGGCCGCGGCGCCACGACGAGCGTCGGCGCGACAGGCACACGTTGTGCGCGATCTTGAACAGCCAGGCTGACTCGAGCTCCGGGACGATCCCGCGCTGGAGCCCGCGAAACGCGTTCATGAACGTCGTCTGGACGGCGTCCTCGGCCTCCTCGCGCGAACGGAGCTGGTGCAGGCAGTACCCGTAGATCTGCCCCGAGTAGCGCGCGTAGAGATCGCCTGCTGCGGCAGCGCCCGGCCCGTCGGATCGTTCGACGCGGCTTGCTCGGCCTATGGACGGGACTGCGGCCACCGGTTCTCCTGCCTGACTGCGGGTACGCGCGTCTGCGACTACGCGCGTACACCCAATGTCGGCTCGGCGCCGGCGGCCTACAACCCTTGAACGAGGGTCTCTCGGCGCAGCCGGACGAAAAGCGCCTCCAGGGCCAGCGGCGGGCTGAGATTGAACTCCTCGAACGCCCGCCAGGTCTCGCGGACGATCTCGCAGGAGCGCTCCGCGCCGGCGAGCCGTTCGGTCGTCCCGTCTTCGGCGAGCACGGCAAGGCGGTCGGCGTGGATGACGGCCCGCTCGGCTCCGACCGCCGTCACCACGAGATCGCGGTACCACGAGGCGAGCTCCTCGAGCGCCGCAAGCAGCTCGTCGCGCTCCGCCCCGCGCGCGGCACGGCGCACGCGCTGTTCCGCTTCGCGCGTCGGCAGGTCGAGCAGCGCGACCTCCTCCTCGGCCGCGTCCTTCGCATCGGCGGCGCGCTCGCGGGCGCCGTCGAGGATCCGCTGCGCCGCGTCGCGAGCGTCGAACTCCGGATCCACGTAGACCGCCCGCGCGACCTCGAGCAGCGCGTCGCGGCGCTTCGCCGACTTCGGGTCGAGCAGGCGCGCCGCGCGGTCGAGCCGGCCGGCGGCGAGCCGCGCGAGCGTCGCCGTCTCGGCGGGCTCCAGGCCCGGCGCGCGAGAGGCAATCTCCTCCCGCACGGCGCGCTCCGACAGCCGCGTGAACGGGACGAGCTGGCAGCGGGAGCGGATCGTCTCCGGCAGGGGCCCCAGGTCGTCCGCGACGAGCACGATCACCGCATACGGCGGCGGCTCCTCGAGATCCTTGAGCAGAGCGTCGGCGGCGTCCTCGTTCATCGTCTCGGCCGCGTGCACGAGATAGACGCGGCGCTCCGCCTCGAACGGGCGCATGTGCAGGTCGCGCCGCAGCGCGCGAATGTCGTCGATGCGGATCTGGTCGCCGACAGGCTCGAGCACGTACACGTCGGGATGGGCACCACGTTGCACTCGATCCGGCTCGCCGATCAGCTGGGCCGCGAAGGCCAGCGCCGCCGCTCGCTTGCCGACGCCGGGCGGCCCGTGGAAGAGGTACGCGTGCGCCGGGCCCTCGGCGAGCGCCGCGCGCAGCAGGCGCTTCGCCTCGCTCTGCTCAGGAAAGCTCGCGAACGCGTCCACGTATCTCCTCTGCGACCTCACCGGCCGCTCGGTTGCCGTCCACCGTGACGATCCGGTCCGGGAACATCTGCGCCAGCGAACGGTACGCGCCGTCGACCGCCCGATGGAAGCCCTCTCCCTCGCGCTCGATCCGATCCGCGGTCTTCCGGCGCCCGTACGCGACGGCCGGGTCGACGAGGATCAGAAAGGTCAGCGCCGGCAGCAGCTCACCCGTGACCAGCAGGTTCAGGTCGAGCACGCGCTCAAGGCCGATTCCGCGCGCGATCCCCTGGTATGCCAGGGACGAGTCGATGTACCGGTCGCAGACGACGTCGCGTCCCGCGGCAAGGGCCGGCGCGATCACGCGCTCGACGAGCTCCGCGCGCGCCGCCGCGAACAGCGTCGTCTCCGCCCACGCGCCGAACCCCACGCCGTCCAGCAGCAGCTTTCGCACCTCCTCGCCGAGCTGCGTGCCGCCGGGCTCGCGCGTCGCGACGACGTCGCGCCCGTCGGCGCGCAGGGCTTCCGCCAGCAGGTTCGCCTGCGTGGTCTTGCCCGATCCGTCGACGCCTTCGAAGGTGAGGAACACCGCCGCCGTACGATACGGCGCGTGCGGGCGCTGGTAACCGGAGGCGCGGGCTTCATCGGCTCGAACGTCGTGGACGCGCTGCTCGCGCGCGGCGACGACGTGCACGTTCTCGACGACCTTTCGCGCGGCACCCGCGACAACGTCGCGGGTGCGGCCCGCCTGCACGAGGCCGACATCCGCCGGGAGAGCGCGGCGGTGTTCGCCGACGTGCGACCCGACGTGTGCTTCCACCTCGCTGCGCAGATCGACGTGCGGGTCTCCGTCGAACGGCCCGAGCTCGACGCCGACGTCAACATCGTCGGCACCTTGCTCGTGCTCGAAGCCGCGCGCGAGCACGGGACGAAGGTCGTCTTCAGCTCCACGGGCGGCGCGATCTACGGCGAATGCGACGGTCCCGCGGCGGAGGCCCATGCCCGTGCACCGCTCGCTCCCTACGGCGTGTCGAAGCTGGCGGCGGAGGAGTACATCGCCGCCTACAACCGGCTCTACGGCACTTCGCATGTCGCGCTGCGCTACGGGAACGTCTACGGGCCGCGACAGGACCCGCACGGCGAGGCAGGCGTCGTCGCGATCTTCATGAACGCGCTGCGCGACGGGAAGACGGCGCGGATCTACGGCGACGGCTCGCAGACGCGCGACTACGTCTTCGTCGGAGACGTCGTCGCCGCGACGCTCGCCGCCGCCGGCCACGACGGCGGCGTGTTCAACGTCGGCACCGGCACGGAGACGTCCGTCGTCGAGCTGTACGAGCGGATCCAGCGCGTCACCGGCATCGAGCGAGCGCCCGAGCATGCGGACGCGCGACCGGGCGAGCTCCAGCGCAGCGTGCTCGATCCCTCGCTTGCCGGCCGCGAGCTCGGCTGGAGGCCGCGGAGCTCGCTCGACGACGGCCTCGCGGCGACCTGGGGCTGGATCTCGTCCACGCCGACGTAAGCGTTCGACTCTCGTGTTCCAACGCTCGGGTCGAGACGGATCCCGGGGCGGAGCCCCGGGATCCTCTCTGCGGTGCCGCCGAGTCGGCGCCTCGGCCTAGGAGGAGGGGACGCGAGCAGCCCGAACTTCCTTCGGGCGATGGAGCAAGCGCAGGATTTGATCCGCCCCTGGCGGCGCGCGACGATCGCCGTCAGCGCAGTTGCCGCAGTCGAGCTCCTGCTCCTCACGATCGTCGGCATCGCACTGTTCGGCAAGCCGCTCCTGCACCACTTCCAGAGCTCTGCCGCGTCGGCGGCGACACCGCCCCGGCATGTCGCGAAGGCGGCGCCGGCGAAGGCTGTCCTGCCGCGCAGCGAGGTCGAGGTGATGGTGCTGAACGGCAACGGCCAGGCGGGTGCCGCGCACGCGGCGGCGGATCGCGTGCAGGCGAAGGGCTACCTGCTCGGCAACGTCGGCAACGCGCCGCGGATCATGCCGCACTCGCTCGTGATGTTCCGGCCCGGCTACGCCGGCGAAGCGCGCCGGCTCGCGCGCGACCTGCACGTGCGGATCGTCCGCCCACTCGACGGGATGCGGCCGTCACAGCTGCTCGGGGCGCACCTCGTGCTCATTTTGGGCACGTAGACGGGTCGATCTCGCAGCGCGCGCGGTCGAGGTCGCGGCCCGGCGTCGTGCCCTTGCCGAAGAGGAAGTTGTCGAGCGTGTACGCGCGGTTGAGGGCGTAGTACGCGGCGCGCGGCCGCTTCAGCTCGTGCAGCTCGAACGCCCCGAGCTGGTACCACGTGTCGGGGTTCAGCGGCTCGAGGTCGCGCGCCTGCCGGTAGAGCGCGAGCGCTCGCGACTTGTCGAGCGTGAGCGCAGCCTCGAACCACAGCGGCTCGATCGCGAGCGGGTTGAACCTCTGCGCCGACTGCGCGCGGTCGAGCGCACCGACGAGGTTTCCGCTCGCGGCCGCGTCGAGCGCAGAGTTGAGCCGTCGCTCCGACAGCCAGGGTGAAGCGAGCGAGTAGACGGCGGCGAGCGCGCAGACCGCGGCCGCGACGGTCCCGAGCACACCGCTACGCCTGCGCGGCGGCCCGGCGAGCAGCGCGCCGATGAGAAGGAAGAGCGGCCCCTGGACCGCGATGTAGTCCCAGTCGATGTCGACGAAGGAGTGCAGAAAGCAGACGGCGATCGCGAGCCCGAGCGGCAGGAACGTCCGTCGCGCGATTGCCACGAGCAGCGCCCCGTAGAGGAGGAAGCCGATCAGGCCGAGCTCGCTCAGGAACTGCAGCGGCGTCGAGTGCGGCTCGACGACGGCGAGCGGGCTCGTGCGCTCGATGCGGTCGGTGAGCTCGAAGGTGCCGGCGCCGGTGCCGTTCGCCGGATGGCGCGTGAAGGCGTTCCACGCTTCCTGCCACCAGCGCCAGCGGTTGCTCGAGCTCGCGGACGCGAGCCGCCCCGGCGTCTGGCCGACCTGCGAGCTCACGGGATTCGCGAACTCGTGCCAGCGATCCTGCGTCCACTGCACCGGCCCCCCGGCGCGAACGACCGACGCGACGAAGACGGCGACGACCACCAAAGCCAGTGCGAGCGCGCCGAAGCGGAGCACGCGCGCGTCGACCGCGCTCGTCAGGAGGATGCGGAGGGCGAGCGCGACCAGCGCAGCCCCGACGAGGAAAGCCAGGCCGAAGAGGAGACCGTCGTGCACGCGCACGCCGTGCGTCTCCCCGTCGTCCGCGACTCCGGGGAGCAGGAGCCCGATGCCGGCGACGGCGGCGCCCGCGATCCAGGCGACTGCGAGCACGCCGACCGTCTCCAGCCGGCGCTCGTCGAGCACGAGATAGGCGACGGCGACGAGGACGGAGAGGAGGATGCCGACGCGCGAGTACGTGAGGACGACGACGACGAGGCCCGTGTAGAGGAGCAGCCCGCCGGCGAGCCGGAAGCGTCGCCCGAGCCAGAGGCCGATCGGCACGGCCGCCGCCGCGAGCAGGGCGAGCTCGTTCCAGTACCCGAGCGGATAGCGCAGGCGCGCGAGGCGTCCGTAATCCGCGTACAGGGCCGGCACGACCTTTGCGGCGAGGGCCCAGAGGAAGAGCGCGCCCAGGAGCACGGCAGCGCCGTAGGCCAGCTTCCGTGGCGCGACGCCGCCCAGGAGCGCACCCACGGCGGCGAACGCGAGGTAGACGAGCGAGCGGTTGGCGTAGTCCCACGAGCGGGCGGGCTGGATCGACCAGGCGATCGACGCCGCCTGCCAGAGCACGAACGCGGCGAAGAGGAGGAAGAAGACGAGCGCGGGGCGCGGGAGCGTCGGCGGCTGGAGCGCCCAGCCGATCGCGGCCACGAGGATCGCCGCCGTCCCGATCCAGAAGAGGCGCGACTGGCTCGAACCGCCGCTGAGAAAGAACGAGGCGAAGCAGAGAGCACCGGCCGCGCCCGGGGCCAGAGCTCCCCGAACGGCGGCTCTCTGCATCGCGCGCGAGGCTAACACCGAGGCATCGCTTGCGATGCCTCGCCGGCTTGCGCGGACGGCTAGGGCCCTCCATCGCGCCTCTCGGAGCGGTTTTCGGGCTTACAAACCGTTTACAGCGGCCATAAGCGAGCCACACTCCCATCCGGCAAGGTGGGCAAGATCGACGCTAGAGTCCGCCGGAGCCGCAGCGCGGTCCGTTGCATGCCCAAGTTTCTGACGCCCCTCATCCTCGTCGTC
>DATCYR010000088.1:0-3039 GCA_036526315.1 Gaiellaceae bacterium | reverse complement strand
GCGAGCAGGCGGAACTCGAGCGGCGTGAGACGGACCGGCAGCCCGCGCGCGAGGACGAGCCGCTGCCCGTAGTCGATCGAGAGGCTGCCGTCGTCGTAATGCTGGGCGTGAGTCGACTGCGGCGCGCGGCGTAGCAGCGCCTCGATCCGCGCGAGCAGCTCCTGGCGCCCGAAGGGCTTGACCACGTAGTCGTCGGCGCCGGCGCGGAAGCCTCGCACCTTGTCGATCTCGCCGCTGCGCGCCGTGAGCAGGATGACCGGCACGTCGCTCAGGTCGCGCAGGCGCTCGAGCGTCTCGAAGCCGTCGAGCTCCGGCATCGAGAGATCGAGGACGACGAGATCGGCCGGGTTCTCGTGGAACGTGCGCAACGCCTCGCGCCCGTTCTGTGCCGTTGTGACGGCGTAGCCGACCCCCCGCAAGAGCTCCTCGAGCAGCAAGCGAATGTCAGCGTCGTCATCCACCACGAGCACCCCCCGGGAAGGTGCCTTCTCCATGGTGGTCTCAGTATGTGTCATGCATCGGTCGATGAGAAGGGAATGAAGCGCCTGGCGCCCGCGGTCGCGCTCGTCGCGGCACTCCTGACCGGCGCGTCGGCGCAGGCTCTCCGCCTGCCCGCCGCCCGGAACTGCCCCGTCTTTCCGGCGACCAGCGCCTGGAACCAGCGCGTCGACCGGCTGCCGGTGGCGGCCGACTCGGCGCAGCTGATCGCGTCGATCGGGCTGGACGCGCCGGTGCACGCGGACTTCGGGTCCGGGACGTGGGACGGCGGCCCGATCGGGATCCCGTTCGACGTCGTCTCGCGCGCGACGCCGCGTGCCCGCGTCTCCTTCGAATACGCGGACGAGTCGGACCGCGTCCGTTATCCGATCCCCCGCGGGGTCCACATCGAGGGAGGGCCGCACGCGACCGGCGACCGGCACGCGATCCTCGTCGACAAGAGCGCCTGCCAGCTCTACGAGCTCTACGACCTGCGCCGCACGGCGCACGGTTGGACTGCCGGCTCCGGCGCCGTCTGGAGCCTCCGCTCGAACCATCTCCGGCCGGCCGGCTGGACCTCGGCCGACGCCGCGGGGCTGCCGATCTTCCCGGGCCTCGCCCGCTGGGACGAGGTGGCGCGCGGCGTGATCGACCACGCTCTCCGCTTCACCGCGCCGCGAACGCGACGCGCGTACGTCTATCCCGCGCGCCACTACGCCTCGAGCTCGACCGACCCGTCGCTGCCGCCGATGGGGTTGCGGGTGCGGCTGAAGGCGAGCGTGAACGTGGCGTCGTTCCCGCGGCAGGCACGCGTCGTGCTCCGCGCGCTGCAGCGTTACGGGATGATCCTCGCCGACAACGGCTCCCCCTGGTACGTCTCGGGTGCGCCGAACAGGCACTGGTCGAACGACGACCTCCACTCGCTCGGCCGGCTCACGGGCGCCGACTTCGAGGTAGTCGACACCTCGTCGCTTCCGCGTCCCGGCCTGACGAACGCGTTACGAGTTCGGCGCGCTTCCGTCAAGGTGGCTGCCACCGTGCCGTCTTCGTAACGCCGAGTTCCGCGTAGCTGAGCGCTACGCAGGTCATTCTCTCCGGGCTGCAGCGTTAAGGAGCCGTCACGCTTTCTCGAGGGTCTCGTTACGGTGGCTGCCACCGTGACGGCTTTGTGTCGTTCGGCTGCGATTACGGGGCCGCTGCTCTCGATGCCTCACTCGCCGGCGACGACCCCCCGCAACAGCGGAATCACCGCCGGGTCGATCCAATGCTCGATCGGCGACTCGCGAAAGAGGACGTCGGCGCCGGCCGCCTCCAGGGTGTCGCGTGCGGTCCTCCCCCACTGCACGGGGATCACCGGGTCGAAGACGCCGTGCACGATCGCGATGCGCGGGAACGGTGAAGCGAGGTCGAGCTCGTAGCCCTCGACGCTCGGGATGAAGCCGCTCATCGCGAGCAGCGCATCCGGTCGTGGCCGTCCCCGGTAGAGCGCGAGCGCGTACGCCATCGCGCAGCCCTGTGAGAAGCCGCCCAGCACGAGCCGGTCGTACGGGAGCCCGTCGAGGAGCTCGGCGAGCGCCGCGAAGCTCGCCGAGAACGTCTCGCGCTCGGGCGTGCCAATCCCGCCGAGCACGTACCAGTGAGCGCCTCCCGGAGGCAGCGACAGAGGCCCCCGCGGCGTGTACCCGTGCAGACGACGGTCCGGATCGAGCTCGTCGAGGAGCGGAAAGAGATCGTTCTCGTCGGCGCCGCGGCCGTGCAGGAGGACGAGCGCGCCGGCCGCCTCCCCCGCGGCCGGACGCTCCCGCACCTGCAGGGTCAAGTTCGGAACCAGTCCGCCCGCGGGTCCGGGAGCGGGGTGAGCACCGGCTCGACACGGTCGCGGAGGTGCTCGAACGCAGGCGGCAGGATCAGCTTCTCGCCGAGGTGCGCCGGATCTTCGTCGGTCGCGAAGCCCGGCCCCAGCGTGGCGATCTCGAAGAGGACGCCGGCCGGCTCGCGGAAGTAGATCGAGCGGAACCAGAAGCGGTCGATGATCTGCGTCGGGTGACCACCGGCCTCGGCGACGCGGTCGTGCCAGGCCTGCTGGTCGTCCATCTGGGAGGCCCAGGCAACGTGATGGACGGTGCCGGCGCCGCCGATTCCCGGCGTGCCCGGCGCTTCCGCGTACTCGATCCAGCCGCCGCGCGTGTCGGCGCGCGTGTCCCAGCGGCCGTCCTGCTGCTCGAAGCCGAGCGCCGTCAGGAAGTCGGCGCTCGTCCGCCCGTAGGCGCGGACCCCCTCGAAGCCCTGTAGCGCCAGCTCCGGCGGGATCTCGGGATGCCACGCGACGAGCGGCTCGTCCGCGACCTGCGAGACGACGAGCTCGTGCGCGAGCCCTTCGGGATTCGAGAAGCGAAGGGACTCGCCGTCGGGCTCGACCTCGTGCCCCTCGACGCTCAGCCGCTCGGCCCAGAACTCGAGCGCGTCCCTCGAGCCGACCCGCCAGACGACGGTGTGGATCATTCCGTCGCCCGCTTCGCCCGGCCGCGCATTCGGATACTCGAAGAACGTGATGTCCGAGCC
>DATCYR010000087.1:0-77807 GCA_036526315.1 Gaiellaceae bacterium | reverse complement strand
CCAGCTCCGTCGCCCGCGTCGACAGCTCCAGCTCACGCTGGTCGAGCTCCCGCGCACGCGCCGCGAGGCGCTCGTCGCGACCGTTCGCGCCGGCGACCTCCGCCTCGCGGTTGGCGATCTGCTGCTCGCGCGCCTGCAGCTGCGACCGGCCCTGCTCGAGCTCGCGCTGCGACGCCGCCAGCAGCTGCTCGCGCTGGGCGAGCGCCTCCTGCAGCGACCGAATCTCGGCTTCCTGCGACCGGGCGGCGTCAACCTTCACTGCGCGCTCGGCCGTCTCACGCTCCATTTGCTCCATCCGAGCCGCGAGCTCGTTCGCCTTCGACGCCAGCTCGAGCTCGCGACGGTCGAGCTCGCGCGCACGCGCTGCCAGCTCGCCGTCGGCGCCGGTTGCGGCGCCGAGCTCTTCCTCGCGCTTCGCAAGCAGCTGCTCGCGTGCTTCGAGATCGGCGCGCGCGTGTGCAGCCCGCTGCTCCTGCGTCGCGATTTCCGACTCGCGCTCCTCGAGTCGCTGGAAGATCTTGCGCGCCTCCTCGCCCTGCTTACGAGCCTCCTCGAGCGTCTTCGAGTGCTGCTTGGCCTCCTCCTCGAGCTCCTGGACGCGGGCCGCCAGCTCACTCGCTTTCGTGTTGAGCTCCAGCTCTCGCTGGTCGAGCTCACGTGCGCGTGCGGAGACACGCGCTTCGCTCTTGCCGGCCTCCGCCGTCGCCTCGGCTTCGCGCTTCGCGATGACCTTCTCGCGGGCCTCTAGCTGGACGCGCGCCTGCGTCGTCTCCTGCTCCGCTCTCGCGAGCTTCTGCTCGCGCTCCGCGAGCTTCTTCTCGAGGGCACGCGCCTCCTCTTCGGCTCCGCGCGCCTTCTTCTCGCTCTCCTCCAGCGCCTTGATCAGCTTCTCGTGGCGCTTCTCCGATTCGGTGCGTGCGGTCTCGATGCGCGCTTCCGCGTGCGCGAGCTCCTTCTCGCGCTTGGTGAGGTCTTCGACCTTCTCCTTCCACTTCTTCGCCTCCGACGCGCGCTGCTCGTCGGCCTTCTTCAGCTCGTGCACCTTGAGGTCGACGACCTGCTCGCGCTCGGCGACCTGCGCCTCGAGCTTCGCGAGCCGCTCGCGCTCCTCGAGCGCGCTGTCGAGCTCGGCGAGCCGCTGCGCGATCTGCCGCTCGCGCTCCTCCAGCTCGGCCTCGGTCGCCGCGAGCGCGGCCGCGCGCGCGTCGAGCGCGGCGGCCTGGCCGGCGATGTCCTGCTCGAGACGCACTTCGCGTCCCGACATCTCCACCTGCTCGTGGAGTGACGAGCGCAGGCCCTGCTCGCGCGTGAGCGACGCCGTCAGCTCGGAGCGGAGAAGCTCGACGTCAGGGCTCTCCTCGGCGGCAGCGGCGATCGCCTCCGCCGGGGAGCGCGGCTCTTCGTTCTCCTTCGCGAGCTTGGCTCGAAGGCCAGACCCGAACCCGCCTTCGCTCTCTGCCACAGCCATCTCGATCCCTAGAACTTGAAGATCTTCGAGAGGTTGAGGAACGCCGGCCCGAGGATGACGATGAACATGGCCGGGAAGATGAACGCGACCGTCGGGAACAGCATCTTGATCGGCGCCTTCATCGCCTTCTCCTCGGCGAGCAGCTGGCGCTTGAGGCGCGTGTCGCCGGCCTGGATGCGCAGGATGCGGCCGAGCGAGATACCGAGCTGGTCGGCCTGGATGATCGCGCGGACGAAGCTCGCCATCTCCGGCGACGCGCTCCGCTCGGCCATCTTCTTCAGCGCCTCCTGGCGGCCCTCGCCGATCCGCATCTCGCCGAGCGCGAGCTCGAACTCCTCGATCAGCGGGCCCTTCATGTGCTCGGTCAGCTTCTGCACCGCACCGTCGAACCCAAGGCCGGCCTCCACGCTCACGGAGAGCAGGTCGAGCGCGTCCGGGAGCTCGGCGGCCACCGCCGCCTGGCGTGACCGGACCTTCGCGTTGAGGACGAAGTTCGGCGCCATGAAGCCGAGCACGCCCATCAGAAGCCCGAACAACGGCGCCATCGAGGGCTTCGCGGCCCCGAACAGCAGCAGGCCGAAGAAGCCGGCGCCGAGGGCGAAGAGCCCCTGCGACGCGATGAAGCCGTTGGGCGACGCGTTGCGCATGCCCGCCGCCATCAGCTTCTTCGCGACGGACTCCGACGACGCCTTCGGGTTGACCTTGAACATCACCTTCGCGATCTGCGTCGTCAGCGGCGCCATGACGCGCTCGCGGAACTTCGGCAGCTCCTTCCCGCCGCCCTTGTCCTTGCCGTAGTTGGCGGCGCGGTGGACGAGGTTCCTGCGCGTGCGCATCGGCGCAGTGGCGACCTCGGCGAAGTAGTAGGCCGCGAGGCCGATCGTGGCAATAGCGAGCATCAGAAGCATGGCATCAACCTCGGAAGGAGACGATCTTTTTCAGGACAAGGGAGCCGAGCCCCATCATCACGAGGCCGAGCACGATCAGGAACCGGCCGGGCGTCGTGAAGTAGAGCGGGCGCATGTAGCCACGGTTCAGAACCGTCACGGCCGCCGCGATGAAGAACGGGATGCCGATCAGCGTGTAGGCGGACATCCGGCCCATCGCCGTCAGTGCACGGATCTTGCGCGCGAACTGCTGGCGCTGCCGAACGGTGTCGGCGACCATGTCGAACAGCGACGCGAGCGAACCGCCGACCTGACGCTGGATCGTGACGGCGGTGATCGCGAACTCGAAGTTCGCGGAGCCGACGCGGTCAGCCATCTCGGCGAGTGCGTCGTCCATTGGACGGCCGAGCGACGTCTCCGTGAGGACTCGCTTGATCTCGGCGTTCGCCGGCGGGTGGCCCTCGTCGACGACGGCCTGCAGGCCTTGCTTGAACGAGTGGCCGGCCTTCAGCGACGCCGCGATCGTGATCAGGAGGTCCGGCAGCTGATCCTCGAACGCGCGGAGCCGCTTGCGCATCTTCATCCAGACGACGGTGTACGGGATCGAAGCCGCAATCACGATGAGCGCGAGCACCAGCGGGATCCCTCCGCCGATGATCGTGCCGACGACGAAGGCGACCAGCACTCCGGCGACCTCGATCCAGAAGAACTCGACCGTGCGCAACGGCACGTCGGCACGCTCGAGCATCTTGCTGATGCGATGCCAGATCGCGAGCTTGCCGAACATCTTCTCCGTCATCCGGAACAGGTTCGTCAGCGCCTCGTGCCGCTTCTCCTTGCGGGCGGCTTTCGAGGTGGCGCGCGTCTCGCCGACGTGCACCGAGATCCGGCTGCGGACCCACGAGCCGCGCAGGCCGGTGAGCGTGAAGAGCGTCGCGAGCAAGACGAGGAACGAGACGACCGCGGCGATGCCGAGCGGGCCCGTCGGGCCGTATGCACCCTTGGGGACGAGCTTCGACGGCGCCGGGTCGGTCGGCGGCGGGCCGGGCACCGTGATCGCGTCCGAGGCCGAGCCCTCACCGGGAACCGACGCGGCGACGGTGATGTGGTCGCCCGGCCGCGCGGCGGTGACGTACTGGACGCGCCACGTGCGCGCGAGCTCCTTCGCGATCGCCGTGTAGACGCCGGCGATCTCGGCGCTGGAGTGGGTTCCGAAGTAGCGGCCGCCTGTCTCGGTCGCGATCTGCTGCAGCGGCGCGGGATTGAACTGCGGGCTCTCGATCGCGATCACGTAGACCGCGCTGTGCGCAGTACGGGCGGCGGCGATCGCATCCTGGAGCGACGCCTTGCTCCGCGTCTCGTTCCCGTCGGTGACGATGATCGTGACGCGGCCGGCGAACGCCGAATGCGCCTGCTTCTGCGACGCGAGCACGAGGTCGTCGTAGAGCGTCGTTCCCTGCTGCGGATCCACTTTGATGCCGCTGAGGGCGCTGAGCGCGTCGGAGGAGTCGGGCGAGAAGCTCGTCAGGAGCTTCGCCGAGGTGGCGAAGGACGTGACCGCGATCCGGTCGCCGGCCGGGCGCGCCGCAACGAACGCGCGTGCGGCCGCGACGGCCTGCGCGAGCGGCTTGCCCTTCATCGACTGCGACCGGTCGATCGCGAGCACGGTGGACGTGCCGTTCGCCAGGGTCGACGCGGTGACGCCGACGACGGGCTGGCCGTTCTCGGTGACGACCGGCGCCGTCCTCGAGATCTTCGACGTCACGATCGTCGCCGCGACGGTCGGGTACGAGTTCGCATCGACACTCCGCACCTCGACCGCTGCGACGGCGGCGGCCGGGAGTGCGAGGAAGGTGAGTGCGAGCCCGGCGGCGGCAAGCCGGACTTTTCTCATTGGAACGCTCCCTTGAACTTCGAGGGCTGATGTCCCTGGCCGACGCTCGGGTGCTCGCCGTCTTCCTTCGTGAAGAAGCTCGGCTGCAGCATCACCCCGTTGGCGGCCATCTTGTCGAGGAAGTTCGGCTTGAGGCCCGAGCAGGAAAGCGGCGACAGCAGGCGGATCGCGCCGTGTGACGCCTCCGCGTCCTCCGTCGGCGGCTTCGCGATGAAGATGTCCTGCAGCGTGATCACGTCGGACTCCATCCGGAGCACCTCGGTGATGTGCGAGATCCGGCGCGAGCCGTCGACGAGGCGCGTGATCTGCACGAGCAGGTCGAACGCGCTCGAGACCTGCTCGCGGATCGCGCGCAGCGGCAGCTCGACACCGGCCGTCAGCACGAGCGTCTCCAGACGGGAGAGCGCGTCGCGAGGCGAGTTCGCGTGGATCGTGGTGAGCGAGCCTTCGTGGCCGGTGTTCATCGCCTGGAGCATGTCCAGGGTCTCCGGGCCGCGGACCTCGCCGACGATGATGCGTTCGGGCCGCATCCGGAGGGAGTTGCGGACGAGCTCGCGGATGCGCACCTCGCCCGAGCCCTCGATGTTGGGCGGGCGCGACTCGAGCGTGATCACGTGCTCCTGCTGGAGCTGGAGCTCGGCCGCGTCCTCGATCGTCACGATGCGCTCGTCGTTCGGGATGAACGCCGACATCGCGTTGAGGGTCGTCGTCTTACCGGTGCCGGTACCGCCCGAGATGAGGATGTTCAGCTTCCCCTTGACGCAGGCGGCGAGGAACTGCGCGGCCTTCGGCGTGATCGACCCGAACGTGATCAGGTCGTTCATCGTGTACGGGTCGCGCGAGAACTTCCGGATCGTCAGCGTCGGCCCCTTGAGGGCCAGCGGCGGGATGATCGCGTTCACGCGGGAGCCGTCGGGAAGTCGCGCGTCGACCATCGGCGACGCCTCGTCGACGCGACGGCCGACCTGCGACACGATCTTGTCGATGATGCGCAGCAGGTGGGCGTTGTCCGCGAACGACGCCGGCGTGCGCTCGATCTTGCCGAGGCGCTCGACGTAGATCCGGTCGTACGCGTTGACCATGACCTCCGTGATCGAGTCGTCGCGGAGGAACGGCTCCAGCGGCCCGTAGCCGAGGATGTCGTCGGTGATCTCACGGATGATCTGGCGCCGCTCCTCGCGCGTCAGCGGCGTGCGGTCGAGCACGAGCTGCTCGGTCACCGCGCGCGTCACGCGCTCGTTCAGGTCGCCCGTCGCTTCGCGCTTGAAGAGCTCTGCACCGAGCGTGGCGATGCACGCGTGGTGGATGCGCGTCTTCAGCTCGGCATACGGATCCTGGATGCGGGAGTCGGGTGCCGCTTCCTGGACGGCCCCGCCGCCCAGGCCGATCTCGGCGGTGGCCCCGCCGGCTCCGTTGGAGGTTTTGAGGCGGTCGTGGAGGCCCATGGCTCTACGCCCTCGAGAAAGCCGGCACGATGCGACGCTTCTTGCCTGCCGCCTCTTCCTTCGTGGGCCGGAACATCTCCTTCGCCATCGACTTGATGGCGCGCGAGACGTCGGCGGATTCCTCGGCGAGGACGACCGGGTTGCCCCGGTTGACCGCCAGCGGAACCGCGCGATCGGACGGCACTTCGAAGCGCACCTTCATCCCGAGCGCACCCTCGACCTCGTTCGGCTTCATGCCGACCTTCGAGTTGGCGCGGTTGAGGACGATCTTGACGCGCGACTTCGGGAACGACAGCAGGTCGAGCGTCTGCAGTGCGAGACGGAGGTTCTTCAGCGTCGGGACGTCGAGCGAGCAGAGGAGCAGCAGCTCATCCGTCCGGTCGAGCGTCGCCAGCATCGGGCCGTGGAAGAACGGAGACGTGTCGACGACGATGACGTCGAACGACTCGCGCGCGACCTCGAGCAGCCGGCCGAGCTTCGCCTCGGTGACGAGCTCCGCATCCTCCGGGCGCAGCGGCGCCGGGAGCACCGACAGCCCGCACGCATGCTTCGTCGTGTAGCCCGCGAGCTTCTCGGAGTCGAGCTCGCCCGGCGCGACGACCAGGTCGTAGATCGTCTTCTCCGGCTCGACGCCCATCATGATCGCGGCGTCGCCGAACTGGAGGTCGAGGTCGAGCAGCAGCGTCTTGCGGTTCTCGAACTTCGCGCACGCGGTGGCGAGGTTCGTCGCCGTGACGGTCTTGCCCGTCCCGCCCTTCGGCGAGAAGACGGTGACGATCTTGCCGTGGCGGGCACCGCCGGCGCTGCCGGCACTGCGGCGGCCGCTGTGCGTCGCCTTGCGGATCGCGAAGACGACGTTCTCGACGAGCTGCGGGAGCAGCAGGACGTCGGACACGTCCGACTCCAGCGCCTGCTCGAGGAGCCCTGCCGAGCCGCTCGATGCGACCAGGAGGACCGGCGCCTGCGTGTGCGAGCGGATGGCGTTGATCTCGTCCGCCGGGAACGTCGTCGAGCGCGTGGCGTGCAGGACGGCGCCGAGGTGCCCGCCGGCGAGCGCGCCGGCGCCCGATGCGACGTCCGTGCTGGAGCCGACGACCTCGATCTCAGGATGACTGGCGAGCGAGTCGCGGAGCTTCTCGAACCCTTCGCAGGATCCGGTGGCGTACAGCCGGACGCGATCGCGCTGTGTGGTGTCTGTGCCGGGCATCAGTGAGGCCTCCCGAAGTTCGCAGCCCACGCCGGCGGGCGCCTGCCGGGCCCGTCGAACAGCATCAGGGCAGAGTCCATGTACGTGTTGGCGCTGTCGAGCGAGCCGTTCGGCGGCCGGAGCGCAAGGTGCCAGCCGGCGCCGTTGTCCTCGCTGTTCTTCTGGATCCACATCATCTTCTGCGCTTCCCAGTCGCTCATCCGCAGCTGGACGAACGCGGACTGCTGGCTCGACGAGGTGACGGCGGAGCTGCCGGCGTTCGCCTCGGCAGGCGTCAGCACGAGCAGGTCGCGCAGGACGACGCGGCTCACGACAGCGTCTTCGCTGTTCGAGCCCTGCCCGGGGTTCTTGATGCCCCACGTGGCGACGACGTCGACGTGGTCGCCGGCCTTCAGCGTGCCGGCCATGAGCTGGTGCTGGTCACCTTCGACCTGATAGGCGCGCTGTGTGCCCTTGATCTGCGCGCGGATGCCCTGCTCCTTCGGGGGAGCAAAGCGGCGCGTGGTGACCTGCTCGCCCTGGTACACGTCCTGCGTCGCGATGTACTGCGACAGCTGGTCGGGGCTCGAGATCGCACCGGCGACGATTGCCTTCTTCGGCACCGTCACCTTCTTCAACATGTGCTGGTCGACGACTTCCGCGCCACTCGTGCCGGCCGGGATGTCCCTGGCAGCAACGTACACCGGGATCTTGTTCTCGCCGTTCTGCACGTGGCGCTTGTAGTTGACGACGTAGACGCTCGTCAGGATGGCTGCGAGCGCAGCCAGCGCGACGGCGATGCCGATGTTCTTGACGCGGTAGTTCATAGTCCTTTCTCTTTCTTGTGAAGGGCCTGAGGACTCGTGCGGCTAACTACTCAATGAGCTGAATCGACTCGACGCCGAAGAAACTTGAGGGGACACCGCCCGAACCGGGTGCGTGACGCGACTGGATGCCCTCGGCGATGTACGTCGTGAAGTAGCCCTGGAGCGTCGCGTTGTTGCCGTGCACCGTGTAACCGGTGAGGTAGAACCCGATCCAGCCGATGATGTCGTACTGCGCGTTCGAGCCCGTCCCGGTGAGCGTCTTGAAGACCGGGAAGAGCAGGACCGTGTTGAGGCGGTTGTCGAGCGCGCCCTGGACGTTCTGCGACCCGAACTTCGCGCCCGGGTCGGACATGTACTTGCCGAGGCCGAGGTACTTGTCGAAGCCGTCCTGGATCCACGCGGCTTCGGTCGACGAGCCGATCGCGCCGGACTCGCCGTCGAGGTCGAGCATCCCGAAGGCGCCCGGCGCGCCCATCGGGTCGTAGTCCATCGTCGTCGGGACGTTGAACTGCGGTCGGTGGTTGTTGTTGCAGTTCTGGATCAGCGGGTGGTCGCAGTAGACGACCATCGGCGCGACGTGCAGCGCCTGCGCCGGCGGGCTGACCATCGCCTTCGCATGCGCGGTGATGTTCGCGCCGGGAATGCCGATGACCCTGCTGAAGATGCCGGGATCGTTCCGGCGTCCGTTCACGGCGATCGTGTCGTTCGGCATGTACTGCGTCGACACGACGATGTCCGCGCCGGCGACGTCGCCGCCGTTCTTGTTCGCATAGGTGAGCGCCTGCGACTGTGCGCCTGCGGCGTCGTCGGGCAGTTGCTGCGCGCCCGCGAGCGCTGCTGCGTCGACGGTGCCCTGCAGGCGGCGCTTGTCGCGGTACCAGTTGCCCACGTCGAGGACGAGGGCCGCCATACCCATCAACATCACCATCGCCACAGCGGCCAGGACGAATGCCTGGCCTCGCTCGGACTTCAGGCGCGCGAGGATCATTCGACGCGCTCCTTCATCGTCGTGTTCAGCCGTCCGCTCGCGACGACCCAGCCCAGCAGGCTGATCGAGTACGGGTACGACGCGCTGACGGTGACGTCCGAGCCCTGGCTCCACGAGGAGGAGCAGGTGACGACGAAATCGGTTCCCGGGTTGTTCAGGTTGCCGCCCGCCGCGTAGCCGGCGCTCTGGCAATCGCCGGTCGGGTTGCCCGACTGTCGCGAGACCGCCCCCGTTCGCGCCGCTGCGCGGGCGGCGTCGGTGAGCGTGACGTAGTTGTTGAACGCGACGCCGAACTGCGCGATCGCGAGCACGAGCACGACGAGGATCGGCAGAACGAGCGCGAGCTCGACCATCGTCTGACCTCGTTCGTTCTTCAACTTGTTCGTCATGAGCGGCACGTATCTCCGTTGGAAGTAGTCGCGGGGCCGTCGCCGCCGGCGAAGGCCCCGCCCCGTTCCTGGGCGGCTAGGTGAACAGCCGCACCAGCCCTGTCAATGCCGTTACAGCGCTGCCGGGCACCCGCGTGAACGCCAGGAGAGAGGTCCCGCTGATCACGGAGAGCACCACCGTGTTGTCAGGCTTCGCCTGGGCGACCTCGCGCGAGAGAAACGCCAGAGCCCTCTTGATGTGCCTGCCTTCGTGCTGCGTCACGATGAAACTCCTTGTCGGTGCCGTTTCGCTTGCTGTCTCGACTTACAGGTAGCCCTGCACGGTGTGAAGAGCGTTCGCAATCGCGCCCGAAAGGGCGAGGATTGCTGCGACCACGAGGGCCGTGATCACTGCGAGGACGACGCCGTACTCGGCCATCGTCTGACCCTCCTCGACGCCGAAGCGCGCGCGGAAGTAAGCGACCAGATCCGTGAACGTCACGATGAATTCACCCCCTTTCCGCATCTCGGGCGCGCTCCGCGCGCCTGAAGGGCAGTGGGTGCTGGAGGTGGAATCGACTCGAATTCGGGCGATCGTGCGTGACACGTCGCTGCGTCCTTTCTCTCTTAGGCGCGCCGCTTCGCCTGTCCGGTCAATCTCGTCCGATTCATCGTTTGCAACCGGCGCGGCGCGCATCCCTCGCGCGGGTGATCCGCAGCGACTTCACCCGCCGTGGGGGAAAAACAACGGGGCCCTTGCGGGCCCCGTCGAATCACCCCGAACACGTTTTGCGGTTACAGGTAGCCCCGAACCGTGTCGAGCGCGTTCGCAATCGCGCCGGAGAGCGCGAGGATCGCCGCGACCACGAGAGCCGTGATCACTGCGAGAACGACGCCGTACTCGGCCATCGTCTGGCCGTCCTCGACGCCGAAGCGTGCGCGGAAGTAAGCAACGAGATCCGTAAACGTCACGAGTTTTTTCACCACCTTCTTGGAGCTTCGAAGATGCCGTACGGTCAATCCCTCGCTACATCGCCCTCGGCGCGCATCGGCGCGTCCCTCGGTCGGGTGATCCGCGCTCCACGTTCCCTTAGGTGAGGGAGAGGTTCGCGCGTTCAGGAATCGATAGTGGGAGCACCGCACCGGCTGCGGATGACTACAGGCCACATTCCGCGCCCCTCGTGGCGGCCAGGGGCTCGATCTTCAGAAGGAGCGAACGGCAATGCCACGATGGTTCACGCGCAACGACAACTGGGACTTCGGCGGCAAGCCGGATCCCGACGAGGCACGGTCGGCTGAGCCCAAGCGGCGCAAGCGCCGGCTCGCCACGACCTTTGTCTTCACAACCCTGTTCTTCGCGGGCGCATCGCTCGCCGCAGTCGCGGGGAACGTGTTCTCGGCGCAGATCGCCGAGGACAACTCTGCTGCTGTCGACACAACGGCGTCGAGCGACGGCTCGACCGACGCGGCTCCCGCCGCCGACCCGTCTGCCGCTCCCGCGGCGGACTCGTCTGCGTCGTCGAGCGACGCTTCGGCTTCGGCCCCGACTCCCGCCCCGTCAGAGAGCGCCCCGACCGCGGACAGCTCCGCGTCGTCCGACTCCACGACGATCGCGGACTCGACCGCCGGCACGTCCGACGGCGGCTTCACGCAAGTGAGTCGCGGCCCGTCCGCTTCGACGCAGACGTCTGCGTCCGGCGGGACGACGAGCTCGTCGAGCTCCACCGGCCAGGGCCACACCACGAAGCGCTCGGCCAGCCACCGCAGCGACGCGCAGGCGCAGTGGAAGCAGCTGCGGAAGGTGCTGCTGCCGGAGACGAAGCCTGCACCGAAGCCGGAGATCGAAGGCCCGGCGAACGCAGCCACGATCTGGCTGAACTCGCCGCTGCCTGACCCGACTCCCCCGGCCGTCCGCCTCTCGCCGAAGTTCGCGGCGAACCTGAAGACGGCAGCGAAGAACGCCGGCGCCGACTGGGCCGTGATGCTCGGCATCCTCCGCGCACGCGGCGCGACGGGCCACATTCCCGCCGACCGTGTGACGCTGACCCGCCTCGCGGCGCGCCTCGACTCGTTCGGGCCGGCGCGCGGCGACTGGTCGCGCGTCGTCGCCTACTCCGGCGACTCGCGCTTCGCCGACAAGGCCACCGCCCTCGCGCACTACGACCGCGCGATCGGCCTCGACGCGCTCGTGAACGGCCTCGAGGCTTCGAAGGCCGCGATCGCGAGCAAGGTGCTGTCGGACCCGAACATCTCGATCTACGCCGGCGGCCGCAACGACATCGTCCAGAACAAGATCGATGTCCGCGTGCTCGCGATGATCGCGTACCTGCGTGAGTCGTTCGGCTCCGTCACCGTGTCGTGCCTGCTGAGCGGCCACCGCCTGTATGCACGGCCCGGCGTCATCTCGGCGCACATCTACGGCCGCGCGGCCGACATCTCGGCCGTCGGCGGCATCCCGATCATGGGGCACCAGCAGCCTGGCGGCATCACGGAGCGCACGGTTCGTGAGATCCTGCTCCTGCCGCAGGAGGTCATGCCGCGGCAGGTCATCTCACTGCTCGGCCTCGGCGGACCGTCGTTCCCGCTGGCAGACCACTACAACCACATCCACATCGGGTACTAGTTGAAGTCAGTCGCGCTTCGTCGCGAAGACGGAACGATCGTGTGTGAGCGCTGTCTCCTGGCGGAGACGGCGCTCACGCGCATGAAGGGACTGCTCGGGCGGCGCGAGCTGCCCCCGGGCGACGGGATCCTCCTGAAGCCGGCCTCGTCGGTGCACATGGCATTCATGCGCTTCGCGATCGACGCCGTGTTCCTCGATCGCGACCTGCGCGTCGTCAAGATCGCGGCCGACCTCAAGCCGTGGCGTGCGGCCGGCGCGCGAGGCTCGAAGTCGGTGCTGGAGATCGCCGCCGGCGAGTCTGCGCGACGCGGGCTTACGGTTGGTGACCGGCTGAGCGTCGACTCGTCGCCTGCGACAGCAGCCACTCGGTCCTGACCTGACGTGCGCGGGCTTCCAGGTCCGCGTGGAGCTGCCGAACCTCGTGCAGCTGCGGGCGGAGCTGCTCGACGCGCCGTAGCTCCCCGGCGATCTGCGCGAGGGACGAGGCAGGGTTCTGCTCGAGCCGCTGGATTCGGCGCTCACTCGACTCGATCTGCCCGCTGACCGTCCGCGCCCAGGCGTCGGCCTGCTCGCTCAGAGCACGGAGCTCGGCCTCCGTCGCGGGCCGGTCGTCGAGCACCTCGCGGAGCCGGGTGATCAGGGCGAAATCGAGCGGCGAAGCCATCTGGGCGGCCGCGCGATCCTAAAGGATGAGCGCTAGCCCTTCAGCGTGCGAAGCTCCCTGACGAGCACACGCGCCGCCGCCTGCCAGCGCTCGCGGCATCTCCGGAGCAACGCCTCGTCGACGTCGCTCGGCCGAGCTGCCCGCTCGAGGTCGCTCCAGGCTTTGCGCTCCTCGCGCAGCGCCTCCCGAACCGCATATTCGTGCCGTTGCCGCAGTCGATTCATCTCGTTGAAGCAGACCCGTCCGGTCAGCGAAACTTGCGGGTGGGGATTCGTTCACGAAAGGAGCTTCATGGCCGTCACGGTCCGCACCCTCGAGAACTTCGTCGGCGGCGACTGGGTCGCCTCGACATCGGACAACGCCCGGCAGATCGTGTCTCCCGTCACGGGTGAGACGCTCGCCGACGTGCCCGACGCGAGCCCCGAGGACCTCGACCGCGCCGTCGCGGCGGCCCGAGCGGCCCAGCCGTCGTGGGCCGCGCTCTCACCCTGGGACCGCGCGAAGGTCTGTCACGCGATCGCCGACCTGATCGACGAGCGGCGCGAGGAGTTCGCGCGCGAGCTCTCGCTCGAGCAGGGGAAGCCGTACGCAGCCGAGGCGCTCGGCGACATTGACGAGACCGCGGAGAACTTCCGGATTGCCGCAGAGGACGTGAAGCGGATGGAGACGGCGGTCGTGCCCTCTCAGGACGTCAACAAGCGGATTTTGACCTTCCGGAAGCCGAACGGCGTCTACGGAGCGATCACGCCCTGGAACTTCCCGACGCTGATTCCGGTCGAGCTGATCGCACCGGGCATCGCCGCCGGCAACACGATCGTGATCAAACCGTCCGAGTGGACGCCGATCGCGATGGCGAACTTCGTGCAGATCATGGCCGACGCCGGGCTGCCGGACGGCGTCGTGAACGTCGTCTACGGGGCCGGCGAGGTCGGTGCCCAGCTCGTCACGCACCCGGGGATCGACTGCATCGGCTTCGTCGGCTCACACGGGACCGCCGACAAGATCGTCCGCGCGGCGGGGCTCAAGCGGTCCTTGATCGAGGCCAGCGGCAACGGCCCGGTGATCGTGTGCGAGGACGCCGACCTGCCGCGCGCTGCGCAGGGCGCCGTCTTCGGCGGGTTCTTCTGCGCAGGCCAGGTGTGCTGCGCAACCGAGCGCGTGCTCGTTCACGAGCGCGTGCACGACGCGTTTCTCGACGAGGTGGTGAAGGCAGCCGACGAGTGGCGACTCGGCGATCCCTTCGACGAGTCGACGCTCGTGGGCCCGATGAACAACGAGCCGACGGCGAGCAAGATGGACCGGCATCTCGAGGACGCGCTCGAGAAGGGCGCAGAGGTGGTGCGCGGCGGCTCGCGTGCGGCGGATCGCCCGACGAGTCTCTACTACGAGCCGACAGTCCTGACCGGCGTCGGCATCGACACGCTCATCAACCGCGAGGAGACGTTCGGCCCGATCGTCCCGCTCATCCGCGTCCGCTCCGACGACGAGGCGCTAGCAGTCGCGAACGACTCGCACCTGGGGCTGCAGGCGGCGGTGTACACGTCGAGCCTGAAGCGCGCGTTCGCGTACCTCGACAACCTCCGCGTCGGCAACGTCGTCGTCAACGACTCGACCGACTACTGGGAGGCGCACGAGCCGTTCGGCGGCGCGCCGGGAACGCAGAGCGGCTGGGGCCGGATCGGCGGTCGCTACACGATGCTCGACATGACCGACCTGAAGACGGTCGTGCTCGACGTCGGAGGTATCGACTGAGCCGTTTCGCCGCCGCACGCGAGTGGGCCGACAATCGAGATCCCGCGTCGGCCAGCGGGGTGGCGATCGACGTCTGGCGGCGCTACCGCGCCGTCGACGGGCCGCTGCAATCGGCGCTGCTCTCGCTGTACGTGCTCGTCGCCGTGATCCCGGCACTGCTGGTGCTCGAGGAATACCTGGATGCGCATCCGAACGCCCTGGCGCAGCAACTCGCCCATCACTACGGGCTCTCGACGGAAACGGCGGCCCTGCTCCGCAGCGTCCTCGTCGAGGGCCACGCGCACGAGCTCGGCTCCGCCCTGCTCGCGATCGCGGGCGCGCTTTTCTTCGGCGTCGGCTTCGGCCGCGTGCTGCAGCTGGTGCATGCGCGCGCCTGGCGCGTCGAGCTGCCGGCGCGCCGGACGGACTACGCCCTCCACGCGTTCGTCCTGCTCGCCCTCTACGGCCTGATCCTGCTGCTGCTCGTGCAGCTGACGGAGCTGAAGGACAGCCCGTCGTGGATCGGCAAGGTGCTCGCCCTCGGCTGGGTCGGGTTGCTGGTGCTGTTCTTCACGTGGACGCCGTGGCTCCTGCTGCACGGCGCCGTCCCGCGCCGCGACCTCCTGCCGGGTGCCGTGCTGACGGCGGTGGGGCTCGTCCTCCTGATGTTCGCCTCGAGCTACGTGATGGAGCCGTGGGTCGACCTCTACGCGCGCGACTACGGCGGCCTCGGCGTCGTCCTCGCGCTCTACTTCTGGATCCTGTTCAGCTCGGGCGTGATCGTGTGGGCGGCGGCACTCGCGCCGGCGCTCTCGCAGCGGCGCGTTGCGCGGGCGGGCGGAGGATGAGGCGAGCGCTCGCGATTGGGGCGGTGCTGGTGGCCATGGGCGCCGGCGGCAGCGCTCGCACGGGCCTCGCGCCCTTCGTCGGCGCGTGGTCCGGCCACACACGCACACTCACCGTCAGCCGAAGCGGCATCGCGAAGGAGTCGATCAGCGATGGCTGCTGCGACCGGGTGATCCGGCTCACGGCGCGCCTCTCACACCCGCGGCGGGTCGGCGGCTCACTTGTCGCGACGGCGACCGTGGTGCGCGTCCGTGTCTTCGACCGGGGCGCTTTCACGGCGCGGCATCCTGCGCCTCGCGTCGGCCAGCGCGGCCGCTTCACGCTGCGGCGCGGCATCATCCTCGAAGGGCTGACCGGGACGACGTATTGCAACGCGCGCACAGCGCGGCTCGGGAGGTGCGGAGCCTAGAGAGCGCGGCGGCGGGACTTGCATCAGAAGAGGGGCCGAGTGCGCCGAGGTTGCCGCATGACCCCGTCCGCGGGCAGCACAGTCGGGCGCTCGATGCTCCACCGAAGCGACCTCCCTGTACGAGTCGGGCCGCGCAGGCAAGCCCCCGCCGGGGGGCGGATCAGCTTGTAGCCGCGCCGACTGAGATGAGCACGACCCACACGACGACGATCGCGGCCACCACAACCCAGAGCAGCCACGCCGTCGTCGTCAGCTCTAGACCACGCTTGCGCACCCTCGCCGGTCATTCCTTCGGACGCGCGTTCTGACACCTCGCCACGTCGCCAGACGTAGACGAGCGCGAAGGTGCCGATCGGCTCGGCGCCGAGCGAGCGCAGAAGCGCCCGGCGAACTAGCAGCAGCCTGCGTTTGTGGCAGGCTGGCTCACTGGCAACCGCGTCATGTCCGGGGTCTGCGTCTTGACCGCCTTGACGATCGCGCCGTGCATCCCGTCTGCGACTTCGTGCGTGAACTCCACGCTGATCTGCTCGAAACCGGTGGCCTCGAGCCCGGCTTCGTACTCGCCCTTCGAGAGGGCGCCGGCAATACAGCCGACGTAGCTGCCGCGTTCGGCTCGCTCCTCGGGTGAGAGCCGGTCTTCGGCGACCACGTCGGAGATCCCGATCCGCCCTCCCGGCTTGAGCACTCGCGCGATCTCGGTCAGCACCGCCGGTTTGTCGGTCGACAGGTTGATCACGCAGTTCGAGATCACCACGTCTACCGAGCCCGCAGGCAGCGGGATCTGCTCAATCACGCCCTTGAGGAAGTGCACGTTGGAGACGCCGGCTTCTCGCGCGTTTCGCTGCGCGAGCGCGAGCATCTCGTCGGTCATATCGACACCGTAGGCGGTGCCGGTCGGCCCGACCCGCTTCGCCGAGAGGATGACGTCGATGCCGCCGCCCGAACCGAGGTCGAGCACGGTCTCCCCTTTCTTGAGATCGGCGACCGCGGTCGGGTTGCCGCAACCAAGGGAGGCAAGCGCCGCCGCCGCCGGCAGATCGCCGCGCTGCTCGGCGGTGTAGAGCGACTCGCCGAAATCGGCGCTCGCCGTCTCGCTCCCACAGCAGGAGCCGTTGCCACAGCCACAATCCTCACCGGTGGTGACCGAGCGCGCAGCCTCGGCGTAGCGGTCGCGGACGCGCTCGCGGAGCGCATCGGCAGAGTCAGTGTTCATCAGACGACCTCCGGGATCCGAACGAGGCTCTCGAGTCGGCCGAGCGCCTCAACGTTGAGCGAGAAGTACGCCCACTTGCCGCGCTGCTCGCGCTCGAGCAGGCCGGCCTCGGTGAGCTTCTTCAGATGATGGCTGACGGTCGCCTGAGTGAGGTTCAGCGCCGACGGAAGCTCGCACGCACAGACCGACTCACCGCGCGCAGCGACGATGCTCAGGATCTTCACCCGCGCCGGGTCGGCCAGTGCCTTGAAGACACGAGCCGTGGCTTCAGCCTCCTCGTCTCCGATCGACGAAGACCCGAGCGGCTGACAACAATCGATCAGCGGCAAGCTCGTCATATCGACCATCATCGTATCGAAATATGTCGAACTGTGTAGGCACTTGGCTCGGAGAACTCAGCGGTTCTAGCACTACCGCGCCGTGTAGAAATCGCGCGTATGAAGCACATTCTCGTTGGTTTCGACGGGTCGCCGAACGCGCGCCGTGCGCTCGCGGAAGCCTTGAACATTGCGAAAAGCGATACGCGCATGACCATCGTGGCGGCTGCACAGGGACCTCCGCCGACCGGCGAGGTTCCGCCGGTGTGGGGCGAAGGGCTTGAGGAGAGACGGCGCGAACTCGAGGATGCGCGACGAGCTTTGGCCGAAGTGGGCCGGGACGCCGAAGTCGTGGCGGTGTTAGGGGCGCCCGCCGACGTACTCGTCGAAGAAGCAAAAGAGCGAGGGGCTGACCTCATCGTCGTGGGACGCCGGGGCCTGAGCGGTGCCGAGCGACTGGTGATGGGCTCCGTGAGCTCCAAGGTGGCGCGAACGGCGTCGTGCAGCGTCCTAATCGTCCGCTGACGCCTCTGGCACTGGTGACGTAACGCGGCGCGTCACACCCTTCGACGACCTCGTGCACGAGCGGGCGGCTCGGAATGCAGGCGATCGCGGCGATACCCCCGGCACGGCGTCGCCGAGCGCAGCTGCAGGGCCGCCGGCGGTGAGTCGACCCTCACTCTTTCCGAGCAGCGCACGGTCGAGGAAGGCGACGACGCGGCGTTCGTAGCCGCGCGGGTCGGTCTCGTAGCCGCCGGTGTGGTCGGCGCCGTCGACTCGCCAGAGTTGCTTGGGCTCACCCGCCGCGCGGTAGAAGTTGTCGTTCAAATCCTCGCCCCCTGTGCCGTGCTCGGCGTAGATCAGGAAGACCGCGCGAGGCGCGATCCGCTGCGCGAGCTCGTGAAGGGACGGGGGCGGTGGGGTGGCGCTGAGAACGGCGAGTGCCGCCGTCTGCACCGCTTGCGCCGGTAACGATGGGATGCTGCGTGCACCGTAGAGAAGTTCCTCGCGGATCGAGCGGATACCGGCGCCCTCCGAAATGACAGCGCATAGCTGCGGGTTGTGTGCTGCGGCTTCGAGCATCATCTCGCCGCCGACCGAGAAACCGATGCCGCCGACCTGCCCGCCGTGAACCTCAGGCTGCCGGCGTAGCCAGCTGACCGCGGCGTCGATGTCCTTCGTCTCGCCCCAGCCGAACATGTTCGGGGCACCATCGCTGCCGTCATAACCGCGCGCGTCGAGAAGCAGGACGCCGTAGCCGTGCCGGATCAGCATCCGCGCCTGCGGCAGTTTTCCCTGCCGCGTGGGGTATGAGACGACAGCTGCACCGTTTCGTGACCGGACGTACCAGGCGGCGAGCCGGAGGCCGTCGCGTGTCTTCAGAGTCACCTGTTCGTAGGGTCGCCCGAGCGCAACGGCGGCAACCGGCTGGCGCGGTCTGTGCGTGGCGGCGATCGCCACCGCGAGCGGCGCGACAACCCAGTAGACGCCGAGAAGCGCGACGAGAGCGAGCCCTGCACGGCGAAGCCAGCGGAGGCGGCCAGGCTTCCGTGACCGCCAGAGTAGGACTGTCCCGAGGACGCACAGCGCGAGCCCGGCCGGGGCAAGCACGAACCCTGTCCAGTCGTCGCCTCGTACGCCGACGTTGCGCGCATCGACGATTGATAGCACCGCCCCCTCGATCGCGAGCGCGCCGAGCGCGAGCGCGACGGCCGCCTGTGCGCCAGCTCGTGGAACGAGGACGAAGGCGGCGACGAGCGCGACGAGCACCGCCAGCGTCGCGACCCCCGGTACGAGGTGATCCGACCAGCTCGTCCCCCGCTCGGGCCAGATGAATGTGTCCGCGGCCGTGTGGAGCGCGATCACCGCGGTCGCGGACGCGAACACGATGAGCGGCCGCTCACGCATACCTGATCGCCTCGCCGGGCTTGAGCCGCACGGCCCGTCGGAGCGGGAGCTGCATGATCACCAGCGCCAGCAAAACGGTGCCCACGAGCGCGATCAGGAGGTTGAGCGGCGGGAACGTGAAGCCGAAGTCGATCCCGATCGTCTCGAGCATGAGCCAGCTGAAGATGCGCGCGAGGCCGTAACCGACCGGGATGCCGAGCAGCCAGCCGAACAGCGAGACGGCGAGCCCTTCGGCGGCGAAGATGCGCCGGATCTCTCTGGCGCGCGCACCGATGCAGCGGAGCACGCCGATTTCCCGCGTCCGCTCGAGCACGCTCATCGTGATCGCGTTGACGAGCCCCACCATGCTGATCGCGACGATCAGCAGGCCGAGCACGCCGATCGCGGTCGAGATGGCTTTGTTCTGGCTGACGTTGGCGCGCTGCCCCGAGTACTTCACCTCGGTGCCGATCCCGTAGCCGGCGGCGGTCAGCCGGTCTTCGAGCCGCGTCGTCGTGCGGTCGATCGCCGCGTGGTCCGAGCTCGTGGTCTGGATCAGGTAGCTGTTGACGGTGTCGATGCCGAGGTAGGTCTGCATCGTTTGCAGCGGCACATACAACGCAGTGCCGTTGTTCCACTGCGTCGACGTGACACCGACGACGTGGAACGACTTCAGTCCGGCGCCCGTCTGCAACGCAACGTGGTCGCCGACATCTGTGCCGGTCGTGCGTGCGAGGTTGCTGGCCATTACCGCGACCGGCGCGCGCTCAGCCGCCTCCTGCGTGCTGAACCAGCGACCATGGCTGATCGGCGTGTCGAACAGCGGCCTTCCGCGGTAGCCGTTCAGGAAGGCGTCCTTGCCGTCGAACTTGATCAGGTTCGTGAGCGCCGGCTGCGCTCGCGCGACACCGGGGGTCGCTCGGATCACGGCGTCGGCGCGCGCGTCGAGCTGCCTGCCGACGACGGTGTTGAGCTCGATGTCCCAGCGCGCCTGGTTCCAGACGGCATTCGTCGTCGTGGTGACGCTGTTGATCAGCGCGAGCACCGACAGCAGCGTCCCGACGGCAAGCGCGATCTGTGCCACCGTCGCCACGCTGCGCCTTCCACGGCGAGTGACGCTGCGGACGCCGATCTGCGCGGTCCGCGGAAGGAACGAGAGGCGACGGAGCGCACGATCGGCGACTGCCTGTCCGCCTTGCAGCGCGGGCACCTCCTCGAGCGCCTCGCGAACGGCGATCCGGGAGCCGCGGCGGATCGCAGGCAGCGCCGCGAGTGGCGGGGCGACGAGGCCGACGACCATGCTCGCGACGACAACGGGGAGCGAGACCTCGAAGCCCGGAGAGATGGCGAAGAAGCTCGAGCCGAAGTAGCGGACGACCATGTTTGCCACAAGCAGGCCGAGCCCGACGCCGATGACCGATCCCGCCGCCCCGAGCAGCAGCGCGGTGCGTAGGTAGACACGGCGGATCTGGCGGCGAGTGCCGCCGATCGCCTTCATCATCCCGATCTCGCGCCGTTGCTCGCCGATCAGCGTGGTCATCGTGTTCGCGATCAACACCAGCCCTGCCAGAAGAGCGAGAACGGTGAACACGTTCATGATCGAAGCCAGCTGGTCGAACAGCTCCTTACCCGGGTACGACCCGGGCTTCCGCAGCTCCGGCAGGTTCGAGAACCCGGTGAAAGACGTGTTCGCCTTCAGGTAGCGGCGCGTTGCAGCAACGGTTCTGTCGGCCGCGAGCTTGCTGCGGTCGGCGAGCCGGAGCTCGAGGCTGCTGTACCCGGTCTCGGCCCCGAGCCTCGTAAGCAACGCCGGCGTCGCGTACAGCACGACGGCATCGAGCCCGATCGCAGCCTGGTCACCGACCATGTTGCGAGCCACGCCGCTGACAGGCGCCTCGACCGTCCGGTTGCCGACGCCGACGATCCGGATCGTGCTCCCCTCGCGGCCCGAGAAGCGGCCCTGCTTGCCGTTCTGAACGTCGCTGAGGACGCTCGACCCGGACGGCAACCGCCCCGAGGTGAGCGAGACCACGTCCACCGACTGGTTTCGATAGGACGGAGCGGAGATGATCACCGCCTTCACACGTCGATCGCCGATCCAGACGCGCGTTTGGAGGTAGCTGCGCCCCTCGGCCGCGACGACGTTCGGCAACCGCCGTAACGTCGAGAGCTGCGCGGACGTCAGGGAAACGGGCTTCAGGTTGAGAGTCAGGTCGGGCAGCTTGTTCGCCTGCACCTCCTTCTGCATCGCGGTGTTCATCAGCGACGGGATCGCGAAGATGCCGACGCTCGCCACCGCGATCGCGAGCGTGAGCACCGTGAAGATCGTCCGCGCCTTGCGACGGGTCAGATCGGTGACCGACTTCTTGAGGACTGCGGATGCCATGGCCGCCTCCTCACTGTCCGACGACGAGGCCGTCGCGGATCGTCACGATTCGGCCGGCACGCGCAGCCAGGTCGAGGTCATGCGTGACGTAGAGAACCGTCTTGCCTTCGTCGTTCAGGCGGTGGAGCAGCTCGAACATCTCCGCTGCGGTCTGCGTGTCGAGGTTGCCGGTCGGCTCGTCGCCGATGATCAGCTTCGGATCTGAGGCGAGCGCGCGAGCGATCGCGACCCGCTGCTGCTCGCCGCCCGAAAGCTCGGCCGGCAGGTGGTCGAGCTTGTCTCCGAGCCCGACCAGCTCGAGGTTGTGGTTCGCGATGTCATACCGCTCGTGCTTCGACCCCTTGCGGGCGAAGTCGAGAGGCAGCATCGCGTTCTCCAGCGCCGTCAGCGTGGGCAGCAGCTGGAAGAACTGGAAGACGATCCCGACGTTTCGGCCACGCCAGATGGCGAGCTGCTCCTCGCTCAACGCGTGAATGGCTTGACCATCCACCATCACCGAGCCGCCGGTCGGGCGGTCGATGCCGGTGATCATGTTCATGATCGTCGTCTTGCCGCTCCCGGACGGACCGACGACCGCCACCATCTCACCGGCGTCGATCTCGAGATCGACGCCCCGAAGGGCGGGGTACTCGAGCTTCCCCGTCCTGTACACCTTCTCCACGCGCTCGAGCGCGATCAGCGCTGCCGCGGCCTTCCGGTCGCGCGCCACCTCGAGCGTCAGCGTCGCTGACATCGTCCCCACCTCCATCCGGCTCCTCGCGGTGCCGCCGAGTCCTCCTGGTTCGTGCGGTTGCTCATTCCCTCGCGTCATCCGCCGCCTCGACGCGTCGGGTTCGGCGATTTGCCGCAGGCCGTCGGGAGTTACTACGGATCGCCACGGAGAATCTCCGTCAATCGGTGAGCGCGCGCAGTGCGTTGAGGATCACGGCGACGTCGATCGCCTCCTGCAGCAAGGCGCCCTCGACGGGTGGCAGGAAACCGGCTGCTGCGACGCCCATCGCAGCCAGCGAAAGCCCGATACCCGCGAGGACGCTCTGGCGTGCGATGAAGAGCGCCCGGCGACTGATGCGGATCGCGTCGGCGACGCGGTCGACACGGTCGACGAGGATCACGGCGTCGGCGGTCTCGGAGGAGACGGTGGCGCCGGCTGAGCCCATGGCAATGCCAACGTCGGCGAGCGCGAGTGCCGGTGCGTCGTTGATGCCGTCTCCGACCATCACCACGCCACGGAGGTCGGGACGCTTGTGCACGGCCTCGACGACCTCGAGCTTCTGCTCGGGCGTCTGCTCCGCGTAGACGACGTCGACGCCGAGCCGCTCTCCGACTGCGTCGGCGACCTTGCGCTTGTCGCCGGTGACGAGGGCCACGTGCTCGACACCTACCGCACGAAGCCGCTGGACGAGCTCGCTCGAGTCGGTGCGAAGCCGGTCACCCATCACGGCGATGCCGGCCAGGTGGTGGTCGACGGCGACGAACACCTTGGCGTCACCCGCGTCGAGATCGCGCGGCAGCTGCGGGTCGACGCCGTGGCCTTTGAGCCAGCGGGCGCTGCCGACGAGAACATCGTGGGCGCCGACCGAGCCGCGTACGCCTTGGCCGAACCGCTCCTCGACGTGGTCTGGAAGCGCGAGGAGCAGATGACGTTGCTCCGCTCCGGCGACGAGCGCCTTTGCGAGCGGATGCGAGGAGAGCCGATCGACGGAAGCCGCGAGCCGCAGCGTCTCGTCCGCCGGCAGCCCGTCGGTCGCGACGACACGCTCGAGCTCCGGGTGGCCGAGCGTGACCGTGCCGGTCTTGTCGAGCAGAACCGAACGTGCAGCGCCAAGCCGCTCGATCGTGGCTGCGCCTTTGACGACGACGCCGGCGCGTGCTGCGCGCGAGAGCCCTGACGTCAGGGCGATCGGGGCGGCGAGGATCAATGGGCAGGGCGTGGCGACGACGAAGACTGCGAGTGCGCGCACCGGGTCGCCGGAGATCGCCCACGCTGCCGCGGCGATGATCATCGTCACCGGCAGGAAGAAGATGGCGTAGCGATCGGCGATGCGGACAAACGGCGCCCGGTCCTTCTCGGCACTCGTGACCAGCCGGACGAGTGCGGCATAGGCACTCTCCGATGCGGGTCGGATCGTCCGCAGCTCGAACGCAGCGCCGGCCGCCGTGGTGCCGCTGCGGACGCTGCCGCCCTGATGAACCGTGACGGGCAGTGGCTCGCCGGTCAGCGCCGACTCGTCGACGATCGCGTCCTCGCTCATGACCATCCCGTCGACCGGGACGACTTCGCCGGCGCGGACGAGCACGGCCTCGCCGGCGGCGACGTCCTCCACCGGCACCTCGACCAGCTCCTGGCCGCGCCGAATGAGCGCCGTGCGTGGTGCGCGCTCGACGAGCGAGGTCAACTCTCGGCGGGCGCGGCGGTTCGCGGCTTCCTCGAGCGCGTTCCCCCCTGCCAGCATGAGCGCGATCACCGCGCCGGCGAGGTACTCACCGAGCGCGAGCGCACCGGCCATGGAGATGAGGGCGATGGCGTCGACGCCGACGTCCCGGCGTAGCAGCGAGCGCACCACGGACCACGTCAGGGGCACGAGCAGCATCGCCGTCGTCGCGGCCCACAGCCACGCCGCCGGTCGATGGCGGTCGAGGCCGGCGAGAGCAAGACCGGAGGCGACCGCCGCGAGGGCGGTAAGAGCGACGCCGCGACCGACGTTCGCACGTATCGCCGCCGCGGCTCTCGTCGCTCGCCGAAATCGCTTTTCCCGCAGTGGCGCCACGCCTACGTCGTCCCCCTGCGCTCCGACTGCGGCTCAGCACAAAGCCGCAGCTGGAGCGCGGCTTCCCGCGGAGCGCGGGTCGCAGCGACGAGGGACGACCTGGGCGAGACCGAGAGTGATGAAGGCAGCGACAGATCCCATCGCCGACCCAGAGCGACCGGTCACGAGCGCTTCGCGGTCGCCGGACGTACCCGTCGAGGCGGCACCGCTGCCGCTCGACGCCGGCTCAGGCTGGCATACGAAGTCGGTTGCGCGGGTGGCCGAGGAGCTCGGAAGCTCCGCGAGCGTCGGTCTGGGAGAAGGCGAAGCTCTTCGGCGCGTGTCCGTTCACGGCGCGAACGAGATCGATGCAGGGACGAAAACATCTGCGGTGCGCCTGCTGCTCGCGCAGTTCGAGAACCTCCTGATCCTCATCCTCCTCGTCGGCGCCGGGCTCTCGGCCATCCTCGGCCACGAGACGGAAGCGATCGTGATAGCCGTGATCGTCGTGTTCGCCGCCCTGCTCGGGTTCGTGCAGGAGTACCGTGCCGAGCGGGCATTGGAAGCGCTGCGGCACCTCGCCGCGCCGAGTGCGAGCGTCGTTCGCGGCGGACGCGAGCGCGACGTTCCTGCTCGCGAGGTCGTCCCCGGCGACCTGGTTCGTCTCAGCGCCGGCAACAAGGTGCCCGCTGACGGCCGCATCTGCGCCGCCGTCGATCTTGCTGTCGAGGAGGCAGCGCTGAGCGGGGAGTCGATGCCCGTCGAGAAGACGACCGCGCCACTGAGTGGGCGCTCACTCCCGCTCGGCGACAGGACCAACCTGGTCTACGCGGGCACGACCGTGACCCGCGGGCGGGGAAGTGCTCTTGTCGTGGCGACCGGGAACCGGACGGAGTTCGGCGCGATCGCACGGATGCTCGAGATGATCGAAGAGCGGAGAACGCCGCTGCAGCAGAGCCTCGACCGGATCGGTGTCGCCCTCGCCCGCGTCGCGCTCGTCGTCGTGATCGTGATCGTCGGGCTCGGACTGTTGCGTGACGAGCCGTTGCTGGAGATGCTGGTCTTCGGTGTCGCCGTCGCCGTCGCCGTCGTACCGGAGGCACTGCCCGCGGTGGTCACGATCTCGCTCTCACTCGCCGCGCAGCGGATGGCGCGTCGGAGTGCGCTAGTGCGGCGGCTTCCTGCGGTCGAGACGCTCGGCAGCGTGTCGGTGATCGGCAGCGACAAGACGGGAACACTCACCGCGGACGAGATGACGGTTCGTCGCGTGTGGGTGGCCGGGGAAGTGCTCGACGTATCCGGCAGCGGCTACTCAGCGAGAGGCGAGTTCCTACGCAGCGAGCGACCCGTCCCGATCTCGGAGCCGCTGCGCGAGCTGCTTCGCGCCGCCGCGCTCGCCTCCGACGCACGCGTTGTCCGCGACGACGACGGCGGCACCGCAATCCGAGGCGATCCGACGGAGGCTGCACTCGTCGTCGCGGCGGCGAAGGCGGGCCTCGAGACCGACACGCTCGTCGCGGCGGAGCCGCGGATCGAGGAGATCGCTTTCACGTCGGAGCGGAAGCGGATGACCACGCTGCACGAGGCTGCCGGCGGTTGCGTCGCCTATTCGAAGGGCGCACCGGAGATTCTGTTGCCTTCGTGCTCGCACTGGCTGTCGCCGAATGGTGTCGAGCGACTCGGCGAAGACCGCCGCGAGGCGCTGCTGGCAGTGGCTCGGGACTTCGCCGGCGATGCGCTTCGCGTCCTCGCCGTCGCCCGGCGAATCGGCGCCAATCGCGAAGACGCCGAGAGCGAGATGACCTTCCTCGGCCTCCTCGCGATGATCGATCCGCCGCGGCCGGAGGTGCGCAGCGCAATCGGCATGTGCGCACGTGCCGGCATCAGGCCCGTGATGATCACCGGCGACCACCCGCTCACAGCGAAGGCGATCGCCGCTGAGCTTGGTCTCCTCGGCTCGGGGAGGGTCGTCACCGGCGCTGAGCTCGACGCGATGACCGGCGTGGAGCTCGAGCAGAGCGTCGAATCGATCGACGTCTACGCACGCGTTTCCCCGGCCCACAAGCTGCGAGTGGTCGAGGCGCTGCAGGCAAACGGCCACTCCGTCGCGATGACAGGCGACGGGGTCAACGACGCGCCTGCGCTGAAACGGGCAGACATCGGCGTCGCCATGGGCATCACCGGCACCGACGTCACGCGCGAAGCCGCCGACATGACGCTCACCGACGACAACTTCGCCTCGATCGTCGCAGCCGTAGAAGAAGGGCGCGGCGTCTTCGCGAACATCAAGAAGTACCTGATGTACCTGCTCTCGGCCAACCTGGGCGAGATCGGCCTGCTCACCGTGACGGCGTTCCTCGGCAAGCCCCTGCCGTTGAGCGCCGTGCAGATCCTCTACGTCAATCTCGCGACGGACGGCCTGCCTGCCCTGGCGCTCGCGGTCGACCCCCAAGAGCGCGACCTGATGCACCGTCCACCGCGCCGACGCGATGCCGGGATCTTCACGAGACCGGTCGTCGGGTTGATCTCACTCGGAGGCGTGTGGTCCACCGCTGTGACCGTTGGTCTCTTCACGTCTCTGCTTGCCTTCGGAACCGGGCTGAGCGAGGCACGTACGACCGTCTTCGCCACGCTGATCCTGATCGAGCTCTTCAAGGCGTTCAGCTTCCGCTCCGACCGTCGCTCGACGCTCGAACGGCCGTTCAGCAACCGGTGGCTGAACCTCGCCGTCGCCTGGGAGATCGTCCTGCTCACGCTCGTGCTCAATGTCCCGTTCCTCGAGCGCGCCTTCGGCACGACCGACCTCTCGCCGGGGCGGTGGGCGCTCGTCATCGGCGCTGCGATCACGATCGTGCCGGTGCTCGAGCTCGGCAAGCTCCTCGTCCGTCGGAGGCGCGTCCGTAATTTGCCGCAGAGCCCCAGGTTCTGACACCGATGCGCCCACCCTGGGCGTGAGGGTATGACAGAGGTAGCGAAGGGGAGTATCCCCACGGTGCGTCTCCGTCAGCACGGCTAACGGCCCGGAGCGCGCGGCCCGCAAGGGCGGGAGAGACCTTCGGCACAACCGAGCCGAAGGGGGCCGCATGCGGGCGATGATTGCAGTGCTGGCGACGCTGGCGCTCTGTGCTTCCGCACCGCGGGCCGCGCCGGCCCGCGGCCACGTCGTGCACTCCGAGCGCCTGGCTGCACGCGCGCGGAAGGGAGACCGCGTCGCCCGCGCACGGCTCGTCGAGGAGCACATGGGTCTCGTCCGAGCGATCGCGTTCCGGTATCGGAACCTCGGGCTGCCCGTGGAGGACCTCGTGCAAGAGGGAGCGATCGGGCTGCTGAAGGCGATCGAGCAGTACGACCCGAGCCGCGGCGCCAGCTTCTCGACGTACGCCTACTGGCGTGTCCGCGCCGCAGTCACCCACGCCTTGACGGCGCGTGGCCATCTCCTCCGACTGCCGCGTCCCGTGCTCGAGCGCCGCCGTGCGATCTCACGTGCAGAGACCGGCCTGCTCGCCGACGGGCGCGAGCCGACGCTGGCTCAGCTGGCTGAGCGGACGGAGCTCTCGCCGACCGAAGTCGCAGCGGCGCTGGCACCGGCAACGGTCGCCTCACTGGACGAGCAGAACAACGAGGGCACGACGCTCGGCGAGCAGCTCATCTCCGATGCGTCGAGCTGGCCGGAGTCACGGGCCGTCGACCACGAGCAGGCACGGGCCGTACGAAGCGCCCTGCTCCACCTGCACGGCCGCAAGCGAGCGATCGTCAGCCGCCATTTCGGTCTCGACGGCGAGCCCGAGACGTTGGCCGCGATCGGGGACGACCTGCACCTGAGCCCCGAGCGGACGCGTGCGCTGAAGGACGAGGCACTGCACGAGCTCGCAGGCGAACTGGCGCCGGTCGTCGCCGCCTGATCGATCGCCGCCTCCGTAGTTCCTCCGTCGAGCCTGCGGCAAATCGCCGAACCGACACCTCGGAGTGGATGGAGGACATAGGCGACAAGGAGGTCAGGAATGGCAGCGACGTCGCACATGTCGCGTCTCGAAGCCGGCCGCCGCGTGTTCAGCAGCGTCCTCGTCGGCATCGACGGTTCCCAGCAAGCGCTCGAGGCAGCACGGCAGGCAGCGGTTCTCGAGGACGTGGACCGCGACCTCACGCTCCTCGCGGCGTGGGACACCGCGCCGGTCATGGGCGGCACGGGCAGCCGGATCCCCTACTACTACGACGAAGAGCTCCAGAGGGGACGCCGCGAGAAGGCCCTGGCGGCCGCCAACGACCACATCGGCTCCTACGCGGCGGCCGTCAGCAAGCTCGTCCGCGGCACCGCCGTCAGTCGACTGCTCGAGGAGATCGAGCGCTCCGAGCACACGCTCGTCGCGGTGGGCAGCAGCCGCATGGGTCGCATACGCGGGATCCTCGAAGGCGAAGTCGCGACCGAGATCGTCCATCGAGCGCCCTGCTCGGTGCTGATCGCTCGCACGGCGGATCTCGAGTTTCCACGGAGGGCGGTCGTCGGGATCGACGGCTCGATCGAGTCGGCGGCGGCCTACGCAGCCGCGCGCTACCTGAGCGAGCGCTTCGGCGCGGAGTTGCGTGCCTTGGTCGCCTGGGGCGGCCAGAGCGTGAACGAGCGCCTCGCTGCGGTGATCACGGAGGGTGAGCACGAGGACAGCGCCGATCAACCGGTCGAGGCGCTGCTCACCGCGGCGAAATCGGCCGACCTCGTCGTGATCGGCAGCCGTGGTCTGCACGGCGTCCGAGCGCTCGGATCCGTCTCCGAGCGTGTCGCGCACAGCGCCGCCTGCTCTGCACTCGTCGTCCGCGAGCCGGCGTGGCAGCGCGTTGCCGAGGAGCTCGGACGCTAGAGCGATGACAAACCGACCGACACTCATGACCGGAGGCGAAATGACCAGCCTGCTGACACCAACCGAAAGCACGAAGCGCGGGACGGCAGCCGAAACGGCGCATCCAGACACGCGTGAGCGACGCGTGCTTGTCGTCGTCGACGACGCTTGCACCACGCCGGAGGTCTGCGCCGGCGTTCGCAGCTACGCCGACGACCGGCCGCTCGCAGCGCTCGTGATCGCACCGGCGCACGAATCCGTCGCGACACAGTGGTATGTGGACGAAGATGCAGCGCGCGCCGACGCGGCGTACCGGCTGCGCGGATGCATCGCCTGCCTACGTCGCGAGGGCATGCGCGTGGAAGGGCACATCGGCGACAGCGACCCGGTGCACGCGATCGCGGACGCGCTCCGGGAGTTTCCCGCCGACGAGATCCTGTTTGTCAGCGCGCCGCAGCGCCCGTCGCGCTGGCTACGCCCGAACGTCATCGACCGGGCCCGGCACTCGTTCCCGCAACCGATCGAGCACATCGCGATGCCGCCCGCCGTGATCGCCGGGAGTCATTGATGCTGCGGATCGACTCCGCCACGAAGCGATTCGGCGACGCACCGGCGCTCACTGACTGCTCGTTCGCGGTTCCGCGTGGCCGAATGGTCGGCTTCCTCGGTCCTAACGGTGCCGGGAAGACGACGGCGATGCGGGCGATCTTCGCCCTCGTCGAGCTCGACGCCGGCGAAGTTCTTTGGAACGGCTGCCCGATCGGGTTCTCCGAGCGGCTGCGATTCGGCTACATGCCGGAGGAGCGCGGGCTGTACCCGAGGATGCCGGTGGGCGAGCAGGTTGCCTACTTCGGCCGCCTCCACGGTCTTTCCGCCGTGGCCGCACGCACGGCAGCGCGAAGGTGGCTCGAGCGACTCGATCTTGCCGACCGGGAAGCTGCGAACGTGGACGAGCTTTCGCACGGAAACCAGCAGCGCGCCCAGCTCGCGGCAGCGCTCGTCCACGAGCCAGATCTTCTCGTTCTCGACGAGCCGTTTGCCGGCCTCGACCCGCTCGCCGTGCAGACCCTTGCGGACGTGCTCCATGACGAGGCGAGGCGCGGCGCGGCCGTCCTCTTCTCGAGCCACCAGCTCGACCTGGTGGAAGGCATCTGCGAAGCCGTGGTGATCATCGACCACGGCCGAGTCGTCGCAACCGGCGATGTCGACGACTTGCGTCGACGGTCGCAGCACCGCCTGATCGCGCTGCAGCTGGCGGGCGCCCCGCCCGGCTGGCTGCCGGCGACGCCGGGTGTCGAACTGGTCGAGCGGCGGAATGGAACCCTGCGGCTCGCCGCGAACAGAGACGTCGATCCGGAACGGGTTCTCGCAGCGGCCGAGGAAGCGGGGGATGTCATCCACTTCAGCTATGGGCCGCCCTCGCTCGGTGAGCTGTTCCTGGAGCTGGTCACGCGATGAGCGGCCGACGGACGATCACGCTCATCGCCTGGCGCGAGATCCGCGAACGGCTGCGGAGCCGCGTCTTCCTCTACTCCACTCTGCTCATGCTCGTCCTCGTCGGTGCCGCCGGCGCGCTTCCCGCATTCATCGACACGACGAAGACGTACGAGGTCGCAGTCGTGGCGCCCGCGCCGCCGGGGCTCGCCGCCGCATTGAATCGGGCAGCCACGCCGCTCGATGCCCGCGTGAGGCTTGACGCGTATCCGGCCACGGCGGCACGCGAGCGGCTGAAAGCGGACAAGGTCGATGCCGTGCTCGACCTGAGAGGCGATCGGATTGCCTTCCGTGAGTCGATCGATCCGAAGCTGGGCGCCATCGTCGATAACGCCATCCGCGTCGTACGCGGGCACGTGCGTCCTGCGCCGGAGCTGACCCCGGTCACGATCGAGAAGGTGACGACGAGCTCCACGGACGCCGAGGTGCTCACGGCGATGCTCGGCGCATCCCTGCTGCTCGGCACCATCGCGGTATACGGCCAGTGGGTGCTCACCGGCGTCGTCGAAGAGAAGGCCAACAGGGTCGTCGAAGTCATCGTCGCGGCGGTACGACCACGACACCTGCTCGCCGGCAAAGTGATCGGCATCGGCCTGCTCGGGCTCGCGCAAGTCGCGCTCATCGGCGGCCTCACGGCAATCCTGCTCGCTGCAGGGCTCTTCGACGCGCCCACCTCGCTCGGCGGCAGCGTCGCGCTGCTCGTGCCGTGGTTCGCTCTCGGGTTCGCCCTCTACGCGGTGGCATACGCGGCGGCCGGAGCGATCGCGTCGCGTACGCAGGACGCGAGCTCGGCAGGAATGCCGGTCACCTACACGCTGCTCGCCGCGTTCTTCCTCGGTTACATCGTCCTGTCGGTCGACGCAAGCAGCGGTCTCGCGCACCTGCTGACGATTTTCCCGCTCACCGCGCCGCTTGTGCTGCCGGCTCGAAGTGCGCTCGTCGGCGTACCGGCCTGGGAGCACGCTCTCGCACTCGTCGTCGTCCTCGCGACCATCTACGCGCTCGTGCGACTCGCGGGCCGCGTTTACGGCGCCGGGCTCCTCCGTTCGGGCCCGCGCCTCGACGTCCGCGCCGCGATCCGACTTGCGCGACATCCGTAAGAAAGGAGACACCCATGAAAACCGCGCCGGAAGAACATTTCGACGGGAAGTACCTGAGCTTGACGAGCTTCAGGCGTGACGGCACCGGCGTCGCAACGCCGGTCTGGTTCGTCAGGGACAACGGCCGTCTACTGGTGGAGACGGACGCCGGTTCATACAAGGTCAAGCGGATCCGGCGTGACCCGCACGTCCGAATCGCCGTCTGTGACGCGCGCGGACGCCTCCTCCGCGACGCCGTCGAAGCTGACGCCGCCATTCTTCCCGAGGAGGGACGCGAACGAGTCGAACGGCTTCTTGCGCGGAAGTACCGCCTCGACCGCCTCACGATTCTGCCCGTCTACCACCTCGTCATGCGACTCCGCGGGCGCAGCTCGCGTTCGCACGAACGGCCGGTCGCGCTCGAGATCACGCCGCGGTAGAAGCCGTGCCTTGAGCAGACCGGCAACGCCACGAGACTGCGGTTGTCGTCCTCGAACCTCGCTCCGCCGAGTGAGTGGTCATTCTCCCTTGACGACGCTCCTCCCCTCGGAAACGCTGAGAGGCGTGGCCTGCCTAGAACGGGAACGGGTAGGACCGCATCGCGCCGTGCCACAGAACTCCCAGGATGCGCGCCAGCACGTGGAAATGCGGCTCGTTCGGCGGCCACAAGAACAGCAGCATGACTCACCTCCTCCGTCAGTCCAGGTCTACCAGTCGGCTGCGAACGTGCCATCAGCATTGGGCCTGCAGCGCCTGCGGCGGACTACTGACGAGCCGGCACCGATTGTCTGGCCGGGGTTGAGAGGCGCCGACCAGAATCGAACTGGTGTACGAGGCTTTGCAGGCCTCTGCCTAGCCACTCGGCCACGGCGCCGCGAGCGGCCATGGTATCGGCGGTCTCTCTAGGGAACCCAGCGCTCGAGCGCCGGCGTCAGCTGCAATTCGTGCGTCCACGCGCGCGGGCTCTGCCCGTGCAGGTACTCGATCGCGCGCGCGATCTCCTCCATCGACGCCGACTTCTCCGGCGGCTCGTCCTCGAGCCACTGCGCCGTCTTCCCGCTCTCGATGATCGCGTCGACGATCAGGAGCGCGACGTGGACGTTCTGGTCGCGCAGCTCGCCGGCCTGCGCCTGCACGAGCGCGCGCGTCGCGAACGCGACGGCGGCCCACGTCCCGCGGCCGGGATTGCCGCGACGTGCCGAGCCGCCCGTGACCTGGACGAGCGTGCCCTGCTTCTGCGCCGCCAGGACGCGGCCGCCGACGCGGAGGATGTTGAAGATCCCCGGCAGCAGCGCCCGGTCGTACGCATCGAGGCCGTCCGGCGGCGCCTCGTGCACGGGGCCGCCGAAGCTCGGATTCGTCGTGATCGCGTTGACGACGAGATCGACGCGGCCCACCTCCTCGAAGACCCGCTCGACGTCGTCGGCGTTCGACGCGTCCGCGATGAGGCCGACCGCCGCCGGCACCTCGTCCTTCAGCTGCTCGATCGTCGACTCGCTGCGGGCGACGGCGGCGACGCGCCAGCCCTTCTGCGACAGATCGCCTGCGAGCACACGGCCGAGATTTCGCGCACCGAAGACGAGGAGCGTTTCCACCCCGCCGACCCTAATCGCAGGTGAGCTTGGCGGTGGCACCCGTCGGCCGCGCCGACTCGAGTGCCTGGAAGCAGAGGTAGCACCGCGGCGCGACGATCGCGGCTGCGTGGTCGATCAGCCGCGAGCGCTCGTGCACCGGCAGCGTCGGCTGCGAGACGTGGAGCAGGAACCGCTCGAGCGCCGCGTTGATCGGGCCGTTGCCCTGCTGCGAGTACCCGTGCACCGTCTTCGTCGCGACACGCAGCCGTGCCAGGTCGGCCTGCAGCTGAGCCCGTGCGTGCGCACGCTTCGCGGGATCGTTCGCACCCGTGCACTCCGGCCGCGGCTGCGACGTGGCGTGGTGCGTCGGCCCGCCGCCGCCGCAGCCGGCGAATGTCAGAACACTAAGAAGCGCTACGCAGCAACCTGCGCGAACTGCGGAATGATCTCGTCCCCGTATGCCTCGAGCGTAGCCTCCTGACCCTTGGTCATGAGGTAGATGTTGAACTGGTCGACGCCCACCGACTCGAGCTCTTTCAGCTTTGCGGTCGCCTGCTCGACGTTTCCGAGAACGCAGAAGCGGTCGACGATCTCGTCGGTCACGAACTCGCCGTGTTTCGCGCCGACGCGCGAGTGCTCCTTGTAGTCGTAGAACTTGCGCGCCTTGACGAACTCCGTCAGGTCCTTCGGGATGTCGGAGTCGTCGCCGTAGCGCTCGATCAGGTCCATGACGTGGTTCGAGACCATCGCCGGGAACCAGCGCGACTGCTCGCGCGCGTCGGCGATGTCGTCGGAGATGTGGCTCGGCGCGCCGACGATGCACTTGAGCTCGCTCGGGTCGCGCCCGGCCTCCTCGGCGGCGCGGCGGGCCGTGTCCATGATCCACTGGATGATCACGGGGTCGGCGAGCTGGATGATGACGCCGTCGGCGACGCGACCGGCGACGGCGAGCGCCTTCGGGCCGTAGCCGGCGATCCACATCGGGATCTCGGGCAGCTCGTCCCGCACCCACTTGAGCTCGAGATCCTTGTCGTTCCACTGAACGGCACGGCCGTTCATGAGGTTCTTGATCATCGCGCAGCGCCGCTCGAACTCCGCGACGCGCACGGGCTGGAGTCCGACGACGCGCCGCGACGAGTCGCCGCGCCCGATCCCCATCACCATGCGGCCGTCGGAGATGTCCTGCATCGTCGCGTACCAGCTCGCGGTGATCGTCGGGTCGCGGATCCCGGGGTTCGTGACGAAGTGGCCGAGCTTGATCTTGCTCGTCTGCGCAGCAGCGAGCGGAAGCGTCGCGTACGACTCCTCCCAGAGGATGTGCGAGTCGTAGGTCCACGCGTACTCGAAGCCGTGGCCCTCGGCGAGCTTCATCAGCTCGATCATCCGCTGGTACGGCGGGTCCGGCAGGACCGTCACCCCGAAGCTGAGCATTGAGCCTCCCCGGTCGCTTGCAGGGAAACGAGCATAACGCCGAGCAAACGAGCCGACTAGGCCGTGACGGCAGACAGCTTGGACGGCCTGACCGCGACGGACGACAGACCCCACAGGATTGCGACTGCGGCGAAACCGACACGGCCGTCGCTCGGCAACGAGAAGGTGGCGCCGACGAGCGGCGTCCCGACGGCGATGACGAGCGTGGCACACGTGTTCAGGAAGCCGATGGCGGCTGCAGGATGGTCTCGCCTAATCGCCTGCGCCCCGCTGAACGCGACCGCGAAAGGGATTCCGGCCGCAAGTCCGAGGCCGGCCGCGCCCAGTATGCGCCACCCAAGGGGTACGTCGAGCAACAGGAGGACGGTTCCCGCGGATCCGGCGAGCATGCTCGCCGCCACGGCCGGCGCAGCCCGCTTGGGGTCGCGCTGGAACGCTCGCCCGCCGAGCGGTCGCGTCACGAAACCCCCGAGAAGCGTGAGTGCCGCGACGGCGCCGCCGAGCCGCCGACCGTAGCCGTCGTCCTGAAGCAGCGAGACCGTCCAGTTCCCGATGATCACGCTGAACGCAAACGACGAGGTGTGCGCGATCGCCAGTGGCTGGAGTCGCCGGTCACGGACGATGTCGAGGAGCGGCGTCGATGCCGAGCGCCGCACCTCGCCCTTACGGCGGTCGCGCGGCGCGAACGGCAGGCAGGCGAGAACGAGGCACGCGGCGATGAGCGCGGTCGCATACGGGGCGCGCCAGTCGAAGACCGACGTCGTCAGTGGCACGAACACCAGCGCAATACCCCCGCCTCCGACGCCGGCTGCGCCGTAGAGGCCCTGCGCAGTCGTCGTCCCCACCGTGGCGCGCACGTAGTCACTCCCGGCGATGAACCCGATGCCGGTCCCGACGCCCGCAATGAGGCGCGCGACGATGCCGAGCGGAAACCAGGCTGCGATGAGCGCGACGGCGTTCCCAGCCGCGATGATCGCCAGAGCGACCGCGGCAAGCGCCCGCGCCCCGTGACGATCAACGAGCCTGCCTCCGGGGATCTGCATGACGAGATGCGTCACGAAGAGCGCCGTCGTCAGCAGGCCGATGAGCCCGAGTCGCACGCCGTACGCCTGTGCCTCGAGGCGCGCGACAGGCCCGACGTTGGCGATGTTGTAGCCGACCGCCAGCCCGATCGCGAGACCGGTGGCGGTCGGTCTCACATGCAGAGCCAGCCGCCGTCGACGGGCAGGTTGATGCCGTTCAGCGCAGGGTTCTCGAGGAGGAAGCGCGACGCGGCCACGACCTCGGCCATTGTGACGAGGCGGCCGATCGGCGTGCGCTGCACCAGTGCGTCGCGCCGCTCGTCGGGCATGTTGACCCACTGCGGGCTGTCACCGACGATCGCGGGGTGAAGCGCATTGACGCGCTTCGGCGCCAACTCGATCACGAGTGTGCGGACGAGGCCCGTCACGCCGCCGTTGACCGTCGTAACGGTCGTCGAGCCCGGGTACGGCCGGTCGCGCGCAAGGCCGCCGTAGATGAGCACTGAAGAATCGTCTCGCATGTGCGGTGCCAGGGCGTGAATCACTTCCGTGTACCCCACGAGCTTCAGCGTCACCAACCGGAGCGCCGCGTCGATGTCGTACTCGTGCACCTTGTTGACGTCGCGTTCGATCGCGGCGAGCACCAGGTACTGGACGTCGGAGACATCGGCGAGCGCAGTTGCGATCGAGTGCGGTTCGGCGAGGTCGAAGCCGATGCCGCGAGCGCCGCCGCCGATCTCGGACGCTGCGGTATTCGCCCGCGACCCGTCCCGCCCGGTCACGATGACCTCACGGCCGTCGGCGGCGTACGCCTTGGCCAGCTCGCGGCCGAGGCCCTGTGTGCCGCCGACGACGACGACGGTGCCGTTCGCCATGGTCATCTCCTTTCGACGCGACGGAGGGGCTCGCCCCGTGGGCGACGGGGCGAGCCCGTGAGGAGGAGCTGCCTAGGCCGCTGCCACCGGCTCTGCTGCCCAGCTCGGAAGCAGCTCGCCCTCGCCCAGGATGTGATTTCGCGACTCGTCGAGCCGCCGCAGGACGTCGTCGAGATTCGCACCGACGAGCTCCCCATGCCTTTTCACGGCGCGGCCGGCCACGAAGACCGAATCGACGTTTGACGTATCGGCGAACACGACGATCGTCCCGATTGGATCGACCATCGGCGCGGTGTTGATCGCATGCGTCTTCAACAGCACGATGTCTGCCTGCTTGCCGGGAGTGAGCGAGCCGACGCGATCGTCGAGCGCAACTGCGCGCGCGCCTTCAATCGTCGCGAACTCGAGCACGTCCCGATGCGACAGCGTCGGCGCGAATGCGTCGTCCGGCGTGTCGGTGAAAGCGCCGATCCGTTCGAATACGAGCGCCGTCCGCATCTGCGTGAACATCTCACCCGGGACACTCGACACGACGTCGACGCTGAGCGAGACGGGCACGCCGCGGGCGAGCAGGCGACCCGTCGGCGGGCGGCCGTGGCCCATGAGCATCTCGACGTACGGTGCGACGGACGCAGTTCCCCCGCTCTCCTTGATCAGGTCGAGCTCCTCGTCGGTCGAGTCGGTGCAGTGGATGTAGCACGTGTCAGGCCCCATGAGCCCGAGGTCGTGCATGTTCTTCACGTGGTTCACATGGATGCCGGTGAGTCGCATCCCGACGTGGACGCTGATGCGGATGCCGAGATCGCGCGCGAGCTCCCAGTCGTGCTTGGCGACTTCGAAGTTCGAGTTCCCCGGTGCGCGCGCAGCGAGGGCGAGGGTGATCAAACCGTCGTCCGACGAGAAGTACGTGTCGCGAATGCGGCGGATGTCCTCGGGGTGGTCGAGCTCGCTGAACGCCCACCACTCGCCGCCCGTCGGCACGCCGTGCGCGTAGATCGCACGGATACCGGCGTCTTTCAGGCCCTGCACCGCAGCGTCCGAGTGATCGGGCGTGTTGTTGATGTGCGACCAATCGAGGAGCGTGGTCACACCGCCGTTGAGCGCTTCGAGCGCGCCGGCATAGTTTCCGATGTGGACGTCCTCCGGGCGGTAGTGGCCGCCGACGCTCCCGAGCATGACTGCGAAGTAGTTGTCGAGCGTGCAACACGGCAGCACGCCGCGAACGGGCGTCTGCCAGGTATGCCGGTGTGTGTCGACGAAGCCGGGCATGACGATCATCCCGGTCGCGTCGACAACCTCGGCGTCGGACACGGCGAGGTCGCGTCCGACCTCGGCGATCTTGCCGTCCTCGACCAGGACGTCTCCGTTCGGCAGGTCGCCGACGTCGCTGTCCATCGAGACGACGAAGCCGTTGCGGATCAGTAGCCGCTGCGAGCTCATCCCTCTCTCCTTGGCTGGCCGGACACGAATAGGCGCGACGGCACGAGTGCGCCGTCGCCGGCAGCAGACGGTGTCTCACGCTGCCGCATGTACAGCGAGCATAAACGCCCGAACTTCGGAGAGTCAACGCCGAAAGCGCACACCTCCAGGCATTTCGTTCAGCGTGGATGGAATGGCGTTCGGCCACAGTTGACACTCCCGCCACGACATGCACAGAATGCATTCCTGGTCGCGGCTAGCTCTCCACCGTGGTGCCGCCCCGGATTGGGCGATCGGTGAGCGCTCTCAGCGCATCCCGAACGGGTACCGGCCTCGTCGCGAACGCCGTTGTTGCGGCGCGCTTTCTTCCGGTCTGGATCGCGACCGGAATCCTCGCCGTCGTCGCCGCGATCATCGCGCCCGACGCACTTCAAAGCACGTCCTGGGCGTTCGTCCTGCCGTACATGACCATCCTCGCCGTCGCGGCGCTCGGCCAGATGCTCGTGATCATGCAGGCAGGCATCGACCTCTCGACACCCGGCGTGATGTTCTTCGGGGGAACGCTGATCGTCGGCGTCGGCGAGGGCTCGAATGACCGCCTTGCCCTCGCGATCCTGGCGTGCCTGGCCCTCGGAGCCGGCGTCGGGCTCGCGAACGGCGTCCTCGTCGGCGTCCTCAGGCTCAACCCGCTGATCGTCACGCTCGCCGTCGGCCAGATCGTCCTCGCATGGGGCGTCAAGTATTCGCGCGGCGTCGTCGAAGGCGCGAACGTTCCGGAGGCGTTGTCGACGTGGGCGGCGAAGAAGCCGCTCGGCGTGAGCGTCGTGTTCTGGACGGGCGCCGCCCTGACGATCGTCGTCGCCTTGCTGCTCCGCTATACCGCCGCGGGCCGCCGTTTCCAGGCAGTGGGTGCAAACCCGCGCGCCGCCTGGATGGCCGGCGTCCGCATTCGAGCGCACGTCGTGTTCGCCTACGTCGCTGCCGGGATGCTCTATGCGACGGCCGCAATCCTGCTCGCTGGAGTCCGCATCAGCATCGACCCGGGCTTCGGCGCCGAGTACCTGCTGGCGCCCATCGCCGCGGTTGTGATCGGAGGCGCGTCGCTCGCGGGTGGTCTGGCAAGCGCGACGTCGACCTGGGTCGCCGCGCTTGCGCTGACACTGCTGACGCAGATGCTGCGCATTCTCGGGCTGTCGACGGCGATGCAGTTCGTCGTCTTCGGCGCCGCGATCCTTGTCGGCATGTTGGTTTCGGGCGACCGTGTCGCCGCACTCCTGGGTCGCATCCTGCGTCCCCCGGAAACGCGTTCGCACGCGATCGCAAACGCAAATGGAACAGGGGCGTCATGAAAGGAGGAGGCACGATGCACAGACGAAGGACCGGCGAAAGGAGGTGGCTGCGAGCGGTGCCGCTGCTGGCGCTCCTCGCAATCACGCTCGTGCTCGTGGCGGCAGGGCAGAGCGGACGCTCGTTGAAGCCGCAAATGGTCGGTTCGGGCGGCGGTTACGGCGAGACCTACAAGGCGAAGGCCTCGACTCTGAAGAAGACGCTCTTCAACGCGAAGCTGCTGCCGACGAACAAGATGGCGCGCAACATCGCGCTCGCGGCGCTTGGGCGCTCCGACAAGAAGGTGAACCTCAACCTCGCGCTCAAGTGCTGGAAGAACAACGGCTGCGACACCGGAACCGGCGGGAAGCTGAAGGTCGCGTACGTCGAGGGGTTCGGCGAGAACGTCTTCCGCCAGATGTCGAAGATGGAGTTCATCCTCCAGGCGCTGACGTACAAGTCGGTGGGCAAGATCATCTACACGAGCGCCCACTCGAACCCGACTCAGGCGCTGACGGACTTTCGCGCGGCGATCGCGCAGCACGTGAACCTGATCGTCACGTATCCGGACTTCGGGGACGCGATGCTGCCGGTGTTCCGCGAGGCGACGAAGGCCGGGATCCCCGTGGCGACATATGCCTGGGGTTACGTCAGCAACCCCGGCAAGGACTACCTGACCGTCGTCGGCGAAGACACCTGCCGCCTCGGCAAGGCGTACGCCAAGATCATGAACACCTACGTCAAGTCGGGGAATATCGCGTTCCTCGGCGGCTTCCCGGGCAATCCGCTGTCGCTCGGGTGGCAGACGTGTGAGCGTCCGGCCCTCAACAAGAACATCCACGTGGTCGCGACGGAGGCTACGAACTGGGATCCGTCGAAGGTCCAAGAGGTCGTCGCCGGCATCCTTGCCCGCTACCCGGACATCAAGGGCTGGAGCTACGAATACGGCCTCGGGATGGCACAGGGTGGGCTCGCTGCGTACAAGGCTGCGGGCAAGCCGTTCAATACTGTGCTGACCCTGCGGACGGACGACGTCGGCATGGGTTGTGCGTACGACAAGCTGAACAACCCGAAGCTGAGGGTGTTCTATTACACGTCCGGCAACTCGCAGATTCGCGTCGCCTTCACGGCCGCGATGATGAAGCTGAAGGGCGCGAAGATCCCACCGAAGATCGTGTTCCCGATCCAGCTGCAGAACCAGGCCAAGCGCGATCAGTGCGTGAAGGGCTATCCGACGGAAGCATCGGCGACGTCGCTGATCCCGCTGAGCCTGCTGCACAAGATGTATCCGTAGGAGTCATCTGAGCGAACGAGACGATGTCGAATCCCGGGCCCGAGAGCCCCGTCGTGCTGTCGCTGAGCGGCGTCTCGAAGGCATTCGGAGCCGTGCAGGCGCTCCGCGAGGTGAGCTTCGACTGCCGCGCGGGCGAGGTGCATGCGCTCGTCGGGGAAAACGGGTCCGGGAAATCGACACTTCTCGGCATCGCCAGCGGCTTTCTCGCGCCGGACGCCGGTACCGTCGAAATCGGCGGTCGCCGGCGCCGGCGCGGATCTCCGGCTGAAGCTCGCCGGAACGGGCTGGGGATCGCGTACCAGACCTACTCGCACGTGCGCGACTTGTCCGTCGCCGAGAACCTCTATCTCTCAGCGCCGAAGGGCGAGCAACCCCCGTTCGGTCGAATGGTCGACTGGGCGGCGGCGAAGCTTCAAGAGTTCAACCTGGATCTGCCGGCCGCGGCCGGAGTGCAGGCACTGTCGCTGGCCGAGAGGCAGCTCCTCGAAGTCGTCAAGGCGTTGCTGACGAAGCCGAAAGTGCTGCTGCTCGACGAGCCGACGACAGCGCTCGGCCCGGAGGAGGTCGAGCGACTGCACGCACTTGTGCTCGAGCGCTCCCGTGCGGGCGTCGGAATCGTCTATGTCAGCCACCGGCTCCCCGAGGTTCTGGGCATCGCGGATCGCCTGACGGTGCTGCGTGACGGGGTGAGTCAAGGAACGTTCGCCGCTGCCGGAATGTCGGAGGAGTCGCTGATCGCGTTGATGATCGGGCGTCCGCTGCAGCAGGCGTTCCCCGAACGCGACGGGAGCGAGCGGTCGTCCGAGGTGCTGCTCGCGGTCTCCGGTCTTCGCGGAGACCGCTTCGGCCCGATCGATCTCGAGGTCGCACGAGGCGAGATCCTCGGGCTCGCCGGCGCCGAAGGCAACGGACAGGTGCAGTTCCTCCGGGCACTCGCGGGCGTGGAGCGCCCGACCGGGACGGCTTCCTGCAACGGCCGCGAGCTGAAGACGAAGTCACCGCTCTCGGCGCTCCGTGCGGGCATCGTGCTCCTGAGCGGGGACCGAACGGGCGAATCGCTCTTCCCTGTGCTGAGCGTCCGCGCCAACACGACCGTGCAGGTGCTCGGCCGACTCGGACGCTGGGGGGTGCTGCGCCGGCGCCGAGAGCGGCGAATGGTCGACGAGCTCGTCCACCGGCTGCGAATCCGAATGGCGTCGGTCGAGCAGCCGGTGCAGTCGCTTTCCGGCGGCAATCAGCAAAAGGTCTCGCTGACGCGACCGTTCCTCCGCGGCGACGTGAACCTGATCCTCGCGGAGGAGCCGACGCAGGGCGTCGACGTGGGCGCTCGCTTCGACATCTACGAGGCGCTGCGCGCGAAAGCTGACGAGGGCGTCGCGATCATCGTGAAGTCCAGCGACCCGCTCGAGCTCGCGGGACTGTGCGATCGCGTGATCGTGATGTCACGCGGCAAGATCGTCGACGAGATTCAGCGGGCGGACCTCGGCGAACGGCGGATCGTCGAGGCGATCGTCGGCGCGCGAGCCGTCGAGGGGCCGGTATGACCACCGTTCGCGGCTGGCTCCCACTCGTGCTGATGACGGCGCTCGTCGTCGGTCTCGGTGCGTACACCGCCGTCCACCAGGACGCGTTCCTCACGAAATACAACATGGGGAACCTTTTGCTGACGACGATGCCGCTCGCCCTCGTCGCCCTCGGCCAGACGAGTGCGCTCCTCGTCGGCGGGTTCGACGTCTCCGTCGCGGCGCTCATGACGCTGTGTGTCGTGACGGCGTCGTACACCCTCCAGCCCGACAAGTCGTGGCCGGTCCTGCTGGCGGGCGCTCTCGCGATCGTCGGCGTCGGCCTCGCGACCGGCGTGTTCAACGCGACGCTGATCCGTGTCCTGAAGCTCCCGTCCATCATCGCAACGCTCGGAACGCTCAGCATCCTGGAGGGCCTCTCGCTGCTGCTCCGCGACCACCCCGAGGGTTTCATCAACCTCGATGTGATCGATGCCCTGAACTCCAGCGTCAGCTTCGTCCCATATGCGTTCATCGGCGTCGTCGTCCTAGCGGTCGTCGCGGACATCTGGCTCTACAGGAGCCGCGGCGGCCTGGCTCTTCGCGCGGTCGGTCTGGACGACACTGCCTCGCGGCGCCTCGGCATGGCGACCGGGCGTACGGTCTTCCTCGCGTTCGTCATCTGCTCGCTGATGGCTGCGATCGCCGGCTTCTATCTCGCAGCCCAGGTGCAGATCGGCTCGCCCATCATCGGGAGCTATGCCCTCGAGAGCATTGCGGCGGCCGTTCTCGGCGGTGCCAGCCTCGCCGGCGGCAAGGGCTCGTTCGTCGGCACGCTTCTGGCCGCGCTCTTCCTCACGGAGATCGGCAACGTCCTTCCCCTGTTCCAGCAGCCGACCGAGTACGCGGAGATCACCATCGGCGCCCTCATCCTGCTGGCGCTCGTGCTCTACCAGGCCCCGGCCTGGTTCGCGCGACTGCGTACCGGCTGGGGCGGTGTCGGCCGCCTGCGCGCACGACAGGGCGACGCGTCGGCGGGCTGAGCGCGGTTACTCGCCGCGTGGATCGGCCGTGCGCCCGATGACCACCCACACAGCGTTCACGGGCTCGTCTCCGATCGTCCAGAGGCGATGCGGCGAGGACGAGTCGAACGCGATCGATCCGCCGGGCTGAAGCTCGTACTCGTCGAAGCCGACCCGGACGCCGAGCGTACCGCGCGTGACGTACCCGTACTCTCTGCCGCCGTGCGTCATCAGCGCGTCCTCCGGGCACGACTCGGCGCCGATGGGATACGTGACATAGAGAAACTCGACGTCACCGTCGCTCTCGGGCGTGAGTCGCTCCCAGCGGACACCTGACGCGAGACTGATCACACGACGAGTCTCCGGCCGCTCGGCCAGGCCCTCGGCTCCGGGCGGCTGGGGAGCCGCACGCTCGTTCGGCCGTACGTCGCCGAACACGTCGCTCATCGTCATCCCCAACTCGGTCACGAGCGAGTAGAGCGTGCTGACGGACGGATTCACGCGGTCGAGCTCGATCTGCGAGACGAGGCTCGGTGAGACGCCGACGCGGCGCGCGAGCTCCCGAAGGCTGATCCCGCGGCGCTCGCGTTCGGCCCGGAGCCGTCCGCCTACCTTGCTCGCGTCGAGCGTCCCCGTGTCGGTCATCGCAGCCGCTGCCTGATCTCCGTCGCGATACGCTCCGCGCCGGGCAGGAATGCGTCCTCGAGCGGCGGGCTGTACGGGATCGGCGTGTCCGGTGTCGCGATGCGCCACGCATCGTCAAGGTAGCCGAGCGCCCGTTCCGTGACGCCGGCGAGCACCTCGCCCGCCCATCCGCCGGTGAGCGGGCCTTCCTCGACAACCACGATGCGATTCGTCTTCTGCACGGACGCGTTGATCGTCTCGAAGTCGATCGGGCGCAGCGTTCGCAGGTCGATGATCTCGACGGAGATGCCGTCGCGCTCGAGGGCTTCGGCGGCCTCGAGCGCATCATGGACGCTCTTCATCGCCGTCGCGAGCGTGATGTCGACCCCGTCGCGGACGACGGCAGCCTCGCCGAGCCGGCCGACGGCTCCGTCGACCTCGCCTTCGAGTGTGTAGAGGCGCTTGTGCTCGAAAAAGAGCACCGGGTTGTCGTCGCGCACGGCTGCCTTCAGCAGTGCCTTCGCGTCGGCAGGCGTCGACGGCGCGGCGATCTTCAGCCCCGGAACGCCCATGAACCACGAAGCGGGCATCTGCGAGTGGATCGCGCCGAAGCGCCCACCTGCGCCGACGACGGAGCGGATCGTCAACGGAACGCTCACGTGCTCCTGCGTCAGGAACCAGTACTTCGTCGACTGGTTCACGAGGCTGTCCATCGCGAGCGTGAGGAAGTCGCCGAACATGATCTCGACAACAGGCCGCAGGCCGTTGACCGCGGACCCAAAGGCCGCCCCTGCGAGCGCCAGTTCCGAGATCGGTGTGTCGAAGACACGCTCTGCGCCGTACTTCTCGTAGAGGCCCGGCGTCGTTGCGAACACGCCGCCTGCGACCGCGATGTCCTCGCCGAAGAGGATCACGCGATCGTCCGCTGCGAGCTCTTCGTCGAGCGCGTCGCGGATTGCGGTGCGGAAGGCGATCGCTGCCATCAGGTGAGGAGCGCGAGCGGCCGCTCCAGCAGCTCGCGTAGTCGTGAGAGGAAACGGGCGCCGTCCGCGCCGTAGACGACACGGTGGTCGCAGCTCAGCGTCACACTGATGACACCGTCGCGCGCGCCGCCGACTGCGAGGATCGCCACCTGCGGCGGATCGATGATCGCCGTGAACGCGCGCACGCCGTACATGCCGAGGTTCGAGACGGTGAACGTCGCGTCGCGAAGATCCTCGGGCTGGAGCGCCCGGCGCCGCGCCGCCTCGGCAAGGCGTCGCGTGTCGGCGGCGATCTCCGCCAGCGGCTTGGCGTCGGCGTCGCGAATTACGGGAACCAGCAGCGCGTCGTCCGTCGCGACGGCGACGCCGACGTTGACGCGCGAATAGCACTCGACCTTTCCGTCGACGTACGACGCGTTGAAGCGCGAAAAGTCCCGTAGCGTCCGCCCAGCGGCCTTGACGATGAAGTCGTTCAGCGACGGAGCGCCGTCGACGTCCTTGCGGAGCGCGGCGATCAGCGACATGTCGATGTCCGCAGAGACAGTGAAGACGGGGATCGTGCTCGCGGACTCGACCATCCGGCGCGCGATCGTCGCCTGCGTCGCAGTCAACTCGATTTGTCGGACGTCGCCCTTGCCGCCGGCAGGCCTCGGACTGACGTCCGACGCGGCAGCGCGTTGGACGTCGTCCTGCGTGATTCGCCCGCCAGGGCCCGTTCCTTCGACGTCGTGAAGGGCGACGCCGAGGTCGACCGCGAGTCGCCGCGCCACGGGGCTCGCGTTCGCGCGTGTGGCAGGGGACTGCTCGGGTTGAACCGCTGCCTGAGCAGACTCCGGCCGTTCCCCGTTGCCGAGCGTTGCGATGGCGGCTCCGACGGCCGCGCTGCCGCCTTCGGCGACGAGAATCTCCCCCAGCCTGCCGTCGGCTTCGGCCTCGTACACGACCGTCGCCTTGTCCGTCTCGACCTCCATCAGCGGCTCACCGCGAGCGAACGCGTCGCCGGGCGCCTTGAGCCAGCGGAGGATGACCGCCTCCGCCATCGAGTCGGACAGCTTCGGCATCGTCAGTTCTCGTGCGGTCACGCCTTGAACTCGCTCGCTGACAGCTCCGACGGGAACGGGGCGGCGAGACCGCGCTCACGCAGGCGGTCGAGCTCGTTCGCCCCGTCCTGCTCGAGCTCGTCCAGGCGCGCCGGCTCGACGCCTTCGGCCTCGAGCTGCGCTCGCAGGAGCACGATCGGGTCGCGCAACCTCCACTCGTCCAGCTCGCCTTCAGGTCGATACGCCCCGGGATCGCTGCGCGAATGGCCGACGAACCGGTATGTCAGGGCCTCGACGAAAGCCGGGCCGTCGCCGCCCCGCGCATGAGCAATTGCGCGCGCCGCAGCGTCGCGGACCGACCAGACGCTCATCCCGTCGATCGTCTCCGCGGGTAGCCCCATCACTTCGGCACGCGCGCGGATCTCACCCGCGGTAACCGACTGGAACGCCGTGTACTCGCCGTAACCGTTGTTCTCACAGACAAACACGAGCGGGAGCTGAAGCACCTGGCTGAAGTTGAGGCACTCGAACACGTAGCCCTGGTTCATCGCCCCGTCGCCGAAGTACGCGACGGCGACGCCGCCCGTCGTCTTCTTCAGCGCGAGCGCCGCGCCGGTCGCTGCCGCGATGCTGCCGCCGACAATCCCGAACGAGCCGATGAGACCGTCCTTCGGCGAGTTGACGTTCATCGAGCCGGCGCGGCCGCCGTTGATGCCCGTCTCGCGTCCGAGCATCTCGTCGAGGAGCCGCTGCGGGTCGACCCCGAGAGCAAGGGCGTGTCCGTGCCCACGGTAGGTCGCCGCGACGCGATCACGGTCCTCGAGCAGGCTCGCGAAGCCGGTCGCGATCGCCTCCTGCCCCGAGTAAAGGTGCGTCGTGCCGTACACCTCCCCCTTCAGGAACAGGGACTGCACCAGGTCCTCAAACCCGCGAATCAGCAGCATCTGGCGATAGATCCGCAGGTAGAGCTCGAGGTCGTCGAGGACGGCGGCCGCCTGCTCGTCGCTGATCTGACTCATCCGACGCCGACGTTCGCAGGGGGCTGCAGCCGCTCCGCGAGATACGCCCAGTCGCGTTCGTGACGGTAGGAGTGCCTCGCCGGCGGACCGGGCGCGGACGTCTCGAGCCAGCGCACACGCCCGCCGCGCGTCTCGTAGAACGCGTGGACGCAACCGGTTCCCGTCCAGAAGACGTCCTCCGGTCGCAGCGTGTAGCGGTCGCCGTCTGCGACGACGTCGACCTCGCCCGCGAGGATGTAGTACGACTCCTCGAAGGGATGGTCGTGCGGGTGTGTGAGCGCCCCGGGCTGGTAATCGACCATGAACATCGTGTGCAGTTGCGCGTCGAGCCGCTGGTCGACGAGCATCTTGACACCGATCCCGCTGTATGCCAGAAGGGCGGTCGCCATGCTCGCCGACACCGTCGGCGCACCGAACGCCTCGGCGCGCTTCAGGCGGTCGACATCCATGTCGCCGTCCCTCAGGAGGAAGAGGTTTCGGTTGCGCGGGTCGCGGATGTCGAGTTGCGCCGGCGTGCTCTCAGGGGCCGGCCCGAGGAAGAAGGTGTCGCTCCCGTCCGCGCGAGGCCTCGGCGACGCCATCTCGAGCCAGACCGCGCGTGCGGAAGCACGGAACGCGTGCGGCATTCCGACCGGTATGCAGCCGCAGGCGCCGGGCTCGAGCCGCACGCCACGTCCCTCGAGGTAGAGCACCGGCTCACCCTCGAGGACGTAGAAGCTCGTCTCGAAGGAATGCAGATGCTGGTCGACGTGCCCGTTCGACAGAGCAACGAGCGTCAGCGCCATGTGCGTCGAACCGAGCGACCCGCCGATGAGCCGGCAATTCGTGAGGCCGCTCGACCGGCCGGGCAAAGCATCCGCCCACTGGACGTCTTCGCGACGGACGAGCCGATACGAGGGCCTTCCGTCCGCAAGCTCGTGCGTGCCGGTGTCGCTCACTGCGCCACGACACCCGAGGAAGCCACTGCCGCGGCGGCGCCTTCGCGGCCGGCCTCGGCATTCGGCAGGAGGTCGGCGCCGCGGACGTAGATCCGGCCGGCGACGAGCAGCTCCTCCGCCGGGAAGCGGGTGATCACCTCGCAACCGGCGGCAGTCACGACGACCTCTTCCTCGATCCGCGCGGCGGAGCGGCCATCGGTCGCCGCGCAATACGTCTCGAGCGCGAACACCATCCCCTCCTCGAGCTCGACGGGGTGGTCGAGCGAGTGGACGCGCGAGATCATCGGCGATTCGTAGAGACCGACGCCGATGCCATGGCCGAACTGCAGCCCGAAACAGGTCTCCTCGTCGGGAAAGCCGAGCTCCTCGGCGGTCGGCCAGACCTCCGCGATCCGGTCGGTCGTCATTCCTGGCCGCACGAGGTCGATCGCGGCGTCGAGCCATTCACGGCACTGCTTGTACGCATCGAGCTGAGCCGCGTTGACGCCGCCGACGTTGAACGTGCGGTAGTAGCACGTTCGGTAGCCCATGAACGACTGGATGATGTCGAAGAACGCCTGGTCGCCGGGTCGCAGCAAACGGTCCGAGAAGACGTGCGGGTGCGGGTTGCAGCGATCCCCCGAGACCGCATTGATCGCCTCGACCTGCTCCGACCCCATCTCGAACAGGAGCTGGTGCGCGCGCGCGACGATCTCGTGCTCGTAGATGCCGGGTCGCAGCATCCGGTAGATCTCCTCGTACACCGCGTCGACGAGCCCGGCCGACTGATCGAGGAGCGCGATCTCCTGCGGCGTCTTCAGCTTGCGCGCCTCCAGCAGCACCTGGGATCCATCCGTGACCTGCACGCCTGCGCGCTGGAGCGCCTGGATCGTCACGAGGTCGGCCATGTCGACCCCGAGCAACTCGCCTTGCAGGCCGAGCTCGCGGAGCTCGTGGGAGATGCGTTCGCCGAGACGATCCGGGATCCCGGTCTCGACGGGCATTGCGCCGCGCATCGGAGCCACGCCCGCGCGGAAGTTCTCCGGCGGTAGCCACGGCGCGTAGAGCTGGTGATGTCGCGCGGCCGAGCCGAAGTCCCACAAGATCGGGTCGCTCCCCCGCGGCAGCAGCGCGAAGCGCGCGTTCTTGTCTCGCGCCCACTCGCCGATGTGCGTGCTGGTGACGTAGCGAATGTTGTTCGGGTCGAACATGAGCACGGCACCGAGATCCGAGGCTTCGAGCGCGGCCTTCGCGCGGTCGAGTCGTTCCTGGCGCAGGCGAGGGAAGTCGATCCGCTGCTCCCAATCGACCGCGCGCGTTGCATCCGGCGAGCCGACCGATCTGTGCCGCATGGTCAACGCATCACCTCCTGTTGACGAGAACGAGAAGCGTCGCGCAGGAAGAGGAACAGCGCGATGAAGTCGTCGTCCGCGTACCCCGCCTCGCTCGCGGCACGCAGCAACTCCTTCAGCTTGTGTGCAACCGGAAGGTCGATCCCGTGGCCGGCAGCCGCGTCGAGGATCAGATCGACGTCCTTCTCCATCAACGCCGTTGTGAACGTTGCCGAGAAATCGTCCTCGACGAGCGGCTGGGTCTTGTACTTCACGAAGGGCGCGCCGGCCGCAGAGCTTCCCATCACCTCGAGCAGGTCCGCTCGCTCGACACCGGCAGCCTCGCCCAGCACCAACGCCTCGGACATGAGTTCCGCGAGACCTCCGATCATGAGGTTGATCGCGAGCTTGACGACCCGGGCCTGCTCGCCGTCGCCCAGGCGATGGATCGTCGGGCCGACGGCCCGAAGCACGGGTTCGACGCGATCGATAGCCGCACCCGGGCCTGAGACGATGAACGTGAGGTTCCCGGCGCGCACGACGCTGGGATTGCCACTGACGGGGGCACGAACGTACTCGGCGGACGCGGCCTCGGCCGCCGCGGCAACACGAGCCGAAGCGGACGGCGACACGGTGCTCATGTCGACGAGGACGGTGCCGGGGCGCGCGCCCTGAAGGACCTCCCGGGCGACGGCTTCGAGCGCAGCGTCATCGGAGAGCGAGGTGAGGATGACGTCCGCGGCACCGGCTAGCTCGGCCGCCGAGTCCGAGACCACGGCGCCGCGGGACGCCAGGGGCTCGGCTTTGGCCGGTGTCCGGTTGTAGACGAGGAGCGGGAATCCCGCGTCGAGGAGGCGTTCCGCGACAGCCGTGCCCATGTGTCCCAGGCCGATCAATCCCACGGCTAGACGCGGCTCGTGAGAGGAGCTCACTGTTCAGTATGAATAAACGACACGCTGCCGCGGGTCAAGCGCGGGTGTACAGCTAGACGAGCGGTGAGTTCAAAAGCCGGCGCCGCCGGAGTAGCTTTGAGGCGCGAGTGGAGGGAGCCAGACCCTCTCCCCGCCGCCCGCCTTTGTGAGCCGGATGCGTCGGAAGTGGGCCGCCGCCTCCTGCGTGTCCGGCTCACATATGCGCGACGCGGTCGATCGTCTTCGCCGCGAGCCGGTCGAGCGCCTGAACGGAGAGCTCGAGGTGCTCGTCTTTCGTGTCCTCCAGCTTCGTGTGGGACAGGCCGCGCAGGGACTGCACGAAGACCATGACCGTCGGCACGCCGGCGCGGGCGACCTCGGCGGCGTCGTGCAGCGGGCCGCTCGGGAGCCGGTGCGACGTGCCTGCGACCTCCCGGATCGACTCGTCCGCAAGCTCGATCAGCGCGTCGTCGAACAGGATCGGCTCGATGCTCCAGATCCGCTCCCAGGCGACCTCGATGCCCTCCTCCTGCGCGTAGCGGCGTGAGGCCGCTTCCGCGTTGCTGAGCATCTCGGCGAGCTTCGTGCCGTCGAGATGACGCTGGTCGAGGAGGCACTCGGCCGTCTCGACGACCGAGGTGACGATCCCGGGCTTGGTGACGATGCCGCCCATCGTGCAGACCGCGCCGTCGCCGACGCGCTTCGCGATCTCCCGGATCTCGAGCTCGAGCTTCGCCGCGCCGGCGAGCGCGTCGCGCCGCTTGTTCATCGGCGTCGAGCCGGCATGCGCCGCCTGACCGCGGAAGGTGACCTGGTGCCGCTCGACGCCGAACGTGCCGAGCACGACGCCGAGCGGGAGGTCCATCGCCTCCAGCACCGGCCCCTGCTCGATGTGCAGCTCGAGGTACGCGGCGGCGCCGTCGAGCTCCGAGCGGGCTTCGAGGGCGGAGTCGAGGTCGACACCGTGCTCGCGCACCGCGTCGGGAAGGGAGACGCCGTCCGCGTCCCTGCGCGCGCGCAGCTCGTCCTGGTCGGCCATCGAGCCGGCGGCGGCCGACGACCCGAAGAGAGAGCGGCCGAAGCGCGCCCCCTCCTCGTCGGCCCAGTTGACGAGGCGCACCGTGACGGGCGGTGAGCCGTCGGCCCCGATCCGCCGGAGCACCTCGACTCCGGCCATGACGTTGAGGCACCCGTCGAGCCAGCCGCCGTTCGGCACCGAGTCGATATGGCCGCCGATGAGCACGGCGCGGCCCGAGTCGGCGCCGCGGAGGGTGAACCACTGGTTGCCGGCGGCGTCGATCGTCTCCTCCGCCCCGGTCTCGGCGACCTTGCCCCGCAGCCACTCGCGCGCACGTTCCCACGTCTCCGTCCAGGCGACGCGCTGCGCGCCGTTCTCGTCTCCGGTCAGCTCCTGGAGCTCGCGCAGCTCCGCAACAGTCCGACTCGGCTCGAGGCCCACCGCGCGACTCTAACGTGGTAAGCATCGGCCGGATGTCGGCGATCGCTGTCGAACGCCCGGCGGAGCGACCGCGCTCCCGGCTGCTGACGTGGCTCGGGCGGGCCCTCCTCTTCCTCGCTGTGCCGCTCGCGCTGTGGGGCCTGTGGGAGGGCTACCGCTGGCTCTGGATGAACCAGGGCTGGACGTGGCCGTTCGCCGTCGACGACACGACGATGCCCCACATCACCGACATCTTCGGTGCGCTGTTCAAGAACCCGTCCTCGGTCTCCGGCGGCGGCGACAAGCTCGGCACGCTGCTCGTGAAGTCTGCGCTCTTCACCGCGAAGGAGGCAGGCGTCGGCTTCGCGCTGGGCGCAGCGGTAGGGTTCCTGCTCGGGGTCGTGCTCGCGCAGTCACGAATCCTGCAACGCGGCTTTCTGCCTTACATCGTCGCGTCGCAGACGGTGCCGATCCTCGCGGTCGCGCCGATCGTCGTCGTCTATCTCGGAACGCTCCACGTCGCGGCCTGGTTCTCGGTCGCGGTGATCGCCGCCTTCCTTACCTTCTTCCCCGTCGCGATCAACACCCTCCGCGGACTGCAGTCGGCCGATCGCCGCGCGCTCGAGCTGATGCGCTCCTATGCGGCCGGACGCGGAACGATCCTCTGGAAGCTGCGCCTGCCGGCAGCCCTCCCGTACATCTTCGCGGCACTCAAGATCGCCGCCACGGCGAGCATCGTCGGTGCGATCATCGGCGAGCTTCCGTCGGGCATCCAGGACGGCCTCGGCGGCAAGATCCTCACGTTCAACCAGTACTACGGGCTCGACCCGACGCAGCTATGGGCGACGAACGTCGTCGCAGCGATGCTCGGCATCGTCTTCTATCTGCTGATCGCGCTCGCCGAACGCATCGTCGTGCGCCGCGCGCCGGAGAACGTCGCATGAGCGTCGTCAAGATCGACAATGTCACGAAGGAGTTCCGGGGCGGCACCGTCGCGCTGAAGGACGTCTCGCTCGAGATCGAGGAAGGCGAGTTCATCTCGCTGATCGGCCCGTCGGGCTGCGGCAAGTCGACGCTGCTCCGGATCATCGGCGACCTGATCGAGCCGACGCGCGGCGTGGCGACCGTGAACGGCAAGCCGGCGCGACAGGCACGGAAGGACCGTGACTACGGAATCGTGTTCCAGGATCCGGTGCTCTACGACTGGCGCACCGTCGGCCGCAACATCGCCCTGCCGCTCGAGCTCGCCGGCTGGAACCGGCAGAAGCGCGCCGAGCGCGTCAAGGAGATGCTCGCGCTCGTCGAGCTCTCGGGCTTCGACCGACACCATCCGTGGCAGCTCTCCGGCGGGATGCAGCAGCGCGTCTCGATCGCGCGCGCGCTCTCGTTCGACCCGGCGCTCCTGTTGATGGACGAGCCGTTCGGCGCGCTGGACGAGATGACGCGCGAGCGCCTGAACATGGAGCTCCTGCGCATCTGGGAGCGCAGCGGCTGCACGATCGTGTTCGTCACGCACTCGATCGCAGAGGCCGTCTTCCTGTCGACCCGGGTCGTGGTGATGTCGCCGCGGCCGGGCCGGATCTCGAATGTGATCCCGATCGACCTGCAACAGCCCCGCGTCGCGGCGACACGCGAAGAACCGCGGTTCTTCGAGCTCGTGACGCAGGTTCGGGAAGCACTGCACCTGGGCGCCGACCTGGACGTCCCCGCCGTGGAGTCGCCGGTATGAGCACGGCCCCGCCGGTCGCCGTCGAGCCCGGCGCGACCCAGGCGCTCGGGGGTGTCGTCGGCCGCCGCTTGCGGGACTGGATCCCCGCCGTCGCGGTGCTCGTGATCGTCATCGGCGGCTGGCAGCTCGCCGTGCCGGCGCTCGGGATCAAGAAGTTCCTGCTGCCGCAGCCGTCGTCGATCTGGAACGCGTTCTGGGACAACCACGGCGACCTGCTCCACGCCGGCTGGCTCACCTTCCAGCAGGCGTTCTTCGGCTTCCTGATCGGCTCGGGAGCGGCAATCCTGCTCGCCCTCCTGCTCGCCCGCTGGCACGCGCTCGGCCGCGCGATCATGCCCTACGCGATCGCGGCCAACGCGATCCCGATCATCGCCTTCGCCCCGATCATGAACGCGTGGTTCTCGCCCTTCGGCCAGAGCTCGAAGATCGCGATCGCGGCTGCCTTGTGCTTCTTCCCGGTGCTCGTCAACACGCTCCGCGGCCTCTCGTCGGTGCGACCGCAGTCGCTCGAGCTGATGCGCTCGTACGCGGCGGGCGAGCTGGAGATCTTCCGGCGCGTCCGGTTCCCGACGGCGCTGCCGTTCATCTTCACGGGCCTGAAGGTCGCGAGCGTCCTCGCGATGATCGGCGCAATCGTCGCCGAGTACTTCGGCGGGACGCTCGGCGACCTGGGAACGCTGATCCGCAGCCAGTATCAGGTCTTCGACTACACGAACGCCTGGGCGGGCATCTTCGTCGCCTGCCTGTTCGGGGTCGGCTTCTACCTTGCCGTCGCGCTGGCCGAGCGAGCGGCCCTGCGCTGGGAGCCCTCGACATCGGACTAGCGAGGGGCGAGTATTGACCGGGCACCGACGAGGGAAAGGGGATCGATGAAGCACCGCATGTACCGGGTTGGGTTGCTCGCGGCCGTCGTCGCCGGGATGGCGATCTGGGCCGCGATCGGCACCGCCGGCGCGTCGTCGTCGGCAAAGGGGAGCGCGAAGCTGACGAAGGTGACGCTGCAGCTGAAATGGGTCGCGCAGGCGCAGTTCGCGGGCTACTACGCAGCCGTGGCGAAGGGGTACTACAAGCAGATGGGGCTGGACGTCTCGCTGAAGGTCGGCGGGCCCGACATCATCCCCGAGACCGTCGTTGCCGGCGGCCAGGCGCAGTTCGGCCTCGACTGGCTCCCGAGCCTGATGTCGTCACGCGACAAGGGCGTCAACCTCGTGAACATCGCGCAGGTCTTCACACGCAGCGGTCTGACGCTGATCACGTGGAAGGACACCGGCATCAACACCGTCGCGAAGATGAAGGGCAAGACGGTCGCGAACTGGCTCGGCGGGAACGAGTACGAGGTCTACGCGGCCCTCGTGAAGAACGGGATGGATCCCGTCAAGCAGCAGGGCGTCAAGATCTTCCAGCAGCCGTTCAGCATGGACTTCTTCATGAAGCGGCAGACCGACGCCGCTTCGGCGATGACGTACAACGAGCTCGCGCAGGTGCTCGAGAGCAAGAACCCGAAGACCGGGAAGCTGACGAAGCTGAGCGACCTCAACGTCATCCCGATGCAGAAGGTCGGCACGGGAATGCTCGAGGACGGCATCTTCACGACCGGCTCCTGGATCAAGAACCCGAAGAACCAGGCGATCGCGAAGAAGTTCCTCGCGGCATCGTTCAAGGGCTGGGTCTACTGCCGCAACAACTGGCGCGACTGCGTGAACATCGTCCTCAAGGCCGGGACGGCGCTGCCGCGCGGCCACCAGACGTGGATGATGAACGAGATCAACGCGCTCATCTGGCCGGCCCCGCTCGGCATCGGGATCATGAACCCGGTCGACTACAAGCGGACGGCCAAGATCGCGAAGCAGTTCGCCGGCCTCAAGAAGCTTCCGGGGCATGAGGCGTATCGCACGGATCTCGCGAAGGCGGCAGACGCCATGCTCAAGAAGCAGGGCGTCGACCTGACGGGCAAGGGTTGGAAGAAGGCGAAGGTCACGGTCACACCGGGCGGCAAGTAGAAGGAGGGAGATCCGCGATGTCCGTACTGATCAAAGGCGGCCGCATCATCACGGCGGCCGACGACTACGTCGGCGACGTCTACGTCGAGGGCGAGCGGATCTCACTCATCGGCGAGTCGCTCGACGTCCCGGCAGACAAGGTGATCGATGCAGCCGGGAAGTACGTGCTTCCCGGCTGCGTCGACCCGCACACGCATCTCGACATGCCGTTCGGCGGCACGACGACGATCGACGACGTCGAGTCGGGTCAGACGGCCGCCGCATTCGGCGGCACCACCTGCCACGTCGACTTCATCATCCAGCCGCAGGGCGCGACGTTCGCCGAGGCGATCGAGGAATGGCGCGGCAAGGCGAACGGCAAGCAGGTGATCGACATGGGCTACCACATGGCCGTCACCGACCTGCGCGAAGGCGGCACGCTCGAGGAGCTCGCGTCGCTGCCCGACCAGGGGATCACGTCCTACAAGCTCTTCATGGCGTACAAGGGCGCGCTGATGGTCGACGACGAGACGCTCTTCAAGACGATGGAGGTCGCCGCCGACACCGGCGCGCTCGTGATGGTGCACGCGGAGAACGGCGACGCCATCGACGTGCTGGTCAAGAAGGCGCTGGCTGACGGCCATGTCGAGCCGCACTACCACGCGTTGACGCGCCCGCCGGAGACGGAAGGCGAGGCGACGAACCGTGCGATCCAGCTCGCCCGCGTCGCCGGCGCGCCGCTGTACGTCGTGCACGTGTCGTGCAAGGAAGCGGTCGAGCCGATCGCCCTTGCACGCGAGAAGGGCTGGGAGGTCTGGGGTGAGACGTGCACGCAGTACTTCTTCGTCGACTACACGTTCCTCGAGCGCCCGAACTTCGAGGGCGCGAAGTACGTGTACACGCCGCCGCCGCGCGACAAGGCGAACCAGGACGTGCTGTGGAACGCCGTTCGCACGGACATCCTCAGCGCCGTCTCGACCGACCACTGCGCCTTCCTCTGGGACGGGCAGAAGTCGCTGGGGAGAGACGACTTCTCGAAGATCCCGAACGGCGGCCCGGGGCTCGAGAACCGGTTGCAGATGATCCACGAGTTCGGTGCCCGCGCCGGGCGGATCTCGCACAACCGCATGGTCGAGCTCCTGTGCACCAACCCGGCGAAGCTCTTCGGCCTCTATCCGCGGAAGGGCACGATCGCCGTCGGCTCCGACGCGGACATCGTGGTGTTCGATCCCGAGAAGAAGCTCACGATCACAGCGGCGAAGCAGCACTCGAAGACGGACTACAACCTTTACGAGGGGACCGAGGTCACGGGCTCACCGGAGGTCGTGCTGCTCCGCGGCAACGTGCTGGTCGAGGGCGACCGGCTCGTCGCCGAGCCCGGCGTCGGCCAGTTCGTCGCGCGGGCGAAGTTCGGGGAGGAACTGAAGCCGGCGCAAGCCGCCGCTGCGGCGTAGGACAACTGCTGGGTCTGGCCCCCTGCGGGGCCGGACCCCGGGCTTTACTTCCGTCCTCGGGCGGTCGTAGAGTCCTGCCGTCCCAATCCCCGGGGGTCTGGAGGGAGGTTTGCAGTGACCGAGCCTCGCCCGCGGCACGAGATCGCGACCGACGTCGACGATCTGCGGGCCGACCTCGAGTTCGAACGAGAAGAGCTCGAGCGTTCGATCCGGCACGACTACTCGACCAGCGACACCGGCATCGTGCCGCTCGACAAGAGACGGCCGATGTGGCACTTCCTGGGTCTCTGGACGACGTTCGTCGCCGGCTTTTCGTACATGGCCCTCGGCATCGAGATCCACGACGGCGGCTACTCGCTGGCAGCCACCGCCGGGATCGCGGCGCTGGGGTACGGCTTCTACGTCGCGTACGCCGTGTTCGGGTCGTACCTCGGCTCGCGCACGGGCCAGACGCACTCGCTGCTGACGCGCTCCGTGTTCGGGAGCGGCGGCTCCGTGATCGTGTCCCTCTTCGTGCTGATCGCCCCGCTCGGGTGGGTCGGCTTCCAGGCGGGCTTGCTGGCCAACCTGTGGCACGGCTTCTACGGCTGGGGGCACATCGAGGCGATCACCATCGTGCTCGCGGCGGTGATGATCTTCAACAACCTGTTCGGCTTCACCGGCATCAGCGTCTTCGCGCGCTACCTGGTGACGCCGATCCTGATCGTGTGGTGCCTCTACCTCGTGCTGAAGGGATTCATCACGGACAGCGGGCACCTCGGCGGCACGCCGGGCGGCAACATGCCGTTCTGGGTCGCGATCGGCGCCGCGATCGGCTTCTCGATGTGGGGCAACGAGCCGGACTTCTGGCGCTACGGCAAGCCGCGCTTCACGTGGCCGCTGCCGACGTACATCTTCGCCGCCGTCTGGTTCGTGCTCTTCACCGTCGCCGGCTGGATGATGGTCACGCTCGCCGGGAACGGCGATCCGTACAACTTCAGCGTCCACTACTCGCTGTTCGGCGCGTTCTGGCTGGCGTGGATCATCGCGACGATCAGCCAGTTCGCGATCAACGACGGCAACTACTACGAGTCGGTCAACGCCGGCCAGAACCTGCTCGGCGGCTGGCGGAGCTGGCGCCGGCTCTACACGTGCCTCGCCGTCGCCTGCGGTGGCGCGCTGGCGGCGTGGATCGTCAACTACAAAGCCGTGAACGGCTGGTTCGACGTCGCGACATTCCTCGCGATCACGGTGCCGTGCGCGACGGTGATCATGGTCGTCGACCACTTCGTGCTGCCTGAGCGGCTCAGCATCTCGCGGCCGTTGCTCCATGTGCCCTCGTGGCAGGAGGCCGGGCGCTTCAACGCACCGGCGGTGATCGCGCTGCTCGTCGCGGTCGCATACGGGGCGATCGCGAGCGCGATCCTCCCCGGCAACCTCGGCTACGACACCCCGCGGAACTGGGGCCCGATCCCGGTCGAGTGCTGGCTGCTCGCCGGCGGCCTCTACCTCGGGATCGTCTGGGCGGTACGGACCTCGCCGAACATCAAGCGGATCCTGGCCTTCAGCAAGCCGGCACTCGAGACGAGCGTTCCGCCCGGCGCGGTGGTGGACGTCGCGAGCGAGGCGGGCGACGCACCGTCGGGCGAGCCGCGCGCCGTTCCGGCCATCTAGTACTCGGGATAGACGTCCTCGTCGACGACGACGGGCTCCAGGCGGCGACGCGGGAGCCCGTCGTCGGCGCGCGCGCGGCGAGCCGCCTCGCGCGCCTCGACGAACTCGACGTCCCCTGCCTCGAGCGCGTGCTCGATCAGCTTCCTCAGCACCTCGACGCGGTGCGGCCGCCCCGACAGGAACGGATGGCACGTGAGGACGAAGAGACAGCCGTGCCGCCGCATCGCGTCGAGCTCCGAGATCCAGAGGTCGAGCACCTTCTGCGGTGACTCGATCGGGCTCTTGAAGGGCGGTCGCGGCAGGTAGGCGTACTGCTCCCAGTCGTCGAGCGCCCAGTGCACCGGCAGCTCGACGATGTCGCCGGCGTCCGTCTCGAGCAGGTACGGCGAGTCGGCGTCCATCAGGCTCGAGTCGTACTCGAGGCCGAACTCGGCCACCAGCGCCGGCGTGCGCCACTGCGGTTCCCAGCTCGGGCAGCGGAAGCCCTTCGGCTCGACGCCGAAGCGCGCGAGCGCCTCGAGCGCACGCTCGAAGTCCGAACGCTCGGCTGCGTCGTCCTGGTCGATCGGGCTGAAGTGCGCGTACGAGTGGTGGCCGACCTCGTGCCCGAGAGCCAGGATCTGCTCCACGGCGTCCGGATAGCGCTCGGCGGTCACCCCGGGGACGAAGAACGTCGCCGGAAGCTTGTACTCCTGCAGCAGATCGAGGATCCGCGGGACGCCCACGAGCGGCCCGTAGGCCTGGTGCGACATGACACCGGCGTTCTCCGAATGGCGCCTTCCCTCGACGAGGATCGGCGTCTCCGCGTCGACGTCGAACGACAAAATCGCCTGGATCATCGTCCGAGCGCGCGGAGCGCCAACAGCTCCCACATCATGTTCGCGGCGGCCAGGGCAGTCTGCTGCCCTGGCCCGTCGTACGGCGGCGACACCTCGACGACGTCGCACGCGACGAGATCGATCCCGCGCAGCGCGCGCACGAACGCCACGGCTTCCGCGGTCGAGAAGCCGCCGATCTCGGGCGTGCCCGTGCCCGGGGCGAAGGCCGGGTCGAGGAAGTCGACGTCGAACGAGACGAAGACCGGCCTCTCCCCCACCTGTTCGCGAACGCGCGCGGCGTACTCGTCGGGCGTCAGCGTCCGCAGCTCCTCGGCGGTGATCACCGTGAACCCGAGCTCGCGGGCGCCTTCGAGATCGCCCGCTGCGTAGACGGAGCCGCGCATCCCCGCTTGCACCGACGCCTTCGGCTCGAGCAGTCCTTCCTCGGCCGCGCGCTTGAAGGTCGTCCCGTGGAAATAGCGCTGGCCGAAGTACTCCTCCCACGTGTCCGCGTGCGCGTCGAGCTGGACGAGCGCGAGCGGCCCGTGCTTCGTCGCGAGCACGCGCAGCTCGGCGAGCGTGATCGAGTGGTCGCCGCCGAGGGCCGCGGGAAAGATGCCGGCGTCGACGATCGGCGCGAGCGCCTCCTCGATCTGACGGTACGTCCGCTGCGTGTCGCCGGGCGACACCGGCAGGTCGCCGTAGTCGACGATCGACAGCTTCTCGACGACGTTCACGTCGTGCACCGGGTGGTACGGCCGGAGCAGCGCCGAGGCCGAACGGATCGCCTCCGGCCCGAACCGCGGACCGGTCCGGTAGGTCGTCGCGGTGTCGAAGGGGATGCCGAAGACCGCGACGTCCACGCCGCGAAGCTCGGTCACGTGCGGCGCGCGCATGAACGTCCGGATCCCGGCGAAACGCGGGATCACCTGGGCGTCGAGCGGCCTGTACGGGGGCTCCGGCACGGGTTTACGGTAACGCGGTGGACCTCCTCGTTCGGAACGTATGTGTCGGCGACCGGGTCGTCGACGTCGGGATCGAGGACGGGCGCTTCGCCCGGATCGGCAGCGACCTCGACGTTGACGCGCCACAAGTCATCCATGCCGGCGGACGGCTCGCGACGCCGCCGCTCGTCGATTGCCACCTGCACCTCGACGCCTCGCTGACGGCGGGTCGCCCGCGCTACAACCAGTCGGGCACGCTGATCGAAGGCATCCACGTCTGGGGCGAGCTGAAGGAGACGCTCACCGCCGAGGACGTCTTCGAGCGGGCGGCCGAGATCGTCCGCTGGTCGGCGGCGCAGGGGACGCTGTACATCCGCGCGCACGCGGACGTGTCGGCGAAGAACGAGGCGCCGCTACGCGGGCTGCTGCGCGTGCGTGACGAGCTCGCCGACCTCGCCACGATCCAGGTGACCGCCTTCCCGCAGGACGGCGTCTACTCCGACCCACCGAACGAGGAGCTCTTCGAGAACGCGCTCCGGCTCGGCGCCGACTGCGTCGGCGGGATCCCGCACTACGAGCCGACGACCGAGCTGGGCCACCGCGAGGTGCACCGCGTCTTCGAGCTGGCGAAGGCGTACGGCCGGCGGATCGACGTCCACTGCGACGAGACCGACGACCCGGGCTCGCGGTTCCTCGAGGTGATGGCGGACAACACGGTTCAGCACGGCCTCGGCGGACGTGTCACCGCGAGCCACTGCACGGCGATGGGCTCGTACGAGCCGTACTACTCCTCGAAGCTGCGCGGCTTCCTGCGCCGCGCCGGGATCAACGTCGTCGTCAACCCGTACGCGAACTCGCTCATCCAGGGCCGGCTCGACCCGTATCCGAAGCGCCGCGGGTTCGCGCAGCTGAAGGAACTGCTCGCGGAGGGGGTCAACGTCTCGCTCGGGAACGACGTGATCGTCGACCCGTGGTACCTGCTCGGGAAGGCCGACCTCGTCGACGCCGCGTCGTTGGCGCTGCACTTCACGTACATGTCCGGATTGGACGAGATCCCGCAGATGCTGGACTGCGCAACGTGGCGCGGCGCGCGCACGCTCGGCGTCGAGGACGACTACGGGATCGAGGAGGGCAAGCCGGCCGACATGGTCGTCTTCGACGCGCCCTCGGCGCTCGAGGTGATGCGGCTGAAGCCGGTGCGCCGCTGGGTCATCCGCCGCGGCAACGTCATCGCGGAGACGACACCGCCGGAGACGACGCTGCTCGGCGAGCCCGTCACGTATGCGACGCGCTAGCTCGGCCGCCGGTCTCCTCGCGACCTTCTTAACGCTCGCGTTTCCGCACGCGGGCTCGGCCTACGACTGGCCGGTGCAGCCGTTCGACCACCAGCACCCGGTCCGCGGCACCTTCGACGACCCGCGGACGCGGACCGGGCGCGTCGACCTCGACCCGACGAACCCGCAGCGCTTCCACGACGGCGTCGACATCCAGGTCCCCGACGGGACACCCGTCTTCGCGATCGAGCCCGGCCAGGTGTTCCTCGTCAACCCTTCCGCCGTCGCGGTCGTCTCTCCCGTCTGGTCTCCCACCCCGCCACTCGTCTTCGGCTACTGGCACATCGACCCCGTCGTCGCGAATTACCAGTTCGTCGCGCGGCACCAGCTGCTCGGGCACGTGCGCGCCGGCGCAGGTCACGTCCACCTGTCCGAGCGGCGGTTCGGGCAGTGGCTGAACCCGCTCCGACCCGGCGGTCTCGGCCCCTACGTCGACACGACCACACCGACGATCGCCAAGGTCGCGCTCCGCCCGTGCGTTCCGTTTCAGCCGGTCTCGCCCGACGCGGTCTCGGGCTGCGTCAGCCTCGTCGTGCGGGCGTTCGACCGGCCGCCGCTGCCGCTGCACGGCGCGTGGAGCGGCGCCGTCCTGCCGCCCTACCGGGTCAGCTGGACGGGCCTCTACTCGGGCCCGTGGTTTCCTGCCGCCGTTCGCCCCTCGCTCGAGCTCGCGCACCTGTTCGAGGGCCCGGTGGACGGCGTCTATGCGCCCGGCACGCGGCAGAACCTGCCGAACGTGCCGGGGAAGTACTACTTCTGGCTCGCCCGCGACCTCGACACGACGGGCCTCGCCGACGGAGTGCACACGATCTCGGTCACCGTCTCGGACATCCGCGGCAACGAAGCCTCGACGAGCTTCTCCTTCACCGTCGCGAACGGCTAGCGCGTCTGCGGAAAGCCCAGGTCGACGCGTGACGTCGCCGGATCCGGCCAGCGCGACGTGACGACCTTCCCGCGCGTGTAGAAGTTGATCCCCTCCGGCCCGTAGATGTGCGTGTCTCCGAAGAGCGAGTTCTTCCACCCGCCGAAGGAGTAGTAGGCGACCGGCACCGGGATCGGCACGTTGATCCCGACCATCCCGGCCTGCACCTCGAACTGGAACTGGCGCGCGACGCCGCCGTCGCGGGTGAAGATCGCCGTCCCGTTCCCGTACGGGTTCTCGTTGACGAGCCTCAGCGCGTCGTTGTAGGTCGCGACCCGCGTGACGCCCAGCACAGGGCCGAAGATCTCGTCCTTGTACGCGTCCATCTCCGGCGTGACGTTGTCGAGCAGCGAGACACCGAGGAAGAAGCCGCCGCCGTCCGGCGCCGACTCGCGACCGTCGGCGACGACGTCCGCTCCCTGGTCGCGTGCGCCGTCGATGTAACCGGCGACCTTGTCGCGATGCTCGCGCGTCACGAGGGGGCCCATCTCGACGTCGGGCTCGAGCCCGTCGCCGACCTTGATCTTCGGCAGCCGCTCCTTGATCGCCGCGACGAGGCGGTCGCCCGCGTCGCCGACGGCGACGACCTGCGAGATCGCCATGCAGCGCTCCCCCGCCGAGCCGTAGGCCGCGCTGACGGCCGCGTCGGCCGCCATGTCCATGTCCGCATCCGGCAGGACGACCATGTGGTTCTTCGCGCCGCCGAGCGCCTGGACGCGCTTCCCCGCCGCAGTCCCCTGCTCGTACACGTACTTTGCGATCGGCGTCGACCCCACGAACGAGACGGCGGCGATGTCCGGGTGCTCGAGCACCGCGTCGACCGCGACCTTGTCCCCGTGGACGACGTTGAAGACGCCGTCCGGCACGCCCGCCTCCTGGAGCAGCTGCGCTGTGTAGACCGAGGCCGACGGATCCTTCTCCGACGGCTTCAGCACGAACGTGTTGCCGCACGCCAGGGCAGGCGCCCACATCCACATGGGCACCATCGCCGGGAAGTTGAACGGCGTGATGCCGGCGACGACGCCGAGCGGCTGGCGGATCGAGTAGACGTCGATGCCGGTCGAGGCCTGCTCGGAGAAGCCACCCTTCAAGAGCTCCGGGATCCCGCAGCAGTACTCGATCACCTCGAGCCCGCGCGCGACCTCCCCCATCGCGTCGGAGAGAACCTTGCCGTGCTCGGCCGTGAGGATCCGCGCGATCTCCTCGCGCCGCCGGTCGACGAGGTCGCGGACGCGGAAGAGGATCGCCGTCCGCTTCGAGAGCGAGACGGACCGCCAGGCGGGAAACGCCTCTTTCGCAGTCTGGACTGCGCGGTCGATCTCCTCGACCGACGCGAAGTCGACGGCGCCGCTCTGAGTGCCTTTCGCCGGGTTGTAGACCGGCCCGCTGCGGCCCGACGCGCCTTCGACGATGCGGCCGCCGATCCAGTGGCTGATCCGCTTGACGTCCTGCTCCTGCCCGACGGGCGGGCTCGCTAGCTCGGTCATCTCTCCTCCTCGCGTGACGCGCCCAGGGTATCGCGCCTAGGCTTCGCCGGATGATCCGCGCAGTCGCCTTGCTGGCCGCCGTCGCCGCGGCTCCCGTCTGGCCGGCGCCGCCGAACCCGATGCAGCTGGCGCGCAAGGCGGGCCTCACGCCGGAGACGCACGAGTTCGTGTTCCTCCACGTCCATTCGCACCTCGACGTGTTCGTCAACGGCAAGCGCGTCGTCGTTCCCGCCGGCATCGGCATCGACGTGCACGACAAGGCCGTGCACAAGTTCGAGAACCCGCAGGACGGCTCGACGGGGTACGGAGGGATCGCCCCGCCGTGCGACAAGCCGTGCATCTCGCCGCTGCACACGCACTTCGACGACGGCGTGCTCCACACCGAGGCGAAGAAGGATCAGTTCAACCGGCTGGGACAGTTCTTCACCGAGTGGGGCGTCAAGCTGCCGGCGAAGGCGAAGGTCTACGTCGACGGCAAACGTTGGAGCGGCGACCCGCGCACGATCCAGCTCAAGGACAAGCGCGAGATCGCGCTCGTCGTCGGCAGGCCGCCGGCTCACATCCCTACGAAGTTCCCGTAAGCTCTCGCCGTGGCCATCGTCGAGGCCAACACCGAGGTCGGCCGGCAGGTCGTCGAGGACGCGAAGCGCTACGTCCTGCACTCGTGGTCGGTGCAGAACGCGCTCGACCCGATCCCCGTCGCCGGCGGCGAGGGACGCTACTTCTGGGACTTCGACGGCAAGCGCTACCTCGATTTCGCCTCGCAGCTCGTCAACGTCTCGATCGGGCACCAGCACCCGAAGATCGTCGCGGCGATCAAGGAACAGGCCGAGAAGCTCTGCACGATCGGCCCGCCGATGGCGACCGAGCCGCGCTCGACGCTCGCGCGGCTGCTCGCCGAAGTGACGCCCGGCGACCTGGAGATGTCGTTCTTCACGAACGGCGGCGCCGAGGCGAACGAGAACGCGATCAAGCTCGCGCGCTGGTACACCGGCCGCCACAAGATCGTCGCTCGCTACCGCTCCTACCACGGCGCGACCGGCGGCGCGATCACGCTCACCGGCGATCCGCGGCGGTGGCCGGCGGAGCCGGGCATCCCCGGCGTCGTGCGGATGCTCGATCCGTACACGTACCGCTGCCCCGCAGGTCATCCCGACCCGTGCCCCGTCTGCAGCGGCGCGCCGCACCTCGAGGAGATCCTCCAGTACGAGGGCCCGCAGACCGTGGCCGCCGTCATCCTCGAGACGGTCACGGGGACGAACGGGATCATCGTCCCGCCGGACGGTTACCTGCAGTCCATCCGCGAGGTCTGCGACAGGCACGGGATCGTCCTCATCGCCGACGAGGTGATGGCGGGCTTCGGCCGCACCGGCAAGTGGTTCGGCGTGGAGAACTGGGACGTCGTCCCGGACATCCTCACCGTCGCGAAGGGGATCAACTCCGGCTACATCCCGCTCGGCGCGATGGTCGTGCGCAAGCCGATCGCCGACTGGGTGCGCGACAAGTACTTCGCCGGCGGGCTCACGTACTCGGGACACCCGCTCGCGTGCGCGTCGGGCGTCGCGTCGATCGAGGCGTTCAAGGAGGAAGGCATCGTCGAGCATGCCGCAGAGATGGGGCCTGTCTTCGCCGAGCACCTGCACGCGCTGAAGGACAAGCATCCGTCGATCGGTGAGGTGCGCGGGCTCGGCTGCTTCTGGGGGATCGAGCTCGTCAAGAACCGCGAGACACGCGAGCCGCTCGTCCCGTTCAACGCGGTCGGCGAGGCGTTCGCGCCGGTCGCCCGCGTCTACAAGGCGGCGCTCGATCGCGGCTTGTACCTGATGACGCACTGGAACGTCGTCATGGTCTGCCCGCCGCTGACGATCACGCGCGAGGAGCTCGGGGAAGGGATCTCCATCCTCGACGAAGCCCTCGCCGTCGCCGACGAGCACGCCGACTGACGTCGACCTCGTCGTCGCCGCGTACGTCGCGGGACGGCAGGTTCCGCTCGCCGAGGACGAACGCAACGCGGCCGTGCGGCGAGCGCTGCTCGTCTTCGCAGCGGGCGGTGACCTGCATCGCGAGCCGGCGCTGAACGACCCCGCGGTGCTCGAGCTGGCGCGCGATCTCGACACGCCGGAGCGGCGGGCTGCGCTCCTCGCCGCGTCGGAGCAGCTCGCCGCCCTGGGTGACGACGAACGCGCCTGGCGCGCGTACGCGTGCGGTTTGCTTGCGGAGGAACTCGGTGAAGAGTGACGACATGAGCGAAAAGCGATTCGACGACGAGCCCGAAGAGCCGGGCGACGAGCTCGAGCAGCAGGAAGAAGAGACGCCGAGCAACGGCGAGCCGTGGGCGAAGACGTCCGGCGGCGACGCCGACAACGTCACGTCAGACTGACGCGCGCGACGCCAGCCGGGCGATCAGCGCGACGGCCAGCACTGCTGCTGCCACGCCCGCGGCTTCGAGGCCGACGCCACCGGTTGCGCCGGTTGCCAGCACGAGCAGCAGGCTGCCGACGAGCGCCGTGAGCAGCACGCTCGCGGCGAGCGCGGCCACGCGCCGCACGAGCACGGTCGTCTCGCTCGGCGACGGCGTCCGCTCGAGCGACCAGAAGCCGAGCTCTGCGGCCGCGAATAGCGCCGCGGCGACGGCAGGCGCACGCGCGTCGACAGCCCCGTTCCGCAGCGCGAGGTAGACGGCGTACGACGTCCCGACGAGCGCGAGCCCGAACGGGAAGACGGTCCGCCACCGCGTAAGCAGCGCGAACGCCGTCAGCGCGCAGCCCGCGACGCCGACTCCGCCGGCCACCTCGGGCAGCCGGTCGCTCGCGACATCGGCATACGCGACGATGCCTGCCGCCAGGACGAGCGCGACAACGGCGGTCGTCAGGCGCTCAGCGGTCTCGCGTGACGCCTGTATGCACTCACCTCCTCCAATGCGGCGGCCAGGGACGTCTCGTCGCCCCACACCGCGACCGGGATGCCGGCGCGCTCGAACCGTCCGCGGACGGCGTCGCGGCGCAGCCGCCACAGCCTGTCGGCAAGCCGTCCGGCCTCGCCGCGCGGCTCGGGCAGGAGTGACAGCGGCGAGATCTCGACGACGACGAGGTCGAAGCCGCGTCCGCGCAGGTCGAGCAGCGCCGCCTCGGCCCGGTCGTCGAGTAGCGGCGTGAGCGCGATCACGAGCGCCTGCGGCGGCAGCGTGCGTCGCGGCACGGTGCCGATGTCGCGCCACGCGAAGCTGAGGACGATCTGCGTGTCGAGCATCGCGTCGACGATGCGGTACAGCTGCACCGCCCCGGTCGTCGGCAGCAGCCAGTTGAGGATGCCGCCGAACGTGACGAAGCCGACCCGGTCCTTCTCGCGTAGATAGCGCGCGGCAAGGGTCCCGGCTGCACGGAGCGCAGGGTCGAGCGTGCTGCTGTCCCCTCTGCGCGCCTCGGCGAAGGAATCGAGCAGGAGCACGACGTCGGCGTTCCGCTCGGCGTGGTGCTCGTTGATCCAGAGCTCGCCGCGGCGCGCGCTGGCACGCCAGTTGACGTGCCGGATGCGGTCTCCGGGAACGAACCGTCGGAGGTCCGCGAACTCGATCCCCTCCCCCTTCTGCCGCGCCACGTGGTTGCCCGCGAACACCTGCGTCTCCAGCGGCTTGAGGAGGTTCCGGACGTGCTCTTCGGACGGATAGGCCTTGAGCGGTCGGCGGAGGTCGAGCGTGGCCTCGTGCACGAAGAGACCGAATGCGTCGTGCGTCCGCAGGAAGATGCGGCCGACTCGAAACGCGCCCCAGCGCGCGCACCGCAGCCGAAACGTCAGCTCGCGCCGGTCGCCGTCGGCAAGACGGAGCTGCACCGGGTTGACGCCCTCGGCGACGACGAGCTCGCGCGGCAGCTGGAGCAGCACCTCGACCCGCTCGGCGCCGATTTCCGCGCTGAGCGTCACGCGAGCCTCCAGCTCGTCGCCCTCGAGCACTCGCTCGCCCTCCAGCTCGACCTCGGCGTCGATCCGCGGCCGACGCGCGAGCAGCAGGCCGATGCCGGCGTAGAGCGCGAACGGGGCGGCGACGACCGCCAGCTCCGGCCGCCGTACCGCGAGCGCCGCGAGCAGGCCGAGCGCCGCGAGCCCGGCGTACGCGGGGAGCTTCGGCGTCACGTGGCGGTCAGATCCTCGGCTGTCGGCGTCGGCACCGTCTCGAGCACCTCGCGGACGACGTCCTCGGGCTGCACGCGCTGCACCCAGAGCTCGGGCCGCAGCATCAGGCGGTGCGACAGCGCCGGGACGGCGACGGCCTTCACGTCCTCGGGTGTCACGAAGTCGCGGCCTTCGAGCAGCGCCTTCGCCCGCGAGAGCTTCAGGAGCGCCAGCGCGCCGCGAGGGCTCGACCCGACCTGCGCGCGCTGGCTCGTGCGCGTCGCGGCGACGAGGTCGACGATGTAGTACCCGACGGGCTGCGAGACGTGAACCCCCTCGAGCGCCTGCTGGAGCTCGAGCAGGCCGCTGCGGTCGGTGACCGGCGTGAGGCGGATGTCATCGGCCGCGCGGTCGAGCCGCTGCTCGAGCACAGCCCACTCCGCTTCGCGCGAGGGATAGCCGACGCGGAGCCGCAGCAGGAAGCGGTCGAGCTGCGCCTCCGGCAGCGGATAGGTGCCTTCGTACTCGATCGGGTTCTGCGTCGCGATGACGAGGAACGGGCGCTCGAGCACGTTCGTCCGGCCCTCGATCGTCACCTGGCGTTCCTGCATCGCCTCGAGCAGCGCCGCCTGCGTCTTCGGCGGCGCGCGGTTGATCTCGTCGCCGAGCAGCAGGTTCGTGAAGATCGGGCCCGGCCGGAACTCGAAGTCGCCGGTGCGCTGGTTGAAGATCGACGAGCCCGTGACGTCGGAGGGCATCAGGTCCGGCGTGAACTGAATGCGCGCGAACGTCATGTCGAACGCCTGCGCGAAGGAGCGCGCGATCAACGTCTTGGCGAGACCGGGATAGTCCTCGATCAGCACGTGCCCGTCGGCGATGAACCCGAGCAGGACGAGCTCGAGCGCCTCGCGCTTGCCGACGACGGCCCGCTCGACCTCCGCGAGCACTCGCTCGGCCTGCGAGCCCGCCTGCTCGACCGTGATCACAGCGCCTCCAGCTCGCCGACGACGACTTCGAGCTCCGCGAGCGTCGGGCCGGCCGCCATCCGGTCCGCCGGCGGCCGCCGGTCGGGCCGGACGACGTCCCACGCCTCCCGCCCGACCAGCTCGCGCGCGCGCGCGGGCTCGGCCTCGAGCTCGACGGCGTAGCGCGCGCGCAGCCGGTGCGCCGCGATGTCGCGCAGCAGCGGCCGTAGGCGCGAATGGAAGTGGAAGGCGTTGTACGTCGAGAGCTCGACCTCGCGGACGAGCGTCAGCTCCCCCGTCTCAGCAGCCGGCCGGCGCATCGCGGCGAGCGCCGTGTCGAACGCCGACGTTCGCGGCGCGGCAGCCGCCGCGCGGGTCAAGCGGACGAGCGCGAGCAGGATGACCGCGCCGATGCAGAGGAGGTAGACGTCGAGGACGATCGCGTTCGCGCCGGAACTCGCCAGCGCGGCGATGCCGGCCGCCGCCGTGACGACCAGCCCCCATTTGACGGCGCGTGCCGTGATGCGGTTCACGCGGCGCGCATTTCGTCGTGCTGCAAGTCGTCGCGGATCGCGAGCAACGCCTCGATCGCGTCCTCCTTCATCGCCGGGCTGATCTCGTGCCGGCTGAACTTCGCGTACTCGAAGAGCTGCGTCAACGTCCGGGCCGCGCTCTCGCGCACGCGGAGGCCGCGCAGGATGTTCGCGAGATACTCGTGGGGCGCCTCGGCACGGCCGCGGGCGAATCCGTGCTTCGCGAGCGTCCGCTCCATCACTGCGTACGCCGCGATGACGGCACGTCGCGGGTTCGGCTCGCGGCGGAGGTCGTCGACCGTCGTCTCGATCGCGCTGACGATGTCGGCCTCGAGCCCGTGCTCCTCCAGCAGCGGGGCGAGCCGCCGGCGGCTGCGCACGTACAGCCAGACGCCCGTGAGCAGAACGAGACCGCCGATTCCCGCGACGAGAGGCCACTCGACGTGCGCCTCCCGCGCTGACGTCGCCGGCAGGTGGTGGATCCGGTTCTGCGACCCCCCTCCCGAGCCCGCCTGCGCGCGCTGGACCTTGGCCGCCTGCTGGCGGAGGTGGCTGTGACTGATGGCGAAGTAGCCGACGGCGGTCGCGATGCCCATCAGGAGGAGGACGAGCGCGAAGTTCTTCAGCCAGCTCGACTGCGGGTCGTGCCACCGATCGCGGTAGCGGAAGAGACCGACCAGGATCGCGACGATCAGGAGGACGTAGACGACCGCTAGCAGCGTGATGAAGCTGTCCTGAACCGTGTTCGGCACGGCGCGAGTGGCGACGTGGCCGCTCGTCCCCGGATGCTCTTCGCGCGCACCCATCGCGACGAGGAGCAGCAGGCCGAGCAGGCCTACCGCGAGGCCCGCCGCCTTCAGCCCACGCTCCGTCCGCAACGCGAACGAAGACTACGTCGCGGCTACTCCTGCCACTCGGCGAGCGTCCCGACGACGTCGTCGAGCGTCGTGCAGATCCGCCCGCCTGCCTCGATGCAACCGTGGACGAAAAGGTTCAGGCCGTGTCCCTCGTGACCGAGCGTGCTGCGCAGATCCGTGAGCAGGCCGACGATCCCCTTCTTCGACGGGTCGCTCTGCATGAGGGCGTAGAAGATCCCGATCTCGCACGCTGTGCCGTCGTCGACCATCGGCCCGTCGAGGAGCGCGACGACGGCGTCGGCGGTCGAGAGGCCGTCCCAGTCCTTGGCGAAGATGGTCCCAGGCTTGGTGTCCGGGAGCGCGAGCGCGTTCTCGTGCGGGACGAAGACCTCGACGCCCTCAGCACGCAGCCGTGCAGCGCACTCGTCGATGAACGACCGCTCGTACGGGGTGAAGAGCGGCCCCGCAAAGTAGACCCGCACCGGGCAACACTAACGTCCGTATCGCCGCAGGAGCCGTTCGAAGTCGTGCCGCTCGTGCAACGTGATCGTGAGGCCGTGCAGCTTGCGCGCCTTCCGCACCTTTCGGCGCTTGCGGGACATCAACGACCGCTTCGTCGTCGTGCACTCCACGTAGATACCGGCGTCGGGCAGGAAGAAGTCGGGCGTGAATGCCTCGGTCACCTTCCCCTCCGCGTCGAGCTCGAGCGGGAACGTGTGCGGCTCGTACGCCCAGGGGATGCCGCTCGCGTCCAGGAGCTTCGCCAGCTCGAGCTCCGACGGGTGCGCGAACTGCGGCGGCTCCTCGCCGCGGAAGTGATTGAACGTGCTCGTGCGGGAACGGTTTCCGGACGGCGCGGGCTAAAACGCCGCTACGACTCGTCCCAGGTCCAGCCGGCCCGAACGGCGGTGAGCTCGTCGTCGGCGTGCCGGTGCTTCATGGTTCGAGTGTCGCGGCCGGCGATGCGCCTGAGCATCACTCGAAAGGGTGAACGCCCACAGCAAGTGGGCGTTCGTCTCGATCGATCAGTGGGGGAAGTTCTCCCATTTCCAGCCGGCGCCGATCGCCGCCATGAGCATGGCGACCGGGACCAGCCACGAGCGAAGCCGCATGTCGTTTCTCCTTGAGGACGGGGGCCTGCGGGGACGCCTTTTGATTCGGCATCGAGACGCCCGCGGCGCTCCCCTCAGCGGGGGATCACGAAAGCTGCGCGACCGGCAGCTCGAAGCTGAACGTCGAGCCGTGCCCCGGGCTCGACTCGACCCACATGTCGCCGTCCATCGTCTCGACCAGCTCCCGGCAGATGTAGAGGCCGAGCCCCGTCCCGCCGACGCCCTTCGTCATCTGCGGATCGAGCCTGTAGAACTTCTCGAAGATGCGCTCCTGCTGATTCAGCGGGATGCCGGGGCCCTCGTCGCGGACGCTGAACCGCACGTTGCCGTAGTGGCTGCTCAAACGCACCTGGATCCTGCCCGCGCGCGAATACTTGACGGCGTTCTCGACGAGGTTGACGAGAACCTGGCGCAGCTTGTCGGAGTCGGCGGCGACGTCCGGGAGCGGCGGATCGTGCACGAGCTCGAGGGTCAAGGTGTCCGGCAGGTGCGTGCGCGTCGCGTCGACGATCTCCTCCGTCAGCGGCAGCGGCGCAACCGGTGCGATGTGCGGCTGCGCGCGGCCGGAGTCGAGGCGGCTCACCCACAGGATGTCGTCGAGCAGCCGCGACAGACGCGCCGCCTCCGTCGAGATGATCTCGAGCAGCGCGTGCTTGCGCTCGTCGTCGAGCTCGTGCGACTCCAGCGTCATCGCCGCTCCGTAGACCGACGTCAGCGGCGTGCGCAGCTCGTGCGAGACGATCGCGATGAACTCGTCCTTCAACCGGTCGAACTCGCGGAGGCGGTTCAGCGCGCCGTGGATCCACCGCTGGTAGAGCGCCGTCGCGAGCAGCGGGCCGACGAGGATCACCGCGACGTACGGCGAGCGGTCCCACAGCACGACGAGGATGACCGCCAGCGACGCCATGACTGCGAACGGCACGAACGTCAGGTGGACGTAGTTCGTGAGCGTCGGCCCGTACGCGACGCCCCGCGAACGCGTCACCACGGCGGCGAGCAGCGCCATGTTGACGGCGTAGAACGTGCACGCGGCGGCCATCGCGCCGAGCGACAACCCGAGCAGCGTGCCGTCCTGGAAGCGGTCCGCGACACCGCCGGCCGCTCCGGCGGCCAGCGCATAGACGCCGCAGTTGAAGGCCGCGCGGCTGAACGGCCGCCGGAGCGCCGCCTCGACGACGCCCATGGCGATGAAGCCGGCGACGGCAGCCGCGGCCCAGCCGTAGATCGTCGCCACCGCGACGAGGAAGACGGTGGCGAGCGACGTCGAGCCGACGGCGACGCCTTCGATCGGGACCGGGAAGGCCTCGGCGAGCGTCGCGGCACCGACGAGCAGCGCGATGCCGAGCGCGTCGCGCCAGCCGAGCCGTTCGCCGGCGAGCGTGGCGATCGCGACGCCGAGCGTGACGAGGCCGACGAGGGCGACCGGCGCCCAGACGGCAAACGTCGCGTCGTGGCGGACCTGCGGCGACCTGGCGAGTGCGGTGTGAGCCATGGGTGCGGTATTGGGGGGCCGCACCCCCGGTTCAGTTCACTTGTTCGAGTATGCCACGCTATTCGGATGCGGATAGTCCTCGGAGCCGACGACGAGGGAGCCGTCGCAGACGCCGTCGTCGAGGAGCTTCGTTCGCGCGGACACGAGGTGGAGGTACTCGACCGCGGTCAGTGGCCGGACGTCGCGGCGCGCGTAGCGCGCGCAGTCGCTGCGGGCGACGCGGATCAGGGAATGCTTTTCTGCTGGACGGGAACGGGCACGTCCATGGCCGCGAACAAGGTGCCCGGCGTCCGGGCCGCACTGGCGTGGGATCCGTGGATCGCAGAGGGCGCCCGCAAGTGGAACGACGCGAACGTGCTCGTGATGTCGCTGAAGCGCACCGATCCCGAGACCGCCCGCGAGATCGTCGCTGCCTGGCTCGGCGTCGAAGGGCCGGACCCGGACGAGACGGACAACATCGCGCGACTGCGAGAGCTCGAGCGAGAGGAGCAGGCGTGAGCGAGGGCGAGACCTTGTTCGGAGAAGAGCACATTCGCCGCTACCGCGAGACGGGTGGCGAGGTCGGCCACATCTGGCGCCGCGGCGCGAAGACGCTGCTGCTCACGACGAAGGGGCGAAAGACCGGCAAGCCGACGACCGCGCCGCTGATCTACGAGCAGAACGGCGACGACTACGTCATCGTCGCGTCGAAGGGCGGTGCGCCGGAGCATCCCGGCTGGTACCGGAATCTCGCCAAGGATCCGGACGTCGAGGTGCAGGTCAAGGACGAGGTGTTCGATGCCCGTGCCCGGACCGCGACCGGCGAGGAGCGCGAGCGGCTGTGGCGACTCGCCGCCGAGCAGTGGCCCGACTACGACGAGTACCAGCAGCGGACGGAGCGCGCGATTCCCGTCGTCGTGCTCGAACGGGCGTAGCTGGCAGAATCCTGGGGGCCACGAATCTTGGGGGGTGGCATGCCGATCAAGCCGCAGACCGCACGTCGGTTCGATGCTTCGAGCCCGGTCGCTCGGTACTGGCTCGCGCACTGCGAGGGTTTTCGGGTGAGAGGCCCGCTGAAAGGCAGAGTCGAGGCGGTGGTCGGAGGCGCTGACCTCCAGACCGCGCAGTCGCTCGTCGTGCGGTCGCGTGGACGGCGACGCAACGTGCCGGTAGAGGCGGTCGACGTCGTCGTCCCGGCGTCGCGCGAGATCGTCGTCGATGCGCAGCAGGTCGAGCCGACGGCGGCGTTCGCGCGCGACCATTCGCGCGCGTTCGCGAGATCCGGGTCCCGCGCTGTGACAGCGGCCGCTGCGACAACTGCACGAGTGACGCCGCGAGCCGCACGCTCCGTCGGGTCCGTGGTGAAGGCGATGGCGCTGCTGGTCGGGCTCGCCGCGGCCGCCGTTGCGCGCGTCGTCGTTGCAGCTTTCGGGATCGTCGGCGCACGTCTACGTACGGATCTGCAGCTTGCCGCCGAGCGGCGCCGCTACGCGTCCCGCCGCCCGGGGCGGTGAGACTAGACCAACCGCCGGGTCGTTCGGCAGCGCCGCGTTCTAGGGTCACCGCATGGAGGCCTATGCCCTCGCAGAGCTCGGTGAGCGCCTGGCGGTCGACGTCTTCGTCCGGCGCGAGGATGCCTTCGCCGCGCTGCAGGACGCGCTGACGTACGAGCCCGAATGGGCGGCGACGCTGTTCGTCGCGGCGATCGAGCTGGAGCAGGAGGTCTCGCTGAACTAGCTGAGCTCGTCGAGCTCGTCGCTCGAGAGCCGGCGGATCGTCCGCAGGAGCTCCGCGTCGAGGTCGGCGTCGTTCGCGAGGAGCTCGATGCGCTGCACTCGCTCCTCGTCGTCGGCGCGCTCGAACGCGGTCTCGATCCGCTGCCGGCCTTCCTCGGGCGGGAGATCGGGGAAGAACGCGAGGCGCAGCTGTTCGCGCGTCGGCGACGGTCGGCGCTGGGCGTCATCCATCGGCGCATCGTGATGGGAAAAGCGCGTGTTGGGAACCGCCCTGGGTCTGGGATCCGACTGGACCCTCGTTCAGACCTGCGGCGCGACCGTCCGGGCCACGGCGGGCCTGCGGCCGGGCTCGAGGATCCGGAGGAAACCGAGCCACAGGACCGGCGCCAGGGCGACGACGGCGACGACCTGCCCGCGGATGCCGATCAGGTCCGTCCCCGTGGAGAGCGCATGGAAGAGCGCGAGCCCGAAGGCCGCGAAGCTCGCGTAGTGCAGCAGCCGCCACGTTCGCTGGCCGAGCCGGCGCCGCATCCGGAACGACAGCGCGAGCATCAGCGACAGCCAGCCGGCGACGACGCCCATTGCGACCGCCCCCGGGTGCCACGCCGCTGCGAACGGCAGGAGCACCGCGGGCAGACCGAAGTGGAGAACCGGATCCAGCAGCAGCGCACCGGCATGGAGCACCAGCATCGACAGCGCCGTCCAGACGAGTGTCCGGTGCCAGCCCAGCAGCGACTTCTGGCGGCGAACGCCCAGGATTCGCGTGCTCATCGCGAGCCCGAGCCACGTGGAGAGCGTCAGGAGCGCGAGCGCAACGAGCCCTGCGGCACGCGCGACGATCCACGCCAGCGGGAGGTGCGCCGCGAGCATCACGCAGCCCGCTCGAGCCGAATTCTGGGAACGACCGGCAGCGCCCCGAGCTGGACGGCGGCGCCGTGATGCGGCACGAAGAGCGCAGAGATCGCCGGGTGGCGTTCGACGTGCGCCCTCGCCTGCTCGAGCGTGCTGATGGCGAGCGCGGTGGAATGCGACTCGGCCTCGGTCGCATCCGCGGCGACCACCGTCACCGCCAGCGGCCCCACCTCCGCGGGGGCGCCGGTCGCGGGATCGATCAGATGGTGAAGCTCGCGCTCGACGCCGAACCTCCGCCGGTCCCGCCCCGACGTCGCGACGCCGGCGTCCCGGATCCGCAGGGTCGCAAGCGTCTCGCCGGGCGCTCGCGGATCGGAGATCGCCACCCGCCACGACGGGCCGTCCGGCGGCGCCCCGAAGAAGGCCATGTCGCCGCCGAGGTCGACGAGGCCGGCGCGCAAGCCGGGCCACGCCAACCGCATGGCGACCAGGGCACGCTCGGCGGAGAAGCCTTTGCCGATGCCGCCGAGGTCGACGGCGGCACCGGCGTCGACGCGCGCTCGGCCGGCGTCCTCGTCAACGTGCACCGCCGCTCCCGCCCGCCAGCCGGGGAGAGCGCGTGCGGGGCGCGGCCGGAGCTCGTCGAAGGTGCGGTCGTAGCCGGCGGCGATCAGAGGCGCGAGGATCGTCGGGTCGAACCGGCCACCCGTCAGCTCCCGTGCGCGTACCGCTGCACGGAGAGCGGCGACGCAGCGGTTGTCGACCTCGACCCAGGCGCCGGCATTGCGGTTGACCCGTGAGAGATCGCTGCGCGCGTCGAAGCGGGTCAACACGCGCTCGCACTCCGCAACCTCAACCCGGGCGGCCGCCAGCGCGCGCAGCGCATCCCGGCGGTCGGACTGATCCGCGTAGGCGGCCACGGCGCACGACGTGCCCATCGCGCGGAACTCCTGGCGCTCGAGCCGGATCGTCATCGGTCTCCCCCGGCCGCCGGCTGGGAGACGAGGATGCGCGAGCCGTTCGGCCCGACTGCCGACACGAGCTGCGTCGTTCCGCCGCCGGGCGAGCTCTGCGTCGTCGCATGCGCCGGCTGCAGCTGCACGATGCGCTGGCCGCCGCCGGGGAGCCTCACCACGGCGACTGCGGGCGCCGACTGCGCCGAGGTCGTCGCGGGGCGCGCACGGGCGATCGCGCCCACGAGCGCCAGGAGCGCGACGAGCGCGAAGACAGCCGCCAGCAGACGCCTCTTCGTTTGTTCGGAGCTTGTGTTCATGCCCGAAGGTCTATCGCCGCGCGCGTTCAGGGCGGGCCAGCGAATCGTTCAGATTCGTCAAAGAATCGCGCGCGGCGCTTACGTGTCGCGCCGCACGAGCAGCACTGCCGCAATTGCGAGCGCTGCCGCGCAGTAGCCCGCGAAGAGCAGGATGCCCGGAAGCGGGTGCAGCGAGTGCGCGTCGTGCGTGAGTGCGAAGACCGAGCGGCCGGCATTGCTCGGCAGGTACTGGCTGATCGCGTTGTTCCAGCTCGAGGGCAGGATGTTCATGAGCGGTGGGATGACGAAGAAGATCGCCGCGAAGGTGGCGATCCCACCGGCCGTGTTGCGCACGATCGCTCCGATTGCGAGCGCGAAGACGCCGACGAGCACGAGGTACAGCGCGGCTCCGAGCACGGCGCGCGCGACGCCGTGTTGTGAGAACGGAACCTGCAGGATGTGGTGGCGGTTGAGGATCGCCTGGCTCGCGAAGTAGCCGATGAGGACCGACGGCACCATCAGCGCAGCGACAACGAGCGCGTAGACGCCCGTCTTCGCCCAGAGCACCGGCAGCCGCCGCGGGACGGCGAGGAAGCTCGAGCGGATCATCCCGGTCGAGTACTCGCCGGTGATGACGAGCACGCCGAGCACCGCGATCGCGAGCTGCGACACGTTGACGCCGGCGATCGCCACCTCGAGCGGATGACGCGCGTGGTCGGCGCGCTCACCGGCGCTGAGGTGTCCCCAGCGCGAGGAGAGGATCGACGCGAAGAGACAAGGGAAGCCGATCGTCAGGAGGACGGCGACGAACAGCGACCGGCGTGTCGAGCGGAGCGACTGCAGTTTCGTCCACTCCGACGTCGCCACGTGCAGCTGCGTGACGCGTCCGTGGTCGGCGAGCGGCGGAACTGCGACGGCGGGGGCCGCAGTGCTCATGCTGCGATCTCCTCGCCTGCCTTGTACTCGACGTCGCCGCGCGTGAGCTCCATGAACGCGTCCTCGAGCGACGCCTGCACGCGTGTCAGCTCGTGGAGGACGATGCCGTTCGCCGCCGCGGTCTCGCCGATGTCCTCCGACGTCATGCCCCGGACGTCGAGCGTCCCCGGTTGCGGCGTCGCGACGACGACGCCGTCGCGGCCCAGGAGGTCCGCCAGCGCGCCGGCTTGCGGTGAGCGGACGCGCACCGCGCTCCCTGACGCCATGCGCACGAACTCGTCGACGCTCGTGTCGGCGATCAGCTTGCCGCGTCCGATGACGATGACGTGGTCGGCGGTGAGTGCCATCTCGCTCATCAGGTGTGACGAGACGAAGACCGTGCGCCCTTCGGCTGCGAGACCTTTGAGCAGCGTGCGCACCCAGTGGATCCCCTCCGGGTCGAGCCCGTTCACCGGCTCGTCCAGAAGGAGCGTCGCCGGATCGCCAAGCAGCGCGGCAGCGATGCCTAAGCGCTGGCCCATCCCGAGCGAGAACTGTCCGGCCCGCTTGCGCGCGACGTCGTGCAGCCCGACGAGGTCGATCAGCTCCTGCACGCGCTGCTTCCCGATCCCGTGGGTCTGAGCTAGGGCCATAAGGTGGTCGCG
>DATCYR010000086.1:0-14827 GCA_036526315.1 Gaiellaceae bacterium | reverse complement strand
TCCTACCTATGCGCCGCCGCTGCGTTCGCGAACGGGATCGCGAACGTTCTGGTAAGACGGGACGCGGTGACCGTTCTCTGATGATCGTCGTCGGCGTCGACGGCTCCAAAGGAGGCGAAGCAGCTCTCGAGTTTGCCGCTGCCGAGGCAGCACTGCGCGAGACGGGGCTGCGCATCGCCTCGGCCTGGGACGTGCCGACGGCAGCGTACGGCGGCGGGTTCGCGCCGCCGATCGACCCGGCAACGTGGGACGCGCTGCGCGTTCGGGCCGAAGAGGTCGCCGACGAGGCGGCCGCAGCGGTGAAAAAACACCACCCGGCCGTCGAGGTGGAAGCGCGCGCGGTGGCAGGCCAAGCAGCGGTCGTGCTGCTCGAGCACGCCTCAGACGCCGAGTTGATCGTCGTCGGTAGACGCGGCCTCGGCGGCTTCACCCGGTTGCTGCTCGGATCCGTCAGCCAGCAGGTCGTGCATCACGCAACCTGCCCGGTCGTCGTCGTCAACCAGCCCGAGAGCTCGGGCTAGCGCCTCAGGCGGCGACGCTCGACCGCGGTACGCCGGGGAGTTGCACCGTGGCGCGAAGGCCGCCGTCGGCGCGAGGAGCGAGGGTGAGTGTCCCGTCGTGCGCTTGCGTGATGCTCTTCGCGATGGCGAGCCCGAGTCCGACGCCCGCCTCGTCGGTGCGTATGCGTCTCGTGCCGCGCTGAAACGGCTCGGCGAGCGCCGAGACCAACTGCGGACTGAGCCGCTCGCCGGTGTTCTCCACGATGAGCGTCGCGCCCTCCGGCTGCGTGGCGGTGGTCACCCAGACGGTGCCGGCTTCGGGGAGGTTGTGGACGATCGCGTTGTGCACGAGGTTCGTGCTCAGCTGCAGCAGGAGCGCGTGCGAGCCGATCGTCGGCGTTGCGTCTCCGGCGGTCTCAATCGTGAGTGCGCGTTTCTCGGCGAGCGGGAGGAGCGTCTCGGTCGCCTCCTCGGCCACGAGCGAAAGGTCGACGTGCTCGCGGGTGAACGACCGGCGGTCGGCGCGGCTCAGCAGGAGGAGGGCTTCGGTGAGCTCGATTGCCCGGCTGTTGACGGCGCGGAGCCGCTCGACGAGCTCGTCCGTGTTGCGGTCACGGTCGTTGCGCGCGACGTCGAGAAGCGTTTGCGTGATCGCCAGCGGCGTCCGCAGCTCGTGGGATGCGTTGGCGGCGAAGCGCTGCTGTTCGGCGACGTGCGCCTCGAGTCGAGCAAGCATCGTGTCGAACGCGTCGGCGAGCTCTCGGAACTCGTCGTTGCGGCCCTCCAACCGGATCCGGTGGGCGAGCGACCCGGTCGCGGCGATCCGCGTCGCGTCGGTGATGCGTCCCAGGGGCGCGAGCATGCGGCCTGCGAGCAGCCACCCGCCCAGCAGGCCGAACACGAGCAGGAACGTCATCACCATCGCCGCGACCGGCGCGAAGTCGCGTAGGAGGTCGCCGTGGCTGCGGACGAGGAAGATGACGCCGGGGTGGACGCCGCGGGATAGCGAGAAGTACCCGGCCGCGAGCAGCAGCGCGCCGGCGAGCATGAGGAAGCCCGCGTAGCTGAGGGTGAGCTTGAGGCGGACGCTCAAACCGCGGGCTCTAGCCACGGGTGTCGATGCGGTAGCCGACGCCGGGGACGGTCGCGATGACCCACGGCTCGCCGAGGCGTTTCCGCAGAGCCGAGACGGTGATGCGCACGGCGTTCGTGAACGGATCTGCGTTCTCGTCCCACGCTCGTGCGAGCAGCTCCTCAGCGCTGACGACACCGCCCTCGGCAGCGAGGAGGACTTCGAGCACCGCGAACTGTTTTCTCGTCAGCGCGACGTACCGGCCGTCGCGGTAGACCTCGCGGCGGAACGGATCGAGCCGCAGGCCGGCGAGCTCGTGCACGGGCGGCCGGTTGTGAGCGCGCCTGCGATCGAGGGCTCTGAGCCTGAGCACGAGCTCGCGGAGCTCGAACGGCTTGGTCAGGTAATCGTCGGCGCCGAGCTCGAACCCGGTCGCTTTGTCGTCGAGACGGTCTGCAGCGGTGAGCATCAGGATCGGCATGCCGCTGCCGGAGGCGACGATGTGCTCGGCGACCTCGTCGCCCGACGGGCCGGGTATGTCCCGGTCGAGCACGGTGATGTCGTAGGCGTTGAAGCTCAGCAGCTCGAGGGCGGCGACGCCGTCGCCCGCGATGTCTGCCGCAATGGCTTCGAGGCGGAGACCGTCGCGGATCGCCTCCGCCATGTACGGCTCGTCTTCGACGATCAAGACACGCATGCCCCGATGCTAGAGGCGGCGCGTTTCGTCGGCATATCGAAAACCGCGTACGTGCCGGCAACAGGCTGCCGCCTTCAATGGCGGCATGCCCACCGAGAGAGGAACACGGGTCGCCGGCCTGCTGGCCGTCGTCGCCGCGGTCTCGGCAGCCGTCGGCTACCGCTTGTCCGCGTCGTCGCCGGCCGCGTCACCGACCGATCTGCGTCGCGTCTGGCCGTCGCACGGGCAGGCGGCGTACGTCGTCGCCGGGCGCTCGCAGATCGAGGCCGGCCCGAACCAGCACCCTGCTCCGATCGCCAGCGTCGCGAAGGTGATGACGGCCTATCTCGTGCTCCGTGACCACCCGCTGGGCCACGGACAGCGCGGCCCGACGATCACGTTCACGGACGCGGACGTCGCCGACACAGGCCGCCGGCGCGGCCGGGACGAGTCGGTCATCTCGATCTCCGCGGGCGAGCAGCTGACGGAACGGCAGGCACTGCAGGCGCTGTTGCTGCCGTCGGCGAACAACATCGCTGCCGTCCTGGCGCGCTGGGACGCCGGCTCCGAACGGCGGTTCGTCGCACGCATGAACGCGACTGCACGCTCCCTCGGCATGAGCCACACCCGCTATACGGACCCGAGCGGCTACGACGACGCAACCGTCTCGACCGCCGCCGACCAGGTGCTCATCGTCCTCCAGGCCATGCGCTTGCCCGTGTTCGCGCGGATCGTGGCGACACCGAGCGCGACACTTCCGGTCGCCGGCACCGTGCACAACACGAACGCGTTGCTCGGGCACGACGGGTTCGTCGGCGTCAAGACAGGATCGACCGCTGCGGCAGGCGGCTGCTTCGCCTTCAGAGCCGTCCGCTGGATCAAGGGCAGGCGGGCCACGATCACCGGTGTCGTGCTCGGTCAGCCCGGCAGCGACAAGATCGCGGCAGGCCTCGCGACGGCCGCCGGCATCGTCGACCGGGTCAGCGGCTATCCCGGCGTGCGCGATCGCCGACCGGGCGCTGGAGCCAATAGCTCTCCTCCCGCAATGCCGGTTCGGCGTGATCCACCGCGTGGTCGGGCGCCGTGAAGAAGCCCGTCTCGCGGAGCTCGTCGTAGCGGTCGAGCGCGACCAGGACGATGGCCTGGCAACGCTGGTCGCTGCATTCGCAGAGCATCGGCACGCGCGAGACGAAGCGGAGGCGAACCGCCCGCCTGGCGATGCGGTCGTTCGATGAGCGAACCTCTTCCGAGCGGCTCAGACGGACCCTTTCTCTCTGTGCCGACATACCCTCACAACGGCTATACCCCAGCTGAGGTTTCGCTGTAACCTCGGGCACGATGAACCTCCCCGAAGAGCGGGCGGCCCGCAACGAGGCGCTTTTCCGCGAGGTCAACGAGCAGGTGCGCACACTCTCCGCCTCGCAGCCCTCGGCTCCCGAAGCGCTGCTGATCATCTGCGAGTGCAGCGACGAGACCTGCACCGAGCGCGTCAGCCTGCCGGTCTCCGTCTACGAGTCCGTGCGCGCAGATCCGCGCCGCTTCGTGGTGGTGCCGGGGCACGACAACGACTTCGAGCACATCGTCGACCGTTCGGACGGCTACGCGATCGTCGAGAAGGAGGGCCACGCCGGCCGGGTCGCAGAAGAGACCGACCCCCGGGCATAGACAGGGGCGGGCGCCCCTACCATGGCGCACGTGGGGTCGAGGAGCTTCGGGCTGCGAACCGGTGCCGAGATGCGGCTCACCGGCGACGGCGCGACCGCAGTCGTGTGCGTGAACGGCGGCCAGGCCGACGAAGTCGAAGGGACGTGGAGCGCGTCGCTCGAATGGTTGGTGCGGCGGCTCGCGCCGCGCTTCCGGCAGCTGGCCTTCGCCGAGGTGCGCTACCGCGTCAAGTCGTGGCGCCGGCTCCAGGGTTGTGTGGAGGACGCACGTGCCGCCGTCGCGGAAGTCGGCGCCGAGCGGACGCTGCTGCTCGGCTTCTCGATGGGCGGTGCGGTCGCGATCTCGGCGGCCGACGAGTCGTCCGTCGATCGCGTGCTGGGGCTCGCGCCGTGGATTCCCGACCGGATGTCTCTCGAGCCGTTGCAGGGAAAGCGACTCGACGTTCTGCACGGCTCGCTCGACCGGTGGCTCCCGGGTATCCCCGGAGTTTCGCCGGCGTCGTCGCGGCGCGGGTTCGAGCGTGCACGGGCGCTCGGCGTCGCGGGCAGTTACAAGCTGATTCCGGGCGCGCTGCACGGAATCGCGGTGCGTGCACGCTCGGGACGGCCCGTCCCGCTTCCCCGTGCCGCGGCGTGGGAGCGGCACGTGGCCGCTCAGCTCGTAGCGCTCTGAAGGCGTCGCCGCTCGCGTTGCCGGGCGTCGGGCACCTTGACGTTCCAGACGAGGCCGAGGCGCTCGAGGCCGCGGATCACCCACCAGGAGACGTCGACCTGCCCGCGGTCGAGCCCGTGCCGCGCAGAGGCTGGAAAGGCGTGGTGGTTGTTGTGCCATCCCTCGCCGAAGACGAGCAACGCGACGAGCCGGTTGTTGCGCGCCTCGTCCCGCGACCGATAGTCCTGCCGCCCGAACATGTGGCAGACGGAGTTCACGCTGAAGGTCGCGTGCTGGTAGGCGAAGATGCGGACGAGGCCTCCCCAGACCATGCCCTCGAGCCCGGCTTCGACGGTGCCGCCGATCCAGTAGCCGAGTAGGAACGGCAGCCCGAGCGTCAGCGCGACCCACAGCAGGTACGCGCGGTCGATCACGCGGACGAGGCGGTCGTCGTAGAGATCCTTGCCGTACTCGCGCCCTTGTTCCATGCCGAGGTTGGAGAAGAGCCAGCCGACGTGGGCGTGCACGAAGCCGCGGAGCGCGCCGGCCGCGCCGTCGCCGTGGCCGACGTGTGGAGAGTGGGGGTCGCCGGGCTTGTCGGAGAGGGCGTGGTGCTTCCGGTGGTCGGTGACCCACTGCGTCAGCGGCCCCTGCATCGTCATGCAGCCGAGTACGGCCAGCACAGCCTTGACCACGGGCCCTGTCTCGAAGCCGCGGTGGGTGAAATAGCGGTGGAAACCGATCGTCGTCCCGAAGGCGCAGACGGCGTAGAACCCGGCGAAGAGGGCGAGGTCGAGCCAGTGGAAGGCGACGCCCCAGAGAAGCCCCATCGCCGAGGCAAGGCCGAGCGGCGGCACGACGACTGCCAGCAGGGTGACCGCCTGGCTGATCCGGCTCGTTCGCGGTCTGATCGTGCCGATCGCGGATCTCGTCAAGAGTTCGTCCAAGATTTGTGTAGACTAGCAGGCCATGCGAATCGCGATCGTCGGAAGCGGTATCTCCGGGTTGGGCGCGGCCTACGCCCTTTCGCGCGTCCACGACGTGCACGTCTTCGAGCGTGAGGATCGCGCAGGAGGGCACGCGAACACGGTTGTCCACGACGGGCTCGATCTCGACACCGGCTTCCTCGTCCACAACGCGCGCAACTACCCGCTTCTCACGCGCCTGTTCGCCGAGCTCGGCGTGCGGACCCACGAGTCCGACATGTCGTTCTCGGTGAGCTGCAGCGGCTGCGGGCTCGAGTACTCCGGACGCCGGCCGTTCGCGCAGCCCGTGAACGCCGCGCGTCCGCGGTTCCTCTCGCTGCTGTGGGAGGTCGGGCGCTGGCTGCGAACGGCGCGCCCGGAGGACGAGTCGCAGTCCCTTGCCGAGTACCTCGACCGGCACCGCTACTCGCAGCACTTCCGGCGTCACTTCCTGGTGCCGCTGACGTCTGCGCTCTGGTCGACCGCGCCCGGTCGTGCGCTCGAGTTCCCGGCTTCGTACGCGATCCGCTTCTTCGCGAACCACGGCATGCTCGGCTTCGGCCGCTTCCGCTGGCGCACGGTGAGCGGCGGCAGCCGGCGGTATGTCGACGCGGTCGCGGCGCGGCTCGGCGACCGGCTCCGGCTGGGGGAGCCCGTGCGGTCGGTGCGCCGGTCGCCGGACACCGTCGAGCTGCGGATCGGGGACGGGGCCGAGCGCTTCGACCATGTCGTTCTCGCTACGCACGCCGATCAGGCGCTGGCGTTGCTCGAGGATGCGACGGCGGACGAGCGGCGCGTGCTCGGCGGCTTCGCCTATACGGAGAACGAGGCGGTCCTGCACACGGATAGCTCGTTGTTGCCCCGCACGCCGCGCGCGCGAGCCTCCTGGAACTACCGCCTCGGCGACGACGGCCGGCCGACGATCACGTATCACCTGAACCGGCTGCAGGCGCTCGACGCCGAACGCGACTACTGCGTGACGCTGAACGAGGACGTTGCGCCGGAGCACGTCCTCCAGCGGCTCAGGTACGAGCATCCCCTGTACACGGTGGAGACGCTGCGCGCACAGCAGGAGCTCCCGCGGCTCGCCGGTGCGCGAACCCACTACGCGGGCGCCTACTTCGGCAACGGCTTCCACGAAGACGGTCTCGCGAGCGGGGTTGCGGTAGCGCGGGCGCTGGGAGCGGAGTGGTGAAGTCCGCCGTCTACACGGGCACGCTCCTTCACGCGCGCCGCGCGCCGGCGCGGCACGTCTTCCGCTACCCGGTGTCGTACTGGCTGTTCGACCTCGACGAGCTGTCGGAGCTCGAGCAACGGCTACGGCTGTTCTCGGTCAATGCGCCCAATGTCGTGTCGTTGCGGGACGGCGATCACTTCGACGGCGCGCTGCCGCTGAAGCGAGCGGTGATCGAGCTCGCGGACGACTCGTCGATCGAGCGCGTCCTGATGCTCACCCAGCCGCGCGTCCTGGGCTACGTCTTCAATCCCGTCAGCTTCTACTGGTGCTACCGCCGCGACGACTCCCTGGCCTGCGTCGTCGCGGAGCTGAACAACACCTTCGGCGAGCGGCTGCCGGAAGTGCTGCGCGGGCCGGAGCTTCGCTACGAGCAGCGCAAGCGCCTGCACGTCTCGCCGTTCTTCGGGCTCGACCAGAGCTACGAGTACGCGTTCTCGCAGCCAGGTGAGGAAGTGTGGGCCCGCATCCACGTTCGTGACGACGGCGGCGCGCGGCCACTGACCGCCCTCCTCCACGGACGCCGGCGCGAGCTGACGAACCGGTCGCTCGCGTCGCTGCTGCTCCGCCATCCGCTGCAGCCGCTGCAGGTGATCGCACTGATCCACTTCGAGGCGCTGCGGCTGTGGCGCAAGCGCGTGCCGTTTCACCACAAGCCGCCGTTCGTGCCGGGCGAGGGGAGCGTGCGCACGTGAGCGTCCGCGCGGAGCCCCTCGCGGCGCGCGGCCGGCTGCTCGAGCGCACCGCGAGCGCTGTCCTCGAGCGCGCTCTCGCCGGCCTCGACGGCGGCCTGCTCGAGGTCGTGCTCCCGGGCGGGCGTCTCCAGCGTTTCGGGTCGGGGCCCCCGGTGCGTCTCGAGATCCACGACTCGGCGTTCTTCCGCCGGCTCGCGACGCGCGGCAAGCTTGGGCTCGGCGAGTCGTACACCGCCGGCGAGTGGGACGCGGACGATCTCGTCGCGTTCTTCGAGCTGCTGCTCCGAAACGCCGACTCCGCCGCCGCACGCCACGCCCGTAGCCGCCGCCTCCTCGAGCTGCGGCCGCGCGTGCAGCGGCGGAACGGCCTGGTTCGGTCTCGCCGCAACATCGCCTACCACTACGACCTTGGCAACGAGCTCTTCGCGCTGATGCTCGACGAGACGATGACCTACTCCTGCGCCGTCTTCGAGTCGCCCGGGATGTCGCTCGCCGATGCCCAGCGCGCGAAGCTCGACCGGCTCTGCCGGCTGCTCGACCTGCGGCCGGACGACCATGTGCTGGAGATCGGCTGCGGCTGGGGCGGCTTCGCGCGCTACGCCGCCGAGCGCTACGGCTGCCGTGTCACCGGCATCACGATCTCGCGGGCGCAGGCGGCGCTCGCGCGCGAGCGCACGCAGGGCCTGCCGGTCGAGATCCTCGAGCACGACTACCGCGCCGTCGAAGGGACGTTCACGAAGATCGTCTCGATCGAGATGATCGAGGCGATCGGCGCCGACCAGTTCGGCACGTTCTTCGCGACGATCGACCGCGTTCTCGCCCCCGGAGGCCGCGCGGCAGTGCAGTCGATCCTCGTGCCCGAGCAGCGCTGGGACCGCTACCGGCGCACACCGGACTGGATCGAGCGCTACGTGTTCCCCGGCTGCCTGATCCCGTCCTTCGAGGCGCTGACGCACGCGGCGGCGCGACACTCGCGCCTCGGGATCTATGCCGCCGACGAGATCGGCGAGCACTACGCCGAGACACTTCGCCGCTGGAGGGCGAACTTCCACGCGCGTCTCGACGCCGTGCGCCGGCTCGGCTACGACCGCCGCTTCGAGCGAACGTGGGACTTCTACCTCGCCTTCTGCGAAGCGGCGTTCCGCACCCGTGCGCTCCGCGACGCGCAGCTTCTCCTGACACGACCGGGGGCGGCGCGATGAGCGCGCACACCGTCCTGCGGCGGCTCGGCCTCGCGAGTGCGCTGAGGCGTCTCTACCGGATCGACGTGGTCGGCGCCGAGCGCATCCCGGATGACGGAGGCGCGATCGTCGTGGCGAACCACGAATCGATCTGGGACCCATTCGTGCTCGGTGTGGCGACACCGCGCGAGATCCACTACATGGCCAAGGCCGAGCTCTTCCGGCTGCGGCCGCTCGCCGCCGCGCTCCGCTCGCTGAATGCGTTCCCGGTCGAGCGCGGCAGCGGTGACCGCGCCGCCATCTCGGAGGCGGCTCGACGTCTGCGGCGCGGCGAGCTGCTCGGCATCTTCCCGCAGGGAACCTCGATCCCGGAGCGGCAAAACGGCTGGCATCGCGGCTCGGCTCGGCTCGCGCTCGCAACCGGCGTCCCGGTCGTCCCGGTGCGCCTCAGCGGGACGCGGCCGCTGCCGGGGCCGACGCGGATCCGTATCGTCGTCAAGGAGCAGATCGAGGTTCCGGTCGCGCGCCCGACGATCGCGGCGGCCCGCTCGTTGACGGCGCAGCTCGAGGAGGCGGTGACGGCATGACGTCGCTCACGCTCGTCGACCGGCTGATCGAGACCGGGCGCGTTCCGGACCCGCTCATGCGGGCCGGGATCCGCGCAGTCTGCGCCGGCCGTCTGCGGCGCGAGCGTCGCCGTCCGCCGGGGTTCAAGGAGGCGTTCGTCCGGCGGCTGCGGGAGTCGCCGATCGCCGAGGAGGTCGAGAAGGCGAACGAGCAGCACTACGAGGTTCCGGCGGCCTTCTTCAGGCTCGTGCTGGGGCCGCGGCTCAAGTACAGCTCCTGCCTGTGGCCCGATGGAGTCGAGACGCTGGCCGAGGCGGAGGAGGCGATGCTCGCCCTGACGTGCGAACGGGCCGGCGTCGAGGACGGGATGACGCTCCTCGACCTGGGGTGCGGCTGGGGATCGCTGACCGGCTGGCTCTCTGAGCGCTACCCGCGCTCGAGGATCGTCGCCGTCTCCAACTCGCAAGCCCAACGGGAGCACATCGAGTCGCTTCGACTCCGCAACGTGCGAGTGCTCACGGCAGACGCCAACACGCTCGAGCTCGACGTGCGGTTCGACCGGATCCTGTCCGTCGAGATGCTCGAGCACATGCGCAACTACGAAGCGCTCTTCGCGCGGATCTCGTCATGGCTCGAGCCGGATGGCCGCTTCTTCTGTCACGTGTTCTCGCACGACCACTTCGCCTATCCCTACGACGACGGCTGGATCGCGCGCCGCTTCTTCACCGGCGGCACGATGCCCTCCGACGACCTGCTGCCGCGCTTCGACGACGAACTCTCGCTCGAGGCGCACTGGCGCGTCTCGGGGCTGCACTACGCACGGACGGCCGAGGCGTGGCTGGAACGGCTGGATGCCCACCGCGCCGAGGTGGAGCGCGTCGTCGGCGCCAGACGCGCCGCTAACTGGCGCGTCTTCTTCCTCGCGTGCGCCGAGCTCTGGGGGTATCGGGGCGGAACGGAGTGGCTCGTGTCGCACTACCGCTTCGCGAGGCGGACGGCCGGGGCCTAGCTCCGAGGCGGGAGCGGCACGAGGATGCTCGTCCGCCGCTTGTAGTCGCGGTAGGCCGCCCTGTCGCCGTGCTGCTTGTCGGCGCTGCGCTCGAGCGGCGGGATCCCCGTCACGAACAGGAGCAACAGCGTGATGGAGAGCGGCCCGGCGACGACGGCGAAGGCGGCGCCGTGCAGAACGGGAACGGCATAGACGAAGATGCCCCACCAGACGAGCATCTCGCCGAAGTAGTTCGGGTGGCGTGAGTAGCGCCAGAGGCCGGTCGAGACGAAACGGCCGCGATTCTCGTCGTTCGCCTTGAAGGCGGCCTTCTGCGCATCGGCCACGGCCTCGAGCAGGAATCCGACGAGCCAGACAGCGGCGCCGGCGACATTCCACGCGCCGAAGCCCGGCGGATGCTCCTGGTCGAGCAGATACGAGACAGGCAGCATGACGACCGCGACCGTGATCGCCTGCAGGAGCCAGAAGCGGGCGAAGCGCAACGTGTCCTCCCTGATTCCGTCGAACCGGTGGTCGACCTTCGTTCGCAGAATCCGCCGGAACAGGTAGCTGCCGAGCCGTAGCGCCCAGACGACGACGAGCAGTGACGCCACGAGTTGAACCGGCTTTCCGGCCCCCGTGAACGGAAGGACGATGGCGAGGAGCGCGAAGGTGAGGCTGTAGGAGAGGTCGGTGACGACGTCCGTCTTACGCGCGGCGGCAACGGCGAAGAAGCCGCCGTTGACGGCAAGCGCGACCGCGAGCGAGACGAGGATCGCCGTCATCGGTCGACTGCCTAAGCAGCTCGGCTGACGGCGCCGGCCGCGGCGACGAGGTCTCCGTCGAGCCGATCGACGTGCAGCCGCGAGCAGAGCTCATCCGATGCGCCTGTGCCGGAGAGCATGAGCGGCGCCGATCGTCCTAGCCGTCGCAGGTCGCCGCCGGCAGCCTCGAGCAGCGCGCCGTCCATGCTCGCGACGATGACGAGCCGCGGATCGGTGTGATCCACGGCACGGCGGAGCGTCCCGAGCGGGGTGTCGGCGCCGAGAAAGAGGATCCGCCAGCCGTGCGACCGCAGCACGAGCCCGAATGCGATCAGGCCGATGTCGTGGCGCTCGCCAGGCGCACACGCGAGGATCGCGAGCGGCCCGGTGCCGCGCCCCCAGAGGCGAGCGAGGGCGAGCAGGCGCTCGCGCACGAGGTTGCTGGCGAAGTGCTCCTGCCCGACCTCGAGTGTCCCACGCTCCCACTGCGTGCCGATCTCGTGCAGGGCCGGAAGGATCAGTTCGGCCAGGACGGTCTCGAGCGAGAAGCCGGCGAGCGCGTCGTCGAGGATCGCGTGCAGCGCCGTCTCGTCGTAGTCGTGTGCGGCGGCGAGCAGGCGCTCTCGCGCGTCGTCGAGCGCCCCGCCCGTCGGCCGTTCCTGGACGATCGCCCGCCTCGCGGCTTCGGCGGCCGACAGGCCCTCGTCGAGGGCGCGCTTCATGCGTTCGACCCGCTCGGCGTCGTCATCGGTGTAGAGCCGGAAGCCGCCGTCCGTCCGGATCGGCTGCAAGAGGCCGTAGCGGCGCTCCCAGGCACGGAGGAGCTCCGGGGTCACGCCGACGCGGCGGGCGAATTCGCCGATTCGTAGCGCTCCGCTGTCGACGTTCATGCCATCACTATACACAGATTAGACAAAGATTTGACAAGGCCGCCTTCGGCTCTGTACAGTTCCGTCCAATGTCCGTAGAGATTTCGTATAGAGAAGGAGGGGAGATGGAAAAAACGACGGCGGTAGCCGCCCAGTACGAGACGATCGGTCTCGGGCTCATCCTGCTCGGGGCGTTCGTGTCGTTCGTTCTCTCGGTGAGCCTCTGGTTCACCGGCAACCACGAGCAGGGGATCTTCGTGGGTCTCTGGGTGCCGTCGATACTCGCGCTCGGCGGCCTCGTGCACGAGCGCTCGCGATGAGCTCCGGCTGGCTCTTCGCGGTGGGTGCACTCGTGACGGTCCTCGTTGCGATCGGCATCGCCCTCCCGATCTACGGCGCGATCCTCGACGGCCGCTACGAGGCCGAGAGGAAGACCGCCGAGCTGACGGAGTCATCGAACGGGCACCTTGCCCACAACCTCGAAAGGACACCAAGATGAAAAGCATCCGCACCGTATTCGCCCTGCTCGTCGTCGCCGCGCTGGCGGCCGCGACGCTCGGCGCTACTGCTTCCGCCTCGCCGGCCTCGAGGTCGGACGGCGACAAGAACATCGTCCAGACCGCGGTCTCGGCCGGCCAGTTCACGACGCTCGCGTCGCTGCTGACGAAGGCGGGGCTCGTCGACACGCTCTCCACCGGCGGGCCGTTCACCGTCTTCGCGCCGACGGACGCGGCGTTCGCGAAGGTGCCGAAGGCGACGCTCGACGCCCTGGGGAAGAACCCTGCGCTGCTGAAGTCTGTGCTGCTCTACCACGTCGTGCCGGGGCGCGTGACCGCCGCGGACGTCGTCAAGCTCAGCTCGGCGAAGACGCTCGAGGGCCGCTCGCTGTCGATCAAGGCCGCAGACGGCTCCGTGTACGTCGACCAGGCGAAGGTGACGACACCTGACGTCATGGCGTCGAACGGCGTGATCCACGTGATCGACTCCGTGCTGATCCCGAAGGCGGCAACGGCGCAGAAGAACCTCGTCCAGACCGCAGTTGCGGCCGGGCAGTTCAAGACGCTCGCCTCGCTGCTGACGAAGGCCGGGCTTGCCGGAACGCTCCAGGGCAAGGGGCCGTTCACCGTCTTCGCGCCGACCGATGCGGCGTTCGCAAAGGTGCCGAAGGCGACGCTCGCGTCGCTTGCCAAGAACAAGGCCAAGCTCCGGGCCGTGCTCCTCTACCACGTCGTCAAGGGCAAGGTCACCGCTGCCCAGGCGATGAAGCTCCACTCGGCGAAGACACTCAACGGGAAGTCCGTCTCCATCCGCGTCAAGGGCGGCAAGGTCATCGTCGGCGGTGCCACGGTCGTCAAGGCCAACGTGAATACGTCGAACGGCGTCATCCACGTCATCAACAAGGTGCTCATCCCCTAGCGGGAGCACTCTTCGTCGTCCGGCGCGGCGCGCGCCGCGCCGGACGACAATCGGCCCGTGACCGGCAACTCCCGCCGTTGGCTCGGTCTCGTCGCGCTGACGATCGGCGTCGCGATGATCATCGTCGACGCGACGATCGTGAACGTCGCGATCCCGTCGATCATCCGCGATCTCGGCATCGGGATCACGCAGGCGGAGTGGGCCAACTCGATCTACTCGCTCGTCTTCGCGGCGCTGCTGATCAGCGTCGGCCGGGTCGGCGACGTCGGCGGCCGTCGCCGCGTCTTCGTGCTCGGGCTCGTCGTCTTCCTCGTGGCGAGCGTCGTCACCGCGCTCGCGCCGAACGGCACCGCTCTGCTCGCGGGCCGCTTCCTGCAGGGCGTCGGCGGCGCGCTGATCCTCCCATCGACGCTGTCGATCGTGAACGCCACCTTCCGCGGTCGGGAACGGGCGATCGCCTTCGGGGTCTGGGGGTCGACGATCGGAGGAATGGCGGCCCTCGGCCCGCTCGCCGGCGGCTGGTTCGTGACACACCTCAGCTGGCGCTGGGCGTTCTACGTCAACCTGCCGGTCGCCCTGATCGCGCTGGCCGGTGCGTTTCTCTTCGTCGACGAGAGCCGCGATCCGCTGGCCCGCCCCGGCTACGACCCACCGGGCGTCGTGCTCTCGACTCTGGGTTTTCTCGGCGTCGTCTTCGGGTTGATCGAGGGCCAGACCTATGGCTGGTGGCAGGCGGAGCGGGAGCTCTTCGGGCTCGCGCCGTTCAGGCACTCGGTGATCCCCTTCGCGTTCGCGTTCGGGGTTTTGGCCCTCGGCTGCTTCGTCCTCGTCGAGCGCGCGCGGGCGCGGGCCGGACGACCTGTCCTGGTGGACTTCGCGCTCTTCCGGATCCCCACCTTCGGCTACGGCAACGTCGCGGTGTTGATCGTCGGCCTGGGGGAGCTCGGCCTCGTCTTCGTCATCCCGCTGTTCCTGCAGGCCGTGCTCGGACTGTCTGCGTTCGACACCGGGGTTGTCCTCGTCGCGCTCGCGGGCGGCGCGTTCGTCGCCGGTGGTTTCGCCGCGCCGCTCACGCGCCGGGTCGGCGCAACGCGTGTCGTGCAGCTCGGGCTCGCCCTCGAGATCGTCGGCATCGTCGCGATCGGCCTCACGTTCGCGGCCGACCGGCCGGCCTGGCAGTTCTGCCCGCAGCTTTTCGTCTACGGGCTCGGCGTCGGCTTCGCCACGGCGCAGCTGACCGGCGTGATCATGGCCGACGTGCCGCCGGCGCAGTCCGGGGAGGGGTCGGGGATCCAGAGCACGTCGAGACAGGTCGGCTCGGCGCTGGGGATCGCGATCCTAGGCACGGCACTCGCGACCGGCCTTGCGAACGGAACCGCCGACCGTCTCGCCACGTCGGCGATTCCCGCACCGCAGCAGGCGGCAATCGTGAGTGCCGTCGAGCGGAGCGGCGGCGCGGTGCTGCCCGCGTTTCGCAAGAGCCCCGCTCTGCAGCCGGCCGTCGCGCCGGTCGAGGAGGCCTTCGTCGCGAGCGCCAGGCGCGCGGCCTTCATCGCAGCGGCCTTCGTGCTCCTCGGTCTTCTC
>DATCYR010000085.1:0-8753 GCA_036526315.1 Gaiellaceae bacterium | reverse complement strand
TGCCCGTCGCCCGCCGCGCCTTCGTCACCCAGCGCGGCAGCTCGAGGTAGAGCTCGGGCAGGCGCGCGCGCGGGATGACGTGTGCCAGCGCCGCAATGCGGAAGACGAGATCCGTCAGCGGTGCCTTCAGCTGCGACGAGCGCACGACGTCGAATGTAAGCGCCGGATGCGCGAGCACCGAGCGGAACTGCTCCTCCGACTCGTACTCGCGCATGTGCGTCGGGTCGAGCTGCCACCGCTCCGGCGCCGGCGGCTTGCCCTTGTACAGCCAGAACGCGCGCGGGCCGCGGATCACGCTCGAGACGTAGAACCAGCCGCCGGGCTTGAGGATGCGCGCGATCTCCGGCGCGAGCACCCGGTCGTCCGGCAGGTGCTCGATCACCTGGGACGACACGACCGCGTCGACCGACTCGTCCGCGAGCTCGTCGACGTGCGCGACGTCGGAGACGATCCCGCGCACCTTCGGCGACAGCCGCTCGCAGAGGGCGACGTGCTCCGCCGAGATGTCGACGGCGTAGATCGTCTCGCCGACGAGGCCTGCGCGGTCGAGCGGCCAGAGCGTGCCGCCGTCGCCGGCGCCCAGGTCTGCGAGCACGCGCGGCGGCGAGCGCTCGGCCGTCTGTCGTAGCAGCGGCGGCATCCACTCCGTCAGGAAGTAGCGCGAGTGCTCGAGGTCTTGGACGCTCGGGCCGGTGCTAGGAGCCAAACGCCTGCCTGCGCGCGAGGTCGCGTTCGGGATCGACGAGCATGCCGTCGCGCTCGACGTACCCGGCCTTGCCGCCGACGACGAGCAGGACGAGGTCGTCGGTGTCGCTCGCATTCGAGACCTTGCGCGGCGTCGTCGACTGGACGTAGAGCAGGCCTCCCTCGCCGAGCTCGCGCGTCTCGCCGCCGACCTCGACGCGCGCGCGGCCGCGGTGGACGAAGTAGAGCTCGTCCTGCTCGTAGTGGAAGTGCTCGAAGCCGTCGAAGCCCGGCGGCATGACGATGCCGTTGACGCCGAAGGCGTTGACGCCGAGCGCGCGGCGCACCTTGCGGAAGCCGGGGCCGTCGCCGAGCTCGTCGAGGGAGCCGAACGCGTACGTCACAGCTTGCGGACGATCCCCTCGGCTTCCTCGCGCGTGAACGCGCGCAGCGTCTCCGTGTGCTCGGCCCCGTAGCGGTTGAGCTTCATCAGGATCTCGATCGCGACCTCGTCGTCGGGCGCCTCGAAGATCTCGACGACGTCGTAGCGACCGAGCGTGACATAGACGCCGACGAGCTTCCCGCCCGCGTCCGCGATGATCTGCTCGCCCTCCTCGACGCGCTCGCGCCACTTCGGCAGGCCGGCGTAGCCCTGCGTCGTCCAGCGCATCAGCGTGACGTAGTGGGCCATCGGGCGAATATACGCGGCGTGCGCCTCAACGCCTATCTCGCGCGGGCCGGCGTCGCGTCGCGGCGGAAGGCCGACGAGCTGATCAAGGCCGGGCGCGTGAGCGTCAACGGCGAGCCCGGGCAGTTGAACACGTTCGTGGAGCCGCGCGACCGGGTCGAGGTGGACGGCGAGCCGGTCGCCGCGCAGGGGCTGGCCTACGTGCTGCTGAACAAGCCGGCGGGCGTGGTGACGACGGCGAGCGATCCGCAGGGACGGCCGACGGTCGTGCAGCTCGTGGACGTGCCCGAACGCGTCGTGCCCGTGGGGCGGCTCGACGCCGACACGACCGGCGCGCTCCTGCTCACGAACGACGGGCCGCTCGCGCACCGCCTCGCGCACCCGCGGTACGGCGTCGAGAAGGTGTACGTCGCGGACGTCGAGGGCCGGCCCTCGCGCGCGACGCTAAGAGCCTTGTCCGAAGGCGTCGACCTCGAAGACGGCACGACCGCTCCGGCCCTGGCGCGGTGTCTGGCACCGTCGCAGGTGGAGCTGACGCTCCATGAGGGCCGAAACCGACAGGTCCGGCGGATGCTCGAGGCCGTCGGCCATCCCGTGACACGGCTGCACCGCAGCGTCTACGCAGGCCTGACGCTCGACGGGCTTGGGCCCGGCGAGTGGCGCGAATTGCGGCCCAACGAGGTTACAACCCTGCGAAAACCGCGTTAGGATCGCGCGGCGGCGCGCAGGGGGCGCCGAGACAGGCAAACCGGGCGAGAGGGGAGAGCAACTCGATGAAGAGAGGCGCACTGACGCTTGCCGTCCTCGTCGTGGGACTGCTGGCGTTCGTTTCGTCTGCCTTCGCGGCCAACGGCCCGAAGGACAACGACACGCATGTCCAGCTGCTCGCGATCAACGACTTCCACGGGCATCTGGAGCCGAACACGCCGGGGACGATTCGCTACTGCTGCGAGTTCGACCAGAACCCGAGCGTGAACCGCAACGTCGTCGTCACGCGCGCAGCAGGCGGCGTCGAATACCTCGCGACGCTCGTCAAGCAACTCCGCGAGCGCAACAGCAACACGATCACCGTCAGCGCGGGCGACACCATCGGCGCGAGCCCGCTCCTTTCGGGACTGTTCCACGACGAACCGTCGATCGAGGCGCTGAATGCCCTCGGCCTCCAGATCAACGGCGTCGGGAACCACGAGTTCGACGAAGGCCTCAACGAGCTCTACCGCATGCAGAACGGCGGCTGCACGAGCGACACGACGACGTGTGCGTTGTGGCGGAACAACCTCGGGCCGCAGTTCGGCGGGGCGCTCTTCCAGTACCTCGCGGCGAACGTCTTCATGACCGGCTCGACGGACCCGATCTTCCCGCCGTACCAGGTGCAGAAGGTCGGCAACGCCAAGATCGCGTTCATCGGCCTGACCTTCGAGGCGACGCCGACCGTCGTGACGCCGTCGGCGGTTGCAGGTCTCGAGTTCAAGCCGGAGATCCCGGTCGTGAACGCGCTCGTGCACCAGCTTCGTGACCAGCAGGGCGTGCGCGCGTTCGTGATCCTCCTGCACCAGGGCGGCATCCAGTCGGCGCCGTTCTCGAATGCAGGGCGCTACCCGGAGGCACCGACCGGGTTCGCGGACATCAACGCGTGCGACAACCTGCAGGGCGACATCGGCCCGATCGTCAAGGGGCTCGATCCGATGGTCGACGTCGTCGTCTCGGCGCACACGCACCAGCCCTACGTCTGCCCGAACTACGCCGGCACGGGCATCCTGCTCACGAGCGCGTCGTCGTTCGGCCGGCTCGTGACGAGCATCGACCTCACGATCGATCACCAGACGAAGGACGTCACGGCGGAGACGGCGACGAACTACGTCGTCAAGCAGACGTCAGGGCCGTTCGATTCGTCGGCGTTGTCCACGAACAAGCTCGGCGCTCCGGTTCCGAAGGATCCGATCGAGAGCGCAATCGTGAAGAAATGGCAGAGCCTCTCGGCGCCGATCGCGAACCGCATCGTCGGCCACCTGACGGCGGACCTGCTCTCGGCACGTGACGGCGCCGGCGGGGTCAACGCCGCAGGCGAGCAGCCGATCGGGGAGGTCATCGCCGACGGACAGCTCGCGGCGGGCGCTCCGACCGACTTCGGCGGTGCGCAGATCGCCTTCATGAACCCGGGCGGGATCCGTTCCGGCATGAAGTACCTGCCGGGCAACGGCGAGACCCGTGCCCCGGGCGAGATCACGTACTCGATGGCGTTCACTGTGCAGCCGTTCTCGAACGTGATGCAGGTGAAGACGATGACCGGCGAGATGATCTACCGGCTGCTCGAGCAGCAGTGGTCGGGCGCGAACGCCGGGACGAACATGAAGATCCTGCAGGTCTCGAACGGCTTCACCTACTCGTACGACCTCACGCTCGCGGGGAACAAGGTGATCCCGGGATCCGTGAAGCTCAACGGCGTCCCGATCGACCCGCTGGCGTCGTACCAGGTGACGATGAACAACTTCCTCGGCGACGGCGGCGACAACTTCACCGTCTTCAAGGAAGGGACGCACACCATCGGCGGCTCCGTCGACCTCGATGCGTTCGTCAACTACCTGACGGCGCACGATCCGGTGCCGATCCCGCCGATGAATCGCATCACCAGGCTCGGTTAACGAGCGAAGCCCAGCCGCTCGTACATGAGCGACAGGGTGGGGGCCGAGAGGGCGCGAGCCTTCTCGGCCCCCATCGCCAGCAGTCGGCGCAGCTCGTCCGGGTCGCCGCGCACCTCGCGGTAGCGCGCCTGGATCGGCTCGAGCAGCTCGACGATCGCCTCCGCGACGTCCGACTTGAACTGGCCGTAGCCGGAGCCGTCGTAGCGCGCCTCGACGTCCGGGATCGAGTCGCCGGTGACGACTGTCATCAGCTCGATCAGGTTCGAGATGCCCGGCTTGCCCTCGGGGTCGTAGCGGACGTCGCTGCCGGAGTCGGTGACGGCGCTTCTGACCTTCTTGCGGATCGTGTCCGGCGGGTCGAGCATCAGCACGGTCCCGCTCTCCGCGCCTCGAGATTTGGACATCTTCATGTCCGGGTCCTGCAGGTTCATGACGCGGCCGCCCGTCTTCGGATACACGCCTTCAGGGATCACGAACGTCTCGCCGTAGCGCGAGTTGAATCGCTGCGCGACGTCGCGTGAGAGCTCGAGGTGCTGGCGCTGGTCGTCCCCGATCGGGACGAGGTCGGCCTGGTAGAGCAGGATGTCGCCGGCCATCAGCACCGGGTAGGTGAAAAGGGCGGCCGAGACGAAGTCCTCGGTGGCGGACTTCTCCTTGAACTGCGTCATCCGGTTGAGCTGGCCGTAGCCCGTGACGGAGGAGAGGAGCCAGGCCGCCTCGGCGTGCGCCGTGACGTGGCTCTGTGCGAAGACGACCGAGCGGTCGGGATCGATCCCGGTGGCGAAGAGCCAGGCGGTGATGTCGAGCGTCCCCTCGCGCAGGGCGACGGGGTCGTGCTCGAGCGTGATCGCGTGCAGATCGACGATGCAGAAGATCGCCTCGCCCTGCTCCTGCGTCTCGCGGTACTGGCGGAAGCCGCCGCTGTAGTTCCCGATGTGGGCGTCGCCCGAAGGCTGGATGCCGCTGAAGATCCGCATGGTGGGGTCAAAAGTATCCTGAGTTCGGATGGCCGTCACCGGATCACCAGAGCTGCTGATCGTCATGGGCGCGCACGCGACTCCCGAGGAGGTCGACCACGTCGTCGCGCGCCTCGCCGACGCGGGCGCCGACGCGCACGTGACACCCGGCCGCGAGGCGACGACGATCGGCGCGATCGGCGACCGCGAGGCGCTGGCGGCGCTGCCGCTCGAGGGCTATCCCGGCGTCGAGCAGGTGCTGCCGATCCTGAAGCCGTACAAGCTCGTCTCGCGCGAGCTCTCGCCGGACCCGACGGTGATCGACGTCAACGGCCGGCAGATCGGCGACGACAAGTTCGGGCTGATCGCGGGACCGTGCACGGTCGAGTACCGCGAGCAGACGCTCGAGACTGCGCGCGCGGTCGCGCAGGCCGGCTCGACGATGCTGCGGGGCGGCGCGTTCAAGCCGCGCACCTCGCCGTACACCTTCAGCGGCCTCGGGGAGGAGGCGCTCGAGATCCTCGTCGAGGCGCGCGAGGAGACAGGGCTGCCGATCGTGACGGAGCTGATGGATCCGCGGCATGTCGACGCGCTGCTCGAGCACGCCGACGTGATCCAGATCGGCGCGCGCAACATGCAGAACTTCAACCTCCTGTCCGAGGTCGGGCGAACGGACAAGCCGGTGCTGCTCAAGCGCGGGCCGGCCGCGTCGGTCGAGGAGCTGCTGATGGCAGCCGAGTACATCGTCCGCGAGGGCAACGCGCAGGTGATCCTCTGCGAGCGCGGGATCACGACCTTCGAGCACGCGACGCGCTACACGCTCGACATCAGCGCCGTGCCCGTGCTGAAGAGCGAGACGCACCTGCCGGTGATCGTCGACCCCTCGCACGCGCCCGGGCGGCGCGAGCTCGTGCTGCCCCTCGCGCGCGCCGCGGTCGCCGTCGGCGCCGACGGGATCATCGTCGAGGTGCACCCGCGCCCCGAGGAGGCGCTCTGCGACGGGCCGCAGCAGATCCCGGTCGCGGACTTCCCGGACTTCGCGGACGAGATCCGCTCGCTGGCCCAGCTGATGGGCCGCACGATCGGCTGACGTGCAGCGGCTGGCAATCGTCGGCACCGGGCTGATCGGCGCCTCGGTCGGGCTCGCCGCGCGCGCGGCCGGCATGGCGGAGGTGCGCGGCTGGGATGTCGACGCCGGCGCGCTGCAGGTCGCGGCCGAGCGGGAGGCGGTCGAGCCGGCGGCCTCGCTGGAGGAGGCCGTCGCAGGTGCGGAGCTGGCGGTCGTCGCCGCGCCGGTGGCGCAGCTGCCGGCGGAGGTCGGCGCCGTGCTGGCCGCGAGCAGCGACACGACCGTGACGGACGTCGGCTCGACGAAGGGGCCGGTGACGCAGGCCGTGACCGATGCGCGCTTCATCGGCGGCCATCCGGTCTGCGGCTCGCACACGCACGGGGCTGCGAATGCGAACGCGGAGCTCTTTCGCGGCGCGACGTGGTTCTTGACGCCGGTCGCAGCGACGGATCCGCAGCGCTACCGGCTGCTGCACGGGTTCGTCGCGTCTTTGGGCGCGGTTCCGGTCGCGGTCGACCCGCAGGCACACGACCGGCTCGTCGCGCTGACGAGCCACCTGCCGCACGCGCTCGCGAACCTGCTGCTGAACCAGGCCGGCGCGTCGCGGATCGACGGGCACGAGCCGTTGGCGGCGGCGGGCGGATCCTTGCGGGACATGACGCGCGTCGCCGGCGCGAACCCGCGCATCTGGGTCGACATCTTCCTCGACAACGCCGAGGCGCTCGGCGGCGCGCTCGCCGAGCATCGACGGCGCGTCGAGCAGGTCGAGCGGGCGCTCGCGGAAGGCGACGCCGGCTTTCTCGCGCGCTGGATCGCGGAGGCGTCGGGCAACCGGCGCCGCATGCTCGCCGAGGCGTACGAGCAGCCGGGCGCGCTGCAGCGCCTGCGCGTGCACGTTCCCGACCGGCCCGGCGTGCTCGCCGGGATCACGCAGGCGCTCGGCGCGGAGCGGATCAACATCGACGACTTCGAGCTCCAGCACCTGTCGCGCGAACGCGGCGGGACGCTGACGCTGCTCGTCGGCGGCGAGGACGAGGCCGCGCGCGCGGCGGCGGTGCTCGAGGCCCAGGGCTACAACGTCGTGATCTCGCCCGTGCTCGACGGATGAAGGTCGAGCCGGCCGGAGCGCTCGTCGGTCACATCGCCGTCCCGGGCGACAAGTCCATCTCCCACCGGGCGGTGCTGATCGGCGCGCTGTGCGAGGGCGAGACGCGCGTTCGCGGCTTCGGGCGGAGCGGCGACACGCAGTCGACGGTCGACGCGGTGCGGACGCTCGGCGTGGAGGTCGAGGACATCGCCGAAGACGAATTGCTGGTGAGGGGCGGCGAGCTGACGCCGGCGGTCGTCGACTGCGGCAACGCGGGCACGCTGATGCGCCTCCTGGCCGGCATCCTCGCCGGCCATTCCGGCCGCTGGGAGCTGACCGGCGACGAGTCGCTGCGCGCGCGGCCGATGGAACGGATTGCGGAGCCGCTGAACCGGATGGGCGCGCGCGTGACGACGAGCCCGCTCGTCGTCGAGGGGAGCGACGTGCTGAAGGGGATCGAGTACGTGTTGCCGGTTGCGAGCGCGCAGGTCAAGTCCGCCGTCCTGCTCGCGGGGCTCAATGCGAGCAGCACGACGACGGTGATCGAGCCGGCGCCGACGCGCGACCACACCGAGCTGATGCTCGCGGCCGCGGGGGCGCGCGTCCGCCGCCGTCCGGCGTCGGTGTCGATCGAGCCGGCCGGGCGGATCGAGCTCGGCGAGGTGGCGGTACCGGGCGACTTCTCGGCCGCCGCGCCGTTCATCGTCGCGGCGACGCTCCTCTCCGGCTCGGACCTGACGGTGCACGACGTCGGGCTCAATCCGCGCCGTACAGGGCTGCTCGACGTGCTCGAGCGGATGGGCGCGCGCATCACCGTCTTCAACCGGCGCAAGGCCGGCGGCGAATCGGCCGGCGACATCCAGGTGCAGTCGGCCGAGCTGGTGGCGACGGACGTCGCCGCGGACGAGGTGCCGCTGCTCGTCGACGAGCTGCCGCTCTTCGCGCTCGCGGCGGCCGGCGCGCGCGGCGACAGCCGGCTGAGCGGCGCCGCCGAGCTCCGCGTCAAGGAAACGGACCGCATCGAAACCGTGACGAGTGGGCTGCGTGCCCTTGGCATCCACATCCGGGCGCGCGACGACGGGTTCGAGGTTCGAGGCGTGCCGGCGCGGCCGACCGGCGGCCGCATGTCGTCGGACGGCGACCACCGGATCGCGATGCTCGCGGCGGTTGCGGGGGTGACGTCGCGCGAGGGCGTCGAGGTCGGGGGCGCCGACGCGGTCGCTATAAGCTTCCCCGGGTTCTACGACCTCCTCGACTCGGTCTCCAGACGATGATCGTCGCCATCGACGGCCCCGCAGGGGCAGGCAAGAGCACGGTTGCGCGGCAGCTCGCCGAGCGGCTCGGCTTTCGCTACCTCGATACGGGGGCGATGTACCGCGCCGTGACGTGGCTCGCGCTCCAGCGCGGGCTCCCGCTCTGGGAGGCGGCGCCGCTCGGCGCGCTGGCGGCGTCGAACCCGGTGACGTTCGACGAGCGCGGGCGCGTGTTCATCGCCGGTATGGACGTGACTGCGTCGATCCGCAAGTCGAACATCGACCGCAACGTTCCCGTCGTCGCGCGGCATCCGGAGGTGCGCCAGGTGATGCGCGAGCGGCAGCGCGAGCTCGGCGAGCAGGGCGACGTCGTC
>DATCYR010000084.1:0-4525 GCA_036526315.1 Gaiellaceae bacterium | reverse complement strand
GGTCGACGAGTTCCGCGACGGCGGGCTTCACCCGGGCTACGCGTTCCCGCTCTGGCACGGGTTCCTCGCGCTTGTCGCGAAGCTGGCCGGCGTCGACCCGACGAAGGTGATGCTGCACGAGCCGAGCGCGGTCGTCCCGATCGCATTCGCGGTCGTCTACGAGTCCGGCGTCGCGCTGTTCCGATCAACCTGGCTCGGGCTCGCCGTGCTCGCGGCGACGGTGACGACGGCGGTCTTCGCGCCCGGACACGGGGGCTCGTACACGCTGCTCGCCCAGCCGGGCACGGTCGCCCGCTACGTGCTCGTCCCTGCGACCCTGACGCTTTTCTTCCTCTTCCTGCGCCATCCCGGCTGGAGGCTCGGCGTCGCCCTCGCCGCCGCCGGCCTCGAGGTCTTCCTGGTGCACGCCAGCACCGCCGTCTTCCTCGGGATCGTGCTCATCGGCTTCGCCGTCGCCCGCGTCGTGCTGGCACGGCGCGAGGTGCGCCCGACGGCGATCGCGCTCGCCTGTCTGTACGTGCCGGTCGCGGTCGCGCTGGCGTGGCTGCTGCCGATTATCCGCAAGACGAAGTCGCAGTCGCCGTCGGCGACGGAGCTGCGGCGCGCACTGACGCGCTACGCGGACGAGTTGCACGTCGTCTCGCTCCACCGGTATGCGCTCCGGCCGGAGGTCGTCTCGCGAGCCGGCGCGGTCACGGTCGCGGCGCTGCTCGTCGTCCCGCTGGCGGCGCTGGCGGCCCGGCAGCGGTGGGCGGCGCTCGTGCTCGGCGGGACGGTCGCGATCCTTACGATCGAGCTCTTCGTCTGGTCGTTCCCGCACTTCGCGGACGCGGTCTCGGTGTCGCAGGCGCGGCGGCTCGTGGGGTTCCTCCCGCTCGCGTTCGCCCTCGCCGGCGCCGCCGGCGTCCTCGCGCGTTTCACCGGCCCGTTCGTCCTGCCGATCGCCCTCGCCGCGGGGATCGCGCTGCAGCTCGCCTTTCCGGGCGACTTCGGCTCGCAGCTGACGACGGGCGGGCCGAGCTGGGCGGCCTGGGTCGCCCTCTTCGGCGGCGTCGCGGCCGTCGTCGTGGGCGTCTTCCTCGGGCGGCGGCTGGACAGCGGCGGCCCGCTGGCGGCCCTGGCAGTCGTGCTGTTCTGCATCCCGGTAGCCGTGCACGGCTTTCGGAACTGGACGGCCGCCGACGGCGCGGACAAGTACTCGCTGACGCCGGGTCTCGTAGCCGCGCTGCGGCACGACGTGCCGAAGCGCGCGGTCGTCTTCTCCGACATGGAGACGAGCTACCGCATCTCGGCGTACGCGCCGGTGTACGTCGCGGCGGCACCGCCCGCCCACGTGGCGGACACCACCGCCAACGACCCGGCCGGGCGGCGCCTCGCCGTCATCCACTACTTCGCGACCGCGAACTCGAAGTTCCTCGACCGCTACCACGCAGGCTGGCTCGTCGTCGACCGGAGCCGCTTCGACGTCGACCCGCACTGGCCGCTGGCCTACAAGGACGCGCGCTACTCGCTCTACCATCGCCCGAGCGCATGAAGGTGCTGCTCGTGACGATGTACTTCCCGCCGGCAGGCGGCGGCGGAGTGCAGCGTCCGCTCAAGTTCGCCACACACCTGCCGGCGCTCGGCATCGAGACGCACGTGCTCGCGCCCGACGACTCGAAGTGGCTGTACTCCGACCCGGAGCCGGCGCCGCCGACGCAGGCGTGGATCCATCGCTCGCGCTACCTCGGCCCGCGCGCGCGCCGGCTCGCCGACGAGCTGCACGGCCGCCGCGGGCTCGACCGCTTCTCGCGCCAGGCGCGCTCGCTCTCGCGGCGGATGCTGGTTCCGGACGAGAACGTCGCCTGGAACCTGACGGCGATCCCGGCGGCCGTGCGGATCGTGCGGAACGAGGGCATCGACGTCGTGCTCACGACGTCGCCGCCGAACTCGGTGCAGCTGATCGGTGCTGCCGTCAAGCGTGCAACGGGCGCACGCTGGGTCGCCGACCTCCGCGATTCGATCGCAGCGCATCCGCACCGCAACGTCGAACGTGCAGCGGTGCGGGCGAAGGAGAAGGCGAGCGAGTCGGTCGCGCGCCTCGTCGCCCGCCACGCCGACGTGATCGTGGCCGCGTCCGACGCGATCGCCGACGAGGCGCTCGGGCTCGAGCCGGCCGGTGTCGTCACGACGATTCTCAACGGCGCCGACTTCGACGACTTCGCCGGGCTCGAGTACCGCCGGGGCGACCGCTTCCGCATCACGCACACCGGCAGCTTCTTCGGCAAGCGCGACCCGCGGCCGTTCCTGCAGGCGCTCGCCGACTCCGGCCTCGAGGACGTCGTCGCGCGCTTCGTCGGCGACTTCCGCGTGGCCGATCGCGAGTGGGCCGAGTCGCTCGGCCTCGGCGACCGGCTCGACCTGCACCCGTACGTCGCCCGCCGCGAGGCGCTTGCCCTGCAACGCGACTCCGATGCGTTGCTCCTGCTCATCCCGGAGGCCGGCGGGCGCGGCCAGGGGGTTCTCTCCGGCAAGGTCTTCGAGTATCTGGCGGCGGAGCGGCCGATCCTGGCCGCCGTCCCGCCCGACGGCGCCGCCGCGGAGCTGATCCGCGAGACGGGCGCGGGGGTGGTCGCGGCGCCGGACGACGTCCCGGCGCTGACAGCCGCGCTGACGGAGCTTCACGGTGCCTGGCACGCGGGGACGCTCGACGGCACGGCGTTGTCGCCCGAAGACCGCGAGCGGCTCGGGCGCGCCGCTCGCGTCGAGGAGCTGGCGGACGTCCTGCGAGGCTTGGCGTGAAGATCACGGGCTGGCTCTTCCTCGCGACGCTCTTCGTCGTGACGTGGGAGAAGGTCTATTGGAACGTCGCCGGCGCGGTCGGTATCGCGGACGTGCTGACGATCATGTTCCTGATCTCCTTCGCGTTCGAGTGGGGCGCGCCGCGCTTCCCGCGCACGACCGCCGTCGTGCTCGGCTTCTTCGCCCTGCTGCTCGTCATCTACCTCATCGGCTTCTTCAACATCGAGACGAAGCAGTCGCTGGACCAGTGGGGGAAGGGGATGGTGAAGTTCGCCCTGCACTTCCTCTTCCTCGCCGCGGGCGTCGCGTTCCTCGCCCGGCGACCGATCCGGTTCTACTGGCGCGCGTTGACGGCCTTCACGCTCGGGCTCGTCGCGAATAGCGCCTACGCGGTGCTCCAGCTGCTCGCGGCGCACGCCGGCGTCAACCTGGACCACCAGGTGCTGGCGCCGCTGACCGGCGGAGCGAGCTCGATCAACATCTACGGCGCGATCGGCGGGTCGACCGTCTTCAGGCCGAACGCCCTCACCGGCGACCCGAACCACCTCGCCGTGATGCTCTGCGTCCCGCTGCTGACGCTGCTGCCGGTGTACCTGCGGCTCGAGCGCGGTCACAGGCTCCGCGTGCCGCTGGCCGTCTGCCTCGCGTTCCTCTTCCTCGTGCAGCTCGCGACGCTGTCGCGCAGCGGCGTGCTCGGCGACGTCGTCGGCTTGCTGATCCTGGCGGTGCCGTACCGAGCCGCTCTGACCTCACGCGTGCTGCTCGTTCCGGCGGCCGGTGTCGCGGCCCTCCTCGCCGTGATCGTGTGGGAACGGCGCCACTACTTCGAGGTGCTCGTGCGCTCACGGATCCAGACCGGCGGCAGCTCCGAGAACGCGCACCTCGCCGTCTACAGCTTCGTCCCGCAGATCCTGCACTCGCATCCGCTGTTCGGGCTCGGGCTGAACACGTTCTCCGTCTACTACGAGTTCGTCACCGGCAAGTCGAACTGGGGGCCGCACTCGTTCTACGTCGCGCTGATCGTCGAGACGGGGCTCGTCGGCGCGTTCGCGTTCTTCGTCTTCCTGCGCTACCTGTTCGCGCGGCTCGCTGCGGCGCGCGCACTGGGGCGCCGCCTTGCCGCGGAAGGAGTCGCTCTGGCGGCGCGCGTGCGGCCGCTCGCGTGGGGGATGACGGCCGCGCTCGCGGGGACGATGGCCGCCAACCTCTTCTACCTGACGATGCAGTTCTATTACTTCTACGCGTTCGCGACGCTCGTGCTCGCGTTGCCGGTCGTGTTCGCGCGCCGCACGTGACGCGGCCGGCGACGACGCTCGCGTGGGCGACTGCCGGGCTGTTCCTCGCACTCGCGTTCATGCTCGCCGTCGTCATTCCGATTCACGCGCAGGACGCTCTGACGTTCGGCGAATGGTCGCGCCTGATCTCGCAGCACTGGCATCTGCACTACGAGGCCGCGACGCCGCAGGAGTACGGACGGCCGCTGTACTACGTGCTCCAGGGCTGGGTGTGGGGCGTGTTCGGCTTCCACGAGCCGCTCGGCCGGATCCTCAGCGGCCTCTTCTCCGTGCTGCTGCTCGGCTCGCTCGCGTGGCTCCTGCACCGCCGCGAGTGGGGCGGGCTGGCGGCGGCGCTCGGCGCGCTCGCGCTGGTCTCGATGCCGGTCTACGCGGCGCAGCTGGTGTCGGGGCTCACGGACATCCCGGTTGCGGCTCTCGTCGCCCTCGCCGGCGCACTGCTGTGGGGC
>DATCYR010000083.1:0-13303 GCA_036526315.1 Gaiellaceae bacterium | reverse complement strand
GGCAGCGCGCCGCGCCGCACGACGAGCGCGACGAGGAGCGACAGCGTCGCAGCCGACGCCGCGGCATACAGCTGGATCGCGTTCCACTCCCCCTGGTACAGGAGCCAGAGCGCCGCCAGCCCGACCCACACGAGGATGACCCAGACGAGCGTGCGCATTTCGGTGCGATTACCCAGGAGGAGAAGCGGGAATCCTGTGGTCGTGAACGCGCGCGAAGCAGCGGAGATCCAGGTGGTGCTCGAAGGCGTGCCGCTGCCGGCCAAGAAGCAGCAGCTCCTCGCCTACGCCCGCGCGCAGGATCGAGCCGCTGCGGAACGGCTCGCGGCCATCCCGGATCGCGAATACAGGTCCATCGACGAGGTCGGCGAGGCACTCGCGCCGGTGCAGCCGGCCCGGCCGCGTCCCGACCCGCCGCGACCGCGGGACGAGAGCGGGCAGCCCCCCGGCGGAGACGCGTATGTGGATCCGAACGCCGAACCGGGCGCGGTGCGCCCGTCCGGCCCTGTGTCCAACCCGCCGCAGAAGACGCTCGAGCAGCAGTCGAAGACGCAGAAAGAACAGGCCGAGCGGCAGAAGCAGCTGGGCTAGCGGACTGCCGGCTGCTGCGCGCCCTGCTGTGCGAGCCGCGTCGCGTGGCTCCCGAGCTTCTCCAGCGCGTCGACCTCCTCGCGCAGGTTCTCGCGCAGGAGGCTCGACACCCGCTCGTGCCCGAGCGCCTCGGCCAGGCGGATGGCGGTCTCGTACTCGGCGATCTCGTGGTGCTCGGTGCCCATCGCCGCGGACGCGTTGAACCCGTCCCTCAGCGCCGGCGCAAGCTGCTGCACCTCGTGCTCTCGCTCCTGCCTTGCCGCGTCGAGCACGTCGTCCTGGCCGCCGTTGACAGGCGCGTCGAGCTCTGCGAACGCCGTCCGGACGTTGTCGGCGTGGCCTCGCGTCTGCTCGAGATGCTCGGCGAACGTCTGCCCGAGCTGCTCGTCCTTCGTTTCCTGCTGCAGCTTCGGGAGGACGGTTCGCGCCAGCGTCTCCTCGATCGTCAGCAGCTTTCCGAGCTGCTTGCCGAGCAGCTCGCCCGCGTTCTCGATCTGCGGCGGCTGCGGTGTCTCAGTGGCGCCCAGCTCGTGCCTCCTTTCGCTGCTTCTGCGGAATGACCGTGTAGCGCGGGTCGCGCGCCGACTGGAACCCGGCGCGGAACACCGACCAGCGCAGCGCGACCTCGCCGGCGAGGACGAGCGCGCTCCCGGCGACGGCCGCACCGCGGCTGCGGCGCGCACGCATGGCGAGCAACGCGCCGCCTGCAGCCGTGAGCAGCTTCGACGCGCGGGCGAGCTTGCCCGCGGCCCCCTGCTTGTAGACCTCGCCGACGAACCCGAGCCGGTGCTCCATCGCCTGCATCAGCCCGAGCTCGGCCGCGACGCCCGCCACCGCGAGCCGCCGCGACGGGCCGGCCTCGCGAGGCCGCATGAAGATCGTCGTCGCCGCACCGGCGCTGGCGGCAGCGCTCGCGCCGAACAGGAACGGCAGCTCCTTGCGCGCCTGATGCCACACGGGAATCGCCGTGTCGGCGATCAGCGTGCCCGTGTACGTCGCCAGCGGAGCGCCGGCGAGGAACGAGACCACCTCCGCCGCCCACTTGACAGGCCGCAGGATGTCGAACAATTCGAGCACGGCAGCGGTGTTCGACGCACCGCCGGAGACGAAGAGCACCCACGACCCGACGCTCATCGGCGATGTGACCTTGAACACGCGCAGCATGTGGTGAAAGCGCTCGGGCCGCCCGAGATCCGAGATCAAGAGCGCCGGCGAGATCACGTCCGCGACGGCGCCGACGTAGAGCGCCGTCCTCGCCAGACGCTCCTGTCCCGTGACGCGCGCGACACCGTGGAGCAGCGCGCAGCCGCCGGCGACACCGCCCGTGAAGAAGTACGCGGGAATCTCGGGCTGCCACACCGGCTCCTTGACGATCGGGCGCCCGTAGTACGACTGCATCTCGGTGCCGACGTGGGTGATCGACGTGCTCAACGGCGGCCTCCGAGGAACGCCAGCGCCGTGCCGACGACCATGGCGGCGGAGGCGATCGCCGTCGTCGTCCACATCTCCGGCAGGTCTCGAGTCGTGACGACCGGATCGGGCGGCAGCCCGTACACCTCGGGCTCGTCGAGCAGCAGGAAGAACGCGCCGAAGCCGCCGACGCCGTCGTCCGGGTCGGCGCCGTATAGACGCGGTCCGTTCCACCCCTGCGCCTCGAGCTTCTCGACTCGCTTGTGGGCGCGCTCGCGCAGCTCGTCGAGCTCGCCGAACTGGATCGAGTCGGTGGGGCACGCCTTGGCGCACGCAGGCTCGTGCCCGCCCTTGAGGCGGTCGTAACAGAGCGTGCACTTCCAGACGCGGCCGTCTTCCTTCTTCCCGAGCAGCGGGAGCGCCAGCGGCGCGTCATCGGGCTTGCGCGGGAGGTGCCGCTTGTCGAGCACGCCGAACGGACAGGCGGGCACGCAGTAGCCGCAGCCGTTGCAGATGTCCTCCTGGACGACGACCGTGCCGAACTCCGTCCGGAAGAGCGACCCCGTCGGGCACACGTCGAGGCACGCCGCGTGGGTGCAGTGCTTGCAGACGTCGCTCTCCATCAGCCAGCGCAGAGGCTCGGCGTCGAGCGCCGCCGCCTCGCCCTCGAGCAGCAACGGCTTGCGCTGCTCGATGAACGCCACGTGCCGCCACGAGTTCGCGCCGAGCGTCGACGTGTTGTCGTAGCTCTCGCCCGTCCAGACGAGACCGTCCTCCGGGATGATGTTCCACTCCTTGCAGGCGACCTCGCACGCCTTGCAGCCGATGCAGACGGACGTGTCCGTGAAGAAGCCCATCCGCGGCTTCGCCTCGTCGCCGTACGTGTCGGGCCAGGCTGCGGGGCTCCCGGTCGGCTCCGCGAGCGCGCTCATCGGATCGTCTCCCGTTCCTCTTCCGGCTCGACGCGCGGCGACCGGCTGCGCGCGGCGTGAGCGCGCGCGCGAACCTCGGCGACGAACTGCGGCAGGCGCGCACCGCGCGGACGCCGGCCGGGCCTGATGTCGCACGTGAACGCCTTGACCTCCTGGATGTGGACGTTCGGATCGAGCGCCATGTGCGAGAGGTCGTTCGCCGCGCCGCCCGTCGTCAGTCCGCGCGAGCCCCAGTGGTACGGCAGTCCGACCTGGTGGTGCACGCGGCCGTTCACCTTGACCGGCCGCATCCTGTCGGTGACGAGCACACGCGCCTCGATCGCGGAGCGCGCCGTGACGATCGTGGCCCAGTCGCCGTGCGTCAACCCGCGCTCGCTCGCGAGATCCGGGTGCACCTCGACGAACATCGCGGGCTGCAGCTCCGACAGATACGGCACGAAGCGCGAGAACCCCCCGGCGGTGTGGTGCTCCGTCAGCCGGTATGTCGTGATCACGTACGGGTAGACGTCTGCGCCGGGCTCGCCGTCGACCGGGTTGTAGGGATCTTCCGCGAGATCCTTGTTCTGTTGCCGCCGCGGGTTCGCGCGCTGCGAGTACAGCGCGTTGTCGAACGGCGACTCGTGCGGCTCGTAGTGCGTCGGCAGCGGCCCGTCCTCGAGGCCCTGCGGGACGTAGATCCAGCCCTGGCCGTCGGCCTGCATGATGAACGGGTGGTCGCCGCGGATCGCGTCCGGCCCCGTCGCGTCGTGGGGCGGAACGTAGTCCGGCGGCTTCTCCTCGTCGAAGTCGGGCGTGTCGGTACCGGTCCACTTCTTCTGCTCGGCGTCCCACCACACGAGCCGCTTGCGCTCTGACCACGGGTTCCCCTCGGGGTCGGCGGAGGCCCGGTTGTACAGCAGGCGTCGATTCGCGGGCCACGCCCACGCCCACTCGAGCGCGGTGTAGTTCTGCTCCCAGTGCGGCTTCTTCCGCGCCGCCTTGTTCTCGTCCTCGGCGTAGACGCCGCAGTAGATCCAGCACCCACAGGCGGTCGTGCCGTCCGCCTTCAGGAGCTTGTAGGCCGCGAGCGCCTGGCCGGCGCTGTCATACCCGCCGATCTCGGCGAGGATGGCCTCGGCGCTCGGCTCCTCGATCGAGCCCTGCGGCGGGTAGTACCAGGTCAGGTCGAGCAGCGGCCTGTCCTTGGGATCCTCCGAGCCCTTCAGCTTCTCGCGGATCTTCTTGCCGAGGTGGTAGTAGAACCAGAGGTCGGACCGGCAGTCGCCCTTCGGCTCGACGGCCTTGTAGTGCCACTGCAGCAGGCGCTGCGTGTTCGTGAAGGAGCCGTCCTTCTCGACGTGCGCGGCGGCCGGCATGAAGAAGACCTCCGTCGGGATCTCCTCGGTCTTCAGCTCACCCGATTCGATCTCAGGGCTGTCGTACCAGAACGCGGCTGTCTCGATCTCGACGAGATCGCGGACGACGAGCCAGTCGAGCTTCGCGAGTGCGAGCCGGTTCGCCTTGCCGTTGGCGGAGCCGACGGCCGGGTTCTCGCCGGCGATGATGTACCCCTTGACGTTGCCCTCCAGCATCTGCCGGACGGTCCAGTAGTTCGAGTTGTCGTCGTCGATCCGCGGCAGGTAGGAGAAGCAGAAGTCGTTCTCCTTCGTCGCCGCGACGCCCCACCACGCCTTCAGCAGGCTGACGATGTACGTGTCCATCTTCCCCCACCAGCCCGTGGGGGACGCCGTCATGTCGATGTACTCGTCGAGGCCGCCGTAGTCGTGCGTGTGCGGCATCGGCAGGTAGCCCGGGAGGATGTTGTAGAGCGTCGGGATGTCCGTCGACCCCTGGATCGACGCGTGGCCGCGGAGCGCCATGATCCCGCCGCCGGGCCGCCCCATGTTGCCGAGCAGCAGCTGGATGATCGCGGCGGCGCGGATGTACTGGACGCCGACGGTGTGCTGCGTCCAGCCGACGGCGTACGCGAACGCGCCGGTGTGCTCGCGCCCCGAGTTCTTGCAGATCTGCTCGCAGTACCAGAGGAACTCCTCCGCGGTGCAGCCGCACGTCTCGGCGACGAACTCGGGCGTGTAGCGCGCGTAGTGCCGCTTGACGATCTGGAAGACGCAGCGCGGATCCTGCAGCGTCTCGTCCTCCTCCGGCGGCTCGCCGTGGTGCAGATGCGGGCCGCCGCCGCCCTTGCCGACCTGCTCGCCTTTGCGCGCGCCGCCCTTGAAGCCCTCCTCGCGCTGGCCGGCAGCGCCGTGCGGCTCCATCCCCTCGTAGCGCCACGTGGTGATGTCGTACTCGCCCTTCTCGGGATCCCAGCCGGAGAAGAGGCCGTCGAGCTCGTCGGTGTCCCGGAACTCGTCGGTGATGATCGTCGCCGCGTTCGTGTACTTCTTGACGTACTCCTCGAAGTAGCGCTCGTTCTCGACGATGTAGCGGATCACGCCGCCGAGGAACGCGATGTCAGTGCCGGCGCGGATGCCGATGAACTTGGTCGCCATCGCGCTCGTGCGAGTGAACCGCGGGTCGATGTGGACGACCGTCGCGCCGCGCTCCCGTGCTTCCATCACCCACTGGAATCCCACCGGGTGGTTCTCGGCCATGTTCGACCCCATGATCGTGATCACGTCCGAGTTCATGAGGTCCTGCTGGTAGTCGGTCGCGCCCCCTCGTCCGAACGAGGTCCCCAAACTGGGGACCGTGGAGCTGTGTCATATGCGGGCCTGGTTCTCGACCTGCACGACGCCGGCGGCGCTGAGGAGCTTCTTCATCAGATAGTTCTCCTCGTTGTCGAGCGTCGCGCCGCCGAGGTTCGCGATGCCGAGGGTTCGCTTCGCGGGCATTCCGTCGTCCGTCTGCTGCTGCCATGTCTCTTCACGCGTGCGCAGAAAGCGCTCGACGATCATGTCCATCGCGTCGTCGAGTGACAGCTCCTCCCATTCCGTTCCGTACGGACGCCGGTACTTGACCTTGTACTCGCGCAGCGGGCCTTGCACGTAGTTCTTGGAGGCGGCGCCCTTCGGACAGAGGCGGCCGCGTGAGATCGGGCTCGCCGGGTCACCCTCGATCTGCGTCACCTCGCCGTCCTTGACGTAGACGAGCTGCGCACAGCCGACCGCGCAGTACGGGCAGATCGAACGCGCGACGTGGTCGGCCTCGTCGATGCGCGGCTTCAGCGACTTCGAGTGCGGCGACTGCACGGCCTTCCCCAGGCCGAGCGGGTCTCCCTCACGCAACTGGCGGAGGAGCGGCCAGGACTCGACGAGCTTCGAGAAGCCCATTGCGGCGCTATCTACCACCGCCACTTGCGGTGAAACATATCGCACTGCGTTGTTTATCTCGTCCGCAACGTGGAAAAATCAGATCGTAATCCGATGTAAGGAGGCAAGCATGAGCACGCTCGAAGAGCGCCGCGAGATCGCGACGGCCGGCGTTCCCGAGTCCCGTGACGGCTTCGCCACGAGGGTTGTTCTGCAGCCGATCGCGGCGCCGTCGATTCTGGGGCTGGCGGGGTTCGCCGGCGCGACCTTCATCGTCGCGTCGAATCTGGCCGGCTGGTGGGGCACCTCGCACTCGCCGCTGGCGCTGGCACCGTTCGCCGCCATGTTCGGCGGCCTCGCCCAGTTCATGGCCGGCATGTGGTCGTACCGCGCCCGCGACGCCATCGCCACGCTCGCGCACGGCACCTGGGGATCGTTCTGGCTCGCCTACCTGATCCTCAACATCCTCGTCGGCACCAAGGTCGTCGCCGAACCGACACCCTGGTACCACAACCCCGAAGTCGGCATGTGGTTCTTCGCCCTCGCGATCACCACCGCGATCGCCGCGATCGCCGCCTTCGCCGAAAGCCTCGGCCTCGTCGCCGTCCTCACAACACTCGCCGCCGGCGCCGGCGTCCTCGCCGGAGCCTTCATCTACGGCTCCCACGACTGGGTGCAGGTCGCCGGCTGGCTGTTCGTCATCTCCGCCGGCCTCGCCTGGTACACCGTCGCCGCGATGCTGCTCGCCCACGCCTACGGCCGCACCATCCTGCCGACGTTCACGTACAAGCGCGAAGCCAACATCCCCGGCAAAAAACCAACCCAACCAATCCAACTCGAATGGGCCGAACCCGGCATCAAGATGGGCCAGTAGTCGACCTGCACGGCGGAGCCCGGGCGGCGTTTCACCGCTCGGGCTCCGTTCGTGTTTGCCCGCCCTGGAACGCAGGTAGGGGACGGGCATGGAGCTCGGCATCGCCCTGTCCTCCGAGGAGAACTCGCCGCTCGACCTCGTCCGCCACGCGCGCGCAGCGGAGGAAGCGGGTCTCGAGTTCGGCCTGATCTCGGACCACATCCACCCCTGGGTCGACGCTCAGGGGCACAGTCCGTTCGTGTGGTCGGTGCTCGGCGCGATCGCGCAGAACACCGAGCGGTTCCGCATCGGCACGGGCGTCACCTGCCCGCTGATCCGGATCCACCCCGTCATCGTCGCGCACGCCGCCGCCACCGTGGCGTGCCTGATGCCCGGCCGTTTCTTCCTCGGCGTCGGCACCGGTGAGAAGCTGAACGAGCACGTCACCGGCGCGAAGTGGCCGGCTCCCGACGAGCGGCTCGAGATGCTCGAGGAGGCCGTCGGCGTCATGCGGCAGCTCTGGGAGGGCGGGTACCAGACCCACCGCGGCAAGCACTACACGGTCGAGCACGCGCGCATCTTCGATCTGCCCGAAGAGCCGATCGAGGTCGCCGTCGCCGCGATGCAGCCGCAGGCCGCGCAGCTCGCCGGCAGGATCGGCGACGCGCTCGTCAACGTCGCGCCGAAGGAGGAGATCGTCCAGATGTTCGACGACGCCGGCGGCAGCGGCAAGCCGAAGTACGGCCAGATCACCGTGTGCTGGGCGAGGACGAAGGACGAGGCGAAGCGGACCGCGTTCGAGAACTGGCCCAACGTCCTCGCCGAGGGTGCGGCATCGCAGGAGCTGCCGATGCCGGAGCACTTCGAGCAGCTCGTGCAGGACCGCAGCCCGGACGACATCGAGGGGACGATCCCGCTGGGACCGGACGTGGAGGAGTACCTGGAGCAGATCCGGCAGTACGACGAGGCGGGCTACACGCACGTCGTGATCCACCAGGTCGGCGCCGACCAGGACGGGTTCCTCGAGTTCGCGCAGAACGAGCTGCTGGCGAAGGTCTGACCTCTACGATCCGCGCTGTGCGGGTGTCAGCGAAAGCCGACTACGCGCTGCGCGCCGTGATCGAGCTCGCCGCCACTCCGGACGGGCCCGTCAAGGGCGAGCGGATCGCGCAGGCGCAGGAGATCCCGCTCAAGTTCCTCGAGAACATCCTGGGCGACCTTCGGCACGCAGGCATCGTCCGCAGCCAGCGCGGCGTCGAAGGGGGCTACTGGCTGGCGCGGGCGGCGGAGGAGATCACCGTCGCCGAGGTCGTCCGCGCGGTCGAGGGCCCGATTGCCAACGTGCGCGGCGTCGGCCCGGAGCAGGTCGAATACGCCGGCTCCGCGTCGCGGCTCCGTGACGTGTGGATCGCGGTGCGTGCGAACCTTCGCGCGGTGCTCGAGCAGGTGACGATCGCCGACCTGGCCCGGGGCGAGCTGCCGGCGACGGTCGAGGAGCTCACGGCGAATCCCGACGCGTGGCAGCCGCACTGATGTCCTGGTTCGTGGCAAACATCCGCGACACGGAGTGGCTGACGAGCGAGGGCGGCGAGCTGCAGCCGTCCGGCTCCGAGTGCACCTTCGAGCCGGCCGACGCCGAGTTCGAGCAGCTGGGGATCCGCATCCACGTCCTGCCGCCGCGCGAGCCGAACGGCTGCTACCACGCGGAGTCGAAGCAGGAGGACTTCCTCGTCCTGTCGGGCGAGTGCACGCTGCTCGTCGAAGGCGAGGAGCGGCGCCTGAAGCAGTGGGACTTCTTCCACTCGCCGGCCGGCACCGAGCACGCCTTCGTCGGCGCCGGCGACGAGCCGTGCGTCATCTTCATGGTCGGCGCCCGCGGCGATGACTGGCACGTGCGCTTTCCGGTGTCGGAGCTCGCATCGCGGTACGGAGCGAGCGTGGACCGCGAGGCGACGAGCCCGCGCGAGGCCTACGTCGGCCGGTTCGAGCCGTCACGGGCCGAGCGGCCGTCGTACTGGAACCGGCTGCCCTGGGCTAGCTGAAGACGGTCTGCCGCGTGGGGCGGACGTAGACGATCTGCCCCGGCTGCAGCTCAAGCGACTCGACCTGCTCTCGCGTCAGCTGCGCCGACAGCACCTCGCCGTCGTCACGGACGAGCTCGACCCGCACCTCGAACCCGAGATGCACGAGCCGCTGCACCATCGCCTCCTGCGTCGCGCCGTTCGGCTCGAGCAGGAGCTCCACGTCGTGGGGCCGGATGAACGTGTCGCCGAGCTGGTTGACGGGCCCGACGAACGACATGACAAACTCGTTCGCAGGATGGTCGTAGAGCTCGCGCGGCGGCGCGATCTGCTCGATGTGCCCACCGTTCATCACGACGACGTTGTCCGCGACGTCCATCGCCTCCTCCTGGTCGTGCGTGACGATCACCGTCGTCGTGTGCGTCTCGTCGTGCAGGCGTCGCAGCCAGACGCGCAACTCCTTGCGAACGCGTGCGTCGAGCGCGCCGAAGGGCTCGTCGAGCAGGAGCACCTTCGGATCGACGGCAAGCGCGCGGGCGAGGCCCATCCGCTGGCGCTGGCCGCCCGAGAGCTGCGCGGGGTAGCGCTTCGCGAGCCGCGAGAGCTGCACGAGCTCGAGCAGCTCCGCAACACGCTGCTTGACTTCGCCGCGGGGACGCCGCCGGATGGTCAAACCGAAGGCGACGTTGTCCCACACGGTCATGTGCTTGAACGCGGCGTAGTGCTGGAAGACGAAACCGACGCCCCGCTGCTGCGGCGGCACGTTCGTCACGTCGACACCGTCGAGGCAGACGTTTCCGGCATCCGGCCGCTCGAGGCCCGCGATCACGCGCAGGAGCGTCGACTTGCCGCTGCCGCTCGGACCGAGCAGCGCCGTCAGCGACCCTTCCGCGACCTCCACCGTCACGTCGTCGAGCGCGGTGAAGTCGCCGAAGCGCTTGACGATGCTCCTTGCCTCGATCACCGGGTCTCCTCCTTCGGCTTGAGCGCGGTCATCAGGACGAGCGTCGTCACGGCGATCAGCGCGAGCACGACGGCCGCGGCGTAGGCACCCACCTCGTCGAACGACTGGTAGCGGTCCTGCACGTAGAGAGTCAGCGATTCCGTCTGGCCCGCGAGCCGGCCGGAGACGACGCTCACGGCGCCGAACTCGCCCAGCGCCCGCGCCGTCGTCAGCACCACACCGTACGCCGTCGCCCACCTGATCGCCGGCCAGGTGACGCGCCAGAACGTCTGCCAGGCGTTCGCGCCGAGCGTCGAGGCAGCCTGCTCCTGCTCGGTGCCGATCTCGCGCAGAACGGGCACGACCTCGCGCACGACGAACGGAAGCGACACGAACATCGTCGCCAGCACCATTCCCGGAAGCGCGAAGACGACGTTGTGGCCGCCGAGCCAGCCGCCGCGCCCGTAGAGGAGCAGCAGCGCCAGCCCGACGACGACGGGCGACAGCGCCAGCGGGAGGTCGACGACGGCGTTGAAGACTCCGGCGCCGCGGAAGCGGTAGCGGACGATCGCGAGCCCGGCGAGGACGCCGAAGATCGTGTTCGCGGGAACGGCGATGCCGGCGAGGATCAACGTCACCTTCAGCGCGTGCAGCGCGTCCGGCGTCGTCACCGCGTGCCAGGCCGGCCAGAAGCCGTGGCGGAAGGTTCGCCAGAAGACGTAGCCGACGGGAAAACCGAGCAGCAGCCCGAGGTAGCCGAGCGCCGCGAAGCGGACGCCGTACCTACCGATCATGGCGCGTGACGAGGCGGCGCAGGCCGCCGATCGCGAGCAGGACGGCGAACGAGATCGCGAGGATCGCGACGGACGCCGCCGCCGCCCCGCCCGGATCGCCGCTCTCGATCCGCCCGAAGACGTAGACCGAGAGGACCTCGGTCTTGAACGGGAGGTTGCCGGAGATGAGGACGACGGCGCCGAACTCGCCGATCGCGCGCGCGAATGCGAGCGCGACGCCGGAGAGGATCGCCGGCAGGATGTTCGGCAGGATGATGCGCCGGAACGTCGCGAAGCGCGACGCGCCGAGCGAGGCGGCCGCGTCCTCCATCTCCGTGTCGAGCTCGAGCAGCATCGGCTGAACCGTGCGGACGACGAACGGCAGGGTCACGAACAGCAGGGCGAACAGGATCGACCAGCGCGTGAACGCGACGTTGACGCCGACCGGGGACTTCGGGCCGTAGAGCGCGAGCAGCGTCAGGCCGGCGACGATCGTCGGCAAGGCAAACGGCAGGTCGACGAGCGCGTTGACGAAGCTCTGGCCGACGAAGCGGTCTCGCACGAGCGTCCACGCGATCGCGGTTCCGGCGACAGCGTTGATCAGCGCGACGACGAGGGACAGCGACACCGTCAGCTTCAGCGCCGCGACCGCTTGCGGGCTCTTGATCGCGTCCCAGCCGTGCGCATGCCAGGCGAGCGCCGCGAGCGGCAGGAGCACGACGACGCTCAGGTAGAGCGTGCTGAGGCCGATGGCAAGGCCCGGCGCCGCCGAGCGCCGGGCCTTCGGTGCGGGAAGAGCCTCGGCTCTAGCCGCCATTCCCGATGATCTTGGCCATGATCCCGTGGTTCGGGTCGAAGAACCTCGTCTGCACCGACTGCCAGCCGCCGACGTACTTGATCGTGAACAGCTGCGGACGAACCGGGAAGTTCAGCCCCTGCGTCACGCCCTTGATGATCGGCCGGTAGCCGTTCTCGGCGAAGATCCGCTGCGCCGGCTTCGTGCGCAGGAAGTTCACGAACGCCTGTGCCTGCTGCTTGTGCTGGGAGGTCGACGTGACCGCGACCGGGTTCTCGATCAGGATCGTCGCCTTCGGGATCACGAACTGGACGGGCTGACCGTGCTTCTGCGCGAAGATCGCCTCATTCTCGTAGGCGAGGAAGACGTCACCGCGGCCCGCGAGGAACGCCTGCAGCCCCTCGCGCGCGCTCGACGGCGACGCGACCACGTGCTTCCACATCTGTGCGAGATACGCCTGCGCCTGCTTCGGCGTCTTGCCGGCGCGCAGCGCGCCGCCGTATGCGGCCATGACGTTCCACCGCGCACCGCCAGACGTGAACGGGTTCGGCGTCACGACCTGAACGCCAGGTTTCACGAGATCGCTCCAGCTCTTGATGTGCTTCGGGTTGCCGTCGCGCACGACGAACACGACGACGGAGCGCGTGACCATCCCGTGGTAGCGGTCCTTGTTCCAGCTCTGGGGGACGAGATGCTTCTGGACGAGCGAGCTGATGTCCGGCGCGAGCGACAGCGCGACGATGTCGGCGGGGAGCCCCGACGCCACGGCGCGGCTCTGGTCGCCCGACGCGCCGTACGACTGCGAGAAGCTGATGCCCTGCCCTGCCCGCGTCTTCTGGAACGCCGGGATCAGCTGGCCGTACGCGTCCTTCGGAGTCGAGTACGCGACGAGCGCAAGCTTCGTATCCCGTGCCGCACCGGTCGCCAGGGCCGGGAAGGCGAGGGCCAGGAGCACAATCAGGCTAATTCTTCTCATCGACTCTCCTTATTAGTCCACTGAGTCGGTGGACTTTAGGGAGAACGTCGGAGGACGTCAAATCGCAAGTAGAGTCGGAGGAGTGGAGCGCCTTCCCTACACGCTGAGGATCCTGCTCGAGAACGCCGTCCGGCACGGCGAGGAGAGCGACGCCGAGGCGATCCGCAGCTGGGATCCGCACGCCGAGCCCGCTCAGGAGATCTCCTTCCGGCCCTCGCGCGTCCTGCTCCAGGACTTCACCGGCGTGCCGGCCGTCGTCGACCTCGCCGCGATGCGGAACGCGATGGCCGACCTGGGCGGCGATCCGGCACGGATCAACCCGCAGCTGCCGGTCGAGCTCGTCATCGACCACTCGGTGCAGGTGGACGAGTACGCCACCGCCCGGGCGATCTTCCGCAACGCGGAGCTCGAGTTCGAGCGCAACCGCGAGCGCTACGCCTTCCTACGCTGGGGCCAGGAGGCGTTCGACAACTTCAAGGTCGTCCCGCCCAACACCGGGATCGTCCACCAGGTGAACCTCGAGTTCCTGGCGCGCGTGGTCGACACGCGCGGCGGGCTGTCGTTTCCCGACACGCTCGTCGGGACGGACTCGCACACGACGATGGTCAACGGCCTCGGCGTGCTCGGCTGGGGGGTCGGCGGGATCGAGGCAGAGGCCGCGATGCTCGGCGAGCCGATCTCGATGCTGATCCCGCAGGTCGTCGGCTTCAAGCTCACCGGGTCGCTGCCCGAAGGGGCGACGGCGACGGACCTGGTGCTG
>DATCYR010000082.1:0-6518 GCA_036526315.1 Gaiellaceae bacterium | reverse complement strand
CCGCCCGGGCTCTGAGCCCCTTCCGCGGGGGGTTTCCCCGAGGCCTTCCCGGGGAACGTCGGTCTTGGAGGCGTGGCTGAGGTCGTATTCGACGAGGTCTCGAAGGTCTACGCCGACGGGACGAGAGCTGTCACTGGGCTGAGCCTCGACGTCGGCGACGGGGAGTTCATGGTCCTCGTCGGACCTTCGGGTTGCGGCAAGACCACGGCGCTCCGCATGGTCGCCGGCCTGGAGGAGATCTCCTCCGGCGCGCTGCGGATCGGCGAGCGCGTCGTCAACCACGTCCCCTCGCGCGACCGCGACATCGCCATGGTCTTCCAGACCTACGCGCTGTATCCGCACCTCTCGGTCTACGACAACATCGCCTTCGGCCTCAAGGTCAAGAAGATGCCGAAGCAGGAGATCGACCGGCGCGTGCGCAACGCCGCAGACGTTCTCGGGCTCCAGCAGTTCCTCAAACGCAAGCCGCGCGCGCTCTCCGGCGGCCAGCGCCAGCGCGTGGCCATGGGGCGCGCGATCGTGCGCGAGCCTGCCGCGTTCCTGATGGACGAGCCGCTGTCGAACCTGGACGCGAAGCTGCGCGTGCAGATGCGCGCCGAGGTGAGGCGGCTCCAGCGCGACCTCGGCACGACGACGATCTACGTCACCCACGACCAGGTAGAGGCGATGACGATGGGAGACCGCGTCGCCGTCATGCGGAAGGGCGAGCTGCAGCAGGTCGCCGACCCGCAGACGCTCTACGACCGTCCGGTCAACCTCTTCGTGGGGGGCTTCATCGGCTCGCCGGCGATGAACATGATCGAGGCGACGGTGACGCGAGCGAACGGAGAGCTCGCGGTCGATGTCGGGAAGCAGCACCTCGAGCTCGACGAGGGAACGCTCTCCTCGCGGCCTGCGCTCCACGCGTACGAAGGGCGGACGATCATCCTCGGCGTCCGTCCGGAGGAGTTCGAGGAGGCCTCGCTCGCGCCGGAAACCCCGCCCGATCGTCGCCTGCGGGGAGTCGTCGAGCTGCGCGAGTCGCTGGGCTCCGAGCTCATGGTGCATTTCACCGTCGAAGGCACTCGCGAGGCGCTCACCGAGGACGTCAAGGAGCTGGCACAGGACGCCGGCGCTCCGACCGCGGAGCGCCCGCGCGAGAGCAACGGATCGGGTGCGCTGCTCGTCGGCCGCTTCGGCGCGCGCGCGTCGGTCGAGGAGGGAAAGCCCGTCGAGGTGGCGGTCGACACACGCTCGCTCCATTTCTTCGACGCCGAGACGAGCGAGGGGATCTACGACGCACAACCGAATGAGAAAGGAGCTTCAGCGTGAGGGGCAGTCAATGGGCAGGCGGGGCGCGCGCAGCGCGCCTGACAGGGTTGGTCGCGCTGTTGGCGGCGACCCTTGCCGTGGCGGCGGGGTGCGGCGGCAGCGGGAAGAAGTCCGGGGGTGGCTCGTCGACGGGGAACACGAGCGTCTCCGGCAGCGTCAAGTTCTGGGGCATCTGGTCTGCGACGGAGCAGACCGCGATCCGGAAGGTGATCGCCGGGTTCAACAAGCAGTACCCGAACGTCAAGGTGGCCTACACGTCGAAGGGCGACAACATCCCGACGATCCTCGCCACCGCTATCACCGGCGGCAGCCCGCCCGACGTTGCCGACGTCGCCCAGCCGGGCCTCGTCAAGCAGCTCGTGCAGCAGGGGCACCTGAAGCCGATCACGTACGCCAAGTCGACGATCGACGCCAACTTCACTCCTGCGTGGACCAACCTGGGCACGATCAACGGGAAGATCTACGCGCTCCTCTTCAAGGCGTCGAACAAGTCGACGCTCTGGTACAGCGTGCCGGTCTTCAAGCAGGCGGGAGTCTCGGCGCCGAAGACCTGGTCACAGCTGCTGAGCAACGCGCGCACGATCAAGGCCTCGGGAACGCCGGCCTACTCGCTCTGCGGCGCGTCCGGCTGGACCCTCACCGACATCTTCGAGAACATCTACCTGCGGATGTGGGGCTCCGCGAAGTACGACGACCTCTCCGCCCACAAGATCAAGTGGACCGACCCGTCGGTGACGAAGGCGCTGCAGTACATGGCCAAGATCATCGGCGACACGTCGAACATCGTCGGCGGCACGAGTGGAGCGCTCCAGACGGACTACCCGACCTGCGTCGACAAGGCGTTCTCGGACCCGCCGAAGGCCGCGATGGTGCTGCAGGGCGACTTCGTCGGCCTGGAGATCCTCCAGGCGACGAAGGCGAAGCCGAACACGGGCTTCAACGTCGTTCCCTTCCCGGCGATCACTCCCGGAGCCAACGCGAACGCAGTCGAGACCGGCGGCGACCTGATCGTCACCTTCAAGGACAATCCCGCGGTCGAGGCGTTCGTCAAGTACCTCGCCACGCCGCAGGCAGCCGAGATCTGGGCCAGGCTCGGCGGCTTCGGGACGGGCAACAAGAACGTGTCTCCGAGCGTCTACCCGGACGCGATCACGCGGACGACCGAGGCGCCGCTCCTCGGCGCGAAGTCGGTGGTGTTCGACATGTCCGACCAGCAGCCCGCCTCGTTCGGCGCGACGACGGGCCAGGGCGAATGGGGGATCTTCCAGAAGTTCCTCCAGAGCCCGTCGAGCATCTCGAGCATCCAGCAACAGCTGGAGAGCTCGGCCGCAAAGGCCTACGCGGCGGGGAAGTAGGCGCTTGAGCGGCGCAAACATCACGGCGGAGCCCCCTGCAAAGGGTGCTCCGCCGCCGCCGCAAGCAGAACGGGGCCGGTATCTGGCCGGGATCGTCTTCCTGCTCCCGGCGCTCGTCCTCCTCGCGGTATGGCTGTTCTATCCGACGGTCTACACGGTCATCCGCAGCTTCTTCGGCCACTCGGGCTACCTCGGCGCGTGGGTAGGGATCGACAACTACAGGACGCTGTTCACGACCTCGACGCTCGTCACCGCGATCAAGAACAGCGCGATCTGGGTCGGCGTCGTGCCGGCCTTCGTGACCGCGCTCGGGCTCATCTTCGCCGTCCTCACCGAGCGTGTCCGATGGGTCGTCGCGTTCAAGACGGCCGTCTTCCTCCCGATGGCGATCTCTGCGTTCGCAACAGGGGTGACGTGGCGGATCATGTACCAGCAGGATCCGAGCCAGGGCGCCATCAATGCGCTCAGCCGCTCGGTCGCGGACGCGTTCTCGCCCGCCGGTGTGCTGCCGAGCGCGCTGCCGTCAACGACCGCGCTGCAGACGAAGGCCGGCGGCCTCGTCCTGAAGACGCCGCTCCATCCCGGCGGCGTCGCCCTCCTGGGGCTGACGGGCATCGCGCCCCAGGCGATGCCGCCGGGTGCGAAGCAGGCCGTCAAGCCGGCGGGGAAGCCGGGCGCGATCGAGGGAGCCGTCTGGCGTGACTTCAAGCCCGGAGGCGGCAAGCCGGGAGTCGTGGAGCAGGGCGAGCAGGGCATCCCCGGAGTGACGGTCGACCTCAAGAACGCTGCGGGGAAGGTCGTGCAGACGACGAAGACGGATGCTGCCGGCGATTTCGAGTTCACGAGCGTTCCGGCCGGGGTGTACAGCGCCGGCATCGGCGCCAAGACCTTCGCGAAGCCCTTCGGGGGCTACTCGTGGCTCGGGCCGAAGCTGATCACACCATCGTTGATCATCGCCTACATCTGGATCTGGGCCGGCTTCGCGATGGTGGTGATCGCCGCCGGGCTCTCGGCGATGCCCCGAGAGGTGCTCGAGGCAGCGCGGACGGACGGCGCGACCGAATGGCAGGTCTTCCGCCGGGTCACCGTGCCGCTCCTGGCGCCGGTCCTGAGCGTCGTGTTCATCACGATGATCATCAACGTCCTCAAGGTGTTCGACATCGTGATCGCGCTCGCACCCGACTCCGTTCAGGCGAACGCGAACGTGATCGCGCTCGCGATGTGGCGCACCGCGTTCAGCGGCCAGAACAACTTCGGCGGCGGCTCGGCGATCGCGGTCTTCCTCTTCGTGCTCGTGATCCCGGTGCTCGCGCTCAACATCCGACGCTTCCGGAGGGAGATCTGATGGCGGCCGCGGCCACCGAGACGGCGCAGCTTCCCGGACGGCGCGACACCACTGCCGCCCGGATCCTCCGCGCGCTCGCGAAGACGCCCCTTCAGATCCTCCTCGCCGCGATCGGCCTGCTCTGGCTCGTGCCGACGATAGGTCTCTTCATCACGTCGATCCTGCCGCAGTCGAGCGTGACCACCCTCGGCTGGTGGAAGATCTTCGCCCACCCGAGCCTCGCGACCTTCTCGAACTACAGCCATCTCTTCCACAACGCCGGCCTGACCGGAGCGTTGAAGACGACGGCCTACATCTCCGTCGGCAACACCCTGATCGTGATCATCGTCGGGGCGCTCGCGGGATACGCCTTCGCGTGGCTCGAATTTCCCGGCCGCGACTGGCTGTTCATCGGCGTGGTCGGTCTTCTCGTCGTGCCGCTCCAGATGGCGCTGATCCCCATGTTCAGGCTCTACAACACGCTCGGGATCGGAGGGACGACACTCAGCGTGATTCTCTTCCACGCGGCGTTCGGCCTGCCCTTCGCGATCTTCCTGCTGCGGAACTTCTTCGTCGGCATACCGAAGGACATCCTCGAGTCGGCGCGGATCGACGGCGCGAACGAGCTCTGGATCTTCCTGCGCCTGATCCTCCCGCTCGGCCTGCCCGCGATCGCGTCCGTCGCGATCTTCCAGTTCCTCTGGACGTGGAACGACCTGATCGTCTCGCTCACGTTCAGCGTGACGCCGATCACCGTCTGGATCTTCGACCAGCTCCGCCAGTTCTCGTCGAGCATCGACGTCATCGCGCCGGCCTCGTTCGTCTCTCTCATCGTGCCGCTGGCCGTCTTCTTCGCCTTCCAGCGCTACTTCGTCCAGGGGCTGCTCGCGGGCTCGGTGAAGTAATGCCGTCGGTCGCGATCGTCGGTTCCGGTCTGGCCGGCTTCACCGCGTACCAGACGCTGCGCCGCGCGTTCGCACCGGGAGAGATCGCCGTGTTCGGGACGGACGCGGATCCTGCGGCGGCCTGGCGCGTACGCGCCGCAGCGATCCGGCAGCGCGAGATGCGGTCCGAGAGCGACGGGCACTGCCTCCCGGCGACGTTCCCGGGGCTCGCCTTCTCGAGCGTCCGCCGACGCCGTTCGCCGCGGCCGCTCCTCGAGTCGGCATGCAACCGCTACCACCCGAGCGTGGACGAGTTCCTCTCGCACGTCGAACGGCTGCGCGAGAGGAGCCGCTGGGACGAGAGCCTCGTGCTCAGGCGCGTCGACCGCCTCAGCGCCGTGGACGGCGGATTCGATCTCGACGGCAGCCGCTTCCGGCACGTCCTCGTCGCGCCGGGCCACCCGGGGCTCAACATCCCGGAGGAACTGCGCGACGACCCGCGCGTCGTCCACTCCTACGAGCCGCACGACTACGCAGCGACGGTGACGGTCGTCGGCGCCGGCCTCGCCGCCGCGACCGAGTGGGTGAACGCACTCGCGGCCGGTGCGGAGGTGGTGTCGGTGCGCCGCCGCGAGCCGGTGCGGCGTCCGCTGAACGTGCCCCGCCCCTACTTCTCCCGTCGTGGGCTCGCCGGCTTCCACCGGCTGGCGCAGCGGGAGCGCATCGAGCGCCTTCGCACGCTGGCGGTGCCGTCGTACCCCGCGGGAGAACGCTGGGACACGCCGCTCGAGCGGGCCGCTCGGGAAGGCCGCTTCCGCATCGAGGCCTCGGTGAACGGCACCGCTCAGGTCATCTGCGCGACAGGCTTCCGGCGCGGGTTCCGGCACGACCCTCTGCTCGCGCGGCTCGTCGCCGACCACGAGCTCGAGACGGCGGCGGACTGGCTCGTGCTCGATCCCGACTCGACCGTGCCCGGGCTGAGTGACGCGTGGCGAACGCTCGCGGTCGCGGGCGCACCGGCGCAGTGGGCATTCCCCGGCGCCGACACGCTCGCCGGCGCGCGGTACGCGGCGCACGGCTTCCTGCGAAGGATCCGGTCGTGTCCTACACGCTGAAAGGACGGATCGAGACTCGCGTGGCGGCGCTGCTGCCGGTGCTGCTGGCCGCCTGCGCGCTTACCGCCGCGCTGCATCGCTGGTGGCCGGTGGAGCTCGTGGCGCTGATGGCGGCCGTCGGCCTCTTCCTCGACGTCGAGGCCTGGCACCGGCTCCTCCCGTATCAGCCCGCATGGACGGCGATCCCGCTCGGGGCGGTCGAGCTCGGCGCGCTGCTGGCGATCGTCTACGGCTTCGGCCTCCACGCGCCGCTCCTCCCCGCGCTCGCCCTCTTCGGCGCCGCATGGCTGCTGTCGTTCGTCCTTGCGCAGGCCGGCTTCCCCTTGCTCCGGCTCGGCTACGCGGAGGACGGGGGCGAGCTCGGACGGATGGGGCTCATCGCAGGCGCGGCCGTCGCCCTTGCGCTCGTCGGTTCGGCCGCGACCTGGTACGCGCGCCTCCCTCCGGTCGTGCACCTCGACGCGGGCATCCATCAGGGGCCGCTCGTGATCACGCACCGCGAAGTCCTCCAGGGCGAGCCCGGCGCCGT
>DATCYR010000081.1:0-11866 GCA_036526315.1 Gaiellaceae bacterium | reverse complement strand
CCGAGGCGAACCTCGATCAGCGGATTCGACGCGACGAGCCCGTGCATCAAACGAGGACGTACGCCAGGATCGAGCCGAGCAGGCCGTAGAACACGACGGCCTCGGTGAGCGCGAAGCCGAGCCACTGGATGCCCTGGAGCTCACCACGGAGCTCCGGCTGGCGGGCGACCGACTGGATCATCGAGCCGAAGATGTTCCCGATGCCGACGCCGGCGCCGAGCGCGCCGAGGCCGACGCCGAGGGCGAGACCGATTGCCTTGCCGGCTTTCGTGACGTCGCCCGACGTTGCTGCGAGAAGCGTGTGCACGTGTTGCCTCCTTTAGTGCTCCGGCTCGATCGCAGAGCCGATGTAGATGGCGGACAGGGCGGCGAAGATGAACGCCTGGATCCCGACGACGATGACGACCTCGAAGACGTAGAAGAGGGTCGCCGGAATGATGACGGGCAGGAGCCTCAGGGACTGGAAGATGAAGATCAGCCCGAGGAACGTGAGGATCAGGATGTGCCCCGCGAGCATGTTCGCGAAGAGACGGACGCTCAGCGAGATCAGGCGCATGAACTGCCCGAGGATCTCGAGCGGCACGATCAGCGCGAGCAGCGGCTTCGGCGCTTCGGGGATCCAGCTCTTGAAGTAGCGCACCGGGCCGTTCCACCGGATTCCCTCGACGTGCGTGAACACGAACGTGAGCAGCGCGAGCGCGAGCGTCACCGACAGCGAGCTCGTCGCGGCGTAGATGCCCCACGTCGGGATCCCGTGGTACGTCTCGCCCGTGATCGGCAGGGGGATGAACCCGAGCAGGTTGACCACGAAGATGAAGAGCAGCAGCGACGCGACGTACGGGAACCAGCGGCCCATCGCCTTCGTCGGCAGTCCCTGCTCCGCGATCTGCGTCTGCGCGACCTCGTAGAGCGACTCGCCGATCGTCTGCCTCGTGCCAGGCCGTGTGGTGAGGCGGTAGCGCATCAGGAAGAGCCCGAGCAGGATTGTCAGGACGGTGCCGAGCATCAGGTAGACGACGGCCTTGGTGATCGACAGGTTGAGCGGGCCGAGATGGATGGGCACCCACTCGTGCTGCTCGAACTCCTTCGTCGGGTCGAACGTGCCGCGCGCGAACGCCGCCGACGGGAACATCAGCGCGAGCACGACGACGGTCAGCAGCCGGTACTTCATTTCGTCTCGCTGCCGAAGTAGGACGTGAGCGAGAGGCCGAGCTCGAAGGTGTAGGCGAGCGCGTAGGTCAAGACCGCCGCGATCGCGACATGCGGGTGCGAGGCTGCCGTCGCGACGAGCACGGCCAGCAGCACGATCGCCTTGAAGAAGACACCGAAAGCCTGCACAGCTGAGCCCGCGACATTAGCCGTGGGCTTGCGTGCGCGCGCGAGAACGAGATCGAGCCCGTGGACGAAGACCCAGAGCACGGCGGCGAGCGCCCAGCCGGAGACGGGCCAGCCGAGCAGCAGGAAGACCGGCAGCGCCACGAGGATCAGCGCGCCGCCGCCGAGCGCCGGGAGCAGGTGGCCCGGCTCGGGCCGAGGGGTCGAGAAGAGGCCGCCGGTCGCCATCAGACGTTGTACCGTCGGTAGACGGTGAAGACCGCGAGCGGCAGCCCGATCACCGCGCCGATGAGGATGCCGATGCCGATGCTCCCTGCGATCCAGCCGATGAGGAGGCCGACCGCGATCGCGGCGAGGAGGACCCCGAGGAGCAGGCCTCCCGCCCCGGCGGGTTCGAACGGGCGGCGCGCGGAGGGCTCCATTCGCCCCGAGCATACCAACTTTGTGACACCGCTAAGCCCCTATTCAGGCCGAAATCAGGCGACTTTGTTCCGGTGCGCGCGAGCTTGCTCCTCCCGGCGCCGGATGATCGGGTTGGCCAGCTTGACGATCTCGAGCAGGTAGACCATGTACACGGACGCGGCGACCGCGAGCAGTCCGATCGCGCCGACGACGACCGTCCGCCACGGGTGCCAGACACCGTGCTGGTGCGGCTTGATGAAGCGGAGCGAGAGCGCCGTGGCGGCCAGCGTCCCGCACCACAGCCAGATGTAGGTCGCCGCACGTCGCTGCGAGAAGCCGATGCTGACGAAGCGGTGGTGCAGGTGCGCGCGGTCGGCGACGTACACGGGCTGGTGGTACTTGAGCCGCTTCGCCACGACGAAGGACGTGTCCAGGATTGGGACGGCCAGCACGAGCAGCGGGAAGAAGAGCGTGACGACAGACGCCGTCTTGAGCAGGCCCTGCAGCGGGATCGTCGCGAGGACGAAGCCGAGCAGCAGCGCGCCCGAGTCGCCCATGAAGATGCGCGCCGGATAGAGGTTGTGGCGGAGGAAGCCGAGGCACGCGCCGAGGACGACGGCCGACAGGATCGCGGCGTTGATCTCCGGGCGCGGCAGCGAGAGCGCGATCAGCGTGAACGTGAAGGCGGAGATCGCCGAGACGCCGGCGGCGAGGCCGTCGAGCCCGTCGAGGAAGTTGACCATGTTCATGATCGCGACGATCCAGAGCACCGAGACCGGCATGCCGACCCATTTCGGCAGCGTGTGGATCCCGACGATCGGAAACGTGAACCGGTGCACCCAGATGCCGAAGCCGACCGGGATCGCCGCGGCCGCCACCTGGCCGCCGAGCTTCTCCCACCAGCGCAGGCCGCGGAAGTCGTCGACGGCCCCGACCGTCGTGGCGACGGCTGCGCCGAGCAGCAGCCCGCGCGTCTCGCGTGAGAGGTCGAGGAACGCAAGGGCCGGGACGAAGATGCCGAAGAAGAGCGCGAGCCCGCCGAGGCGCGGGACGGTGCTCCGGTTGAGCCGCCGCCCCTCCGGGCGGTCGACGACGCCGAGGAGCCGCGCCATGCCGCCGACCGCCGGCGTCAGCAGCACGACGATGGCCGCGGCAAGGAGCGCGCCCCAGACGATCTCGAGGTGGTCGGCGAGCGTGTGCAGCATCAGTGGAGCACCAGCGCCAGCACGATCGCGAGGACGATCAAGCCGAAGAACACGGTCGCGACAATCGTCCCGAGCCGTGCCCAGCGCAGCCAGTCCTCTTCAGGCTCGACCTCGCTCCAGCGCTGCCAGCGGCGGGCACGGAGCCTACTTCGTACCGTAGAGACGGTCTCCCGCATCTCCGAGGCCAGGGACGATGAAGCCGCGCTCGTTCAGGCCACGGTCGATCGCGGCGACGACGATCTGGACGTCGGGGTGGTCGCGGTGGATCCGTTCGATCCCGTCGGGCGCGGCGATGATCGCGATCAGGCGCACCGACGTGGCGCCCGCCTTCTTGACGGTCTCGACCGCCGCCGCCGTCGAGTTGCCGGTGGCGAGCATCGGGTCGAGGAGGATCACGTCGCGCTCGGCGACGTCCGCGGGCAGCTTCGCGTAGTACTCGACCGGCTCGAGCGTCTCCTCGTCGCGGTACATGCCGATGAAGCCGACACGCGCGCTCGAGATCAGCGACAGCACCCCGTCCAGCATCCCGACGCCGGCCCGCAGGATCGGGCAGACGGCGACCTTCTTCCCGCTGATGCGCGGGAAGCGCCCGACCTCGAGCGGGGTCTCGACCTCGACGTCCTCGGTCGGCATGTCCTTCGTCGCCTCGTAGGTCAGCAGCAGCGTGACCTCGTTCACGAGCTTGCGGAAGTGCACCGTCGGCGTGTCCTTGTCGCGCAGGTACGCGAGCTTGTGCTGGACGAGCGGATGCTTGACCTCGATCACGAGGCCGCTGCGCGTTTCTGTCGCGCTCACTGCGCCACGTAGGTTGTCCAGCCGCGGAAGCCCGGGTAGAGCGGATGCTCGTCGCAGAGCTTCTCGACGCGCGCCTGCAGCGCGGCCAGATCCGGCGAGTCGCCGAGTGCCTCGACCATGACGCGGCCGATCTCGCGGAAGTCGGCGTCGTCCATCCCGCGCATCGTTGCGGCCGGGGTGCCGATGCGGACCCCGCTGGCGACCGTCGGCGGACGCTCGTCGAACGGCACGGTGTTCCGGTTCACGGTCAGCTTCACCTCGTGGAGGCGCTCCTCTGCGGCCTTGCCCGTCCACTCCGTGCGGCGGAGGTCGAGCTGCAGCAGGTGCGTGTCGGTGCCGCCGGTGAGGACGTCGAGGCCTCCCTCGATCAGCGTCTCGGAGAGCGTGTCGGCGTTGCGGCGGATCTGTCCCTGGTACTCGCGGAAGGCGTCGGTGGCCGCGATCTTGAAGCACGCCGCCTTGGCCGCGATCGTGTGCTCCAGCGGGCCGCCCTGCATGCCAGGGAAGACGGCGCGGTCGACCGCCTGGGCGTGCTCCTGCCGGCAGAGCACGAAGCCGGAGCGCGGCCCGGCGAGTGTCTTGTGGGTCGTCGAGGTGACGAAGTCGCAGTGCTCCACCGGGTTCGGGTGCAGGCCGGCCGCGACGAGCCCGGCGAAGTGGGCCATATCGCAGAGGAGCATTGCGCCGACGTCGTCGGCGATCTCCCGGAACTTCGCGGTGTCGACGGTGCGCGGGTATGCCGAGCCGCCGCACACGATCAGCCGCGGCTTTGCGTCTCGCGCCTTGTCGAGCACCTCGTCGTAGTCGACGACGTTCGTCTCGCGCGAGACCCCGTAGTGGACGATGTTGTAGAGCTTCCCCGAGAAGTTGACCTTGAGCCCGTGCGTGAGGTGGCCGCCGTGCGCGAGCTCGAGCGAGAGGATCGTGTCGCCCGGCTGCAGCGCCGCGAGGTACACGGCCATGTTCGTCTGTGCGCCCGCGTGCGGCTGGACGTTCGCATGCTCCGCGCCGAACAGCTCCTTCGCGCGGTCGATCGCGAGCTGCTCGATCTGGTCGACGATCTCGCAGCCGCCGTAGTAGCGCTTGCCGGGGTAGCCCTCCGCGTACTTGTTCGTCGGCGTCGAGCCGATCGCCTCGAGGACGGACGGCCACGTGAAGTTCTCCGACGCGATCAGTTCGATCTGCGCGCGCTGGCGCTCGGTCTCCTGCGCGAGGAGGTCGGCGATCTGCGGGTCGACCTGGTCGAGGCCGGCCGTGGTCAGCTGCTGGAACGTCTGCTGCGCGGCGACGGCCATCAGGTGGATCGTACTGGCGCTTGCAGTCGTCGGAGCACCTCCGCCGTGGGGACGGCGCCCTCGCGGAGGATGCGGGGCTCGGGCCCGGTCACGTCGACGACGGTCGACGGCGTGCCTGGCACCTCGCCCCCGTCGACGGCGGCGGCGGCGCCGGCGCGGATGGGCTCCGGCACGTCCTCGAAGCGACGCGGATCGGCGCCGCCGGGAAGGTTCGCGCTCGTCGCGACGACGGCGCCGACGCTCGCCACGATCTCGCGCGTGGTGGGCGGCAGGTCGGGGACGCGGATGCCGAGCGCCTCCGGGTTCGTGCCCGTGAGCCAGCGGAACCGATGGGCCGGGTTCGGGACGACGAGCGTCAGCGGCCCCGGCAGCAGGTGCCAGGCACGTGACGTGTCCAGTTCGGGCAGTAGTGCCCGCAGCGCGTCGACGCTCGCTGCGACGAGGGCCGTCGGCTGGGCCGGCGGGCGCCCCTTCAGCTCGTACAGCCGCCGCGTCGACTCCTCGTTCTGCGGCTCGGCGGCGAGCCCGTAGACGGTGTCGAACGGGAGGACGACCGGCAGGCCGGCGCGCAGCGCTTCGATCACGCGAGCAGAAACGACGCCACCTCCGCTGCGAATGCCTGCGGCTGGTCGATCCAGAGAAAGTGTCCCGCGTCCCCTAGGAGGACGCTGCGAGAGCCGGCGATCCCAGCCACGAGCTCGTCTGCCGCGGCTTTCCCGAGAAAGTCGTGATCGCCGGTGACGACGAGTGTCTGCGCGCGGATCGACGGGAGCAGCAGGCCGAGGTCGAGCTGCGACGCGGTCTCCCGGTTGAAGTACGCGAGCGCCTGCAGGTTCGGCGGCTCGCGCTCAAGGACATGGCCGATGACCGGCACGCCGTCGGCGCGCGCAACGTGCAGGCGGAGCTCGACCTTCGCAAGCTGGACGATCTCCTCGGGGTCGAGGTCGTTCGACGACAGGCGCCGCGTGCGTGCCTCGAGCGCCGCGCTGATCGTCGGATCGCCGCTCGCTTGCCAGAGGGGCTCGACCGCCGCGCGGTATTCGGGCGCGACGCGCGGCGCCGTCGCGGCGAGAACGAGCCGCCGCACGCGCTCCGGGTGGGTCGCTGCGTACTGCGCGGCGACGAAGCCGCCGTGCGAGTGCCCGAGCAGATCGAACTGCTCGAGCCCGAGCTCCGCGCGCAGCCGCTCGAGGTCGGCGACGTACTCCTCCTGCGAGTACGTGTCGGCCGCTTCGCTGCCGCCCGTTCCGCGGGGATCGACGATGACGAGCTCGAACCAGCGGGCGAGACCGCCGAGGTCGGTCAGGGTCGCCCCCGAGAAGCCGGGGCCGCCGGGATGGCAGACGAGCAGCGGGCCTGCCCCGTCGCGACGAACGGCGAGCTTCATCGCCGCCCCTCGACGACGCGCGCGATCCCAGCCAGATCAGACGTGACTCGAACCTCCTCGTACCCAAGGGACGTGAGCGCGGCAGCGACGCCGTCTGCCTGGCACCGCCCGACCTCGAGCACGAGGAGACGTGTCCGCGCGAGACGTGCCAACTCGTCGTGCAGGCCGACGCCGACGACCGCGCCGCGAGGCTCCCACTCGCGGATCTCCGGCTGCAGCGTGTCCCACTCCTCGGCCGCGACGTACGGCGGGTTGGAGACGACGAGGTCCCAGCCCTCGGCGGCGACGTCGAGGCCGCCGGCATGCACGTCGACGTCGAGCTGCAGGCGCTCCGCGTTCTCGCGCGCGAGCGCGAGGGCGTCCGGGGAGGAGTCGACGGCGGTGACGCGTGCGTCTGGATGCTCGTCCGCGATCGCGAGCGCGATCGCGCCCGTCCCCGTGCCGACGTCGAGCACGCGCGGCGCAGGCACGTCCCGCAGCAGGTCGAGGCACCGCTCCACGACGATCTCCGTCTCGGGCCGTGGCACGAGCGCGCGGGCGTCCGTCTTCAGCACGAGCCGGCGAAAGCCCCACTCGCCAAGCACGTACGCGAGCGGCTCGCGGTCGGCGCGTCGTCCCAGCAGGACCTGCCACGTGTCTGGCACCTCCGCGTCGGCCTGTGCGTACACGCCGCTGCGGGACGTGCCGAGCACGTGGGCGAGGAGGAGCTCCGCGTCGACGCGCGGCGTGTCGACGCCCGCCGCCGCCAGCTCACGCTCCGCGAGCCGGAGCGCCTCTCTCACCGTCACTCGCCGAGCGCGCGGCGACGGTCCTCGGCCGTGAGCGCCTCGGTGAACTCGTCGAGCTCACCCTGGAGCACGCGGTCGAGCTGGTGCGTCGTGAGCTTGATCCGGTGGTCGGTGATGCGGTTCTCGGGAAAGTTGTACGTCCGGATCTTCTCGGCCCGCTCGCCGGAGCCGATCTGCGAGCGGCGGGTGGCGTCGAGCTCGGCCTGCTGCTTCTCGCGCTCGAGCTCGTACAGACGCGCGCGCAGCACGCGCAGCGCCTTCTGCCGGTTCTGGAGCTGGCTCTTCTCGTCCTGCATCGAGACGACGAGGCCGGTCGGGAGGTGCGTGATGCGGACGGCGGAGTCCGTCGTGTTCACGCTCTGGCCACCGGGGCCGGTCGAGCGGTAGACGTCGACCTTGAGGTCGTTCGGGTCGATCTCGACCTCCACCTCCTCCGCCTCGGGCATGACCGCGACCGTCGCCGTCGACGTGTGGATGCGGCCCTGCGACTCCGTCTCGGGCACGCGCTGCACGCGATGCGTTCCGCCCTCCCATTTGAAGACGGAGTAGGCGCCGTCGCCGTTGATCGCGAACGTCACTTCCTTGTAGCCGCCGGCGTCGTTTGGGCTCGCGCCGAGCTGCTCGACCTTGAACCCGCGCCGCTCCGCGTAGCGCGCCAGCGCCCGGTAGAGGTCACCGGCCCAGATCGCGGCTTCGTCGCCGCCGACGCCCTGGCGGATCTCGACGATGACGTCCTTGCTGTCCGCGGGATCGGTCGGCGCGAGTGCGACGCGCAGCTCCTCCTCGAGCGCGTCGCTGCGCTCCTCCAGCTCGGGCACGAGCTCGCGCAGCACGCCGTCGCTCCGCGCTTCGCCGAGATCGGCGTGCACCTGCCGCCACTCCTGCGCGAGCTTGTGCGGCCCTTCGAGCTCCTTCAGCCGCCGTCCGGCGGCCGCCGCCTGCTTGTGGTCGTTGTAGACCGCAGGGTCGGACATCCGCTCCTGCGCCTCCTGGTAGGAGCGTTCGAGCTCGTCGACGAGCTGTTCGATGTTGCCGGCCATCGCCGGCTCAGGTTAGCCCTCGAGCCGGGCGTCCAGAGTGATGTCGGGGACGGCGGCAAGAGCCTTCGACACGGGACAGTTGGCCTTGGCCGTCTCGGCCGCCTCGTGAAATGCGTCCTCATCCATGCCTGGCACGTTTCCCGTCACGTGCAGGGCGATCTTCGTGATTCCCTCGCCCGGTTGGAACGTGACAGTCGCGGACGTCTTCAGTTCGTCCGCGGGATGTCCGGACTGGGCCAGCCCGTTCGAGAGCGCCATCGCGAAACAGGCCGCGTGCGCGGCGGCGATCAGCTCTTCCGGGCTCGTCTTCGTCTGCCCGTCTTCCGAGCGGGCGGCCCAGTCGACATCGAGGTTCCCGAACGCCCCGCTGCCGACCGAGTCGATCGAGCCGTTGCCGCCTTTCAGGTCACCGTGCCACGTCACTGCTGCAGTGCGGTCAGTCGCCATCGTCCAGTCCCTCCAAGGTCGCGTTGACGGAGACGGTGCCGCTGGCCTCGATCAGTTTCGAGAACGGGCAGCCGTCGCTCGCGGTGCCTGCGAGCCGGTTCAGCGTCTCCGCATCGATTTCTTTTACACGCGCGCGCGCGAGAAGCTCAGAAGCGACGATCCGGTGCGATCCGTCCTCGACCTGGTCGAGCGTGACGGTCGCCTGAACGTCCAGGTGCTCGACCGGCGTGCCCGCGCCCGCGAGCTCGCCCGCGAGCGACATCGCGTAGCACGCGGCGTGTGCCGCGGCCAGCAACTCCTCCGGGCTCGTCTTGCCGTCAGGCTTCTCGACGCGCGACGCCACCGAGTACGGGAGCTCCGCAAATGCACCGGTGGCAGCGCTGATCGCGCCGCTGCCGCGAGCGACGTTCCCCTCCCACGTGACGTTCGCCGAGCGCTGGACGCGGGGCACGCAGGAAGCGTATGCGTCACTCGCCGCGCTCTGCGGCAACCAGCGCGCGCAGGCTCTCGTGCTCCTCCGCGCAGGCGGGGCAGCCGGCCAGGTGCGCGCGCAACCCGGGCACCGCGGCGTCGGCATCCGCCTCCGCGAGCTCGAGCTCGACGTACCGGTCGAGCTCCGCGAAGCACGTGTCGCAGTCGACCTCGGGCTCGCCCGGGCCGAGGAGACGACCGAGCGTTTGCTCCAGGTCCATCAGCCTTCCTCCTCCAGATGCTCGCGCAGCTTGCGCCGCGCGTCGTGCAGCGTCTTGTACAGCGCGCCGCGGGTGGTATTCAGTCGCTCGGCGAGCACGTCGATCGGAACGCCGTTCAGCGCGATCGCGACGAGGATCTGCCGCTGGTGCGGCGTCAGCTCGTCCTCGATCGCACGCTGCAGCCGTGCCAGCACGTCGCGCTGCTCGACGGTCGCTGCCGGCGACGGTGTCCCGGACGAGAAGCCCGTCCACTGCTCCGGCTCGAGCGGGATCTCGCGGCCCTGCCACGCGCGCTTGCGCAGCTTGACCGAGGCCTCGAGCAACGCGAACTTGTACGCCCAGGTCGTGAAGCGGCTCTCGCCGCGGAACTCGTCGAGGCGGCGAAGGACGCTGAGCGTCGCGTCGTCCGCCGCCTCGAGGGCGATCTCGTCGAGCTCGTCGCCGCGCAGGTGTGGCAGCGACGGCCGCCGGCGCCCCACCTCGAACCGGGCGGCGCGGAGGAGCAGCGCGTGCAGCTCTTCCACGGCGAGCTCGCGCTCACGGCCGTCCGCGTGCAGGCCCGTCAGCAGCGAGTCCCGGGCCAGCGAGGCGATCACGCCGCGGTTCCCTCCTCCAGCGGCGCGAGGATCCTCAGTGCGAGCTCTGGTGGGCATCCGTCTTCGACCAGCTCGATCAGTGCGTGGAGGTCATAGCGTGTGTCGCGCGCCAGCTTCGACGCGACCGGTAATGCGAATCCTGCCTCGACGAGCCGGTCACGCCGCCACGAAGTCACGTTCGCTTGCAGCATGGCTTTCCTTCCGGCGTACCCGCAGCGGCGCCGCGCCGAACGCCCACGCGAGCCGCGTCAGCGTCAGCGCGCCGAGCAGCAAGCCGAAGTCGCGCAACGCGATGTCGTAGTACTCCGGCGGGTTCTTCGTGAGCAGGTTGACGACGATACCGGCGAGCCAGGCGGCGACGAGCGGCGCGCCGAGCGCCGGGGCGACCGCGACGGCGAGCCCGGCCACGATCTCGACCGCGCCGACGAAGTACATGAATTCCTGGGCACTGCCCGGCGCGATGTTGTTGATCCAGCCGGCGAGGTAGTCCGGCCAGTGCACAGTCCAGTTGAAGAACTTGTCCAGCCCGAACAGGATCGGCGCCGCGGTGAAGCCGACGCGCAGCAGCCAATACGCCTGATACGCGGCGTCCCGCACACGATCGTCCGACATTGGGAACCTCCTCGTTTCGCTGTCACACCATTGGTGTCGCGAAACCGAAGGTTCTTACGCCATGACTTCGACCTTGCGCTCGTTCGGGTCGTACGACCCCTCGAGCGCGAGCACTTCCTTGAGCGCGCGGATGGAGACCTCGATCTGGTCGAGCGACGGCTGCCGGGTGGTCAGGCGCTGCAGCCAGAGGCCCGGTGCGAGCAGCGTCATCACCACGCGGTTGCCCTGGTGCTTGCCGGCGAAGCGGATCAGCTCGTAGGCGAGGCCGGCGATGACGGGCAGGAGCAGGATCCGCGTCGCGATCAGCCAGTACCAGTGCGGCCGCCCGAAGAAGGCGAACACGAAGATCGCGATCACCATCACCCAGAGCAGGAACGCCGTGCCGCAGCGCGGGTGGATCAGGCTGAAGCGCTGGACCGTCTCCGGCTCGAGCTCCTCCCCCGCCTCGTACGCGTTGATCGCCTTGTGCTCGGCGGCGTGGTACTGGAACACGCGCCGCAGATCGGGCAAGAGCGAGATCAGGAACAGGTACCCGACGAAAATGCCGACGCGGATCAGCCCCTCGACGATCACGAACCAGGTTGCGTCGATCCCGATGAAGTCGGTGATCAGTGCCGGGGAAACCTTGAAGAGGAGGATCGCGAACCCGATCGCCACGGCGAACGCGAAGAACAGCTGGCCGCGCGTCAGCTCCGTGACGACGTCCTCGCCGTCCTCGCCCTCCTGTGCGGCCGCGTAGTTGGCCGAGATCGCGAGCGCCCGGAACCCGATCGCGAGCGACTCGCCGAGCGCGACGACGCCGCGGATCACCGGGAGCCGCCAGACCCTGTGGCGGACCATCGGCGAGGCGATCGACTGGTTGACGTGCGCGATCTCGCCGTCCGGCTTGCGCACTGCGACGGCCCAGTTCGACGGTCCGCGCATCATCACGCCTTCGAGGACCGCCTGCCCTCCGACCGTCGTCAAAGGTCTCCTCGCGTACGGGGTGGAGTCGGCCGGCGACGGCAGACGGTCACGCGAGCAAGCTCGCGCGCCCTGAAAGTCGACACCGCAAGCGGTGCCGACGGTCCGCGCATCATCACGCCTTCGAGGACCGCTTGCCCTCCGACCGTCGTCATGAAGGTGGTCGCCTAGCCGCGGCGGGCGCCGCCGGCCTTCTCGAGCCGGCGCTGGAACCGCTCGACCCGGCCGCCGGTGTCGACGAGCTTCTGCTTGCCGGTGTAGAACGGGTGGCAGTTCGAGCAGATCTCGACATGGAGCTCGGGCTTCGTG
>DATCYR010000080.1:0-11765 GCA_036526315.1 Gaiellaceae bacterium | reverse complement strand
CGACGTAGCCGCGCTCGGCGGCGGTGTACGGATTGGCAAAGCGCTCGCGATAGTCCTCGATCAGCTCCTCGCGGCGCTTGTCCGGGTCGTCCGCCTCCTCGAGCTCCTTCCGGAAGATGATGTTGACCGCGCCCTCCGGCCCCATCACCGCCACCTCCGCCGTCGGCCACGCGAAGTTGAAGTCGGCGCGGATGTGCTTCGAGCTCATGACGTCGTACGCGCCGCCGTACGCCTTCCGGGTGATGACGGTCAGCTTCGGCACCGTCGCCTCCGCGTATGCGTAGAGGAGCTTCGCGCCGTGCCGGATGATCCCGCCCCACTCCTGCTGCGTGCCCGGCAGGAAGCCGGGGACGTCGACGAACGTGACGAGCGGGATGTTGAACGCGTCGCAGAAGCGCACGAAGCGTGCCGCCTTCTCCGACGAGTCGATGTCCAGCACGCCGGCGAGCGAGCGCGGCTGGTTGCCGACGACGCCCACTGGATGGCCGCCGAGCCGCGCGAAGCCGCAGATGACGTTCTCCGCCCACAGCTCGTGCACCTCGAAGAACTCGCCGTCGTCGACGACGCGGCGAACGACGTCGTGCATGTCATAGGGCTTGTTCGGGTTGTCGGGGATGAGCGCGTCGAGCTCGGGCTCCTCGCGGTCGCGCGCGTCCGACGGCTCCGAGTACGGCGGCGGCTCGACGTTGTTCTGCGGCAGGAACGACAGGAGGTAGCGGGCGTCCTCCAGGCACGACTGCTCGTCTGGTGAGATGAATTGCGCGACGCCCGACTTCGACGCGTGCGTCGTCGCACCGCCGAGCTCCTCGAACGTCACCTCCTCCCCGGTCACCGTCTTCACGACGTCGGGGCCGGTGATGAACATGTACGACGAGCCCTCGACCATGAAGATGAAGTCGGTGATGGCGGGCGAGTAGACGGCGCCGCCGGCGCACGGCCCCATCACCAGCGAGATCTGCGGGATCACGCCGGAGCACTGCACGTTCCGCCAGAAGATCTCGGCGTACCCGGCGAGCGAGACGACGCCTTCCTGGATCCGCGCGCCGCCGGAGTCGTTGATGCCGATCAGCGGGCACCCGTATTTCAGAGCCAGGTCCATCACCTTGCAGATCTTCTCGGCGAAGACCTCGCTCAACGACCCGCCGAAGACGGCGAAGTCCTGCGAGAAGACGAACACCTTGCGGCCGAAGATCGTCCCGTAGCCGGTGACGACGGCGTCGCCGTAAGGCCGCCGCTCGAGCATCCCGAAGTTGGGCTCCCGGTGACGGACGTAGCGGTCGAGCTCGACGAACGAGCCCGGGTCGAGGAGCTCGACCAGCCGCTCGCGCGCGAGCAGCTTCCCCTGCTGACGCTGGCGCTCGACCGCCTTCTCGCTCGCGCTGTGCTCCGCCTCGTCACGCAGCTGCTGGAGCTGGTCGAGCTTTGCCTGCGTCGAGTCGGCGCGGTCGTCCGTTGTCGCCATGGGCGGAGCCTAGTATGGCTGTGCGTGGACGAGTTTCGGCTCCTGGGCCCGCTCGAGGCGGTGGTCGACGGGAGGCCCGTGGCGCTCGCGGCCGCGAAGCCGCGGGCGCTCCTTGCGCTCCTCCTGCTCGAGCGGAACCACGTCGTCTCGAACGACCGGCTGATCGACGAGCTCTGGGGCGAGGCGCCGCCGGGGCAGGCAACCAAGACGCTGCAGGTCTACGTCTCGCAGCTGCGCAAGGCGCTCGGCGCGGAACGTCTCGTCACACGACCGCCCGGGTATCTGCTCCGCGTCGAGGACGGCGAGCTCGACCTCGAACGGTTCGAGGAGCTGACGAAAGAAGCGCGTTCGCTCCCGCCGAACGAAGCGCGCGACGCGCTCGGCCAGGCGCTGGCCCTGTGGCGCGGCCCGCCGGAGCCCGTCGCGGCCCACCTCGACGAGCTGCGCGAGGCCGCGTACGAGGACTGGCTGCAGGCATCGGTCGAATCCGGCGACGCCGTCGTTCCGCAGCTGGAAGAGCTCGTCGCCCGCGAGCCGCTGCGCGAGCGCCCGCGCGCGCTGCTGATGCTCGCGCTCTATCGCTCCGGACGGCAGGCGGAAGCGCTCGAGCTCTTTCGACGAACCCGCGAGCTGTTCGTCGACGAGCTCGGCATCGAGCCCGGCCCCGAGCTCCGCGACCTGGAGCAGGCGATGCTGCGCCAGGACACGGACTTGCGGCTGAAGGCCGTCGCGCCCGATGGGACGCCGGCGCCGTCCCGCCGCCGCAGGTGGCTGGTCGTCGCGCTCGCGCTGGTCGTCCTAGCCGCTGCCGGAATCACGGCAGCCCTCCTCGCGTGGAACGGCGACAGCACGAGCACGGCCCCGCCGACGACGACTGGAAACCCGGAGCTTCGCTCCTTCGTGTACACGCTCGAGAACTTCCTGCAGCAGTCGCACGAGGGCCGCGCCGAGGTCACGCAGGTGCTCGCCGGCGCGTTCGACTGCAGCGTGTCGCCGCAGGTCGCGGCCGCGCAGCTCGACAGCGTGCAGGAAAACAGGCAGAGCCTCCTCGAGCAGCTCGCCGCGCTGCACGTCCCTGCCGGCGAGCGGGCGCTGCTCGTGTCCGACCGCTTCCAGAAGGCGAGCCACGCGTCGATCGCCGCGGACTGGGTCTACCGCGACTGGCTGCGTGCGAAGACGTCGTGTGTTCGCGGCAGCAAGCCGCCCGCCGCAGCGCGACGGGCGGATGCGCGCGCGACGGCGCTGAAGCTTCGCTTCCTCGCGGCCTTCAACCCGCTCGCCGCCGGCTTCGGTCGCCGCACGTGGCGGGCAGGGGAGTTCTAGCGCGGCTCCACGAAGCAGCCCGCGCCGACGCCCCGCAACGACCACACCTTCAGCAGCTCGGTCGGCACGACGGTGCCGCAAATGCGCCCGGCAGTCCTCGCGCGCACGTGCCAGCTGCCGCGCGCGTCGGTGCGGAAGACGGTCGGCCAACGCCCGAAGGTGGCGAGCGCGTACGAGGTCCCCGAGTACATGCCGTAGTAGGTGTGGCCCGCGAGCGGTGCATGCTTCGCCTGGGCTGCGACGCGCAACGCCTCCTTCACCTGCCGCGTCACGCGCATGTTCTCGCCCATCCAGTCGTCACCGCACCCGAGCGCGAGCGCCGGCGGGGTGTACGCGGCGCCGGCCTCGTCGTAGTGGCCCCACGTCTTCGTCGCGGCACCGCCCCAGACGAGCATGGACGAGCCCGTCCACACCGCGGTCGGCTCGAGCCGCGCCGGAAGCGGCCCGTACGCGAACGGCGTCCACCGCCTCGCGCCGAGCGCGAGCGTCGCGCCGCCGCGCGCGCCGCCCCAGCCGAGGACGCGTGCACCGTCGAACACGAGCACCTTCGGGACTCGACCTGCAGGCAACGTCGGCAGCACGCGCCAGCGGTTCGCCGACGGGCTGTACGAGAGGGCCGCGTGCGTTCCGCCGGCGACGACCATCGCGTCCCCTGCCCAAACAGCCGTTGCGTTCGGCGAGTGCGACGGAGGAGCGGGAAGCCTGCGCCACGTGCCGCGGGCGGGGTCGTACGCCGCAGCCCGGGAGCCGGCGACGACGACGTACTCCTTCCCGGACCAGACGCCGAGCGGATGCTGGCTCCCCGGGAGCGGCGCCCGCGGGAGCGCGTGCCACCTGTTCGTCGCCGGGCTGTATGCGACGCCGTCCGAAAACGCATCGCCGCAGCAGCCCCCGCCCCACCCGAGCATCTCCTTGCCCGTCCAGACGACGGCGCCGAAGCCGTCGTGCACGCGGAGGAGGCGCGACGCCGGGAGCTGCCTCCACCTGCCGGTCGCCGGGTCGTACGCGAGTCGAGTCCCCTGGCCCCAGACGAGCATCTCCCTGCCCGTCCAGACCGAGCTGAGCGCCGTGAAGCCGGAGGTCCTCGCCGGGGGCGACAGCCTGCGCCACGAGCGTGTCGCCGGATCGTAGGACGCGGCGACGTTGACGGCGCCGGTCGCGTAGGGCTTCCCGCGCGAGTCGAGCGCGGTCTGCTGGTCGCGACCGAAGACGATCATCTGCTTCCCCGTCCAGACGCTCGTTCGGGCGTTCCAGTCGGGAGTGATCGGCGCGGCCGGGAGGGGTTGCCAGCCGGCGGCGACGACGAGTGCGAGTGCGAGCTTGAGAGTGATCATGGCTCCAGCATCGACTCCGCCGCCCAAGCGGCGGCAAAGCGCCAGTAAAGTCGCCTCGTGAGCGTCGATCGCGCCACGATCTGGCCCTATCGCGACGGCGCGCCCGGCCCCTTCTACTACCAGCGGGACGGCCACCCCACCGGCGCCGCGGCGGAGCTCGAGCTCGGCCGCCTCGACGGCGGGACCGCGCTCCTCTTCTCGTCGGGCACGGGTGCCGCGACCGCCGTCGTGCTCGCCTTCCTGTCGCCCGGGGACACGATCGCGCTCGCCGAGGGCGCGTACTTCGGGACCGGCGTCCTGTTCACGGAGCTCGAGCGCTGGGGACTTCGCCACGTCGAGTTCGACCAGACGGGACCGCCGCCGCAGGGCGCGGACTTCGTGTGGCTCGAGGCGCCCTCGAACCCGTTCCTGACCATGCCCGATCTCGAAGCGGCGGTCGCCCATCCTGCGCGGGTGCTGGTGGACGCGACCGCGGCGACGCCCGTCTTCCTGCGGCCGCTGGAGCACGGCGCCGACTTCGTCCTGCACAGCGCAACGAAGTACCTGGCCGGCCACGACGACGCCCTCCTCGGGGCCGTCGTCTGCAAGCGGGACGAGGACGCGGAGCGGCTGCACCAGGTTCGAACGCGCACCGGCATCGCCGCGGCACCGGATCCGGCGTACCTGCTCCTGCGCGGGCTGAAGACGCTCGAGGTGCGCGTCCGGCGCCAGACAGAGACGGCGACGGAGCTCGTGCAGCGGCTTCGCGACCATGCGGCCGTGCAGACGGTGCGCTACGCGGGCATCGGCGGGCTCCTGTCGTTCGACGTCGCTGACGGCGACGCGGCGCATCGGGTCGAGACGTCGCTGCAACTGATCACCAACGCGACGAGCCTCGGCGGCGTGCACTCGGTGCTCGAGTCGCGCGCCCGCTGGGAGCCGCATCGCGTGCCGCCCGGATTGCTGCGGCTGAGCGTCGGCCTGGAGCCACCCGAGGAGCTGTGGACCGACCTGGCGCAGGCGCTGGATTTCCCTGCACACAAGTAAGATTTCGCGGCCTGGCCGGGAGACACGTCGCCCAACGGTCCACCGGCGGACCTACCTCGCACAAAGGAGTGAGCTGTGGCTGCAACGGACAGCAAATCGCGTACCACCGTCGAAGTCTCGAGGCGGGACCTGCAAGACGTGCTCGACGCGCTCCGTGCGGCACGGGACGGAGACGTCGACGTGCGGCTCGACGGGCGCAAGAGCGGGGTCATGGGCGACGTGGCGAAGGCGTTCAACCAGCTCGCGGAGCGGCGCGAGCGGCTGACGGAAGAGCTCGACCGGGTTGCGAAGGTCGTCGGTCGCGAGGGCCGGCTGACCGCGCGCGTCGACGTCAAGGGCGCGAAGGGGTCGTGGCGCCGCTCGCAAGACTCGGTCAACTCGATGATCGACGATCTCGTCCGGCCGACGGTCGAGGTGTCGCGTGTTCTCAACGCGGTCGCCGAAGGCGACCTGTCGCAGAAGATGACCATGCAGATCGACGGCCGCCCGGTGAAGGGCGAGTTCCGGCGCATCGGGACGACGGTGAACACGATGCTCGACCAGCTGAGCTCGTTCGCGGACGAGGTCACGCGGGTGGCGCGAGAGGTCGGCACCGAGGGGATCCTCGGCGGCCAGGCGCGCGTCAAGGGCGTGTCCGGCATCTGGCGCGACCTCACCGACAACGTCAACTTCATGGCGAACAACCTGACGACACAGGTGCGGAACATCGCCGACGTCACGACGGCGGTCGCGAACGGCGACCTGAGCAAGAAGATCACCGTCGACGTCAAGGGCGAGGTGCTCGAGCTGAAGAACACCATCAACACGATGGTCGACCGGCTGTCGCGCTTCGCCGACGAGGTCACCCGCGTCGCACGGGAGGTCGGCACCGAAGGGAAGCTCGGCGGCCAGGCTCAGGTCAGGGGCGTCAGCGGCACCTGGAAGGACCTCACGGACAACGTCAACACGCTCGCCGGCAACCTCACCGACCAGGTCCGGAACATCGCCGACGTCACGACCGCCGTCGCGAACGGCGACCTCGGCAAGAAGATCACCGTCGACGCTCGCGGCGAGGTGCTCGAGCTGAAGAACACCATCAACACGATGGTCGACCAGCTCTCGTCCTTCGCCGACGAGGTGACACGCGTTGCGCGCGAGGTCGGCACCGACGGCAAGCTCGGCGGCCAGGCCCGCGTCAAAGGCGTCAGCGGCACCTGGAAAGACCTCACCGACAATGTCAACGCGATGGCCGACAACCTGACCGATCAGGTCCGGAACATCGCGGACGTCACGACGGCTGTCGCGAACGGCGACCTCTCGAAGAAGATCACCGTCGACGCGCGCGGCGAGGTGCTCGAGCTGAAGGAGACCATCAACACCATGGTCGACCAGCTCCGCTCGTTCGCCGCGGAGGTGACACGCGTCGCTCGCGAGGTCGGCACCCAGGGCCGGCTCGGCGGTCAGGCGAACGTCGAAGGGGTCAGCGGCACGTGGAAGGACCTGACCGACAACGTCAACACGCTCGCCGACAACCTGACGACGCAGGTGCGGAACATCGCGGAGGTGACGACGGCCGTCGCGAACGGCGACCTGAGCAAGAAGATCACCGTCGAGGTTCGCGGCGAGATCCTCGCCCTCAAGAACACGATCAACACGATGGTCGACCAGCTCTCGCGCTTCGCCGACGAGGTCACCCGCGTCGCACGCGAAGTCGGCACCGACGGGAAGCTCGGCGGCCAGGCCCGCGTGACGGGAGTCAGCGGCACCTGGAAAGACCTGACCGACAACGTCAACCAGTTGGCCGACAACCTGACCGGGCAGGTGCGGAACATCGCCGACGTGACCACGGCCGTCGCGAAGGGCGACCTGAGCAAGAAGATCACGGTCGACGCGCGCGGCGAGATCCTCCGGCTGAAGGAGACCATCAACACGATGGTCGACCAGCTCTCGACCTTCGCGGCGGAGGTCACCCGTGTCGCACGCGAAGTCGGCACCGAAGGCCGCCTCGGCACCCAGGCGGAGGTCACGGGCGTCAGCGGCGTGTGGAAGGGCCTGACGGACAACGTGAACCAGCTCGCCGGCACGTTGACGACACAGCTGCGCGCGATCTCCGAGGTGTCACAGGCCGTGACGCAGGGCGATCTCACCCGGTCCATCGCCGTCGAGGCGCAGGGCGAGGTCGCCGAGCTCAAGGACACGATCAACCAGATGATCGCGAACCTCGCCGAGACGACGCGAACGAACCAGGAGCAGGACTGGCTCAACTCGAACATGGCGCGCTTCACCGGCTTGCTGCAGGGCGAGCGCGACCTCGAGACGGTGTCGCGGCTGATCATGTCCGAGCTGACGCCGCTCGTAGGCGCCCAGCACGGCGCGTTCTTCCTGATGGACTCGCCGGACGGCGAGGGTGACGACTTCGAGCTCCGCCTGATCTCGTCGTACGGCTACAAGCAGCGCAAGAACGTGCCGACGGCGTTCAAGATCGGCGAAGGGCTCGTCGGCCAGTCGGCGCTCGAGCTGAAGCCGATCCTGCTCACGCAGGCGCCGGAGGATTACGTCCGCATCACCTCAGGCCTCGGCGAGGCGGCGCCGGTCAACGTGATCGTCCTCCCCGTCCTGTTCGAGGAGCAGGTGATGGCGGTCGTCGAGCTGGGGTCGTTCCAGCGCTTCACGCCGATCCAGCAGACGTTCCTCGAGCAGCTCGCCGAGTCGATCGGCGTCGTCCTCAACACGATCAGGGCGAACATGCGCACGGAGGAGCTGCTGGAGCAGTCGCAGGAGCTCACGCAGGAGCTGCAGAGCCAGTCGGAAGAGCTGCAGGCGCAGCAGGAGGAGCTCCAGCAGACGAACAAGGAGCTCGAGGAGCAGGCCGCCTCGCTCAAGGCGTCGGAGGAGCTGCTGCAGACGCAGCAGGAGGAGCTCCAGCAGACGAACGAAGAGCTGGAGGAGAAGGCGCAGCTGCTCGAGGAGCAGAACCGGCGGATCGAGATCAAGAACCGCGAGATCGAGCTCGCGCGTGCCGCCCTCGAGGAGAAGGCGGAGCAGCTCTCGCTCTCCTCACGCTACAAGTCGGAGTTCCTGGCGAACATGTCGCACGAGCTGCGGACGCCGCTCAACTCGCTGCTGATCCTGGCGAAGCTGCTCGCCGAGAACCCCGACGAGAACCTGACGCCGAAGCAGATCGAGTTTGCGGACACGATCTACAGCGCGGGCTCCGACTTGCTCGAGCTGATCAACGACATCCTCGATCTCTCGAAGGTCGAGGCAGGCCGCATGGACGTCAACGTCGGTGACGTGAAGCTCTCCGATCTCCGCGACTTCGTCGAGCGCTCGTTCCGCCCCATCTCCGAGGACAAGGGGCTCGACTTCGAGATCGACGTCCACGGTGCGAACGTGCCGCCTGCGATCGAGACCGACGAGCAGCGTTTGCAGCAGGTGGTGAAGAACCTGCTCTCGAACGCGTTCAAGTTCACCGAGCAGGGGAGCGTCAAGCTCCGCATCGGCGTCGCCGAGGGCCGCCAGTTCGCGAGCGAAGCGCTGTCGCGCGCCGAAGCGGTGCTCGAGTTCGCCGTCAGCGACACCGGCGTCGGCATCGCGCACGACAAGCTGCGACTGATCTTCGAGGCGTTCCAGCAGGCCGACGGCACGACGAGCCGCCGCTACGGCGGGACGGGTCTCGGCCTCTCGATCAGCCGCGAGATCGCGCGGCTTCTCGGCGGCGAGATCCACGTCGAGAGCAAGCCGGGCGAGGGGAGCACGTTCACGCTCTACCTGCCGGCGACGTTCCAGTCGGTCGAGGTGAGGCCGCGCGAGGCTGTAGGCGCCGAGGAGGTCGTCTTCACGAGCGGGAGCGAGGAAAACGGGGCTCCGCCGGCGGCCGACGACCGCGAGCTCGACCCGGCGCTCCTCCTGCCGAGTGACGTGCGCGACGACCGCGACGACATCCAGCAGGGCGACCGCGTCGTGCTGATCGTCGAGGACGATCCCGAGATGGCGCGAACCGAGCTCGACGTCGCCCGCGACCGCGGCTTCAAGGGCATCGTCGCGCTGCGCGGCGACTCGGGTCTCGCGCTCGCGCACGAGTACAAGCCCGACGCGATCATCCTCGACATGCACCTGCCGGTGCTGGACGGCTGGAGCGTCCTCGAGCGGCTGAAGCAGCACCCGGAGACGCGCCACATCCCTGTGCACATCGTCTCCGCCGGCGACGGCCGTCAGAACGCGCTGCGCGCCGGCGCGGTCGCCTTCGTCCAGAAGCCGGTGTCGAAGGAAGGGCTCGACGACACGTTCGGGGCGATCCGCGCGTTCATCGACCGCGAGGTGAAGCGGCTGCTCGTCGTCGAGGACGACGAGGGCGAACGTGCGGCGCTCGTCGAGCTGATCGGCGGCGGCGACGACGTCGAGGTGACGGCGGTCGCGAGCGGCGACGAGGCGCTCGGCGCGCTGCAGGAACAGCACTTCGACTGCATGGTCGTCGACCTGAAGCTCCAGGGCCGGAGCGGCCTCGACCTGCTCGACGAGATCAAGCAGGACGAACGGCTCGCCTCGATGCCGGTGATCGTGTACACCGGCAAGGAGCTGACGCAGGCCGAGACGACCGAGCTCCGCAAGCTCGCCGACACGATCGTCGTCAAGGACGCGAGCTCGCCGGAGCGGCTGCTCGACGAGACCGCTCTCTTCCTCCACCGGGTCGAGCGGAAGCTGCCACAGGAGAAGCGGCGCCTGCTCGAGCAGCTCCATTCGGCCGAGGAGGTCTTCAAGGACAGGAAGATCCTCATCGTCGACGACGACGTCAGGAACGTCTTCGCACTCACCAGCGTGCTCGAGGCGCACGGCATGGAGGTCCTGTACGCCGAGAACGGCAAGGACGGAGTCGAGCTGCTCCGGCGCACGCCGGACGTCGACCTCGTCCTGATGGACATCATGATGCCGGAGCTCGACGGCTACGAGACGACGCGGCTGATCCGTGCCGACGACGAGTACGTGCAGCTGCCGATCATCTCCCTCACGGCGAAGGCGATGAAGGGCGACCGGGAGAAGGCGATCGCGGCCGGCGCGTCCGACTACATCACGAAGCCGGTCGACACCGATCAGCTCCTGTCGCTCATGCGCGTCTGGTTGTACAAGTAGCTCGATGGCTTTCGAGGTCGAGCAGGGCACGGCCGAGCGCGACGGCGTCGACGAGATCGAGCTCGCGCTCCTGCTCGAGGGCGTCTACCGGCGCTACGGCTTCGACTTCCGCGAGTACGCCCCGGCGTCGCTCCGCCGGCGCGTCTGGCGCCGCGTCGAGGCGGAAGGCCTGTCGACCATCTCGGCGCTCCAGGACAAGCTCCTGCACGACCCGGCGTGCATGGAGCGGCTGCTGCTCGATCTCTCGATCAACGTCACCGCGATGTTCCGCGACCCGAGCTTCTACGTCACGTTGCGGAAGCAGGTCGTGCCACTGCTGCGCACGTACCCCTTCACCAGGATCTGGATCGCCGGCTGCTCGACGGGCGAAGAGGTCTATTCGCTGGCGATCCTGCTCGAGGAGGAAGGCGTCTACGAGCGGGCGCGCATCTACGCGACCGACATCAACGAGTCGGTGCTCGACCGGGCGCGGATGGGCGTGTTCCCGCTCGAGAAGATGCGCGAGTACACGCAGAACTACATCAAGGCCGGCGGGACGCGCGCCTTCTCGGAGTACTACCTCGCCAAGTACGACGGCGCGCAGTTCCAGCGCTCACTCGTCGAGAACGTCGTGTTCGCGCAACACAACCTCGTCTCCGACCGTTCGTTCAACGAGTTCAACGTGATCATCTGCCGCAACGTGATGATCTACTTCGACCGCGCGCTGCAGGACCGCGTCCACCGCCTCTTCTACGAGAGCCTGATGATGTTCGGCGTGCTCGCGCTCGGCGCGAAGGAGTCGATCCACTTCAGCCCGTACGAGCAGTGCTACGAAGAGCTCGACGCCTCCGAGCGCGTGTTCAAAAAGGTGAAGTAGGTGTACGAGTTGATCGTCGTCGGCGCTTCCTGGGGCGGACTCGACGCGGTCGGCCGCCTGCTGGGGGACATCCCCGACGACATCGAGCAGCCGATCGTGATCGCGCAGCACCGCCACACGAGCGCGGCGCCCGGCGGGCTCGCCGACCTGCTCCACCTGCGCATCAGGCGGCCGGTGCGGGACGTCGACGACAAGATGGCGATCGAGCCGCGCAACGTGTACATCGCGCCGCCGGACTACCACCTCCTCGTCGAGCCGGGATCGTTCGCGCTGTCCGTCGACGAGCGCGTGCAGTACGCGCGGCCGTCGATCGACGTCCTGTTCGAGTCGGCGGCGTTCGCGTACGGGCCGAGCTTGATCGGGATCATCCTCACCGGCGCGAACGAGGACGGCGCAGCGGGTCTCGCGACGCTCAAGAAGCGCGGCGGCGTCGCGATCGTCCAGGCGCCGGGCGGCGCCGAGCGAAGGGCGATGCCGGACGCGGCGATCGCCGCGACGGTGGCCGACGCCGTGCTGCCGCTCGACGAGATCGGCGCCTACCTCCACGAGCTCTGCGTCGAGCGGGTCTGATGGCGAGGATCCTGCTGGTAGACGACCGGCCGCGAAGCGGCCCGTCCGCGCAAGCGGACCAGTGGAGGGGGTTCGGGGAACCGGG
>DATCYR010000079.1:0-2208 GCA_036526315.1 Gaiellaceae bacterium | reverse complement strand
CGCCCGTCAGCGGACCCAGAGCTGGTCGACGAGCGCTCCGAGTACGGGGTTGTATTGGTAGTTCGCGACGCGTCCGGAGAGAAGGTCGATCTCGTTCGGGGTGACGGTCGGCAGCCACACCGCGCGATCAGTCAGACGCCGATCAAGGCGCGCCCAGAGCCGGTCGGCCGCTGGAGCATCGGTCGCCTGAAGCATGGCGGCGCGACCGACCTGTCGATCGAAGGGGTGGTCGCACAGCTCGCCCGCGTCGGTCGTCCGTGCGCCGCTCCCCGGTGTGAAGTAGCGGCAAGTCAGCTTGCCGATGAGGTTGTCAGCCGAGGGGTAGGCCACGCTCCAACCGCCGTCGATGACCTGCGCTCGGTTGCGCGAGTCGTTTGTGTAGGCGAAGTACCTGCTGTCGGGCAGCAGGCGCAGGGACGCCCGGTAGCCCAGCTCCCGCAACGCCGTCACCGTGGCCTGCCCTTCGCGCAGGAAGACCGGCGGGCCGAAGGTGTCCCAGACCTCGACGCGCATGCCGCCCGTGCGCGACGCCGCTACGAGGCGTCGGGCCCGGGCGAGATCGGGCCCGCGCCAGACTCCGTTCGGTCGGGCGTGGACGGTGTACGGGCAATAGGGTTCGTAACCGGGAAGTTGTGGCGGGAGGATCTGGCAGGCGGGCTCGGCCGCTGAGCGACCCCCGTCGGCGGCGACAATCTGCGTCCGGTCGAGCGCGAAGTTGAGGGCACGGCGCACGCGAACGTCGTCGAACGGTGGCACGTTCACGTTGAGAAACAAGAAGTTCGTGCCGAGCGTCGGGTTGATCTGGATGCGGCTCGGATGCCCGATCAGGAAAAACGTCCGTTCGGTGGGCGGGAGAACGCCGAGGCTCGACACGAGGTCCGCGCGACCCTCGGCGACATCCGCCGCGGCGGCGGAAGCTGTGGTGCCCAGCCTGACCGTGATGCGATCTGGGTACCCGGCGGGCTGGGCGGCCGCCGACCACTGGCGGAAGTGGGGATTCCGGACGAGCGTGAGGCGGTGTCCGGCGACATAGCGGCCGACCTCGTATGGGCCGGTCGAGGCGATGGACCTTGCGTGTGTCGCGGTCGCGTCGGGCAGAACATCGGCGTAGGGCAGCGTGAGCTTGTAGAGGAAGTCGGGGTCGGGGTGCGAGAGATGGAAGGTCACGGTCCCAGCCCGGTCGTCGACCGCGATGCCGGCCGCGAGATCGCAGTGCCGATTCGAGCAGGCGTCGGCGCCGGTGATCGCAGCGAAGTACGCAGTGCCCGCCGAGCCGAGCTCGAACATGCGCTCGAACGAGCGGCGCACGTCTGAGGGACGGACGGTTCGGCCGGACGAGTAGCGGATCCCGGGACGAAGCCGAAAGGTGTAGGCGAGGCCGCCGTTTGCCGGCCTCGGCAGCGAGATCGCGAGGTCGGGGACGAGCCGCGTGCCGTCCGCGCCGGCGGTGTGGTCGAGCGTGACGAGCCCGTCGTTCGTGAGGTTGAAGACGTTGCCGCTGTTGGGCGAGTTACTCGCGGCGGGGTCGAGGGAGTCGACCGCCGGGCTCGTCGAAACGACGCGCAGCGTTCCGCCGCGGTGCGTGGCTCCGGCACCGGCGAACGCGACCCATACCCCGGCACGGCCCGAGGCGAGCGCAACGCAGCGTCTGTGCAGGTCGATCGTCTGCACGACTGCGCCGGTCTTCCCATCGACGCGGAGGAGGCGGCCGGCGGATCCGTCCGCCACCCAAGCTCCACCCGCTTCGGGAACGACGGCCTTCGGGTCTCCCGGGAGCGGCGTCGTCGAGACGACGGAGTCGGTGGTGGAGTCGATGTGGGAGATCGTCGAGTCGAGCCGGTCGAGCACCCAGAGGGCTGCCGCCGAGGCGACGAGCGTCGTGGGCGCGTCGCCGACATGAACGAGCTCGTCGACCGCCCCGGTGCTCGGGTCGAGCCGTCCAACCGTGCCGGCGACGTCGTCCGCGACCCAGACCGATCCGCCCGCTGTCGCGATGTCGCTAGGCCCTTCGCCGCGGGCGAAGCTGCGCCGGACGCGACCCGTGGTCGCGTCGAGCGCATCCACGGTGCCGTCGCCGTGGCTCGCCACCAAGACTCGTCCCTCCGCGACGGCGACCCCGCTCGGGTCGCTCCCGACCCGAATCGTCTGCACGACGCTGTCGGTGCCCGGATCGATGCGCGAGACCGTTCCGTCGACCGAGTTCGCGAC
>DATCYR010000078.1:0-12482 GCA_036526315.1 Gaiellaceae bacterium | reverse complement strand
GTACCTCGACATCGAGTCGCGCCGGCAGGACGCGCGCGACGCGGCCGTCGACTCGGTCAACCGTCTCGAGCAGACGTGGCTGTTGTTCAAGGACCTCGAGCCGAAGCTGATCGTCAACGACGAGCAGCTCTTCCGTGAGCTCAAGGACCGCTTCGGTTCCCCGTACGGCTTCGGCGTCTACTTCCGCGGCGGCATGGGTGCGGAGGCGATCCGCGACCTGCTCAAGGACCTCGACCTCAAGGCCGAGGCTGCCTCCCTCCGCGAGACGATCCGCACGTCGAAGGGCCAGAAGCAGCAGCGCGCGATCAAGCGCCTGAAGGTCGTGAACGCGTTCATCACCTCGGAGAACCGTCCCGAGTGGATGGTCCTCGAGGCGATCCCGGTCATCCCGCCCGAGCTTCGCCCGATGGTGCAGCTGGACGGCGGCCGCTTCGCCACGAGCGACCTCAACGACCTCTACCGCCGCGTCATCAACCGCAACAACCGGCTGAAGCGGCTGCTCGACCTCGGCGCCCCCGAGATCATCGTCAACAACGAGAAGCGGATGCTGCAGGAGGCCGTCGACGCGCTGTTCGACAACGGCCGCCGCGGCCGCTCGGTCACCGGGCCGGGCAACCGTCCGCTCAAGTCACTGAGCGACATGCTCAAGGGCAAGCAGGGCCGGTTCCGCCAGAACCTGCTCGGCAAGCGCGTGGACTACTCCGGGCGCTCGGTGATCGTCGCCGGGCCGAGCATGCGGCTGCACCAGTGCGGGCTGCCGAAGCTGATGGCGCTCGAGCTCTTCAAGCCGTTCATCATGAGCCGGCTCGTCGAGCGGAAGTCCGTCCAGAACATCAAGGCGGCGAAGAAGTACGTCGACTCGATGACCGAGGAGGTCTGGGACGTCCTCGAGGAAGTGATCGCGGAGCATCCGGTTCTCCTGAACCGCGCTCCGACGCTGCACCGCCTCGGGATCCAGGCGTTCGAGCCGGTACTCGTCGAGGGCAAGGCGATCCAGGTCCATCCGCTCGTCTGCCACGCGTTCAACGCCGACTTCGACGGCGACCAGATGGCCGTCCATCTGCCGCTGTCCGCGGAGGCGCAGGCCGAGGCGCGGATCCTGATGCTGTCGTCGAACAACATCCTCTCGCCGGCGAGCGGCCGTCCGCTGGCCACGCCGACGAAGGACATGGTGCTCGGCACGTACTACCTCACCTACTCGGGCGTCGACCTGTCGCAGACGACCGCGGAGGAGCTCGACCCGCGTCCGCAGCGCTTCGCGACGGAGGAGCAGGTCGAGTTCGCGCTCGGGGCCGAGCAGATCAAGCTGCAGGACCCGATCGAGTTCCGCTGGAACGGCGACATCCTGCTGACGACGGCCGGGCGCGTGATCTTCAACTCGGAGGTCGAGCGGGCACTCGAGGAGGCGGTCGAGGAGTACGACAACGAGGAGCCGCTGCACGACTTCATCAACCGCACGTTGACGAAGCGCGAGCTGGACTCGTTCATCGCCGAGCTCGTCGACGCCTACGGCGCGCATTCCATCGCCACGGTGCTCGACATGTTCACGCAGCTGGGCTTCCGCTTCGCGACCGAGGCCGGCGTGACGATCTCGAAGAACGACATCGTGATCCCGCCGGACAAGGAGGAGATCCTCGCGCGGTACGAGGAGCGCGTCGCTCAGGTCGAGGCGCAGTACGAGCGTGGCCTGATCACCGACGACGAGCGGCACGAGTCGATCGTGAACATCTGGACCGAGGCGACCGACACCGTCGCGGACGCGATGGAGCGCACGTTCTTCGAGCTCAACCCGATCTACATGATGGCCAACTCGGGTGCGCGCGGTTCGTCGAAGCAGATCCGCCAGCTCGCCGGGATGCGCGGCCTGATGGCCAACCCGAAGGGCGAGATCATCGAGCGTCCGATCAAGGCCAACTTCATGGAGGGCCTGTCGGTGCTCGAGTACTTCATCTCGACGCACGGCGCCCGCAAGGGCGGCGCCGACACCGCGCTTCGCACGGCGGACTCGGGCTACCTGACGCGGCGTCTCGTCGACGTGTCGCAGGACGTCATCATCCGCGAGGATGACTGCAAGACGAAGGAGTTCATCGAGCTCCCGATGTTCGGTCCCGACGGCATCAACAAGGGCATCCTCGGCCGAACGCTGGCGGAGGACGTGCACAGGCCGCTGGCGAGCGGCAAGCCGGGCAAGACGGTCGTAGCAGAGAAGGGCGAGGAGCTGACGCTCCCGATCCTGGAGGAGGTCGTCGACGCGCTCGGTGACGACGAGGTCGCGCAGGAGATGACGCTGCCGGTGCGCACCGTGCTGAAGTGCAAGAGCGAGTTCGGCGTCTGCCGGGCGTGCTACGGCACGTTCCTCGCAACCGGCTCGATTGCCGAGATCGGCGACGCGGTGGGCATCATCGCGGCGCAGTCGATCGGCGAGCCGGGCACGCAGCTGACGATGCGGACGTTCCACACCGGCGGTGTCGCCGGCGCGGACATCACGCACGGCCTGCCGCGTGTCGTCGAGATCTTCGAGGCGCGCAACCCGAAGGGTGCGGCCACGCTGGCCGAGGTCAGCGGGAAGGTCGAGATCGAGGACACGGACCGTGGCCCGAAGCTGACGATCCATCCGCACGACGCGAAGGAAGACGATGAGCCGAAGCCGATCCAGCTGCCGCGGCGAACTCGCCTGTTCGTGTCGCACGGCCAGGACGTCGAGGCAGGCGACGCGCTGCACGAGGGCTCGCTGAACCCGTCCGACCTGCTGCGGCTGAAGGGCTACACCGCGACCGAGCTGTATCTCGTCGGCGAGGTGCAGAAGGTCTACAAGTCGCAGGGCGTCGAGATCCACGACAAGCACATCGAGCTGATCGTCCGCCAGATGCTCAAGAAGGTCCGCGTCGAGAACGCGGGCGACACCGAGCTCCTGCCGGGCCAGCTCGTCGACAAGAACGTCCTCGACCGCGAGAACACGCGCGTGAAGAAGGAGAAGAAGGAGCAGGCGACGTTCGAGCCGCTGATCCTCGGGATCACGAAGGCGTCGCTCGCCACCGAGTCCTTCCTCTCCGCGGCGTCGTTCCAGGAGACGACGAAGGTGCTGACCGACGCGTCGATCGAGGGCAAGGTCGACCGGCTGCTCGGGCTGAAGGAGAACGTGATCATCGGGAAGCTGATCCCGGCCGCAACCGGGCTGAAGCGCTACCGGACGATCGAGATCGGCCCGTCGGACAAGGTGCCGGCCTCCTCGTACATGCGGCCGGCAACGGAGGAGCAGCTCCTCGCGGCGCTCGAGGAGATCGACTCCGACGGCGGCGACGGCCTCAACCTCGAGTCGCTCGGCCTCGACTTCGGCGGCCAGCCGGACGTCGACGGCGCCGCGACGCACGAGGCCGGCGAAGCGGAGGAAGTCCCGGAGGTCGATTCGCCGCTCGACGGCGAATAACGTCGAGCGGCTTTCGCCGCTCGACGTGGTGAGGTACGGCGTGAAGGCCGGGCACAGCCCGGCCTTCACGCGTCAGTTGGGGCGGCCGGCGGCGGGTCCCGCTGGTGCGGCGCGCGGTGCTTCGCGATCGCGCACCGCATGAGTCCGCTTCGCGCTAAGTCCGCTCCGCGTGTCTTAGCGCGAAGCTCTGGACGCTGGAATGGGCCAATGCCGAGAGCCGGAGCGTAAGCGAGCGCGCAGCGCGACCTTCGCGCGAAGCGCCGTCCCCGTCACTCGATCTGCTGCCGCGCAGCGGATCGACAGTTAGCGGTCTGCTGCCTGCAGCAGGCCGAGGCACATCTCGTCCGTCGTGCCCTCACCCCACAGGACGTAGCGCGGCTTCAGCAGCCTCCCGTTCACGAGCGGTTGCTTGATCGCCGAGTTGTCGAACGTACAGCTGACGTGGATCACGTCGCCCACGTTCGCGTCCACCGGCTTCGCGAGGTAGTACGCGTCCTGCCAGTGAAAGTTCCAGCGCGGGATGTGCAGCAGGGTCTTGCCGTTGAGCTCGACGCGGATGTCGACGCCGCGCGTGTGCATGTGGCCGGCGACGCCGTAGATGCGAAGCGGCCGAGTGACGCGCCGGTCGCATGACGTCCCGAGCGACTTCACGCTCGCCGGCGTCTGCGGATAGTCGGCGAGCGACTTCCCGCAGATGAAGAGCAGGCCGGACGGGATCAGCGCGGCGTTGTAGCCGTACTTCTTGACCTCCTGCTGCACGGCGACGTCGCGGGAGCACAGCGTCGTGTGCACGTTGCGCGGGCACGGGAGCTCGACGGGTGCCGGGACGAGGATGGTGTTCAGCGGCGTCAGCTTCGTCGTCGCCGCGGGCGCGAAGCGGATAATCGCGCGCGAGCGGTCGCGCTTCGCGGGATGGATGAGGTTGTAGTGCACCTGCATCACGATCGCCGCGCCAGCGTGCACCAGCACCCCTGTTCCCTGCGGCAGGTCGTTGGTCGTGTGGCCCGGCACCCACGCGCTGATCCAGGGCGGCACGCCGAGGCGGTCGACGTCCGCCGAGCTCGCGGTGGGGTGCGTCTCGGAGAGGCCGGGGCCGCCGAAGCACGTCCACCCGTTGCCGCCCGACGCGTCGTTCAGGCGGCGCGCCTCCGCCGCGTTCTCGCCGGCCGCCTCGAACAGGATCACGTGGTGGACGATCGTCGGCCGCTGCGGCTTGATCACCGCGCTCGTGACGTACTCGTCCTGCTGCAGATGGGGCTCGAGCAGGAAGCAGTGGTAGTCGTCGAGCCCGCCGACGGCGGCCTTGGGCATGTACGAGCGCGCCGGCGCCAGCGTCATCGTCGTGCCTGGTGCGCTGCTCGTCGCCGCGACCGGCTTCACCCTCCCGCCGGAACCGATGCGGGCGCCACCCTGCACCCAGCGCGCGAGCAGCTGCTTCTCCGCAGGGGTCAGGATCCGGCGCGACTGCCCGAGGTAGGCAGGCGAGTCGTGGCCGGGCATCCACGGCGGCATCCGCCCGAGCTTCGTCATCACGAGGATGCCGTCGGCATGCGCCCTCGCCGACTGTGCGGAGAGGAGCGAGAAGGGCGCGATGCCGCCCGGCGTGTGGCAACCGGCGCATTTCGCCGCGAAGATCGGCGCGACCTGCGACCACGTCGGCGCGCCGCCTGCGCGTTTCGAGGCGCTCGTGCTCGAACCCCCGGAGCCGCCTGCCGCGATCGTCGTCGCTGCAATTGCCGCGACGGCGGCAGCGCCCAGCGCGAGAGCGAGCCTCCTCCGCGTCACGGGCAAAGGCTAGCGCGCGCCGCGGCTCGGGCTAACCTATGCAACCGTGAGGAAGCTGGGGGTCTTGGCCGCCGCGCTGGCGGTGCTTGCGCTGGTCGGCGGCAGGGGAGCGCCTGCCGAGCGGCTGCAGGCGGATTGCAACGTCATCACGGGGAACCCCGCGTGGCTCGACTTCGCCGACGGTTCGGTGCCGTTCTGGAAGGTCTTCGCGAAGCCGGGTGTCACCGCTCTCGCCTCGAATCTCATCTATCCACCGAAGCTGCGGGCCGCCGGCGCGAAGACGGCGTACTTCGACCTCTATCTGAACCGCCGCAACGGGACGCCGAGCGCGCCCGCAGATCCCTCGACGATCGTCGACAAGGCGAACAAGCTCTACGAGTACGCGGCCCAGTCGATGGACTGCTCGAACCCGGTGATCGCCGAGAACGAGCTCTTCGGCTCGTGGCTCGCAGTCCCCTGGTCGGCGACGAACGCGCAGTACCGCGCGAACGTCCTGCTGTTCCTGCAGACGCTGCGCCAGCGCGGCGCGCAGCCGTGGCTCCTCGTCAACGCCGCTCCCTACACGGACGGGGCGGCGGGCGACTGGTGGCGCCAGGTCGCCGACGTCGCCGGCATCGTCCGCGAGGTCTACTTCCCGGCGCCGCTGATCTGGAAGCGCGGGCCGATCTACGGCAACCGCACCCTGCGCCAGTCGTTCCGGAACGGGATCCTCGACTTCACGAAGATCGGCATCCCCGTCTCGAAGCTCGGGCTGTTCCTCGGTTTCCAGACGACCAAGGGAACGGGCGGGCGAGAAGGGCTCGCACTGAAGCCGTGGCTGCAGACGGTGAAGTGGCAGGCGCTGTCGGCGCGCTTCGTCGCACGGGAGATGAAGGTCAGCTCGCTGTGGTCGTGGGGGTGGGCCGAGTGGACGACGACGCCGGGCGAGCACGACCCCGCGAAGCCGAAGGCCGCGTGCGTCTACCTGTGGACCCGCGATCCCAAGCTCTGCAACGGGCCGGCGGCCGCCGGCAAGGGCTTCGACCGGTCGCGCACGGAGGGCCAGCTGATCATCCCGTCGGGCTTGCGCTGTCAGATCGGGAACGCGGCGGTCCGCTGGTCGGCGATCAATCCGATCCTCAAGCTGACGGGCGACCCGGAGCTCGCATTCTCGAACGCCTTCGCCCGTGCCGTGGAGCAGCATGCGGCGCCCGTCTCGTCTGCCGACATCCTCGCCGCCGAGCGGTCGCTCGTCGCCGCGCGCTTCGGCAGCTCGGGCGCTGCGTACAGAGCGGCGATCGCGCAGGCGCACACGACCCTCTCCGTCGCGCGAAGCATCATCGGCGACGAGCTGCGCCGCGCACGCATCGAGTCGAAGTTCCGGGTCGGCGGCCCTAGCGCGTCCGAGATCGCCGACTACCGCGCGAACTACGGTGACTTGCAGGCGCGGCTCGTCGAGACGAAATCTCCGGCGCCGTGGCTCGGCGCGCGGCGCGGGTACGCGCTCGCCTCGACGGCGCCGCCGCAGCTGATGAGCCTCGCGTCGGGCCGGTGGGCATCGGTCTGGTCACCGCTCGGGCGTGTGCAGGTACGGCCGCTTGGCCCTCCGAAGACGCTTGCGTCGGTCCCGCTCGGCGGCGTCCGCGGCGCGATTCGCAGCGCGCTGATCGAGCAGGAGCGCGAAGACCACTTCGCGGCGTGGCTGACCGCCGCGCAGAAGGCCGCCTTCCCGGAGGCGACGTGCTGGCGCGACCAGTTCCCCGAGCTCGGGGAGGTCGACCTGACGAACTACCTGCCGTTTCTCGCGCTGACGCAGTAACGTCGTCCGGTGGCCGGTCCGGCCGTTCGCGTCCGCAAGCTCCGGGTCGTCCGCGGCGACGCCGTCGTGCTCCCCGAGCTCACGTGTGAAGTCCCGGCGGGGGAGGTCACCGGGTTGCTCGGTCCCAGCGGCAGCGGCAAGTCGACGCTGATCCGTTCGATCGTCGGCGTCCAGCGGATCGCAGGCGGTTCCGTCGAAGTGCTGGGCCAACCTGCCGGCGCGGCCGCGCTGCGGGCCGGCGTCGGCTACATGACCCAGTCCCCGTCGGTCTACGGCGACCTGACGGTGCGGGAGAACGTCAGCTTCTTCGGACGCGTCCTCGGCCGGCCCGCGGCCGATGCACGCAGCGTCCTTGAGGACGTCGGGCTCGGGGGGCACGCCGGCCGGGTCGTCAACACGTTGTCGGGAGGCGAGCGCGCACGAGTGTCGCTGGCGACGGCGATGCTCGGCCGTCCGGAGATCCTCGTTCTGGACGAGCCCACCGTCGGGCTCGATCCTGTGCTGCGGAGAGATCTCTGGGCGTTGTTCCGGCGGCTCGCGGAGGGCGGGGCCTCGCTCCTGATCTCGAGCCACGTGATGGACGAAGCCGACCGCTGCGACTCGTTGCTCCTGCTTCGGGAGGGACGGCTCGTCGCGCACGCGACGCCGGCCGAGCTGCGCTCGCGCACGGGCACCGTGAATCTCGATGAAGCATTCCTCCGTCTCGCCGAGGCGGCAGCGTGAGCGCACGCGTCACGCGCGCCGTCGCCCTCCGCGTTCTGCAACAGCTGCGGCGGGACCTGCGCACCATCGCGCTGATCATCGCCGTGCCGTGCCTGCTCGAGTTCCTCCTGCAGCAGCTCTTCGGGAGAGACTCCGCCGTCTTTCAGCAGATCGGCACGCCGCTCCTCGGGCTCTTTCCCTTCATCACGATGTTCCTGGTCACGTCGATCACCATGCTCCGCGAACGGACGACGGGCACCCTCGAGCGGCTCATGACGATGCCGCTGCACAAGGTGGACATCCTCGCCGGCTACGGCATCGCGTTTGCGCTCGTCGCGGTCGTCCAGGCGACGCTTGTCTCACTGCTGGCCTTCGGGCTGCTCGGCCTCGACACCGCCGGGCCGAAGTGGCTCGTCGTCGTGCTCGCGGTCGCGAATGCCGTGCTCGGCAGCACGCTCGGGTTGTTCGTCAGCGCGTTTGCCCAGACGGAGTTTCAGGCGGTGCAGTTCATGCCGGCCGTCGTCTTTCCGCAGATCCTCCTCTGTGGGCTGTTCGTCGCCCGCGACGACATGGCGGCCTGGCTTCGCGCGATCTCGTATCTCCTGCCGCTGACCTACGCGTACGAGGCGCTCTCTCGGACCGCCGCGAACCAGCTCGACGCACGATTCGCGCTCGACGTCGCGGTCGTCTGCGGCTGCATCGTCCTTGCGCTCGGCCTCGGCGCGGCGACGCTCCGCCGGCGGACCGCTTGACGCCGGGCTACGCCGTTGCGCGCAGCAGGAAGCCGGATCCTCCGGGCCGGAGCTCCACGCTCGCGAAATCGGCGAACAACTGGTTCAGCCCCTCGCGCGTGTAGTTGAAGATCGGGCAGTTGTTGATGACCTCGTAGCGCACCTTGCGGATCGGGCCCTTCGTCCACGTCCACCGCGGGAAGCTCGCGACCACAGACCCGCCGGGGGCGATCAGCTCGCGCATGCGGCGGACGTGGGCCGGCGCGTCCTCGATGTAGTCGAAGTAGCCGAGCCCGAGGATCACGTCGTACGAGCCCGGGATGGCGGCACGCAGGAAGTCGCCCTGGATCAACGTCACCCGTTCGTCGTCGAACCGCTCGAGGCGCTGCTTCGCGAGCTCGAGCATCGAGTCCGAGAGATCCACGTCGACGTAGCGCGACGCGCCGTGATCGAGCGTCAGCTCGCCGATGCGGGCCGAGCCGCCGCCGACGTCGAGGACGCGCGGGCCGTCGTACTCGTCGACGACCTCGAGCGCGAACTCGCGCCGGTTGAAGAGCCCGGGACGGAGCGTGCGCTGGAGCGCGTGCTCCTCGTCGTACAGATGGTCAAACGAGAACGCCTTGCGGCGAAAGTGCTCGCGAACGCGCCCCGTAGAGTCGGTTGATGTCGCCATAGGCCTGATGGTACGAGACCAGCCGGTGTGTCTGCGCGACCTGCCTTAGCCGCTGCTCGACGGCGTCGCGGCGGAAGTTCCGCCACGCGACGATCTTGGCCGCGCTCAGGCGCTGTTTGAAGGTCGCCCCGCCCGGCAGCTCCGCGCGCAGCGCCGGCCCGAACTCGTACGGATGGAAGTAGAGGACGGCGAGCTCACGGACGTTTCGCGGCGGTAGCACGCGCCAGTATGCGCCGCCGCCGGTGACCGGCAGCTCCCACAGCTCGCCGAGCTTGTACGGCTCGGCCGGGATGTCGCCGATCCGGTCGGGGACGCGCGGCGAGTTGTACTGGCTCGAGTCGTACCGGAAGCCGGCCTCGAGCAGCACGTCGTACGCCCACGGCGTGCGCCGGTTGATCGAGAACGCAGGCGCGCGATACGCGAGCGGCCGCCGGCCCGTCGCGTCGGTCGTGATCTCGACGGCGCGCTCCAGGTCGGCGCGGAACTCGTCCGGCGCCTGGTCGTACACGCGCGTGTGCGCGTAGCCGTGGGAGGCGGGGTCGTGGCCGCGGCGGACGATCTCCGCCACGAGCTCGCGGTGCTGCGCGACCGTCATCCCGAGCAGGAAGAAGGTCGCTTTCGCGTCGAGCTCGTCGAGGAGGTCGAGCAGGTGGGCCGTCTGCCGCTCGAGTGCAGCGTGCGGCCGGTCCCAGTCGGCGAAGCCGAGGCGGCGGTGGACCAGCTGGTGCCAGTCCTCGAAGTCGATCGACAGCAGCAGCACGCTGCGAATCTAGTCGGGCTCTGGCTCCGGCCGAAGGCCGGTGCCTGACCCCAGTCTTTCGCGCGGCCTCGGCGAACTGCTGGAGTCAGACCCCTCCGGGGTCAGACCCCTCTGCCGCCACGCGCCCCTTGCCCCCCTGCTTCGCGCGGTACAGCGCGTCGTCGGCGCGCTTGAAGAACGTCACGGGGTCGTCCGCGGGCCGCAGCTCGGCCACTCCTGCGGAGAGCAGGAGCCTGCCCGCCTGCCCGAGCGGCCGCGACGAGACGGCGTGGAGGATCCGGCGGAAGAGCCGCTCCGCATCCGCGATCGACGACTCCGGCAGGATCACCGCGAACTCGTCGCCGCCGACGCGGCACGCGACGTCCGAGGTGCGGACGACGCTGCGGACGCGCTCGGCCGCCTCCGCCAGCGCAGCGTCGCCGGCGAGGTGGCCGACTCGGTCGTTGACCGCCTTGAACTCGTCGAGGTCAAAGACGATCAGCGCCAGCTTCCGCTCGTACCGATGCGCCCGCGCGGCCTCACGCGCCAGCGTCTCGTGGAAGAAGCGGCGGTTGTGCAGACCGGTGAGGCCGTCGAGGTCGGCGAGCCGTCGCGCCTCGCGGAAGCGGCGGGCGTTCTCGATCGCCGGCGCTGCGTGAAGCGCGAGCGTCTCGAGCTCGCGGACGTCGTCGTCATCGAACTCGTGCGACGGCGAGCGCGTGAAGACCGTCAGGTAGCCGAGCGTCTCCTCCTCTCCCGGCAGCGGCACCGCGAGCCCCGTGTGGATGACGGCGTTGCCGTTGTCGTGCGCCTCCACCTCGAGCTCCGGGTAGCTGTACGACATCGTGATCGACCGGGCCGGCCGCCCGTCCGGCGGGGCCGTGATCCCGTGACGTTCCGCCTCCTCGACCGAAAGGCCGAGTGTCGCGACGAGCGGCTCGCCGCTCTCGGCCTCGGGGAGCAGCACGAGCGCGGCGTCGGCCCCTTCGAGCGCGCCGGCGGCCTCCAGCGCCCGCGCGACCACCTCGTCGAGGTCGATGGAGCCCGCGAGCTCCCCGAAGATGCGACTTCGGCGACCCTCCTCCTCCGCGCGCTCCAGCGCGCCGGCGAGCTCCCGCGCGAGCTCGTCCATGCGGGCGTTCAGGGTCTGCACCGTCTCGGCGACCTGCTCGTTCGTCCTGCGATCCGAGCGCCACCGCGCAACGAGCAGCGCCAGCAGAAGCACCACGAGGACGCCCAAACCCACGCAGATCCCGGTCAGAAGAGTCGTCATGGGCGCGCAGGGGCAAATGTGGCCCTGCAGACTGACTGTAGTGGCGCTCGGCCGAGATGACCAGCATTTACAAACGAGAAAAGCGTGCTGTGCGCGGCGTTCGGAAAGAGCGGAAAACCCGCTCCCGATGCGGGTTTTGACGTTTGCGGCGCCCTCGGAGGTTCGCTACCATGCCTCCTCCGGTTGGCAGGGCCAGCGGCCCCGCCGACCGTTGTCGTGTGAAGAGAGACAATCCGGAGGTTCAGTGCCGACCGTCAACCAGCTCGTCCGCAAGGGCCGCGTCACCGCCAAGGCGAAGGTCAAGACCCCTGCGCTCGCCGGCGCACCGCAGAAGCGGGGCGTCTGCACGCGCGTGATGACGCAGACTCCGAGGAAGCCGAACTCGGCTCTCCGCAAGGTCGCCCGCGTGCGGCTGACGAACGGTGCCGAGGTCGGCGCCTACATCCCGGGTGAGGGCCACAACCTCCAGGAGCACTCCGTGGTGCTGATCCGCGGCGGCTCGACGAAGGACCTGCCGGGCTACCGGTACAAGGTCATCCGTGCCGCGCTCGACGCGGCCGGCGTGTCCGACCGCAAGCAGGGCCGGTCCAAGTACGGCGCCAAGCGAGGCTCGTAATGCCGCGCCGCGCAGAAGTCTCGGCCCGGGCGGTCGCGCCGGACGCCGTCTACAACTCGCCGCTCGTCACGCAGGTGATCAACAAGGTGATGACGGCGGGGAAGAAGTCGACCGCGGAGCAGATCGTCTACGACGCGCTGACGCGCATCGGCGAGAAGACGGGCAAGCCGCCGGTCGAGGTGCTGGAGCAGGCCGTCAAGACGGTCACGCCGGTCCTGGAGGTCAAGAGCCGCCGCGTCGGCGGCGCGAACTACCAGGTCCCCGTCGAGGTGCCGCAGCGCCGGGCCCGGACGCTCGCCGTCCGCTGGCTCGTCGACTACGCGCGCGACCGCCGCGAGAAGGGGATGGTGGAGAAGCTTTCGAACGAGATTCTCGACGCGCTCAACCAGCAGGGCGGCGCGTTCAAGCGCAAGGACGACGTCTATCGCATGGCGCAGGCCAACAAGGCCTTCGCCCACTACAGGTGGTAATCCGAGATGGCAGTTGACACAAAGAGCAAGGTCGCGCTCGAGCGCGTCCGCAACATCGGGATCATGGCCCACATCGACGCGGGCAAGACCACGACGACCGAGCGGATCCTCTACTACACGGGCCGCACCCACAAGATGGGCGAGGTCCACGAGGGCGCGGCGACGATGGACTGGATGGCGCAGGAGCAGGAGCGCGGGATCACGATCACGTCTGCCGCGACGACGGCGTTCTGGCGCGAGTTCCGCATCAACATCATCGATACGCCCG
>DATCYR010000077.1:0-6600 GCA_036526315.1 Gaiellaceae bacterium | reverse complement strand
GCGTCAGCGCTGTCGAACTGGTCACCGCATCGTTACAAGGCTCGTCAGGCGGATTGAACGCTGTGCCGTCGGGGGAAGCGAGCAGCATCGCCCGTTTCGCCGTCGACGCCGATGTTCGGCTGCCGGTTCGCCGTAGACGAGCGGCGGCAGCCGTTGCTCCTGCCTACTGGCCGGTCGTCAGCTCGACGATCCTGATCGCGGCCGGCATCGCGGGCTACTACGCGCTGCGCGCGACGAGCTGGGCCGTCATGACCGACGAGCTGCAGGTTGTGCGGTTGGCAGAGAGCATCGCCGCGCACGGATCACCCGTTCCGGAGATCCACGGCAGGTACTACGGGGCCCTCGCGCAGCTCTATCCGCTGCTGCTTGCGCCTCTGTTCGGCGTGTTCGCCGCGCCGGCTGCCGAGACGGCTGCGCATGCGCTGAACGCTTTGTTGCTGCCGAGCGCGGCGTGGCCCGCGTACCTGCTGGCGCGTGCAGTGACGCGCTCGCGACCGGCGGCGCTCGCAGCCGCGGCGTTGACGGTCTTCACGCCCTGGCTCGTGCTGACGTCGACGCTGCTGACCGAGAACGCGGCGTATCCCGCCTTCGTCTGGGCGATCTACCTCGCACACCGGGCGCTGACCGGGCCGAGCAAGCGGAATGACGCACTCGCGCTGCTCGGTCTCGGCGTGGCTTTTTTCGCGCGCACGCAGCTGATCGTGCTCGCGGCGGTGCTGCCGCTCGCGCTCCTGCTCCATGCCGGACCGAGAGCCGCGGTGAGGAGACATCCCCTGCTTGCCGGCGCCTACGCGCTCGGGCTCGCCGGGGCAGGGCTTCTCTTCTGGGCCGGCTCGCTCGGGGTGGTGGTCGGCAACTACGCGGTGCCGTTCAGCGGCGACGTGCTGCCGTCCGGACTAGCAGCTTCGGCAGCCGAGCACCTGGTGCACGTCGTCGTCGGAGCCGGCGTCGTCCCGTTCGTCCTGGGAACCGCCTGGGCCCTCGTGGTGCTCGCGCGCCGACGTGAGGAGCCTGCCCACGCCTTCGCGGCGCTCTTCGCGGTCTGCGTGCCGCTCATGTCGGTCGAGGTAGCGTCCTTCGACCTCCGTTTCACCCCGCACGCCTTCGACCAGGACCGCTACCTCTTCTACCTCGTTCCGCTCTTCGCCGTGGCAACCGCCGCTGCGCTGACGACGCGCGAGGCGTTCCGCGCGATCGCGCCGACTTCGCTCGTACTGACGGCGGTCGTCTGCTGGCTCGTCCTGCAATTCGGCGGCTACGACGACAAGACCGTCATCTTCTGGGCGGCGCCGGCCGCAGCAGTGCACACCGTCTTCCCGAACGACCTTGTGCTCCTCGCGGCGGGGGCAGCTCTGGTGTTGATCGCGCTCGTGCTCTGCTGGCGTGCGCCGCGCGCTGCGCTCGCCGTCGTCGCCGTGCTCGTCTCCTGCGTCGGCGTGGCCGGGGCGGTCTACGTCTTTCAGCGGTTCGAGGACCCCGCAATGACGCGTCCGCCGGCGCTGACCCTCGCGCGCGACTGGGTCGACCGGCGCGTGCCGGCATCGGCGTCGGTCGCCCTCGTTCCCTCGCCGCGGGACACCGCTGCCTACTGGTGGGAGGCGGAGCTGTGGAACAAGCGCGTCGACCGCGTGCTGCGCGTCGACGGAGGCCCGACGTTCTCGCCGTTCCCTGCCGACGACGTGCGCGTCGACTTCCGCAGGGGCGTGCTTGCGGGGCCGCACCCGAGCCAGTACCTCGTGCTGTCGGGCAGCGAGAAGCGGTTCCATCTGGCGTCGGCTCGGCGCGTGGGAGGGACGCGGGTCTTGCAGCTCGTCCGCGCCAGGCGCCCGTATCGGCTCGACTGGGCGGCGCGCGGCTTCACGCCCGACGGGTGGACCGTCGCAGGACGGGCGGCGACGCTCCGCTTCTACGGCGCAGGCGTGCCGAGCGCCCGTCACGTCGTGATCGTGCTTGCGGCGTCGAAGCGGGCGGCGCTGCCGCTCGACTTCCAGCTGCGCGGCGGCGGCCAGGAACGCGCGGGCTGGGTCGACCCGGGTGGGGCGCGGCCGCCGGTGAGCATGAATCTGTGCATCCCCGCCCGTGGCTTCGTCGACGTGCGGTTGACGACGAAGGCTGAGGTGCGCATTCCCGACGGCAGGCTCGTCGGGCTCCACCTCGACCGTGTCTCGGCGGCACGGCGCGCGTTGGCCCGTTGCGGATGACGCCTCTCGTCGGTGGATCTGAGAGGGTGGGGTCGTGCGAGCTCCGAACTGGGTCTGGGCCCTGGGCGCCGGCGTCATCTGGGCGGCGATCATGTTCGCCTTCCTGCTGATCGCGATCAGCAGGCCCTGAGCGCCGGCTAGATCTCGAGCCGATAGATCGGCACGAGGCGCTTCTCCTCCTCCGTGTCGATGTGCGCCACCACCTCGACGTACGGCTCGAGCCCGGAGCCTTGCAGCTTCGCCTTCAGCAGCGAGTCGACCTGGTAGATGCCGGAGGAGTTGTTCATCGTGATCTCGATCTGGATCGGGCGCTGCTCGCCGTCCTTGATCGCGACGTCCTCGATCGCAGCGGCGCTCAGCGAATGGATCGAGATCGACCCGCGCGCGAACGGAATCCGCGAGCGGCCCTGCTCCATGTCGAGCGCATCCGCGACGCGGACGATCCCGGCTTCGAGCGTGAGCGGCTTGCCGTAGTCGCGGTGGCTCGTGATCGCCTGCAGCACCTCCGCCGAGATGACCGTGATGTCGGGCTCCTCGTAGATGCCGTGAAGCAGCTCCCGCAGCTTCGGCTCGGCGAGGAAGAGGCTGAAGTCCTCGTGGCCTTCGCGGTGCACTGCCATGCCGATGCAGTGCGTCAGCGCGGCGAGGAGCACGATGACCTCGGCGTCGTCCGTCTCGTACCCGTAGTCGACGACTGCCGACGGCTCGACGTGGTGCTTGGTCAACTGGCGCAGGAGCTTGAGCGCGATGTTCGTGACGATCTGGACGTGCACCCACGAGTGGTCGTTGATGCGCATGCGTGCGACGGCGTTGACATTCGCGGCGTGCCACCAGCCCTTCAGCTGGGCGTCGTTGTTGACGCGCTCCAGCAGCCGGCGCAGCTTGCGGTTCCCGCGCACCGGAACGTTGATCTTCATCTGCGCGACCGCCTGCGCCGGCGTCAGGCGTGTCTCGCGCTCGGCCTCGGCGGAGGCAGGTTGCTCGATTCGCTCTTCGGTCTCGCGGTCGAGTGCCACGAGCGCGAGTCTATGCCTGCAGGACCGGTCTGCCCGGATCGACGATGCGGTAGTAGACGACGTTCAACGCGTGCGCTGCGAACGGCGTCGTGAGCGTGGCAGCGACCGTCAGCGCCGCCCAGAGCCCGAGCGGCGGTTCGAGCAGCCGTTCCAGCAGGAAGCTCGCTCCGAACGCGCCTGCCGTCACCGTCATGAAGACCGCGAAGACCTGCCAGCCGTGTCCTTTGACGAGCTCGCCGGAGCGTCGCATCGCATCGCGCGGAGCGCGGCCTTCCAGCATCACGGCCGGAACTGCGAGCGACCAGCGCGTGAACAGGATCAACCCCGGGACGACGAGCAGGAAGAGCCCGACGCCGACGCCGATGCCGGTCAGCAGCGACACGCCGAGCAGCGCACCCGCGCGCTTCCACGCGGAGCGGAAGAGCGACCCGATCGAGCCGCTGCGCCGCTCTCGCTCCATGTCGACGGCCTCGATCAGCGCACCCTGAACCACGCACGTGCCGACCACCGAGAGCAGCACGACGGGCCAAGGGCCTACGGTCTCGGCGAAGCAGACGACCGCAAAGACGAGGACGGCGACGACCATCGTCCGCCAGAAGAGCGCCTGGTAGATCCGAGCCGCATCGCGCAGCACGCCGGTGACGGAGAGCATGCCCGCGGCATCGGCGTCCGCGGGGAAACGCTTTAGGCGGCGGCCCAGTCTCCGTACAGCGAGGTGTAGAGCCCGCGCCGCTGCATCAGCTCGTCGTGCGAGCCCTGCTCGACGATCTGCCCGTGCTCGAGCACGACGATCAGGTCGGCGTCGCGGATCGTCGAGAGTCGGTGCGCGATGATGAACGCCGTCCGGCCGGCAAGGAGGAGCCGCAGCGCCTGCTCGATCCTTCGCTCGGTCCCGATGTCGACGGACGACGTCGCCTCGTCGAGGATGAGGATCCGGGGATCGGCGAGCAGCGCCCGCGAGAGCGCCACGAGCTGTCGCTGGCCGAGCGACAGTCTTCCGCCGCGCTCCTGCAGGTGCGTCTCGTAACCGTCCTCCAGCCGCATGATGAAGTCGTGCGCGCCGACGGCCTGCGCCGCGCGCACCACGTCCTCGGGCTTCGCGTCGGGACGGCCGAAGGCGATGTTCTCGGTCACCGTTCCGGCGAAGAGGAAGCCCTCCTGCGGGACGATGCCGAGCTGGTGGCGCAGCGACTCCTGCGTCACGTCTCGCAGGTCGTGGCCGTCGATCGTGATCCGACCCGCCGTGGGATCGTAGAACCGCGCGAGCAGCTTCGCGATCGTCGACTTGCCGGCGCCGGTGTGCCCCACGAGCGCCACCGTCGTCCCGGGCGGCACGTCGAGGTCGAGGCCGTGCAGCACCTCCGGCCCCGTCCCGTAGCTGAAGCGGACGTCTTCGAAGCGCACGCGGCCCTGCGCCTGTGCGAGCTCGACGGCGTGAGGGCCGTCCAGGACCGTCGGCTCCTCCTCGAGCACGTCCATGATCTTGTCGAGCGCGGCAGTCGCCGACAGGAAGGTGTTGTACAGCTGCGACAGCTGCTGCACCGGGTCGAAGAAGTTCTGCACGTAGAGCATGAAGGCGAAGAGCGTCCCGAGCGTGACCGAGCCGTCGAAGTACAGGTAGCCGCCGTAGCCGAGGACGACGGCGAGCGCGACCGACGAGAGGAGATCGACGAACGGGAAGTACCAGCCGTTCAGCACGACCGTCTGCATGTTCGCTTCGCGATACCGCTCCGCCACCGCGCGGAAGTTCTCGATGTTCTGCTGCTCGCGCGTGAACGCCTGCACCATCCGCATGCCCGCGATGTCCTCCGCGAGCGTCGCCGTGACGAGGCCGAGCCGTTCGCGCACCGCGCGATACGCGCGCGTCGAGCGCACCCGGAAGACGACCGTCGCCACCGCCATCAGCGGGATCACCGCGAGCGTCGCGAGCGCGAGCCGCCAGTCGAGGACGAAGAGCAGGATCGCCGTTCCGACGAGCGTCAGCGTGTTCTGGACGAGGCTCGTCACACCGTCGGTCACGAGTTGGTCGAGGGCCTCGACGTCGTTCGTGAGCCGGCTGATGATCACGCCTGCGCGGTTCCGCTCGTAGAAGCCGAGCGACAGATGCTGCAGGTGGCCGAAGAGCTTGTTGCGCAGGTCGGCCAGGATTCGCTCGCCCACCCAGCCGGTCAGATACGTCTGCAGGTAGCTCATGCCCCAGTTGGCGAGCCCGGCGAGGAGGAAGATCGCGACGATCCACGAGAGGGCCGCCAGGTCGTGCTGGTTGATCCCGTAGTCGACGGCGTACTTCGAGAGGTACGGCGGTGCGAGCGCGGTCGCGGTCGCGAGCAGCAGCGCGAAGATCGAGAGGATTGTCCGTTTCTTGTACGGCGTCGTCAGCCGCGCGAGCGTCGCGAGACGTCTCCGCGTCTGGCCCCACGACCAGTCGCTGACCTTCGAGCCGCGCTCGGCCATCAGGTGGCCGCCCGGCTGCCAGACCCTCATGCGACCTCCTCGATCGCGGAGCGGGCCTCGACCGCGTCGGCGAACTGGCGCTCGAGCAGCCCGTGCTCGTAGATGTCGCGGTAGACCTGGCTCGTCTCGAGGAGCTCGTCGTGCGTGCCCCGCGCGGCGATGCGGCCGGCGTCGAGCACGACGATCTCGTCGGCAAGCGAGATCGTGGAGAGGCGGTGCGCGATGATCAGCGTCGTGCGCCCGCGCATCGCTTCGCGCAGGCCGAGTCGGATCTTCGCCTCCGTCGTCGCGTCGACCGATGCGGTCGCGTCGTCGAGGATCAGGATTCGCGGGTCGACTGCGATTGCCCGGGCGATCGCGAGGCGTTGCCGCTGGCCCCCCGAAAGCGTGATGCCGCGCTCACCGATGATCGTGTCGTAGCCGTCGGGTAGCCGCTCGACGAACTCGTGCGCCTGCGCGAGACGGGCGACGTGCTCCACCTGCGCGTCGCTCAGGTCAGGCGCCCCGAAGCTGATGTTCTCGCGCACCGTGGTCGAGAACAGGAACGGATCCTGAGGTATCACGCCGATCGAGCGGCGCAGCGAGTGCAGGGTCACGTCCCGGACGTCGGCGCCGTCGACGAGCACGCGACCGGCCGTGACGTCGTAGAAACGCGGCACGAGCGACGTCAGGGTCGTCTTGCCGGAGCCGGTGTGGCCGATCAGCGCGATCGTCCGGCCGGCGGGGATGTCGAGGTCGATGTCCTCGAGCGTGGGGCGGCCCTCCATGTACTCGAAGTCGACGCGCTCGAACTGGAGCCGGCCGCCGCCGGGAGGCAGCTCGATCGCGGCGGGGCCGTCCGCGATCTCCTCCGGCGCGTCCATGACTTCGAAGATGCGCTCGCCCGCGGCGGTCGCGCGCTGCGCCTGGCCGATCCACATGCCGAGCGA
>DATCYR010000076.1:0-2905 GCA_036526315.1 Gaiellaceae bacterium | reverse complement strand
GCCGACGACGACCCGCTGTTCGCGCGGATGGTGCGAACGCACGTCTCGGCCCGGCCGGAAGTCGAGGTCGTCGGGATTGCGACGAACGGGCGCGAAGCGGTCGAGCTCTCCGAGGAGCTTGCGCCGGACGTCGTTCTGATGGACGTTGCGATGCCGGTGCTCGACGGAATCGAAGCCGCGGAGATCATGCGCGACCAGGTCGATCCACCCGCGATCGTGTTCGTGACGGGCGGCGACGAAGCCACGGACGCGCGCGCCTACAAGGCCGGCGCGGCGGCCTACGTTCGGAAGCCCGCTGACCTCGCGGATTTGATGGACGTGGTGCTGGCCGTCTCGCAGTTCGCGTTGCGCTGAGACGGGCGGGCGGGCGCGCCACGCATCTGCGTGCCGCGCTGAATTCCGCCCGAAGAGGTGCACCCTCTCGCGAAAGTGCGGCCACCTCCGCGAGGCCTCGACCGTACGACGCCTTGCGCTCTCAGGCAAGTCGATCTGGCTGCAAATTCCGGTTATTTCGTGACGGCGTCCACAGATTGGCGTCGTCGCCCACAGGGGTGTGGATGAATTGTGGAGAGCTCTTACGCGGATACGTGCCGCAGCCGCTCGCCCAGCTGCGGGTTGGCCGTGATGACCTGCTCGAGCTCCGGCCGGGGGATCGCGATGCAGCGGACGTCCGTCTGTGCGAGCACGCGCGCGGTGCGCTCGGTGTCGTTCAGCATCGACCGCTCGCCGAAGATGTCGCCGGGACCGAGCTCGCGCGTTCCTTCCGGCGCCTCGACGAGAGCCCGCCCTTCCTCGAGCACGAAGATGCCCGACCCGGGGTCACCTCGCTGAATCAGTGGCTGCCCCGCCGTGACGTTGATCTCACGTGCACAGCCGGCCAGGACGTCGAGTTGCGCGTCGTCGAGATCCGAGAAGAGCAGCAGGGAGCGCAGGCGCTCGCGCACTACTGACCGAGGCCCGGCAGGCCGAGCCCGCCGAGCGCACCGCCGGCGAGGCCGCCGAGCTTCGACTCCTGCAAGCTCCGTGCCGAGCGGATCGCCTCGTTCACCGCGGCGAGCACCATGTCGGCGAGCAGCTCCGGGTCGTCCGGGTCGATTGCCTTCGGGTCGATCTTGATCTGTTTGATGTCGCCGGCACCTGACGCCGTGACGGTGACCATGCCGCCGCCGGCGCTCGACTCGACGGTCTCGTGCTCGAGCTCGTCCTGTGCCTTCTGCATCTGCTCCTGCATCTGGCCCATCTGCTGCATCAGCTTGTTCATGTCCATGCCCATGCGTCAGTCCTCTCGTTCGCGCGCGTCCAGGGTTTCCTTGACCAGTTCGAGAATCTTGTCTTCGCCGGCCGGTCCTTCGTCCTCCTCCGGCTGCGTCTCGCGTGCTTCGCCTTCGGCGAACGCGAGGCCGAGATGGCGTCCCGTCACCTCGTACAGCGCCTCGGCGAGGAGCGTCGCGTTCTTCGGCTCTTCCGCGAGTTGGCGATGGAATGTGGCGCTCGACGGGAACTCGACCGTGAGCGTGTCGTCCGCGAGATCGGCGGGGTGTGCTTCGCGCAGCACCGATGCGGCCGGAATCGATCGCTCCTCCACGGCCGGCAGGATCGTGCGCTGCCATGCCTCTTGCAGCTGCTCGAGCTCGAGCGACGGCGGCGTGGGCGAGGGCCGTTGCGGCGCGGCCATCGGCTCCGCCGTCGCCTCGGGCCGTGTCTCAGGGACTGGCCCCGGGACATGTCCGCGCGTTTCGAGCTGCTCGAGCCGAAACGCGAGCGATTCGCGGGAGAGGTCCGCGCCCGGCCGGGTGACCTTCACGAGCGCGAGCTCCAGCGGCAGGCGTGGGTCGCCGCCCTGCCGCATGTCCTCGACTGCGACGGCGAGCAGGTCGACGAGCCGGATCACCGTCGCTTCCCCCAGCTGGTTCGCCTGTGCGCGCAGCCGTTCGCGCGTCTCCTCGGTCACAGGCAGCGACTCCGGCACCTCGCCCATGTGCTGCACGAGCATCAGGTGGCGCAGATGCTCGAGCAGATCGACGACGAGCCGGCCGAGATCCTGGCCCTGCTCCGCCAGCTCCTCGAGGAACGTGAGCGCGCCGGCGGTGTCGCGGTCGACGACCAGGTCGCAGAGGCGGAAGAGCGCCTCCTCCTCGACGGCGCCGAGCAGCTGCAGCACCGCCTGCACGCTGATGTCGTTCTCAGTCGCCGAGGCGAGCTGGTCCAGCGTGGAGACGGCGTCGCGGAAGGAGCCGCGCGCACCGCGAGCGACGAGCGCGAGGGCCTGGTCCGGCACCTGGATGCCTTCGCCGTCGGCGACGCGGCGCAGGTAGCGCACCAGCTCCGGCAGCCTCGGTCGTGCGAACACGAACGTCTGGCAGCGCGAGCGCACCGTCGGCAGCACCTTCGACAGGTCGGTGGTGCAGAAGACAAAGACCAGGTGGGGAGGAGGCTCCTCGATCAGCTTGAGCAACGCGTTCCAGGCGGCATCCGTGAGCTGGTGCGCCTCGTCGAGGATGTACACCTTGTAGCGCCCCTCGGCGGGCTGCAGCACGACGCGCTCGCGGATCTCGCGGATGTCGTCGATGCCGCGCTGCGATGCCGCGTCCATCTCGACGACGTCGAGGGACGTGCCGTTCGCGATCGTCAGGCACGCGTTGCAGACCTTGTCCGGGCTCGGCGTCGGGCCCTGCACGCAGTTGAGCCCTTTGGCGAGGATGCGCGCGAGCGACGTCTTGCCCGTGCCGCGCGGCCCCGCGAAGAGGTACGCCTGCCGCACCTGGCCCGACGAGATCGCGTTCTTCAGCGTCCGGACAATGGCTTCCTGGCCGACGACCTCGTCGAAATCCTGCGGACGGTACTTTCGGTAGAGGGCGGCCATGCCGCCGAGTCTAGATGGAGCCCGCGAAGGTGTTGCATTCGG
>DATCYR010000075.1:0-22764 GCA_036526315.1 Gaiellaceae bacterium | reverse complement strand
CCGGACAGGGTGACGGCGGCGTACCGCGTCGCATAGACGGAGATGCCGACCGTGTCGGCCGCGCGCGGGTGCTCGCCGACGGAGCGGATCCGGAGCCCGAGCGGCGTGTGGAACAGGGTCACGTGCCCGACGACGAGCAGCAGGAACGAGATCCAGATCATCAGGTTCAGGTGGCCGAAGACGGGACCGAGGAAGCCGATGTTGACATCCGGGATGCGCGGCAGGTCACCCGGTGTGCCGTTCTCGCCGTAGATGTCGATGAAGAAGTAACCGGTGACGCCGAGGGCGAGGAAGTTGATCGCCGTCCCGCTGACGACCTGGTCGGCGCGTAAGTGGATCGCCATCACGGCGTGGATGAGCGCAAAGCCCGCACCCGCGACCATGGCGACCACCAGCCCCATCCACCAGTTGCCGAACTTGTCGGCGCCGAGCGCGGCGAAGAACGCTCCGGCGAGCATCATTCCCTCGAGGCCGATGTTCACGACGCCGCTGCGCTCGCAGAACAGGCCGCCGATCGCCGTGAACGTCAGCGGCGTCGCCCAGACGAGCGTCGCCGAGAGCAGGGCGCTCCAGACGACGACCTGGTCGAGGTTCGACGTGCTCGCGCGCGTGGCGAGCACGCCGAGGAGGATCCCGACGAGCCCGAAGCCGACCGCCGTCCACCCCGGCCTGCGCTCGCCGCGCGAGAGCACCCAGACACCGACGGAGATCGCGACGAAGCCGATCACGACGGGGATCCACAGCGTGTGGGCGTCGAACGGCGGTAGTGCGGCGACGAACGCCGCCAGGCCGATCGCGATCCCGACGCGGCTGACGGTGCGCGGATTGAGGTTGAGCGAGCGGGTGGCGGCGTAGCCGGCGCTGCTCATGCGGGCTCCTCCGCGGCTTTCGCGCCGCCGCGCGTCAGCCGCAGCTTCTTGCGCGCCTGCCAGATGTAGATGATCAACAGGTCGGCGCCGACGAAGAGCAGGACGAGCGCCTGGATCATCAGCGCCAGGTTGCCGGCGAGCTGCGGCGGGAAGATGTTCGGGTCGAGGCTGCGCGTCGACGTGCCCGTGAGCAGCGCGCCGAACAGGAGCGCCGCCAGGCCGACGCCGACGGCGGTGTTGCGCCCGAGGAGGGCGACGGCAATGCCGATGAAGCCGATGTTCGAGACCTGGACGTCGAGCACGCCGAGCCGGAACTGCCAGCCGAGGATGTCGATCACGCCGGCAAGGCCGGCGAAGAGGCCGGAGATTCCCATCGCGATCACGAAGTTCCGCCCGACGCTGATGCCGCCGTAGCGTGCGGCCTCGGGGTTGAACCCGACGGCGCGCACCTCGTAGCCGAGCGTGGTGCGGTTGAGGATGATGTAGAACGCGATCAAGGCACCGATCGCGATGAAGATGCCGCTGTGCAGCGCCTGCAGCGCCGGATTGCCCCAGATCGGCGAGAGGTGCGCGCCCTTCGCGATGTCGTCCGAGATCGGGATCGAGACGTCCTGGTGGTTCTGCAGCGGGCCGCCGCGGCCGAAGAAGTAGCTGCCGCCCCAGTACGCGATCCAGTTGAGCATGATCGTCGTGATCACCTCGTGGGCGCCGACCGTCGCCTTGAGGAAGCCGGCGATGCCGCCCCACACAGCGCCGGCGAGCGAGGCGAGCGCGATCGCGAGCAGGACGTGCGGGATGTGCGCCATGTCGACGAAGCGCGAGCCGACGTAGACGCCGACGATCGCGCCGACGAGATACTGGCCCTGGCCGCCGATGTTGAAGAGGCCGCAGCGGAACGCGAATGCGACCGCGAGGCCGGTGAGGATCAGCGGCGTCGTCGTCAGCAGCGTCTGCGTCAGGTTGTACGCCGCGGTCGTGTTCGTGCTCGTGTTCCACCAGAACCACACCTGGTGGTTCGTGAACGGGATGTCGATGTGGTAGTTGCCGAAGTGGAAGAACCAGTTGAGCCCGGCGCCCTCGAACACCGCCTTGTACACGGCGCCGGGGTTGTGGCCGGTCGCCGCCACGACGACACCGCCCATGAAGAACGCGAAGACGGCCGTCAGGAACGGCGTGATGATCCCGCCCGCACGCTGGTAGAACGCGAGCCGCTTCGCGACCGACGGCGCGTAGCTTTCGGGATCGCTCTCGAGCGGGGGCGGCGGTGTCGCGGCTTCGCTCACGCTGCCTCCTCGCTCCGCCGCCCGCCCACCATCGCGAAGCCGAGCTCCTCCTCGCTGACGTCCGGCGGGAACTCGGCGACGATGCGCCCTTCGTACAGGACGAGGATGCGGTCGGACAGCGACACGATCTCTTCCAGCTCGAGCGACACGAGCAGCACCGCCTTGCCGGCGTCGCGCTGCTCGACGAGCCGGCGGTGCACGAACTCGATCGCGCCGACGTCGAGCCCGCGGGTCGGCTGAGCGGCGATCAGCACGCTCGGGTCGCGCGAGACTTCGCGGGCGACCACGACCTTCTGTTGGTTCCCGCCCGACAGCGAGCCGCCGCGGGTCGTCGGGCCGCCGCCTCGCACGTCGAACTCGGTGAGGAGCCCGCGCGCCCAGCGCAGCCACCGTCGCGGATTGACCCAGCCGAGGTACGAGAACGGCTCCTTGCCGTAGTCGTGCAGCACGAGGTTCTCGGCGAGGTTGAAGTCGAGCACGAGCCCGCGCCGGTGCCTGTCCTCGGGGATGTGCCCCATGCCGGCGTCGAGCGCCTGCCGTGCCGTCGCGTTGCTCAGGTCGCGGCCGGCGATGACGATCCGCCCGCTGGCCGGATGCCGGAGCCCTGTGAGCGCGTCGATCAGTTCGCTCTGCCCGTTGCCGTCGACGCCGGCGATACCGACGATCTCGCCGGTACGGACGTCGAACGTCACGCCGCGCACGGCTTCGAGCCCGCGGTCGTCACGGACGACGAGGTCGTCGACCTGGAGCAACGGCTCGCCCGGCTGTGCCGGCTTCTTCTCGACGCGGAGCAGCACCTCGCGGCCAACCATCGAGCGTGCGAGCCCGGCCTCGGTCGCGCCTTCGCGCGGGATCGTCTCGACCAGCTTGCCGCGGCGAAGCACGCTGATGCGGTCGGCGATCTCGAGCACCTCGTTCAGCTTGTGACTGATGAAGATGACGGAGATCCCTTCACGCGTGAGCGTGCGCAGGATCTCGAACAGCTCGTTCGCCTCTTGCGGCGTCAGCACCGCCGTCGGCTCGTCGAGGATGACGATGTCCGCGTTCCGGTACAGCGCCTTCATGATCTCGACGCGCTGCTGCTGACCAACGGTGATGTCCTGGATGCGCGCGTGCGGGTCGACGGCGAAGTTGAACGTGCGCGCGACGTCCGCGACGCGTTTCTCCGCCGCCTTCTCGTCGAGGAGGACGCCCGCGTGCGTGGGCTCCTGCGCGAGCACGATGTTCTCCGTCACCGTCATCACCGGGATGAGCATGAAGTGCTGATGCACCATCCCGATGCCGAGCTCGATCGCATGCTTCGGCGAGGAGATCGTCACCGGCTTGCCGTTCATCAGGATCTGGCCCGAGTCGGCCGTGTACAGCCCGTAGAGGATGCTCATCAGCGTCGACTTCCCGGCGCCGTTCTCCCCGAGGAGCGCGTGCACCTCGCCGCGGCGGAGATCGAAGTCGATGTGGTCGTTCGCGAGGACGCCCGGGAACTGCTTCGTGATCCCGCGGAGCTCGAGGACCGGGGGCGTCTCGTTCACCGTGCGATTAAACAACAGAGCGGGCCCGGAGGCCCGCTCTGTGCGTACCGCGTGACAGGTGTTACCTACCCGCCGCTGACCGTTGTCGGCGGCTTGAGCTTGCCGGAGATGATCTGCTTCTTGAGCAGCGCGATCTGCTTGACCCACGCCTTCTTCAGGTGCGCCTTCGGGCTGATCTTGCCGAGCCCGACGCCGCCGTTCTTCAGGTTGAAGACGAGGTCCTTGCCGCCCTTGAAGCCCTTGCCGCTCTTGGCTCCCTTGACGGCGAGGAAGATCCCGTTGTCCACCCTCTTCACGGCGCTCGTGAGGATGTGAGTGCCGAGGTACGACTGGTCGACGTCGACGCCGACGGCCCAGCGGCCGGCTCCCTTCGCCGCGTCGAGAGCGCCGAGACCGCACGGACCGGCCACGCCGAACACGACCTGCGAGCCCGCGTCGATCTGGTTCTGCGCGACGCTCTTGCACTTCGCCTGGTCGATGAAGTCCTGCGAGTAGCCGATCTGCACCGTCGTGCCGGGCACGCACCTCTGCGCGCCGGCCTTGTAGCCGGCGAGGAACGTGTCGACCGGCGGGATCTTGACGCCGCCGACGACGCTGATGTTCTTCTTGCCGCGCGCGGCCGCGACGTGCGCAGCCATGCAGCCGACCAGATAGCTGTTCTGCTGCGTTGCGTACGTCAGTCCCTCGATGTTCGTCGGATGCGACTTGAAGTTGGCGATCGAGTAGTCGGTGATCGCGAACTTCGTGTTCGGGAACTGCTGCGCGACCTGCTCCGTTGCGTCGGCGAGCAGGAAGCCGGCCGAGATCACGATGTTGAAGCCGCTCCGCGCGAGCGACGCCATGTTCGGCAGGTAGTCACCGGCCGAGCGCGACTCCACCGCCCGGTACTGGATCTTCAGCTGCTTCGCCGCCCGCTTGAGGCCGACCAGCTGGAACTGGTTGAAGCCCTTGTCGTTGAAGCGGCCGACGTCGCTCACGAGCCCCGCCTTGAACGTGGCCCGTGGTGCCGCAGTGCCGCTGGACACGAAGCCCGCGGCCACGCAAAGCGCGGCCGTGAGGGCAGCCAGCCCAAGCGGCAGCAGTCGTCTCTTGCTCAAAAGATTCTCCCTCCTCCTCGAGACCCGTCTCATTCGGAGGCGATGCTACTACTGCCTGCCGCCTCCGCCTTGAGGTAAGACGGCACGTCCAGCCGTATGGTTAGGCAATGTTTGTAAAGGATCAACTTGCGTTAGATCCGTCGGACGCGGCGTTTCTGGCGGATCCGTATCCCGTCCTGAACGCGCTCCGCGAGCGCTCCCGCGTCTTCTACGACGAGCGGCGCGAGCGCTGGTTCGTCACGCGGCACGAGGACGTCCGCGCATGCCTGCGCGACAAGCGGCTCGGACGGAACTTCCGGCACGTGCTGACGCCGGCGGAGATCGGCGTGCCCGACCTCGACCCGCGCTGGTCCGCGTTCTGGGCGACGGAGCGGTGGTCGCTGCTGTGGCTCGAGCCGCCGGACCACACGCGGATCCGCAAGCTCGTCGCGTCCGCCTTCACCCCGCGCGCCGTCGAAGCGCTCCGCGAGCCGGCGCGTGCGCTCGCACGCGAGCTGCTCGAGCCGCTCGCGAGGACGGGACGCTTGGAGCTGCTGTACGACTATGCGCAGCCGTACTCGATCGCCGTCATCTGCCGCATGCTCGGCGTGCCGCTCGACCGGCACCGCGACCTGCTCGACTGGTCGCACCGCATGGTCAAGATGTACGAGTTCGACGTGCCGGAAGACAACGCAGTCGCGGCGAACCGCGCTGCTGCGGACTTCACCGACTACGTGCGCGGGCTGATCGACGAACGCCGGGCCGATCCGCGCGACGACATGGTCAGCGCGCTCGTCGGGGCGCGCGTCGACGGCGAGCGGCTCGCGGACGACGAGATCGTCAGCACGGTGATCGTGCTGCTGAACGCCGGCCACGAGGCGAGCGTCAACACGCTCGGCAACGGCATGCTCGCGTTTGCCCGCCGGCCGGACCAGTGGCGGCGCGTTGTCGACGGCGAGGTTCCCGCGGCGAAAGCCGGCGAGGAGCTGATCCGCTACGACCCGCCGCTGCAGCTCTTCGAGCGGTGGGTGCTGGCCGACGACTTCACGATCGGCGACGTGACGATCCCGCGCGGGCAGAAGCTGGCGCTCCTGTTCGGCGCGGCGAACCGCGATCCGCGCGTGTTCGAGCGGCCGGACGAGCTCGACGTCGGCCGGGAGAACGCGATCCAGCACATCGGCTTCGGCGGCGGCATCCACGTCTGCATCGGCGCGCCGCTCGCCCGCATCGAGCTGGAGGCGAGCCTCGACGCCCTGCGCACGTACTGGCCCGACTTCACGCTCGCCGGCGAGCCCCGGCGGACGGGCGCGTTCGTCATCTGGGGACTCGACGGGCTCGAGCTTCAGACGCCGGCGGTCGGCAGCTCGGCTTCCGAGACGAGCACGCGCCGCGGCTTCGATCCTTCGTAGCCCGAGATGATCCCGCGGCGCTCGAGCATGTCGATCAGCCGCCCGGCGCGCGTATAGCCGACACGGAGCCGCCGCTGCAGCAACGAAACTGATGCAGTCTGCGTCTGGACGACGATCTCGATCGCCTTGTCGAGCAGCGGATCCTCGTCCGGGTCGAACTCGCCGTCGTCCGCATCGACGTCTTCCGCGAACACCTCCGGCAGCTCGAGGAGCGACTCGTCGAGCTCCTGCTCGCGCTGGTGGCGGCACTGCTCGACGATCAGCGCGATCTCCTCCTCGGAGACGTACGCGCCCTGGACGCGCTGGAGCCGCGACGTCCCGAGCGGCTTGAAGAGCATGTCGCCCTGGCCGAGCAGGCTCTCCGCGCCCGCCTGGTCGAGGATGACGCGAGAGTCCGTCTGCGACGAGACGGCGAACGCGATCCGCGACGGGACGTTTGCCTTGATCATCCCCGTGATGACGTCGACCGACGGGCGCTGCGTCGCGAGCACGAGGTGGATGCCGACGGCACGCGACTTCTGGGCGAGGCGAATCACGGCGTCTTCCACGTCCTGCGGGGAGATCATCATCAGGTCGGCGAGCTCGTCGATCACGACGAGGAGGTACGGCAGCGGCTGCTCGCCGCGCTGGCGCAGCGTCCGGTTCGCCTCGGCGAGGTTGCGTGCGCGGACAACGGACAGCTTCTCGTACCGGCGCTCCATCTCAGCGACGACGTTCGTCAGCGCTGCCGCCGCCTGCTTCGGGCTCGAGACCACCGGCGTCAGCAGGTGCGGGATCGACTCGTAGAAGTTGAGCTCGATTCGCTTCGGGTCGATCAGGATCATGCGCACCTCGTCGGGCGTCGAGCGCAGCAGCACGGACGTGAGCAGCGTGTTGATGCAGCCCGACTTCCCGGAGCCGGTCGTGCCGGCGATCAGCAGGTGCGGCATGCGCGCGAGGTCGGTCCACACGGCCGTTCCGGAGATGTCCTTGCCGAGCCAGACCGCCAGCGGGCTCGCGGTCGCGGGCAGGTCGTCGAAGATGTCGCCGAGCGTGACGAGGTTCGGCGAGAGGTTCGGGAGCTCGACGCCCACCGCCTGTTTCCCCGGGATCGGCGCGAGGATGCGGATCTCCGTCGTCGCGAGCGCGTACGACAGGTCGTCCTTCAGCGCCGCGACCTTCGACACCTTCGTGCCCGGGGCGAGCCGGAGCTCGTAGCGGGTGACGCGCGGCCCCGAGATCTGGCCGACGATCGTCGCCTCGATGCCGAAGTGCGCCAGCGTCTGCACGAGCGCGCCCGCGGTGCGTTCGGCGACGTCGGAGGACAGCTCGCTCGCTGCAGGTGCCTGGCGCAGGATATTGCGATCGGGCAGCCGGTAGTCCTCGTGCGACTCCGACGAGACGACGTCGAACAATGACGGCTGGTCGGGGTCGTCCGTCGGCGGCGGCTCGACGAGCAGCTGCGGCGGCTGGTTCTCGCCGACGACGTCGGGGAAGTCGTGGACGGCATCGACCGGCGCTTCGTTCGTCGTGCGGATCGGGATGACCGGCGCCGGGCGCGGCAGCGCCTCGGTCGGCGTCGCGCGCCGCGCACGGCTGTGCGCGCGCTTGACGGCGTGGCCCGAGCGCCGCACGAGCGCTCCTGCGGACGCGCCGGTGAGCAGCAGCACGCCGACGATGAGCGCGAGGACGCCGATGATCGTCGTGCCGGTCGAGCCGACGAGCAGCCCGAAGAGCTTGTCGAGGCCGCTGCCGATCGCGCCGCCGTGCGCGGCCCCGAGCGCTGCGAGCAGCCCGAAGGAGGTGACGATCAAGCCGGTACGGAACGGCCGTACGTCGACGAGCGTGCTGCGCGCGACCATCAGCGCGCCGACGGCGATGAAGGCAATGGGCGCGACGTAGGCGGCGGCGCCGATGAGCCCGGAGAAGCCGTCCGCGATCGCGCCGCCGACCATCCCCCCGCTCCAGCCGAGGTAGAGGATCGACGCCAGGAAGACGCCGAGCGCGAGCAGACCGAGCCCGACGAGCTCGTGGTGCTGTTCGCTTCGGACTTTGCGGGTGCGCTTCTTGACCCGCGACGGGACACGCGGCCGCAGGGGCCGCTGCTTTCGGCGCTTTGGCATGACGGCGTCTTTCGCCGCCGGAGGGCTCCGTCCTACTCGTACGGCGTGAAGGTTCTGCGGCTGGCCGCCGGCGCTCACCAGCCGGCGGGCGGGATGACGTACACGCGTGCGGCCAGCGGTCCGAACGTGTCGGAGAACCCTTTGTCGTCGGCGGCCACGGCCGGACCGGCGCCGCCGAGCACCGTGGCGGAGCGCCCGTTGATCCCGTCCACGTCGATCCGCGCGGTGACCGTCGTGGAGCTCGTGTTCACGGCGATCACGTAGAGCGCGCCGTTGAGGGTGTGTGCCGCCAGGCGGACGGTGCCGCTGTCGGACGCGGCAGGCGCGGTCGGTGCCAGCAGCGCCTGCGTCAACGCCTTGATCTGCCGGTTCGTGCGTGAGATCTCGACGCCGATGCCGGGCGACCAATGGTTCGGGAAGTAGCCGACCGCGTTCGCGCCGCCGGCGATCGAGAGCCAAGTCTCGGCACCCACCGTCGCCGGCGTCGGGTCGAACTCCGAGTGCGTGCGGCACGGCTGCTCCATGCGCGCGACCTCGATCCACTGGAACGTCGGCTTGCCGCCCGAGAGGCTGTGGAGCTCGGCCTGCGCGTCGAAGACGTCGCCGAACGCCGGCCGGCACCACACCTGCAGCGGGTAGAGGTCGAACCCGATCACGTCCGGGATCTGGAACAGCACCGGGTACATGCCCTTGCCCTGCGGCAGCGGCGCCGCCGGGCTGTAGAAGTGATTCGTCAGCGTCAGGAAACTGATCCGGCCGGGCCGCGCGGCCGGAACGTCGTTGGCGAGATCGGCGCGCCTGACGTCGCTCTTCAGGAACGCGTCCCACTCGTCCGGGAGGTACCAGCCGATCACGCCGCGGCCCGTGGCGTTCGCGTGCTGCGAGTCGACGATGGAGTACGCCCGGCCGGCGAGGCGCGTCGGAAGGCCCGTGTCGTCCTTGCAGCCGTCGCCCATGAACAGGTCGATGCCGTCGTTGATGTTGCTGTCGAACATGTCCGAGCACTGCTCCCACACGGCTGTCGGGAAGAACGGCCGGTCGTCGACGTAGATGCTGCTCCCGGCCGTGCGCGCCGAGCTCTGGTCGAGCATCGGCCCGGTCGTGAACGTGACCGTCGCCGTCTGCGCGCGGTTCCACTCGTCGACGGCATGGAGGTAGGCCGTGTAGGTCGTCGAGTGCTCGAGGCCCTTGATGTCGCTGACGTGGTCGATGCGGAACACGGAGCTCGGCTGCGTCCACACGGTCGGCGCGTCGAGGCCGAACGCCGTTTGCTCGCCGGTGGGGATGTTCGTCTGCCACGTGATCTGCACGCTCGACGACGTCGGCGCGCCGACCTGCACGTTCGTGATCTGGAGCGGGTCGAGCGGCGGCGGCGTCTCCGTGTAGCTCCTCGAGTCGTCAAACGCCGCCGTCGCCTGAAAATGGACGCGGCGCGCGCGGGCGGCGCGCGCAGCGGTGCCGCCCCGCGCGTGCACGTGCGCCCTCGGCCTGACCTGCACGGCGATCGGCATCGACGAGACCGGGCGCTCGAGCGCCGAGACCGTGATCAGCTCCGGCTTCGGCCTAACCGGCGCGGGAAGCTCAGAGGCTGTCGTCCGGCGGTGCCGGCTCTGGGACTCCAGGCCGACGCCGACGCAGATCCCGGCGACCGCCACGAGCGCGATGATGAGTTGCCGCAGCTGCATGTCTCCGCTGACTGGGATTACCAGCCAGACTTCCGCGGCGACAGCCCGCGTCTTTATCTCGGCGCAAAGGCGGCACAAAGCATCCCGAAATACGTGGGTGCTTCGTACCTCAGAAGGTCCGCGTTCCAGCCGTCGCCGAGAGCGCCGTGCAGCATCAGGAGCTGCCACCAGCTGTCGGCCTTCGCCGCGTCGACGAAGGCGGGATCGAGCTCGAGCAGCCCGGCAAGCCGGTTCTCCTCGACAAGCTCGACGACCTTCGCGTCGTACCGCGCTGCGGCGGGATCGAAGCCGTACGGGCCGGAGGCGTCGTGGGCATGCCCGTGGTCGGCGCTCGCGATCAGGGCGACGCGCCTGCCGGACGCATTCGCCGCGCGTGCGAGCGCTCGACCGGCCCGGACGTGCTCTTCGGGAGAGCGGTCGCGCGCCGGGCTGACGACGGCGAGCGGCACCGGCGGGTCGTGCCTGCCGCCCATCGCCCACACGGGAATCAGGACGCCCCAGTCCATGGGCGCCGTCGCGGCATGCGGGTCGTTCGGCCCGAAGCTCGCACCGACGACGGGGATCCCGTCGTCGTGGAGCGCGGCGACGCTCTCCGCCGCAAGCTCGAAGTCGACCGGGCACGAGAGCTCGACTTCCGGCGCGTCGAACTCGGCGAGCGAGCCCGCGATCGTCCCTGCAAGCACGACGGCGAAGTGCCCCTCGACGTGGACGTTGTGCGGCGTCAGCACGATCGTCGTGTCGGGCCGCGCCGCGTCGAAGCGCTCGCCGAGCGTCGCGAGCGCGGCATGCGTGGCGTCGGCGTTCGCGACCGGCGCCTCGGGCAGCGTCCCGTGCGGCGCGATCGCGGCGAAGACGAGGCTCACTGCGGGAACGAGTTGAGCCGCTCGACGAGCAGCTCGAGGAAGCCGTCGGCGTCGATGTCGACGGCGACGTGCGAGTTCGGCTCGCGTCCGCTTCGCCGCCAGAGGTCGACGACGGTGCGGCCACGGCAGAGCTCCGACTCCGCGTCGATCTCCGTGTTCAAGTGCTCGGTCCGCACGAGGTTGCTGCGGATCACGTGCGCGACTGCGACCGCGTCGTGAATCGGCGAGCCGTCGAAGTCGTACACCTCCTTGTGGAAGTGGCCGTAGAACTCGAGCAGCGCCGCGACCATGCCGCCGACCCGGCCCTCGAGTCGCTCCACGTGCGCCGGTGTGAACAGGGCCTTGTGCGTGACGTCGAGGCCGACCATCGTCGTGTCGATTCCACTCGCGAAAACGCGCGCGGCCGCCTCGGGGTCGGCCCAGATGTTGAACTCGGCCGCGGGCGTGACGTTGCCCTCGGCGATCGCGCCGCCCATCAGGACGATCCGCTCCGGCCGTGCGTCGGGATGGAGCGCCAGCAACAGCGCGACATTCGTGAGCGGGCCTGTCGGCACGAGCGTGACGGCGCCGCCTGCGCTGCGAATCGCGTCGGCCAGGAAGTCGACCGCGTGGCCGTCCACCGGCTTGCCTCGCGGCGCCGGCAGGTCGGGCCCGTCCATGCCGGTCTCGCCGTGCACGTAGGAGGCGACGTACTGGGGGCGCACGAGCGGCCGGTCGGCGCCCGCAGCGACCGGGATCTCGGCCCGGTCGACGAACTCGAGCAGCCGGATCGCATTCGCGGTCGTCTTGTCGAGCGTCTGATTGCCGGCGACGGTCGTCACGCCGAGCAGCTCGACCTCCGGCGAGGCGAGCGCGAGCAGCAGCGCGATCGCGTCGTCGTGCCCGGGGTCGCAGTCGAGGAGGATCTTCGTCGCGCTCACGCGCGGAGTATTGCGTCTACCTCGTCCGCGGTCGGCAGGGAAGGTTGTGCGCCGAAGCGCGAGGCCGCGATCGCCCCGGCGGCGCAGGCGCGGCGGAGCGCCTCCTCGCGGTCGCGTCCCTCCAGCAGCGACACGACGAGACAGGCGGTGAAGGCGTCTCCTGCCGCTGTGCCGTCGACGGCGTCGACCCGCGGCGGCGTCGCCCGCGCGACCTCGCGGCCGTCCTCGAGCAAGATCGCGCCCTCCGCCCCGAGCGTCAGCGCGAGTAACGCCTGGTCGCCCACGACCTCCGCCTCGTAGCGGTTCGCGACGACGAGGTCGGCCTCGACGGGCAGCGGCCGCGCGGGTGCGGCGTTGACGCAGAGCCAGTCAGCCTGCTCCCGCGCCGCCCGCACCGCCGCGTCCGGGATCTCCAGCTGGCAGAGGACGTGGCCCGGCGCCGAGAAGCCGGCCACGTGCGCGTTCGCGCCGGGGACGACGACGATCTGGTTCTCGCCGTCCGCGGCGACGAGGATGATCGCGATGCCCGTCGGCTCGTCGACCTCGCGCACGGCCGAGTCGACTCCTGCCTCGCGGAGGCCGCTCAGGGCCTCGTCGGCGTTCGCGTCGCGCCCGACGGCGCCGACCATCCGGACGGCCGCCCCGAGGCGAGCTGCGGCGACGGCCTGGTTCGCGCCCTTGCCGCCCGGGATCCGCTCCAATGTCGCGCCCGTCAAGGTCTCCCCCGCCCGCGGCAGGCGCTCGACCTGCGCCACGAGATCGAGGTTGATCGAGCCGACGACGGTCAGCGACCCTGCCACGCGCGGATCGTAAGCTCCGGCAGTGGCGGCGGCGCTCGTGATCGCGATCGGCGACGCCGAGCCGTTCGACGCCGTTCGCCGCGACCTGGCCCGTGAGTCCGTCGCCGCCGGCATTCCTTTTCACGTCACGCTGCTCCACCCGTTCGGCGACGTGGCGGACGAGGCGCGGGCGTTCTTCGCGCGGCGCAAGCCGTTCGAGTTCGAGCTGACGCGGATTGCAGCGTGGCCCGATGTCGTCTACGCCGTGCCGGAGCCCGACGACGAGTTGCGCGCGTGCATGCGCGCGCTGTTCGAGCGCTTCCCGGAATGGCCGCCCTACGGCGGCAGCCACGACGAGGTCGTCCCGCACGCCACCCTGGGCGAGGACGTTGACGGCCCGGCGTTGCGCGGCGAGATCCAGCGCCGCCTCGCGCCGCACCTCCCGCACCCGTGCCAGGCACGCGCCGTGTCGTTTCTGGAGGAGTTGGCGCCTGGCCGCTGGCGCGAGCGCGAGCGGTTGCCGCTAGGCGGCTAGGGCGCGCAGGTCGAGGGCGGCGCGCTCGAGGTTCTCACGCAGGTCGAACAACCCCGCCCAGAGCGCCGACCGGTCGGGCGGCGCCTCGATCCGGGCCATGTCCGCCAGCCCCTGCAGCGCGCGGACGAGCACCGCGAGCTCGAGGTAGGCCTGCGCCACGCGGGTCGGGCAGGCGCTGACGCCCGCGCGCTTGAGGATCGGCGCCCACTCCAGCAGCTCGCCGGCGCCCGGGCCGCCGTACCACGAGCGCCCCTCCGCGCGGTCGGACTCCAGCTCGAGCAGGTAGCGGTCGAGCGGCCGGTCGAGCCCCGCGAGGGCCGTCTCGGCGCGGTCTGCCGCGTGCCTCAGCGCGGCCTCCCGGCCGCCGGCCGTCGAGGGGTGGGCGTCGCCGCGCGCCCAGCGTTCCAGGAGCCGGCAGAACGCAAGCGCGGCCGCCTCGCACGCGGCCAGCTGGCCGACGAGCCGGCGCGCGGTCGCCCATTCGGCCGCGTTGTCCTCCAGCACGTCCGCCCAGCCGGGCTCTCTCGCTCGGATCGCCATCAGACCTCCACTACTACCGGAAGGATCATCGGCCGGCGGTGGGTTCGGTCGTACACGAGCTGCCCGACCTCGTCGTGCAGATGCTCCTGCAGCAGCTTGATCTCACTGATGTCTTCCTCCAGACACTTCTGCAGCACACGATTGGCCTCGTCGCGCAGTTCGTCAAGCAGCGGGCCCGAGCCGTCGCCGAAGCCGCGCGCGATCAGCTCCGGCGGCCCGGCGGAGCCGCCGTTCGAGGACGCGAGCGTCGCGACGATGATCAGGACGCCGTCCTCCGACAGCCGCCGGCGGTCGCGGAGCGCCACGTCCTGCACGTCGCCGACACCGAGGCCGTCGACGAACGCCACGCCCGTCTCGACCTCGTCCACGACGCGCACGCCGTCGCGTGACAGCTCGACGACGGTGCCGTTCTCGGCCAGGACGATGCTCGAGGCCGGCACGCCGGCGTCGCGCGCGAGCTGTGCGTGGGCCGCCTGCATCCGGAACTCGCCGTGCACCGGCATCACGCCGCGCGGTCGCAGCAGCGACAGCAGCGTCCGCAGCTCCTCGGAGCACGCATGACCGGACACGTGCACCGGCGCGATCTCCTGGTGCAGCACCTCGGCGCCTGCCTTCGCGAGCTGGTTGATCGTGTCGTGCACGCGGAGCTCGTTCCCCGGCACCGGCTTCGCGGAGATGATCACCGTGTCGCCGCGCTCCACGCGCAGCGCCGGATGGTCGTGGTAGGCGATGCGCGTCAGCGCCGACAGCGGCTCGCCCTGGCTGCCCGTGCAGAGGATCAGCTGCTCGTTCGGCGGCAGCTCCTCCAGCTCGGGCGGCCGGATCAGCACGCCGTCGGGCACTTCCATGTAGCCGAGGTTCCGCGCGATGTTCGCGTTCTTCCGCATCGAGCGGCCGACGATGCAGACCTTGCGCCCGAGGCCGACCGCGACGTCGACCGCCTGCTGCATCCGGTGGACGTTCGAGGCGAACGACGAGACGAGGATCCGCCCTTCGCGCAGCGGGAAGATCTGCCGGAAGGCGTCGCCGACGATGCGCTCAGACGGCGTGAAGCCGGGACGCTCGGCGTTGGTCGAGTCCCCGAGCAGCAAGTCGACGCCGCGGTTCCCGAGCTCGGCCAGGCGCCCCACATCCGTCTTGAGGCCGTCCACGGGCGTGTGGTCGAGCTTGTAGTCGCCGGTGTGCACGACGAGCCCGCCGGGCGTGTCGAGGACGATCGCGACGGCATCCGGGATCGAGTGCGCCATGCGCACGAACTCGATCCGGAACGGCCCGACCTCTCGTGGCGGGTCGTCCGGATGCACCTCGCGCAGCTCGGCGGCGCGCAGCAGGCCGTGCTCGTCGAGCTTCGACTTCACGAGCCCGAGCGTCAGCCGCGTCGCCCAGACCTCCGGCACGCCGACCTCGCGCATCAGATACGGCAGCGAGCCCACGTGGTCCTCGTGGCCGTGGGTCAGGATCACCGCGCGGATCGCGCCGGCGCGCTCGCGCAGATACGAGAAGTCCGGCAGGACGAGGTCGACGCCCAGATGCTCGTCGCGCGGGAACGCAAGCCCGGCGTCGACGACGACGATGTCGTCGCCGGACTCGTAGACGGTCATGTTCTTGCCGACCTCGCCGAGGCCGCCGAGCGCGACGATCCTGCAGGTGTCCGCCATGAACGACTCAGTCTAAGGCGCCGACTTGGCGGCGCCGCGAGGAGCCTGACGCCGCCCTCCGTCGTCGTTAACGCCCGAGTCCGAGCGGGCCGATACGGGAGCCATGGGGCACACGACCCTCGCGCTGTTTCTGGCTGCCGCGATCACGGTCGGCCTGTTCGAGGGCTCGGACCGCGAGCGCCTGGGTGCGCCGATGCCCGCCGAGCGGTTTCGGATCGCGTGCGCGGTGCAGATCGCGGCCGTCGTCCTCCTGGGGCCGTGGTTGGCGGCGCCGGTCGCCGCCGTGGGCACCGTCGCGGCGGGCCTCTTCCACGGCGTCGCGCTGCGGAAGGCCTCCTTCGACGGCCTGGCCTATGCCGGAACCGCGGTCGTGGCCGGCCTCGTCTTCGCGGCGGCCGGCGGCCAGGTCGGGAGTCTCTCGCTGCTCGACGACCTGGTTCCGCTCGTTGCGCTCGCTGTGGCGTACCTGACGGTGCGAACGCTGCTGCTCGACGTCGTCGGCGCCCGCGAGAGCTTCGAGCCGCCGCTCGTCTCCGGCGCCGGCGAAGCAGGGCTCGGCGCGGCGATCGCGCTGCTGGCGACAGGCAGCCCCTGGAATGTGATCGTCCTCGTTCCGCTCGCGCTCGCCCTCCACCACTCGCAGCTGCGACTGCGCCGCGTCCAGCGCGAGACGCTGCGCGCACTCGAGACGTTCGCGAACATCGTCGACGAGCGCGACCCGTCGACGTACCGTCACTCGCTTCGTGTGGCCGGCTATGTCGACGCGCTCGCTCGCGCGTTGCGGCTGCCCTGCTCCGACATCGACCGACTGCGCTGGGCCGGAAGGCTCCACGATCTCGGCAAGGTCGCCGTCGACGCCTCCGTGCTGCGCAAGCGCGGCGGCCTCGACGGTGCGGAGTGGGCGGCCATGCGGCGGCACCCGCGTCTGTCCGCACGGCTGCTGCAGCGGTTCGAGTTCGTCGCTGCTCAGGCCCACGCCGTCGAGCTGCACCACGAGCGCGTCGACGGACACGGCTACTACGGCGTCGGCGGGAACGAGCTGCCGCTTGCATCGCATTTCCTGATCGTTGCGGACAGCTTCGACGCGATGACGACGGAGCGTCCGTACCGGAAAGGCCTCTCGCGCGAAGCCGCCCTCCGGGAGGTCGAGCGGAACGCGGGCACGCAGTTCCAGCCGACGGTCGCCAAGGCGTTCGTCGCCGTGCAGCGGGGGATCGACCCCGCTGACGTGCTGACGCCGGCCGAGTTGCAGGAGCTGCGGCATGCGTCCGCTTCGTACCGCGTCCGAATCGTCGGCGCCGGCGAGCTGAAGGAACGGCCGGAGCTCCTCGCGCTCGGCGGCGTCGTCCTCGCGCTCGCCGGGCTCGGCTTCGGCCAGACGTGGCTGACTTTGGCGGGCGCCGTTCTCGCCGTCGTCGGCCTCGGCCTGCGTGCCGTCGTCCAGCTCCGAGCCGGCCGCGCCGCGGCCGCGCTCTACCGCGCCCTCGCGGCGGACGACGATCGCATCACCGTGTTCCAGAGGGCCGCCGCGGCCGTGTCATGTGTCTGGCACCACGGGTGGGCGGGGCTGGTCGCGTGGGACGAGGACGGGCTGGGCGGGTCGATCGACGCCGAGTCCGGAACGGGCGGCCCGGCGCCGGCGGCACTCATGAGCTGGCTCGTACGCGAGGCCGAATCCGGCCTGGACGCGATCGTCGCGCCGGGCGCGGAGCTCGGCGTCGACGGCGTCGCCGTCGCGCTGCCGCTGAGGCGCGACAACAGCGCGCTCGTGGGATTCGTGGCGTTCGTGGCGCCGAAGCTGCCGCCGCGCCATGTCGAGCTGGCCCTGCTCGAATCGCTCGACGACCTCGGCCTGGCGCTGGCGCTGAAGCCGGAGCTAGACCGCGGCGGGGGTCAGGAGCCCGAGCCGCTCGAGACAGTCCCGGACGCGCGCGACTTCGCCTTCGTCCGCTTCGACGAGGGGTAGCCGCAGGCCGCCGACGTCGTGGCCGAGCAGGTTGAGCGCGGCCTTGATCGCAATCGGATTCGTCTGCACCTTCAGCAGCTCGTACACGGGAGCGAGCTCCCGGTCGAGCTGCCGGGCAGTCTCGGCATCTCCCCCGCGGAAGGCGGCGACCATGGCCTTCACGCGTGGCCCGACGACATGCGTGTGCACGCACACGCCGCCGACGCCGCCGAGCTCGAGGAACGGGAACACGAGGTTGTCGTCCCCCGCGTAGAGGTCGAGATCCGTCTCGGCGACGATGCGCCGCGCCTGCGCGAGGTCGTCGTTCGCCTGCTTGACGGCCCGCACGGTCGGGATCTGCCCGAGCTCGACGATCGTCTCCGGCTCGAGGTTGAGCACGACGCGCGCCGGGATGTTGTAGACGATGATCGGCCTGTCGCTCACGTCGGCGATCGCGCGGAAATGCTCGACGATGCCCCGCGGCGGCGGCTTGTTGTAGTACGGCGTGACGACGAGGAGCCCGTCGACGCCGAGCTCGTGCGCTTCGCGGGTCAGGTGGACCGAATGAGCCGTGGAGTAGGTGCCGGTGCCGGCGACGACGGTGCCCCGCCCCCGGAGCGTGTCGACGGCGACCCGGAAGAGCTCGAGCCGCTCGTCGTCGGTGAGATTCGGGCTCTCCCCCGTCGTGCCGGCGACGACGAGCCCGTCCGAGCCATTGTCGACAAGGTGCTCGGCGAGCTCGCGGAAGCGCTCGAAGTCGACGGCTCCGTGGCGGTCGAACGGCGTGACGACGGCCGTTAGGACTTCGCCCAGCACAGCCTCGTAGTCTAGCCCCGTGGATCCGACGATCCGGGATGCGCGGGCCGACGACGCCGGTGCAGTCGCACGGCTGCTGACGGAGCTCGGCTATCCGAGTGACGCCGGCGCCGTCGACGAGCGGCTCGAGCGCCTGCGGGTCGTCGGCGACCGCGTGCTCGTCGCCGAGCTCGACCGGCGCGTCGTCGGGGTCGCCCACCTCCAGGTCACCCCGGCGCTCGAGCGCGAGCGTCCGGCCGCGAAGCTCGGCGTGTTGATCGTGGATGAGGCGCAGCGCGGTCGCGGCGTGGGCCGGGCGCTCGTCGAGGCGGCGGAGACGGAAGCGAGGCTGCGCGGCTGCGAGCTGCTGTTCCTGACGACGGCGGAGCGGCGTGACGATGCGCACGCCTTCTACGAGCGCGTCGGCCTCGAGCAAACCGGCCGCCGCTACTCCCGGGCGCTGAGCGACTAGAACCTCGATCAGAGGAGCGTTTCGAGCCCGACGGTCAGTCCGGCCGGCAGCTCCCGCACCTTCGCGAGCGCCAGCAGCACGCCCGGGACGAACGCCTCGCGCGAGAACGTGTCGTGCCGGATGGTCAGCATCTGGCCTTCGGTTCCGAACACGACCTCCTGATGGGCGACCAGGCCGGGCAGGCGGACGGAGTGCGTGGGCGGCTCCGTCCCCATCAGCGCAGCCGTCGCCTTCGCCGTTCCGGACGGCGCGTCCTTCTTGCCGAGCTCGTGCATCTCGATGATCTCGGCGTGCGGGAGGTACGCAACGGCCTCGCGCGCGAACCGCATCATCAGGACGGCTCCGAGCGCGAAGTTCGGCCCGTAGAAGCACGGGAGGCCGTGCTGGCGGGCCAGCGCGTCGACCGGCTCCTGCTCGAAGCCGCTCGTCCCGATCACGCCCGGAATTCCGCGCTCGGCGGCCGCGCGGACGTTCCCGACGACCGCGTCGGGAACCGTGAAGTCGATCATCGCCTCGGCTGCCTCGAGCTCGACCAGCTCGTGGCCCGCAGCCTCCAGCGCGGGGCCCAGGACGCGCCCGACCTTCCCGCCGCGGCCGTTGAGAACGACCTTCAAGCGGCGCGCGCGAGGACGGCCGGATTGATGCGCCGCACGGCCGCTCGGAAGGTGCGGTCGCTCGGGCCGATGCCGGAGATCGACAGCCGTTCGGGCGCGAAGAGCAGCCCCGCCAGCTCGGCGACCTCGTCGGCGTCGACCGCCTCGATCTCCGCGATGATCCGCTCGAACGAGAGCAGCTCCGTGTCGGTGACGAGGGACTTGCCGAGCCGGCTCATGCGGTTCGACGTCGACTCCATCGAGAGCATGATCCGCCCCTTGAGGTTCTCCTTCGCCCGTGCGATCTCGTCGGGCTTGACGTTCCCGCCGGCGATGTCGGCCAGTTGCTCCGCCGTGATCTCGAGGCACGACGCGAGGTTCTCCTCGCGCGTGCCGATGTAGACGCCGACGAGGCCGGTGTCGGTGTACTGCGACGCGAACGAGTAGACCGCGTAGGCCATGCCGCGCTTCTCGCGGATCTCCTGGAACAGGCGCGACGACGCGGAGCCCCCGAGGATCGAGTCGAGGATGGACGCCGCGAAGCGGCGCCGGTCGGAACGCGAGATCCCCGGCGCGCCGACGCAGACGTGGTACTGCTCGGTGTCCTTTCTCGCGAACACGAGGCCCGGCGGCGGCGCCTTCACGAGCGGCCGCCGCACGCGCGGGCCGCCCGCGGGCGGCCGCTGCTGGCTCTGAGCGCGCTGCAGCATCCGCATCAGCTTGTTGTGCTCGACGTTCCCGGCGGCGGCGATGACGACGTTGCCGCCGGCGTACATCTGCCGGTGGTACGTCGACAGGACGCGCTTCGTCACGTTCGAGATTACCTCGGCGTTGCCGATCACGGGACGGCCGAGCGCATGACGGCCGAAGACGGCTTCCGAGAAGAGGTCGTGGACGAGCTCCTGCGGCGTGTCCTCGTACATGGCGATCTCCTCGAGCACGACCTCGCGCTCCGAGTCGAGGTCGGAGAACGAAGGCGCGAACACCATGTCCGTCATCACGTTCAGGGCCGTCTGGACATGTGCGTCCGGGACGCGGGCGTAGACCATGGTGTGCTCGCGCGACGTCGCCGCGTTCAGCTCCCCGCCGAGGCCGTCGAAGATCTCGGCGATCTGCTGAGCGGTGTAGGCGTGCGAGCCCTTGAACAGCAGATGCTCGATGAAGTGCGAGGCGCCGGCCTTGGCGTCCGTCTCGTCGCGCGAGCCGGCGCCGATCCAGAAGCCGATCGCGACCGACCGAACGCCGGGGACGCGCTCGGAGATGACGCGTTCGCCCGAGTCGAGCTCCGAGATGACGTACTTCTGCACGAGGCCATTATCCTCGCGCGCGGCGATGGAGGTGTGGGCCCCAGGGCGCGTGAATCTGATCGGGGAGCACACCGACTACGGCGGCGGGCTCGTGCTGCCGATCGCGATCCAGCTCGGCATCACGCTGAGGTACGAGCCGGGCGAGCCGCTCGAGCCGGCCTCGCCGCTCGCCGAGGCAGTCGAGCGCGAGCTGAAGGCGCTCGGCCGGCCTCCGGTCGGCATCCGCGTGCAAGTCGAGTCCGACCTGCCGCAGGGCGCCGGTCTCGGCTCCTCGGGCGCGTTCGAGGTGGCTGTCGCGCTGGCGCTCTGCAACGCCGCCGGCTTCCAGGTCGAGCCGCTGGAGCTCGCGCTCGCGTGCCAGCGTGCCGAGCAGCGCGCGACCGGCGTGCCTTCCGGGATCCTCGACCAGGCTGCGTCGCTGCTCGGCCGTGCGGGGCACGCGCTGCTGCTCGACTGCGGGACGCTCGAGCGCCGCTGGGTGCCGCTTCCGGACGATGTGGCGATCCTCGTCCTCGACTCGGGCGAGCGCCGGGAGCTCGAGCACTCGGGCTACGGTGATCGGCGCCGTGAGCTCGAGGCTGGCCGGCCGCAGCGTGTCCGGCACGTGGCGACCGAGAACGAGCGTGTCCGGGAGACCGTTGCCGCGCTGGAGCGAGGCGACGTGGCGGCCCTCGGCCCGATCTTCGCGGCCGGCCAGGCCAGCCTGCGCGACGACTACGAGGTGATGACGCCGGCTCTGGACGCCCTCGTCGCCGCGGCGCTCGACGCGGGCGCGTTCGCCGCGCGGATGACCGGGGGCGGGTTCGGGGGTTGCGTCGTCGCGCTCGCCGAGCCCGACCGGGCAGAGGCCGTGCGCCGGGTCGGCGTGCAGGGCTGGCGCGTCGAGCCGTCCGACGGCGCTATTCGACGCAGAACGGGTTCGACTCCGGATCCCGCATGACCGACCACTCGCGGCCGCCGTCAGATCTGCTGGCCTCGAGCGTCGCGCCGAGCTCCTGCAGGCGCGCGATCTCGGCCGCGCGCTCGTCGGCGCGGAAGTCGAGGTGGATCGGGTACGTCGCGGGCCGCGACTTCTCGCGGCGCTGGAAGAGGAACCGCGGGCGGCTGGTCGGCGTCTCGCGCGTGACGTAGAACGACTCGGTCTCGCGCGGATCCATGCCGGCGTCGAGCAGCTTCTGGATGAAGCGTTGGTCGATCGGCTCGTCCGGCCAGCCGAGCGCAGCCGCCCAGAAGCGCCCGAGCGAGGCGGGGCTCGCGCACGAGAAGGTCACGTTGCCGATGCGTCGTGCGTCGTTGTTGGGCGGCGACTGGATGCAGAAGCCGTTTCCCTCCGGGTCGCGCATCACCGTCCATGTCTCCGAGAGCTCGCCGATCTGGTGCGACTTGGTCTCGACGAGCGTGCCGCCGAGCTCGAGGATGCGCTGGAGCTGCACCTCCCGGTCAGGGACATTGACGTCGAGATGGATGGGCAGCTCGATCGTCGGCGACTTCTCCCCGCGGCGGAAGAACAGCGTCGGCCCTTCTCCACGCGCGACGTTGTCCTCGACGGAATAGCCGTCGAGCAGCGACGCCCAGAATTCGGCGACGCGCTGCGGGTCTGTGCACTCGAAGGTGATGCGGCTCAGCTGCAGCACATAGGCATCCTTGCAGGCGACCCATGGCCGTCCGCGTCGTCACCGCCGCCGAGGAAGAGCTCTACCGCCACCCCAGCTTCGCGGGCATCCACGACGTCTGGCCCGAGTTCCTCCTCCACGACCGCGTGATCAACGAGCACTGGGATGACCTCTATGCGCGCCGACCGGAGTTCCAGTTCTACCTCTACGACGACGACACCGATCGTGTGCTCGCGGAGGGCAACACCGTCCCCGTCGTGTGGGACGGGACGCTCGAACGCGGCGTCGACTGGGCGATCCCGCAGGTGCGCAGCGACGCATCGCCGACGACGCTCTGCGCGCTCCAGGCGATGGTGCGGCCGGAGGCGCAGGGGAAGGGTTGGTCGCGGCTCATCCTCGAGACGATGCGCCGACTCGCGTGCGAAAGCGGGCTCGACTGCCTGATCGCTCCCGTCCGTCCGACGCTCAAGTCCCGCTATCCGCTGACGCCGATGGAGCGCTTCGTCGCGTGGCGCCGCGGCGACGGATTGCATGTCGACCCGTGGCTGCGAACGCACGAGCGCGTCGGGGCGGAGCTCCTCGGCGTCGCGCCGGAGTCGATGCGGATCGACGGAAGCGTCGACGACTGGCAGGAATGGACGGGAATGGTGTTTCCCGACGACGGCGAGTACGTCGTGGACGGAGCACTCGTCCCGGTGCGCGTCGCCGGCGGCCGGGGCCGTTACGTCGAGCCGAACGTCTGGATGCGCCACGAAGTCGAAGGGCGGCCGTAGCCGCCCTTCGAGTCTGAT
>DATCYR010000074.1:0-2852 GCA_036526315.1 Gaiellaceae bacterium | reverse complement strand
GCGCTTCTACAGCCACTTCTCGGACGTGACCGACGAGGTGGTCGAGGCGCGGGTCTGGGCCGGGATCCACTTCAGGCACGCCGACGTCGAGGCGGCGAACCTCGGTCGCGCGGTGTCGGACTACGTCGACACGCAGCAGTTCGCGTTCGTCCACTAAAGGTCTGCATTGGCTTGGCCATGGGGGTTCCCTCCATGGCCAAGCCGGCGATTACCGGGCGATTACGCGAGGTGACCTGTCGGTGAGCGGAGGATGACTGCCGCGGCGTCCTGTGGGTAACCGGGTCGGTGAGGTGCCTCCCGGTGACATGGAGGGAGATATGAACGTTCGACACATCCTTTCGCTCGCGGCTCTCGCGCTGACTTTGAGTCTCGTTCTCGCGGGTCAGGCGACGGCGAAGCCAGGCCCCCTAACGAGCGAGCAGATCGTCAGTCAGTCCTCGTCGTCGACGCCCGATCTCGTCCAGCGGTGGCTTCAGCAGCAGCCGGCCTCGACGTACTACACGCCTGCCGCGTTGAAGGCGGCCGGGCTGCGCATGCAGGCGATGGCGCGGACGTACGGGCGGCCTTCGACGTACAGCGCCACGAGCTCCGACAGCTTCGACGTGCGCGACGCGCTCGTCGGAGCAGCAGGTGGCATGGGCATCGCGCTCGGCGCGGGCGCGCTCGTCTTCGCCGTGTCGCGCAGCCGCCGGCCGCAGGTCGCGGTCTAGAGCACGCGGCGGGTGGGGGGAACGGGGCGGCCGGCAAGTCGGCCGCCCCGTTCGGTTCTCCGGTTTGGCTCGTCTGGCCGAGGGGATGACCTTCCCGTGGCCAAGCTCAGCGCAGATTTCCTGCTCGAGCGGCTCGTCGAGAACGGCGTCCGGCGAATCTACGGCTATCCCGGCGACGGGATCAACGCCATCATCGGCGCGCTCGAGCGGCACCAGGAGCTCAAGTTCGTCCAGGTGCGGCACGAGGAGCAGGCGGCGTTCATGGCGTGCGCGCACGCGAAGTGGACCGGCGAGGTCGGCGTCTGCCTCGCCACCTCGGGGCCCGGCGCGATCCATCTCCTGAACGGCCTCTACGACGCGAAGCTCGACCACCAGCCCGTGCTCGCGATCGTCGGTCAGCAGGCGCGGATGGGCCTCGGCGGCAGCTACCAGCAGGAGGTCGACCTCGTCACGCTCTTCAAGGACGTTGCGCACGAGTACGTGCAGATGGCGTACGAGCCGACGCAGATCCGCCACCTGGTCGACCGCGCGCACCGCATCGCGCTCGACCAGCGCACGGTGACGGCGCTCATCATCCCCAACGACCTCGCCGAGGAGCCGGCGCAGGAGCAGCCGCCGCGCGAGCACGGCGCCGTCGTCTCCGCTCCCGGCTACACGCCGGCGCGCATCGTCCCGCCGAGGGCGCAGCTCGAGCAGGCGGCCGAGATCCTGAACGCCGGCGGGAAGGTCGCGATGCTCGTCGGGCAGGGCGCGCGCGGGGCGAGCGACGAGGTCGTCGAGGTTGCGGAACTGCTCGGCGCCGGCGTCGCGAAGGCGTTGCTCGGCAAAGCCGTCGTCTCCGACCACCTGCCGTTCGTCACCGGCTCGATCGGGCTGCTGGGGACGAAGCCGAGCTGGACGCTGATGAACGAGTGCGACACGCTCTTGATGGTCGGCTCCTCGTTCCCGTACTCCGAGTGGCTGCCGAAGCCGGGAGACGCACGCGGGGTGCAGATCGACATCGACGGTCGGATGCTCGCGATCCGCTATCCGATGGAGTGCGCGCTCGTCGGCGACGCGAAGGAGACGCTGCGCGAGCTGATGCCGCTGCTCCGGCGAAAGGACGACCGCTCTTGGCGCGAGCAGATCGAGGAGGAGATCGGGGAGTGGTGGCGGCTGCTCGAGGAGCGCGCGATGCAGGAAGCGGATCCGATCAATCCGCAGCGGCTCTTCTGGGAGCTCAACCGCTACCTCCCGGAGAACGCGATCATCTCGTCCGACTCAGGCTCGGCGGCGAACTGGTTCGCGCGCGATCTGAAGCTCGGGCCGACGCACCTGGCGTCGCTCTCGGGGACGCTGGCGACGATGGGGCCGGGCGTGCCCTACGCGATCGCGGCGAAGTTCTGCCATCCCGAGCGTCCGGCCGTCGCGCTCGTCGGCGACGGGGCGATGCAGATGAACGGGATGGCCGAGCTGATCACGGCGCAGAAGTACTACAAGGAATGGGCCGATCCGAGGCTGGTCGTGCTGGTGCTGAACAACCGCGACCTCAACCAGGTGACGTGGGAGCAGCGGGCGATGCAGGGGGATCCGATGAACCCGGACACACAGCGGATTCCCGACGTGCGCTACGCCGATTTCGCCGAGCTCATCGGGCTGCGTGGCGTTCGCGTCGAGCAGCCCGAGGACATCGCGGACACCTGGCGGCAGGCGTTCGAGGCAGACCGGCCGTTCGTGATCGACGCGGTCTGCGACCCGGATGTGCCGCCGCTGCCGCCGCACATCCGCACCGACCAGGCGCGCTCGCTGTTGAAGGCGTTGCGCAAGGGCGATCCGGAGGCTCGGGGTGTCGTCACTCAGTCGTTCAAAGAGAAGATCATCGAGTTCCTGCCCGGTCGATAAGGTCGAGGCGTTCGCGCGCACGATTCCGACGGATGCGCCGGAATCGGACGGGACGCTCGAGTGGGACTCGACCACGATCGTCGTCGTGCGCGTGTCCGCCGGCGACACGTCGGGCCTCGGGTACACGTACACGCACGACGCCGCCGTCCGCCTGATCGAGGACAAGCTCGCGCCCGCCGTCCGCGGAGTCGACGTGGCCGCGCGGGACCCGGCACCTGCCTGGCACGAAATGGGGCGTTTGCTGCGGAATATCGGTCGTCC
>DATCYR010000073.1:0-9584 GCA_036526315.1 Gaiellaceae bacterium | reverse complement strand
ATCACCCTCAGAATCTTCGTCCGGGGCTCAGACTCGGGCAACGATCGCCTCGGCCGTCAGCTCGAGCCCGGACGCGAGATCGACGTGGGGTTCGTAGCCGAGCACGTCGCGGGCCGCGGCGATGGCGGCCCACGAGTCGCGGATGTCGCCTGCGCGCGGCGGCTCGAAGCGCTTCTCGACCGGCTTGCCGAGGATGCCGCCGATCGTGTCGGCGACGTGGTTGACGCTGGCAGGTGCGCCGGCGGCGATGTTGAACGCGCGGCCGTTGGCGCCCGGCGCTTCGGCGGCACGCAACGTCGCGTCGACGACGTTCGCGACGTAGGTGAAGTCGCGCGACTGCTCGCCGTCGCCGTAGATGGTGATCGGCTCGCCCGCATCGATCGCGGCGATGAACAGCGGGACGGCGGCCGCGTACTGGGAGTGCGGGCTCTGGCGGGGGCCGAAGACGTTGAAGTAGCGCAGCACGACCGCCTCGAAAGAGTGGTACACGCGGCTGAAGCTGATGCAGTAGCGCTCCGCCGCGAGCTTCGTCACGCCGTACGGCGAGATCGGGTCCGTCGGCGTCGACTCGGTGGTGGGGAGTTGGGGGCTCGTCCCGTAGACGGACGTCGAGGACGAGAAGACGACGCGCCTGACCCCCTCGTCGCGCGCTGCGAGGAGGACGTTGAGCGTTCCCTCGACGTTGACGGCGCTCGACGTCAACGGATCCTGCACGGAGCGCGGCACCGAGCCGAGCGCGCCGAGGTGGTAGACGACCTCGACGCCGCGCGTGGCCGCGTGCACGCGCTCGTACGAGCGCAGCTCGCCCTCGACGACGTCGACGTCCAGCCCCTCCAGGTTGCTGCGGTTCCCGGTCGAGAAGTTGTCGAGCACGCGGACGTCGTCGCCCCGTTCGACGAGGGCGTGGACGAGGTTCGAGCCGATGAACCCGGCGCCGCCGGTGACGAGCGCTCTCACGGCTCCCATCTTCCCTGAGCCGCGCCCGATCTCCTTTGAGCAGCGGCCGTGGCTGCGAGCCCGAAGCCGAGCCACGTGAGGGCGTCGAGCGGGATCCCGGCGACGATCCCCTGTCCGAGCCAGATTCCCGCCGCGGCCAGCACGGCGAACGTTGCGACCGTGCAGGGTGGGGCGTTCGCGCGGAAGGCGAGCAGGAGGGAGATCGCGAACGGGGCGACCAGGAGCACGAGCCCGACGATCCCGAGGTCGGCCGCGCCCTGAATGTATGCGTTTTGAATTCCCCACTCGTGCTCGCGGGTCGGAAATGCGAGCGGCGCGAGGTCGGGGAATCTCCGATGTGCGGCCGGCAGCACCGGGTCGACAGTCGCGGGCTCGTTCGACGCTTGCCACCCTGCGCCGGCGACGGGGTGGTTACGCCAGATGCGGTACCCGATGTACGCGAGCAGCGTGTGGTGCGAATACGTCTCGATGTTGGACGTCTGCGTCTCGCGGCCCTTGAGGTGGAGAAAGCGGAGGAAGTGCTCGAAATCGCCCGCGCGCAGCGCCAGCACGCCGGCGGCTACGAGCGCGACGCAGCCGCCGGTGACCGCGAAATCCCGCAGCTCGAGCCGCCGTCGGCGTGCCAGCATGATCAGCAGCCCGATGACGCCCGCAACCGTGCCGATCAAGCCGGCCGTCGCGCCCGCGAGCATCAGTCCGACGACGCCGCTGGCGACTCCCACCCAGCCGATGCTTCGGCGGGCGTTGAGAACCGCGGCGAGGCCGATCCCGAGCGCGAACGCAGACAACGCCGCGAAATCCGAATGGCCGAGGAACGACGGCTGTCGCCGGCCCGCCGCCCAGGCGTCGAGGATGCCCCAACCGAAAATCTGCAACAGCGCCACGAACGTCGCTGCGACGCTCCACGCGACCACCGCGCCCGCGACGACCTCCCATTGCCGGAAACTGCGGAGAATCAGCGGGAGCGAGATCGCGAGCAGGGCGTACTCGGCGAATTTCGCCGCGGTGACTGCGTGTGTGAGCGACTGCGTGCGAACGAAGATCCAGACGAGCAGCAAGGCGCTCGCGATCCAGAGCGAAAGCGCCGGCCGCAGCCGACCGAACCCCGCACGGAGCCCGTCGCGCAGCGCGACGATCGCCACGACGAGAATGGCGACATCCGACGCTTCGATCCCGAGATGTGTCGAGCCGAGCGGAACGCGGACGCCGGGCTGGTACTTCACGTGCAGGAACAGGAACGGGATGGCCAGCGCCAGGGCGATCACGCAGCGAGTCTAGGCTTCGGTCATGCGCTCTCGGCTCTTCTGGCGTCGCGCGGCCGCCGCCGCCGGGACCTACGCTTCGGCTGCGCTCGGCTTCGGCGCGACCGTCGTCGCCCTGCACGTCTTCTCGACCGAGACGTTCGGCGAATACGCCCTCGTTCTGGCGATGACGGCGTTCATCCAGAGCCTGCTCGACCTCACGGTGGAGGAGGCGCTGGTGAAGTTCGGGTTCCGCTACACGACGCGCGAGGACTGGGGGCGGCTGCGCCGCCTGTTCGAGAGCGCCGTCGCCTTCAAGCTGACCGGCGGCGTGCTCGCGACGATCCTGCTCGTCGCGATTGCGCCGTTCGCGGACACGCTGCTGAACAAGAACGGCCTCACGACGCCCCTCTTGATCGGCGCCTTCATTCCGCTGGCTCAGTGCACGGAGAACGTCGGCGGTGTCGCGATCGTGCTGCGCGGCCGCTACGACATCCGGGCGTTCTTCCTGTTCGTCTCGATGGCGCTGCGTTTCACGGCGGTCGCGATCGCGGCGCCGCACGGGCTGAACGCGACGCTCCTCGGGATGGTGATCGCGCAGGTCCTTGCAACCTCGGCCGTCAGTGTCGCCGGCTGGATCGCCTTCCACCGCTTCCCGCAGCACGAAGCGGTGTCGCTCGCCGACGAGCGCCGCGACATCCTCTCCTTCGTCGGGCAGTCGACGGCCGCGACGGCCGTCATCTCGCTGACGGCGCCGCTCTCGGTCCTCGTGCTGGGGCGCGTCTCCACGACCACGCAGGTCGCGTACTTCCGCGCGGCGATGGCGCCGCAGCAGGCGTTCGCCGTCGTCTCGGCGCCTGCGCGCCTGATCTTGCTGACCGAGCAGACGCGCGACTGGGAGCGGGGCACGCGCGACGCCGTGTTCTCCGGCATCCAGCGCTACATGCTCGGCATGGCGGCGCTTTGCGTCGTCATCCTCCCGCCGCTCCTGGTCTTCACTCCGGAGCTCGCGAAGCTGCTCTTCTCCGCCAAGAACGTCGGTGCCGTCGACGCCACGCGCATCGTCATCGTCGCCGGCGCGTTGCGGATGGTCTACGGCTGGACGAAGTCGTTCCCGGTCTCGATCGGCCGGCCCGCGCTGCGGATCTGGACGCACGGCGTCGAGCTGCTCGTGCTGATCCCGCTCGTCGCCGCTCTCGGACGGGAGTGGGGCGCAACGGGCGCCGCCACCGCCGTGCTCGTCTCGAGCATCGCCTTCTGCGTGTACTGGACGATCCTGTTCGTGCGGATCAAGGCCGTTCCGCCGCTCAAGGCGGCGCTGTCGTGAAGGTGCTGATCGTCTCCGGGATCTGGCCGCCGGACGTCGGCGGCCCGGCGAGCCATGCTCCGGACGTCGCGAGGTTCCTCGGAGCGCGCGGCCACGAGGTCGAGGTGGTGACGACCGCGGAGGCCGCTCCGGCACCGGAGGGCTTTCCGGTGCGCTGGGTCTCGCGGTCGCTGCCGGTCGGTGTCCGGCACGTGCGCGGCGCGGCCCTCGTCCGCTCGCGCGCGCGGCGCGCCGACGTCGTCTACACGACGGGCATGTTCGGGCGCAGCTCTGCCGGCGCGATCGCGGCGCGGCGGCCCTACGTCGTGAAGCTGACGGCGGATCCGGCGTTCGAGCGCTCGAGGCGCCGTGGGCTCGTCGCCGGCGACGTCGACGAGTTCCAGGCCGGGGGCGGCGGAGCCGTCGGCTTTGCGCTACGGCGCGCGCGCGACTTCGAGCTGCGGCGCGCTGCGTACATCTATTGCCCCAGCGCGTACCTGCGGGGACTCGTGCTCAGCTGGGGCATCCCGCCCGAGCGTGTCAGCGTGCTGCCGAATCCGGTGCCGGTGCTGCACGAGCTTCCGGAGCGCCACGGCAACGGCCGTACGCTCGCCTTCGCCGGCAGGTTGACGGCGCAGAAGTCGCTCGACCGCGCGCTCGAGGCGGTGGCGGGCACCGACGGCGTCCGCCTCGTCATCGCGGGCGAGGGCCCCGACCGGCCGGCGCTCGAGCAGCGCGCGGTCGAGCTCCGGATCGCCGACCGGGTCGAGTTCGTCGGTGCACAGCCCCGGCAGCGAGTCGTCGAGCTCTTCCGCTCGGCCGATGCGACGATCCTCTCGTCGAGCTGGGAGAACTTCCCGCACACGGTCGTCGAGGCGCTCGCGGTGGGAACGCCGGTCCTGGCGATGGAGGCGGGCGGCGTCGGCGAGGTCGTGCAGGACGGCGTCAACGGGCTGCTCGTTCCCGCCGGCGACACGGCGGCGCTCGCCGCTGCGGTTCGGCGGTACTTCTCCGACGACGCTCTGCGCCAACGGCTGCGAGGTGCCGCCGCGCAATCGGTGGCGGCGTACGCGCCCGAGCGTGTCTTCGGCGAGCTCGAGTCGACGCTGCGCCGGGTTTCCCGCGCGTGAAGCCCCGCGTGCTGTTCGTGTCGCGGCGCGTGCAGCTGCCGCTCTCCCCGAGCCTGGCCCGGAAGTGGGACGCCGTCGGGCGAGAGCTCGACTTCCGCGTGCTCGCCGGCGGCGACGGCACGAACGAGCGCTTCCACCTGGCACGCACGCTGCCCGCGCTCGACGGCCCGGCGTTCTTCGCCGCGCTGCCGGTGCGCATTGCGCGCGAGCTTCGTTCGTTCCGGCCGCACGCGGTGCTCGCCCAGGGGGCGCACGAGGCGGCTGCCGCGCTCGCCGGCCGCAAGCTCGCGGGCGCGGACACGGTGGTGATCGCGGACATGCACGGCGACTGGCGGGCGCCGACGCGGCTCTACGGGTCGCGCCTTCGCGCGACGCTGAATCCGGTGGCTGACCGCGTCGCCTTGACGGGTCTGCGCCACGCCGACGGCATCCGCACGATCACCGGCTACACGACGTCGCTCGTGCGCGACCTCGGCCTCGAGCCGGCGGACGAGTTTCCGGCGTACATGGACTTCGACTCGTTTCTGCAGACGCCGCCGCAGCCGCTGCCGGAGGTGCCGCAGGCGCTCTTCGTCGGCGTGCTCGAGCGCTACAAGAACGTCGACGGCCTGGCGGAGGCTTGGCGGCTCGCCGCGCCGCGCGTCCCCGGCTCGCGCCTGCGGCTCGTCGGTGCGGGCACCCTGCGTGCCCCCGTCGAGCAGTTGCTCCGCGACCTCCCGGAGCAGACGTCGTGGGACGAGCGGCTGTCGCAGCCGGAGGTCGCGCGTGCGCTCGACGGGGCGACCGCGCTCGTGCTGCCCTCGCGCTCGGAAGGGATGGGCCGCGTCGTCGTCGAGGCGTTCTGCCGCGGCCGCCCGGTCGTGGCCGCGCGTGTCGGCGGCATTCCCGATCTCGTCGAGGACGAGCGCAACGGCCTGCTCGTCGAGCCCGGCGACACGCAGACGCTCGCCGAGGCGATCGTCCGCATCCTCAGCGACCGAGAGCTCGCCGAGCGGCTCGGCGCAGGGGCGCATGCGAGCGCGGCGTTCTGGACGAGCTCGCCGGAGGAATTTGCGTCCCGCGTGCGCGCCTTGGTCGAGCGGATCGCAGGGCTAAGCTAGCCCGGTGCGCGCCGAGGGCATCAAGCAGGTCCTGAAGAACTCCGTCTACCGCTCGCTCGGCGAGACGGCGGCGGCGATAGGCGGCAACGGCAACGGTGACCGCAGCCTGCGCGTCCTCATGTACCACAAGGTCAACGATCTGCCGCGCAACCCGCTGACGATGCCGGTGTCGCTGTTCGACGAGCAGATGGATCAGCTGCGCCAGCTCGGCTACCAGGTGGTCGACCTCGATGCCGTCCTTGCGCACTACGTCGACGGGAAGCCGCTGCCGCCGCACGCGGTGCTGAACACCTTCGACGACGGCTACTACGACAATCTCGAGAATGCCGCGCGGGTGCTCGAGCGGTACCGCTACCCGAGCGTCCTCTTCGTCCCGCTCGGCTATCTCGGCGACCGGCTGCCGCTGCCGCACGAGGAGCGGCTCGCTGCGCAGGGCATCGTCAACCGCACGATCGACTGGGAGGAGCTCGCGGAGCTCGACCGCCGCGGCGTGCGCATCGAGTCGCACGGGATCTCGCATCGTCCGCTCGCCGACCTCGAGGTCGACGAGGCGGCGCGCGAGATCGCGCTGTCGAAGTTCCGGCTGGAGGAGCGGCTCGGGCGTCCGGTGCGGGCGTTCTCGTACGTCAAGGGCTCGGAGGCGCACTACAAGCCGGTGCACCTGAGCCTCGTGCGGCAGGCCGGGTACGACGTCGCGTTCACGGCCGTCTCGGGCGCGAACTCGCCGGCAACCGATCCGCTACAGCTCCGCCGCTACAACATCGAGCCGTACTCGCCGCGGACGTTCGAGCTCGTGCTCGCGGGCGCGTGCGACCTGATCTCGGTGAAGGACACCGTCACCGGCACGCGCGCCCGGCGGCTCTTCAACGCGGCACTCGGCACGTCGACGAAGTAATGGACTACGAGCTGGCGTCGTACGAGCCGGCGCAGCGGGACGACTACCTGCGCCTGCTGCACGACGCCTGGGGCGACGATGCGCTCACAGGGCCCGAGTTCGACTGGTGGTTCGCGCGCAACCCTGCCGGGTCGCTGATGTCGGTGGCGCGCGACGACGGCAGCGTCATCGGCGTCGCCGCGCACTCGCTCTACCGGATGGTGCTGGGCGGTCGCGAGCAGCTCGCGTCGTTCTCCGTCCACGCGACGACCGCGCCGGCCGCACGCGGTCGCGGGATCTTCGTCGCTCTCGAGCGCAAGCACGAGGAGGAGGCGCAGGACCGCGGCGCGGCCGTCGTGCTCGCGTTTGCGTCGGCGCCGACGGCGCCGCTCTTCCTCGGGCCGCTCGGATGGACGGAGATCGGGCGGCTCCGTATCTGGGCCCGGGCGCTGCCGTTCGGCGGCAAGCCCGCCGCTCAGGTCGTCGAGTTCCAGCACGAGGGCGATGCGGCATCCAGCTGGGCCGGCCACATCATCCGAGACGCGGCGTACCTGAACTGGCGCTATCTCGACTCGCCGCGAGACTACGTCGCGTACGGAAGGGACGGCGGCTACGCGATCCTGGGCCACAAGCGCCACCGCGGACGTGACGTCGCGCTCGTCGCCGATCTGGTCGGCCCGACGCGCCGGCTGCTCCGCGCCTGTCTCGCCGGCGTGAAGCCCGGGACCCGCCTCGTGTTCGGCGTCCCCGCGCGCGGCCAGCAGGCTGCCTACGCCGCCTGCGGCTTTGTCCCGACGCCCCGGTCACTGCATTTCATGGGCAAGGCTCTCGCCGGGACGCTCGACAGCGACCCGCGGGCCTGGCGGTTCACGCTCGGCGACACAGACTTCTTCTGATGAAGCGTCTCGTCTTCCTCACGCAAGCCGTCGACCCCGGCCATCCAGCCCTGGCGGCGACGATCCCGAAGATCCGTGCGCTCGCGGCGCGCGTCGAGGAGGTCGCGGTGGTTGCGCAGTCGGCCGCTGCCGCCGACCTGCCCGAGAACGTCGAGGTGCGCACGTTCGGTGCGTCGAGCCGCGGGCGGCGGCTGCTGCGCTTCGAGCGCGAGCTCGTGCGCGCCCTTCCGGGGGACGCCGTCGTCGCGCACATGATCCCGGTGTACGTGCTGCTCGCGGCGCCGATCGTCCGAGCGCGCCGGCTTCCGCTCGTCCTGTGGTACACGCACTGGAAGGCGTCGGCGCAGCTCCGTGCGGCGGAACGGCTCGCAACGGCGGTGGTGAGCGTCGACCGGCGGTCGTTCCCGCTCGAGTCGGCGAAGGTGCGGCCGATCGGTCACGGTATCGACGTGAGCGAGTTTGCCTGCAGCGAGCGGTCCGCGCACGACGGCGTGCGCGCGCTCGCGCTCGGCCGCTACTCGCCGGCGAAGGGGCTCGCGACGGTCTTGCGCGGCGTGCAGCAGGTCGACGGTGCCGAGATCGAGCTGCACGGCGCGGCGCTGAACGAGCTCGAGCGCCGGCACCGCGAAGAGCTCGCGGAGCTCGGCATGCCTCTCGGTGACGCGGTCCCGCGCGCCGAGCTGCCGGCGCTGTTCGCGCGCAGCGACGTCCTCGTCAACAACATGGAAGCGGGCGCTCCCGACAAGGTCGTCTACGAGGCGGCAGCCGCGTGCCTGCCGGTGCTGGCGTCGAACCCGGTCTTCGACGACCTCTTCGCCGGCTATCCGCTGTTCTTCGACCGCGAGTCGCCGGAGAGCCTCGCGGAGCGGCTGCGCTGGTTCGCGGCGCTCGACGTCGCCGAGCGCGCCGAGATCGGCCGTACGCTGCGCGAGCGCGTGGCGCGCAGCCATTCCGTCGACACGTGGGCGGACGGGGTGCTCGCGGCGGCAACCGTATGACCGTCCTGCACCTGCAGAAGGTCGCGGGCATCTCCGGGTCCGAGGCGCACCTCCTCTCGCTGCTGCCTCAGCTGAACGAGCGCGGCTGGGACATTCGCTTCCTGATGCTCCACGAGCACGAGCCGGGGGCGTGGGACTTCGCGCGCGAGCTGCGCGCGCGGGGGATTCCGCTCGACGCGATCCCGCTCGCCGCAGATGTCGACCCGGTCGCGTTCTTCCGCATCGCGGGCTACCTCGGGCGCACGCGGCCGACGATCTTGCACACGCACCTCGTCCACGCCGACGTCTACGGGCAGCTGACGGGGGCGCTGACGGGCGTGCCGATCCGCGTCTCGACGAAGCACGGCTTCAACGAGTTCCGCGAGAACCGGGGCTTCGCTCTCGGCGACCGGGCGATCGCGAGCCTCGCGCACACGCACATCGCCATCTCCCGCGGGCTGGCGCGCTACCTCGAAGAGGTCGAAGGCTTCGACGGTGCCAGCTTTCAGGTCGTGCACTACGGGATCGAGCCGAACGGCGAGCCGCGCGCATACGCCGGCGACGTGCCGCGTCTTCTCTGCGTCGGCCGGCTGATCCCGATCAAGGGCCACATCGTCCTGCTGCGGGCTTTCGCGCAAGCGCGCCGCCGTGTCCCCTCGCTGCAGCTCGACCTCGCCGGGCGCGGGCCGCTCGAGCCGGCGCTGCGCGCGCTCGCGAAGGAGCTCGGCGTCGAGGACGCGATTCGTTTCCTCGGCTACGTCGCGCCGGTTCGGCGCGCGATCGAAGACGCCGCGGCGGTCGTGGTGCCGTCGATGGGAGAGGGCTTCGGGATGGTTGCGCTCGAAGCGATGGAGCGCGCGCGTCCCGTGATCGCCGCCGAGATCGGCGGCCTCGGCGAGCTCGTCGAGGACGGCGTCAGCGGCTACCTCGTTCCCACCGGGGAGGCGGAGCCGCTGGCGGACGCGATCGTCCGGCTCGTCTCCGATTTGCCTCGTGCCGCCGAGATGGGGCTGGCCGGGCGGCGCCGCGCCCTGGAGCAGTTCCTCCAGGAGCGCTGCACCGACCGGACCGAGCTCCTGTATCGCGCGGCGCTGAACTAGGCG
>DATCYR010000072.1:0-3725 GCA_036526315.1 Gaiellaceae bacterium | reverse complement strand
CGCGTCGGAAAGCTGCTGTCGCGGCAGACGCTCCACGCGGTCGACGACGTCGACCTGACGATCGGGCGTGGCGAGATCGTCGCGCTCGTCGGGGAAAGCGGCAGCGGCAAGAGCACGATCGCCCGGCTGCTCGCGCTCGTCTACCAGCCGACACGCGGCGAGATCTGGTTCGAGGACAGGCCGCTCAGCCGGCTCCGCGGCCGCCGGAACAGGCTCGCCTACAGCGGCGACGTGCCGATGGTCTTCCAGGACCCGTACAGCTCGATCAATCCGGCGTATCGGATCTCGCACGGGATCGCGCGCGGGATGAAGCTACATCGCTCCGATCTCTCCCACGCCGAACGGCGCGGCGAGCTCAACCGTGTGCTCGAGGCGGTCGGGCTCGTGCCCGTGAGCGACACGCGCCGCCGGTTCCCGTACGAGCTGAGCGGAGGCCAGCGGCAGCGGGTCGGCTTCGCGCAGGCGCTCGCGCTGAAGCCGAAGCTGATCGTCGCCGACGAGCCGGTCTCGATGCTCGACGTCTCCATCCGCGTCGGGGTCCTCAACCTGATGGGGGAGCTGCGTGAGCGCGAGGGTGTCTCGTTCCTCTACATCACGCACGATGTCGCGAGCGCGCGCTACCTCGCCGACCGGGTGCTCGTCATGTACGCCGGCCATCTCGTCGAGGAAGGACCCACGGAGGACGTGCTGCAGCGGCCGAAGCACCCGTACACGCAGCTGCTCGTCTCGGCCGTCCCCGATCCGCGGGCCGAGCTCCGCCTCGCGGATGCACGCGACGTGGGCGAGCCGCCGAAGGTCGTCGATCCGAAGCCGGGCTGCCGCTTCTTCGCCCGGTGTCCTCTCGCGGTCGCCGAGTGCGAGACGGTGACGCCGGTGTCACGAGAGCTCGGCGACGGCCGTCGCGTCGCCTGCCACGTCGCCACCTAGCGCCGCGGTCGCACGATCGAGCTCTTCGCGCGCTCGGGCGCGAGCGTCGGGCCCGGCTTCGAGGCGATCGAGCCCGAGGAGCACCGCGCCGACGATCGGCCGCGAACGCGCCACCGTGATCGAGAGTCGCGGCCCGACCTCGTGCAGCCCCGCCTCGATCCCATCGAGCAGCCGGGCGTTGCCGGCCTGGAGCACGCCGCCCCCCAGCACGACCTCCACATCTTCGCCGGCGAGGTCGAGCCTGTTGACGGCCGCGCGCACGAACGCGACGACCTCCGCCGCCTGCCGGTCGACGATTCCTGCGGCGACGGCATCGGTCTTCGCGGTCGCGAAGACGAGCGGTGAGAGCTCACCGAGCCGGTGCCACGGAATCGTGCCGGCGTGGATCGCGCGGGCCAGCTCGGTGGGCGTCGCAAGGCCGAAGTGCTCCGGGACGAGGCGCTCGAGCTGCGTCTTCTCGCCGCGGCCGTCCTCGCTGCGAGCCGCCGCGGCGACGGCGGCGAGGCCGACCGCACCGCCGCCGTCCATCTGATCGCCGCTGACGGCGCCGAGAGACGGGAAGCGCACGCGGCGGCCGTCCGCTGCAACGCCCACGCAGTTCATCCCCGCCCCGCAGGTGACGGCGACGCCCCAGCCGCGGTCGCTGCCCGCGCGCAGCACGGCATACGTGTCGTTCCCCACGACGACCTCGGTCGCCCAGCCGCGCCGCTCGGCCTCCGCCTGGTAGGCCTCCTCCTCGTCCGGGAAGTCCAGGCCCGCGAGGAGGAGTACCGCCAGGTCTGCGGGGGCGCCGACCTCGGCGGCGAGCGCGTCGATCTCGTCCGCGCTCGCGGGGACGCCGAGGTGATGCGGGTGGCTGAGCGGACCGCGCGCGAAGCCGAGCACGGAACCGTCCTCCCGGACGAGAGCGGCGTCGGTCTTCGAGCCGCCGCCGTCGACGGCGAAGACGGTCCTCAATGGACAGCCTCCGCGACGAGCCGGTCGAGCAGGCCGTCCACGAGCTCGACCTGGCCGATCAGCGGGTGCGCGAGCAACGCCTTTCGTGCGTCCACAGGATCGCGGCTGAGCGCGGCCCGCACCGTCAGCCGCTCGTAGGCGGCCACGTGCTGGACCAGTCCCAGCAGCTCGGGTGCGAGCGGCGGCTGCGGCAGCGGTTCGGGGCCATCGCGGCCGACCCGCGCCGGCACCTCGACCACGTCGTCGTCGGCGAGCCCTGCCAGCGTTGCGCCGTTCCGGACGTCCACTTCGTGCACGGCTCCGTCGTTCGTCACGAGTGAGGCGATCAGCCCGAGCGCAGCCTCGCTGTAGTAGGCGCCGCCGCGCTGCATGAGCAGCTCCGGCCGCTCGTCGACGGCCGGATCGCGGTAAAGGTCGAGCAGGCTCCGCTCGATCGTCTGCACCACTGCGGCGCGTGGCTCGCCGTCGAGCTGCTCCCGCAGCACCGCGTCGTGCGCGTAGAAGTAGCGGAGGTAGTAGGACGGCACCGCTCCGAGCTCGTCGAGCAGCCGGCGCGGCAGCTCGATCTCCTCGGCCAGCTCGTCGCCGCGCTGGGCGAGCAGGCTCGGCAACACGTCCTCTTCGTCGAGCAGCACGCGTCGCACCCATGTCAGGTGATTCAGCCCGACCTGGTCGACGACGACGCGCGCCGGATCGACTTCGAGCCACGCAGCGAACTGGCGCTGGAAGCCGATTGCAACATTGCAGAGGCCGACGGCGCGGTGGCCGCCGTCGAGCAACGCCCGGGTGACGATGCCGACGGGATTCGTGAAGTCGACGATCCAGGCGTCCGGTGAGGCGAGCGCGCGCACGCGCTCGGCGATTTCGAGGATGACGGGCACGGTGCGCATCGCCTTCGCGAAGCCGCCTGCGCCGGTCGTCTCCTGTCCGATGCAGCCGCACGCGAGTGGCACGGTCTCGTCGCGCAGTCGCGCATCCTGACCGCCGACGCGGATCTGGATCAGGACGAAGTCGGCACCGTCCACGGCTGTGTCCAGGTCGCCGGTGACCTCGAGCCGTCCGGCGAAGCCCTGCCGCGCGAGCATGCGGCGCGCCATGCCGCCGACGATCTCCCGCCGATCTGCGTCGACGTCCTCGAGCACGAACTCGTCGACGTCGAGCCGGGTCAGTCCGGAGACGAGCTCCGGCGTGTACGTGGATCCCCCGCCGACGACGGCGACCTTCATTCTCGTTAATCTTACTTACGAGGTGGCGGAGACCAAGGCCGTCCCGGCGCTACTGCGGGCGTTGAACGAGCGCACGGTGCTCGACGTGGTCCGCGCGGCCGGACCGATCTCGCGCGCCGAGGTCGCGCGCCAGACCGGCATCTCTCGCCCTACCGTGTCCCTCGTCCTTCGTTCGCTGCTCGAGGACGGGCTCGTCCGTGAGACCGGGCACGACCCCGATCGGCCTCACTACGGGGCTACCTACTACGAGGCCGATCCCGAAGCGGCCGTCGTGCTGGGCGTGGATTTCGGGGCGCGCTCGCTGCGCGCCGCGATCTGTGACCTGAACGGCGAGGTGCGGGCAAGAGAGGCGATTCGGAGCCGCGGGCCGGTAGCCGAGCGAATCGATGTGCTCGCGCGCACGTGCAGGTCGCTGCTCCGGACGAGCAAGCTCGCGCCCGATCTACTCGAGAACGCCGTGGTCGCGCTGCCTGCGGTCGTCTCGCCCGCGGACGGCAAGGTGTCCTCGGCCGACCTGCCGGGCCTGGCTTCGGCTGACCTGCGCGAGCAGCTGGAGCGAGCGCTGCGGGTACCGGTCGCTCTCGAGAACGACGTGAACCTCGCCGCGCTCGCCGA
>DATCYR010000071.1:0-27396 GCA_036526315.1 Gaiellaceae bacterium | reverse complement strand
CGACGACCCGCCCGTCGGGGCCCGTGCCCGCGACGCTGCCGAGGTCGATGCCGCGCTCGCGGGCGATCCGCCGCGCGAGCGGCGACGCCTTTACCCGGCCGTTCGCGACAGACGGCTGCGGTTGCGGTTCCTTGATCTCAGTCGGCTGCTCGGCCGACGCCGCGCGGCCGCGTTCTCGGTCGTGTTCACGCGCGCGCGCGGGCGAGCCCTCTTCCTGCGGATCCTCCGCGACCTCCACGGCCTCCCCCTGCTCGCCGATGACGGCGATCGTCTTCCCAACGGGCACCTCGCCCTCGGCGATCGCGATCCTCAGCAGGACGCCCGACGCGTCGGCCTCGACCTCCTGCGTGACCTTGTCGGTGTCCAGCTCGTAGAGCGGCTCGCCCTTCTCGACCGTGTCGCCCTCCGACTTGAGCCACTTGACGATCGTCCCGGACTCCATGCCCTGCCCGAGGCGCGGCAGCTTGATCTCAGTTGCCATGTGACGCTCCTCGTGTCACGTACGCCCCACGCTGCGTCGGATCGCATCGAGGACGTCGGCCGAATGCGGCACGACGAACTCCTCCATGATCGGCGCGAACGGCAGCGGCGCGAACTTCGCGCCCACCCGCTCGATCGGCGCGTCGAGCCAGTCGAAGGCGCCGTACTGGATCACCGCGGCGACCTCGGCGCCGAAGCCCATCCGCGTCACCGCTTCGTGTGCGACGACGCAGCGATTCGTCTTCTTCACCGACTCGATCAGCGCCTCCTCGTCGAGCGGCTGCAGCGTCCGCGGGTCGACGACCTCGACCGAGATGCCCTCGCTCTCCGCATCCTGCGCTGCCGTCAGCGACTCGTGAACGAGCCGTCCGGTGGCGATGACGGTCACGTCCTCGCCGCCGCGATGGATCCGCGCCTTCCCGAGCGGAATCGGCTCGAACTCGTCCGGCACCTTTTCCTTGATGCCGTAGAGCGTCCGGTGCTCGAAGAACACGACGGGGTTGTCGTCGTAGATCGACGACCAGAGCAGCCCGCGCACGTCCGTCGGCGTCGACGCGAAAACGACCTTGAGCCCCGGGATGTGGACGAACCAGGCCTCGAGCTGCTGCGCATGCTGTGCGCCGGGAGACCAGCCGGCGCCGCCCTGCGTCCGAAACGTCACCGGGACCGACAGCTGGCCGCCCGACATGTAGCGGTGCTTCGCCGCCTGGTTGACGATCTGCTCCGTCGCGAGCGTCAGGAAGTCCTCGTACATGATCTCCGCGACCGGCCGCATGCCCTGCATCGCCGCGCCGATCGCCGCACCCGCGAGCGCCATCTCGGAGATCGGCGTGTTGCGGACGCGCTCGGCGCCGAACTCATCGAGCATCCCCTGCGTGACACCCATCGAACCGCCCATCTGGGCGATGTCCTCGCCCATGATGAACACGTCGTCGTCCTCGCGCATCGCGCGCGACAGCGCGTCGCGCACCGCCTCGCGGTAGCTGAGCTCAGGCATAGATGTTTTTCAGCGCGTCCTCGGGCTTGGGGTCGGTGCCGCTCTTGGCGAACTCGACCGACGCCTCGACGATCTCCTGCACCTCGCGGTCGATCTCCTCGACCTCGTCGTCGCTCAGCTCCAGCCGCACGCGCAGATGGTCGAGCGGATCCTGCGTCGCGCGCGTCTCCTCGAGCTCCTCCTTCGAGCGGTACACCTGCGGGTCGCCGATGTAGTGGCCGACGAGACGGTACGTCTCGACTGCCATGAAGACGGGGCCTTTGCCGCTGCGCGCATGGTCGAGCGCCTTCCGCGTGGCCTTGTAGACGGCCTCGACGTCCTGACCGTCGACCTTCACCGCCTTCATCCCGAAGGCGACGGCGCGCTGCGAGATGTCCTCGATCGGCATGTGCTGCCAGCCGGGAGTCGACTCCGCCCAGTGGTTGTTCTCACAGACGAAGACGGCCGGCACCTGCCACAGCTGCGCGAGGTTGAGCGACTCGTGGAACGTCCCGATGTTCGTCGCCCCGTCGCCGAAGAACGCCACCGCCACTCTCGGCTCGCCGCGGAACTTGAAGGCGAGCGCCGCGCCCGTGATCGCCGGCAGCCCGCCGCCGACGACGGCGTTCGCGCCCATGTTCCCGCGCTCCACGTCGTAGAGGTGCATCGACCCGCCGTAACCGTGGGAGCAGCCCTCCAGCTTCCCGTACAGCTCCGCCATCAGCTCGTTCGGCGTTGTGCCCTTCGCGAGCGTGTGCCCGTGCGCGCGATGCGTCGAGGCGATGATGTCGCCCTCCTCGAGCGCTCTGCAGACGCCGACGGCGACGGCCTCCTGGCCGATCGCAACGTGCAGGAAGCCCGGCAGCTCGCCGGCGCGGAAGCGTTCCTCGACCTTCTCCTCGAACCGCCGGATCAACAGCATCTCGCGGAAGACGTCGCGCAGATCCGACTTCGAGAGCGTCCCTTTCTGCTCAACCTTCGCCACGAGACTCAGTTTATGCTCGGGCCCGTGCAACTCGTCGAACGGTTCAACGAGATCGTGCGCGAGCTTCCCGACGATTGGGCGGACGCGAGGTTGTCGCTGACGGTCGAGGACCACGACGAACGAAATCGCGCCGCCGCGCTCCTCGGCCCGCTCAACCCCGGCCGCTCGGGCTCGACGCTGCGCTTCGCGACCGGGCGCCGCGGCGCGGGCGCGAGCCCGGACCTGATGCGCCGCCTGCTGACGCGTCTCGACGAGGCCGGCATCTACGGCAACCTGACCCTCGTCTCGGCGCACGAGGCGCCCGAATCCGAGCTGGAGCTCCTGCGCTCGCTGCGCGATCAGTGGAAGGCGTGCCTCGACGGGCTGCCCGCGGACTGGAGCGACCTGTACGCCGAGGTGCGCTTCGACTCGACCGACTACGTCGAGCCGGGCGCCCTGCAGCTGGCGCCCGTCAACCCGGCTCGGTCAGGCCCGGCAGCTCTCCGCTTCCGCTGCGCGCACCACTTCGGCTACGGCGTCTCGCCGGAGATGGCGAGGCGCTGCTTCGAGCGCTGCGACGAGCTCGGCTACACCGGCGAGGTCGCGATCCTGCGGGTACTGTCGGACACGGACCCCGTCGGCACCCAGGGACCGGTGTGGTACGTGAACGGCCGCGCGGTATGAGCAGCGACCCGGTTTCCTGGTTCCTGATCGAGCCGGGCTGGAAGGTCGTCGACGCCGGCGGCGAGGAGATCGGCTCGGTCGACGAGGTCGTCGGCGACTCGGGCGACGACATCTTCAACGGGCTATCGGTCTCGACGAGCCTGCTCGGGCGTCCGCGCTACGTCCCGTCCGAGCAGGTTGGCCTGATCACCGAAGGGCGCGTCGAGCTGCGGATCTCGAAGGAAGAGGCCGAGCGGCTCTCGGAGTACGAAGAGGCAGCGACGAGCGCAGAGATCCTGCCCGAAGACGCCGGCGCGTTTCGCCGTGCGGAGGCATCGGTCGAAGCGCCGATCGCCCCGCACGAGGAACGGCTCAACTTCGTGACGCGGCTCCGCCACGCGTGGCGTCGCCTCGTCGGACGCTAGCCGAGCAGCCCGCCCAGCTCCCGCGCAAGACTCCTGGCATCCCGCTCCGAGGGCGCGACGACGAGCACCGTGTCGTCGCCGGCGAGCGTCCCGACGACACGCTCGTGCCCGAGCTGATCGAGCGCTCGCGCGATCGCGGGCGCAGCGCCCAGCTCGCTCTGCAGGACGACGATGTTCCCGGCCGGCGTCACGCTCCGCCCGAACTGGGCCAGCACGCTGCCGAGTGCCTCGGCGGGGTCGCCGCGGCGGCCGGACTGCGGCACGACGTAGCGCGGGCGCCCGAACTGGTCGTGCGTCTTCTCGAGCCCGAGCTCGCGGATGTCACGGGAGATCGTCGCCTGCGTGACCGAGCAGCCGGCATCGGCGAGCGCGTCCAGCAGCTCGAATTGCGTGCCGACGCGCTTCCGCGCGACGACGCTCTCGATCAAGCGATGCCGCTCGGGCTTCGCCAGCTGCATACGGCGAGCATACGTATGCAGGTTTCCAAGGGCCGCGGCTTGGTAGAACATCGAGTCATGTTGCGCAAGCTCCTCTGGACGGGCCTCTACGGCGCGCTCGGCGCGCTCGCGACGATCGTGTCGCGCCGCACCGCCGCCGGTATCTGGCGTACGCTCACGGGCGAGGAGCCTCCGACGAAGAAATGACGACCGCCGATCAGAAAGTCGAGCACGCCGCGAACAAGCTCCAGCAGCTCGCGAGGAGCTTCGCCGGTGAAGGCGGCATGAAGGCGAAGCTCGCCGAGCCGCTTGCCGAGGACGCGGACTTCATCCGCAAGCTCAAGCCCAGCCTGATCAAGGCTCGCGCGCGGGGCGAGGCGCCGACGAACCAAGAGCCCGGAAAGGCGCCGCTGCCGCCGCCGAGCCCGAAGCCCGAGCGCAAGAAGCGGAAGAAGAGCGGCGGCGGTGGCGCGACGCCGTTCATCGTCGTCGGCGTGGCGCTCGTCGCGGGGATCGCACTCGCGAAGTGGATCGACTGGAGAGGCCATGCCCACCCCAGAGACTGATTCGCAGGGCGTCGGCGCCGCGGTCAAAGAAGTCGCCGAGCGCACGAGCACGATCGTGCGGCTCGAGCTCGAGCTCGCAGCGCTCGAGCTCAAGCGCAAGGCCATGGCGCTCGGCCTCGGCGTCGGGTTCGGCGTCACGGCGGGCGTGCTCCTCTTCTTCATGACCGGTTTCGTGCTCAGCGCGATCGCTGCAGCACTCTCGCTCGTGATGCCGTGGTGGGCTGCGCTCCTCGTCGTGTCCGGAATCCTGCTGCTGCTCGCGGCGATCTTCGGCTTCCTCGCCGTCAACCGGATCCAGAAGGCGACGCCGCCGATGCCCGAGCAGGCGATCCAGGAAGCGAAGCTCACGACGGAGGCGCTGAAGAGCAATGGAAGGTAGTAACTCGCGCAGCGTCGCCGACGTCCGGCGCGACATCGAGAACGAGCGCGAGGAGCTCGCCGGCGCCGCGGAGTCGCTGCGCGAGAGCTTCAGCGAGGCAACGGACGTGCGCGCGAAGCTGGCGGCGAACCTGCCGGCGGCGGCGCTCGGCGCGCTGGGAGCGGGCTTTTTGCTGGCAGGCGGCGTCGGCGCGACGATGCGGTTGATCTTCCGGCGCGGCCGCGAAGGCGAGACGAAGGCCCAGGTCGGGCGCTTCCGCCTGATCGACCGCGACTGACCCCGTCCGAGACGTTCACGCGGGGAAGTTGACGACGAAGCTGCCGCGCAGCTTCTTCGTCTTGTCGGAGCGGTACGTGTAGACACCCGGCTGCAGGGTGACCGTCCACGACGCCTTGCCGCGCGTCTTGACGCCGGTCTTCCTGTTGACGCCGGGGCCGGTGAGGTGGAAGTTGTCGGTCTTGCTGCGGTCGTTGACGCTGATGATCGCCGGTCCCGGAAGCGCGGATTTCGGCTTCAGCGAGATCGTCTTCTTCGGGCCGACGCTTCCGGTGAAGGTCGTCGGCGCGACCGCGCCGGCGAGGAAGTAGCCGCGCATCTGCGACGCGTGCGCATCGCACACGTACGTGTAGATGCCGGTGCCGATCGTGACGGTCCAGGTGGTCTCCTGCTTGTCGGCGATCGGCGTCGAGAGGTCGACGCCGGGGCCTCTCAGGTGGAAGTTGTGCGACTCGGCGCGGTCGCTGACGGCGATGTCGTAGGTGCCAGGCGCCAGTTGCGTGACGGCGTTGCCGTTCGCGTCGCGGAGCGAGATGACGAACGCCTCATTCGTCCCGACGACGGCGACGAGCTTCGGGTTATCGGCCTGGGCGACCGCCGAGGGCAGCACCAGAGCCGCGAGCAGCGTGACGAGTGCGATCCGTGTGGTCATGACCGGACTGTACGGCAGCCTCTGCCGTTCGGATTTCGCGGAGCGCGAGGCCCGTGGCGATCATGATCAACCCCGCCAGGACGACGATCCAGAGCCGGGCTCCCGTGAACGGCAGCGTCGCCGCGTGGGAAGCCGACGCCGGCTCGGCCTCGGTCTGGCCGCTGCCGGCGGCGGAGGTGGCGACCGCGCCGGGCGCGTCTCCCCCCGCAGGCTGCTTGGGGCTCGGGTCTTTGGGTGCCGCGGTCGTGGCCTGTGACGGCACCGGCCGCGGATGCGGGCGCGGGCTGGGCGCCGGCGACGGTGTCGGCGAGGGTGTCGGCGAGGGTGTCGGCCCCTCGCAGCTCGCGCCGTGGCGCTGGCTCTTGAGCGCGTGGACGTCGACCTCGTGGCCGCCGCTGCAGGGCGCCGTCTTGTGGGGCTGGCTGTTGCCCGGGCCGTGCAGCACGGCGGTGGCGGACGACGCGTTCCCCGCGGCGATCTGACCGGCGGTGTGGCCGTTGCCGTACTGCTTCGTCTTGTCGGATTGCGCCTCGGCGTGCGTCTCGTGCGTCGTCTCGTTCGACGGCTTCACGCCGGTGTCGTTCGCGGCGGTCATCGTCGTCGACGGAGCAACCGTTGTCGTCGTCGAGACCGCGGCCGGCGGCGCGGCGTCGTCCTTCTTCAGCTGTCCCGGCGCGCTGGCCGAGTTCCCGGGCGCGCCACCCCCGTTGCCGTTGTTGCCGTTGCCGTTCCCGTTCCCCGCGGACGCCGTCCCGGCGAACGCGAGGACACTCAGAACGAGCACGCAGGTGCTCGTCAGCCGCATCCTCATCTCCCCCTTCCCCACGACTCACGTTACGGGGGAGCGGGACGCTGTCCATAGGACCTAGGTCTAGAAAGGGCGGCCCTGGGGCCGCCCTTTCCGAGTGAGGGTTGCGGCGCGCCTACGCGGCCGCGCGTGTGCGGCTGGCTGTTGCCGGGCCCGTACAGCTTCGTCCCGGCGTGGGCGCCGCGCTCGTTCGCGATCTGCGCAGCGGTCTTGCCGTTGCCGTAGCGCTTCGACGAATCGTGGTGAGCGGCCGTCTCGTCGGTCGCCGCCCCCGAGCCGCTCGAGGTGCAGCTTGCACTCGAGCCGCTGCCGCCGCCGGTCACGCACCAGGTGTTGTGGGTTGCCCCTTGCGGTCGAGCTGGTCGCCTTAGAAATCACATTCGAGATCACGCCCGCAGGCGCGCGGCGAACTCCTCGCTCAGGCGCTCGACGATGCGGTTTCGCAGCGCCGCGGCGTCCTCGTCCGTGAGGGTTTTCTCACTCGACTGGAACGTCACGGCGAAGGCGATCGACTTCTTGCCGGCGCCGATCTGGTCACCGCGGTAGACGTCGAAGGCGCGCATCTCCCGGAGGTCGTCGCCGGCGGCACCGGCAGCGGCCTCGACCAGCTCGCCGGCGGACACGGACTCGTCGACCACGAACGCGAGGTCCTGGCGGACGGGCGGATACGTGATGACGTCGTCGTAGACGACCACGTCGGGGGCACGCGCCGCGAGCGCGTCGACGTCGAGCTCGAACGCTCCCCACTCGCCGTCGAGCTCCGGCTCGCGCAGCGCGAGCACCCAGCCCTCGGGCGTCCGGGCGCCGCGGGCGCCGTGCGGCAGGTCTCCCGCCGGCTCGAATGTCACGCGAAGCGACAGCGCGTCGTAGAGGCCCTCCACCGCCCCTTTCGCCGCTGGGAACCCGCCCTGGACGATGCCGCCGACGTGCCAACGCTCCTCGGGAAGCTGAGCGCCGGTCGGCAAATAGACGTGGGCCAGCTCGAAGAGCGCGACGTTCTCGTTGCCGACGTCGACGTTCCGCAGCGCCGACGCGACGAGGCCGTGGAGGACGGAAGTCCGCAGCACCGCCTGCTCGCTCGACAGCGGCTCCTCGAGCCGTACCGCCTGCGGCTCGGGCTCGGCGTCGTCGGGGAGCAGGCTCCACGTATAGGCCTCGACGTAGCCGAAGCCGACGAGCGTGTCCTGAACCGTGCGGCGGACGCGCTGGAGCTTCGACAAGCGGCCGAACATCTCGCGCCGCTGGGGGAGCCGCGGCGGCACGTCGTCGAGCCGGAAGCGAACGACCTCCTCGACGACGTCGATCTCACGTGTCACGTCACGCGCGCGCCACGTGGGGACTGTCACCGTCCCGTTGTCGACCTCGAAGCCGAGGCGCCGGAGGCGCTCGTCCTGCTCGCGCGCGTCGATCTCGAACCCGGCGACGCGGTTCGCGCTCTCGTGACGAAAACGGATCACGGGACGGTCGGGCAGCTGTTCATGGACGTCCGTCGCGCCGGTCCAGCGCGCGCCGGCGAGCTCGACGATCAGCTGCGTCGCGAGCTTCGCGGCCTGCCCCGCGACATGGGGATCGACGCCCTTCTCCCAGCGGGTGGAGCCTTCCGTGCGCAAGCGCAGGCGCTCTGATGCGCGGAAGACGGTGTACGGCTCGAAGTTCGCGGCCTCGAGCAGGACGTCGGTCGTCGATTCGCCGATCTCGGTCTCCTCGCCGCCCATGATCCCGGCGAGCGCGACCGAGTGCTCGGCGTCGGCGATCATCAGGTCCGACGGCTCCAGCGCGCGGTCGACGCCGTCGAGCGTGCGCAGCCGCTCGCCCGCGTGAGCGCGCCGGACGACGACCCGGCCGCCGGCCAGCGTCGCGAAGTCGAACGCGTGCAGCGGGTTGCCGAGCGCGAGCATCACGTAGTTCGTCACGTCGACGACGTTCGAGATCGGACGCATGCCCGCGCCGAGCAGGCGTGCTTTCAACCACGGGGGCGACGAAGCGATCGTGACGTCGCGGAAGAGCCGGCCGATGTAGCGCGGGCAGCCGTCGAAGTCGTCGACCCGCACGTCGACCTGCTCGTCTCCTTCGGGTGCGGGGTCGGCGCCGGGCGGCGGCGCGAGCTCGACGTCGTACAGCGCGGCGACCTCGCGCGCGATCCCGTAGACGGCGAGCAAGTCGGGGCGGTTGTGCCCGGTCTCGAGCTCGAGGATCTCGTCCGTCAGCGGCAGCACGTCGGCAAGCGGCGTCCCGGGCTCGATGCCGTTCTCGAGCACCATGATCCCGGTGTGGTCGGTGCCGAGGTCGACCTCGTCCTCGGCGAGGATCATCCCGTCGCTCGTCTCGCCGCGGACTTTGCGCCGGTCGAGCTCAAGCCCGTTCGGCAGGACCGCGCCCGGCAGGGCAACGGCGACCGTCGCGCCTGCACCGAAGTTCCAGGCGCCGCACACGATCTGGCGCGCGTCACTCTCGCCGATGTCGACCTGGCAGAGCTGGAGGCGGTCCGCGTTTGGATGCTTCTCCGCTTCGAGCACCCGGCCGACCCGGAAGAGGCCGAGATTCCCGTCGACGTCCGCGACGCCGCGGCGGACGATGCCGTCCACCTCGCACGACGAGATGACGAGCCGTTGCGCGAGCTCTTCCGTCGAGACCGGAAGGTGCACGTAGTCGCGAAGCCATGTCAGCGGGACGCGCATCAGAACTGCCTCAGGACGCGGAGGTCGTTCTCCCAGAACATGCGGATGTCCGGAATCGCGTGCCGTTGCGCGGCGATTCGATCGATGCCGAGGCCCCACGCGAAGCCGGTCCACTCGTTCGGGTCGATGCCGACGTTCTCGAAGACGGCCGGGTCGACGACACCGGCGCCGCCCATCTCGAACCAGCCGGTGTGCTTGCAGAAGACGCAGCCCTCACCGCCGCAGAGGAAGCACGTGACGTCGAACTCGACCGACGGCTCCGTGAAGGGGAAGAAGCTCGTGCGCATGCGAACGTCGCGGTCGCCGCCGAACATCTCGTGGAAGAAGTGCAGCAGCGTCCCCTTCAGGTCGGCGAGCGTGATGTCGCGGTCGACAGCGAGGGCCTCGACCTGGTGGAAGTTCGGCGTCGAGCGCGGGCTCGGGGTATCGCGGCGGTAGACGCGGCCGAGCGACGCCATGTAGATCGGCGGCTTCCGCGACTCCATGACGCGGATCTGGCCGGTCGAGGTGTGCGCACGCAGGAGCGTCTGGTCGTCGATGTAGAAGGTGTCGCGATGCGACCGCGACGGGTGCGTCAACGGCTGGTTGAGCGCATCGAAGTTGTGCCAGACGGTCTCGACTTCGCGGCTGTCGACGATCTCGTACCCCAGCCCGAGGAAGATGTCCTCGATCTGCCGGATGATCTGGGTCAGCGGATGGAGCCGGCCGCGGCGGACGGGCGTCCCCGGGAGCGTGACGTCCAGCGACTCGTCCAGACGGGTGAGCTCCTCCCGCTCGAGCTGCGCGTCGCGCGCCTCGAACGCGGCCTCCAGCCGCTCGCGCACGGCGTTCAACGTCATGCCGCTGTCGCGGTCGCGAACGCCGCGGAGCGCCTGCTTCAGCTCGCTCTTGCGCCCGAGATAGCGCACGCGGGCGTCGTCGAGCGCCGCCCGCGTGGACGCGGCCGCGACCGCGCCTTGAGCCTCGCGCTCGAGGGCCTCGACGTCCACGGCGGCGACTGTAACGGATCGTTTTGCCACGGTTTTCCTCCTCTCGGTCCAGGGCTCGACGTGCGGTGACGCCCCGGCTCGTGGAGGATCGGCTGCGCGCTAGCGCCCGTCCCCGGCGAGCCGGGGCGGGCTAAAGGCGAAGGTCGCGCGCGTGTACACCGTCTTGGAACCATAGCTTGATGTCGTCGAGCCCGTACGACGCGATCGCGGAGCTGTACGACCCGTGGAGCGTCAGCGTCGTCGAGGACGTCGCCTTCTACCTCGAGGAGGCGCGCCGGTCGGACGGGCCCGTCGTCGAGCTCGGTGTCGGAACAGGTCGGATCGCGATCCCCATTGCCGCCGAGGGCATCCGCGTGATCGGCGTCGACTCCTCGCGCGGCATGCTCGACGTGTGCGCGCGCCGCGCTGCGCTCGCCGGTGTCGACGTCGACCTGCGCGTCGGCGACCTGCGCGAGCCGCCCGTCCGCGAGCGCGTCCCGCTCGTCATCTGCCCCTTCCGCTCGCTCCTCCACATGCACACCGAGGAGGACCGGCGACGCGCCCTCTCAGCCGTGCGTGAACTGCTGCTGCCCGGCGGGCGCTTCGTGTTCGACGTGTTCACCCCCGGCTCGGAGGACATCGCGCAGACGCACGACCGCTGGCTCGAGCGCGAGCCCGGGATCTACGAGCTCGCCCGGTGGGACGAGGCGGACCGGACGCTGACGCTCACCGTACGCGGCCCGCAGGGGGAGACGACGATGGCGCTCGCGTGGCTGGCGCCGGACGAGTGGCGCAGGCTGCTCGAGGAAGCCGGCTTCGCGGTCGAAGCGTGCTACGGCTGGTTCGATCGCTCGCCGCTGAAGGACGGCGACGACTCGGTGTGGATCGCGCGAACGTCAACTGCTGGGGTCTGACGCCGCAGGGGTCAGACCCCTGATTGTCGAGCGCGCTCGTACAGGGCGATCGTTCCGGCCATCGCGACGTTCAGCGACTCCACCCCTGCCACCGGGATCGTCATCCGGGCCTCGCAGCGATCGAGCACGTCCTGCGGCAGCCCCGCACGCTCGGCGCCGAGCACGATCGTGCTGTACCGACCGAGGTCACCGAGCGGCTCGCCGGCATCCGCGACGAGGGCAACCGCGCTCCGGAGCTCGAAGTTCGGCAGCGGGACGCGGAACGTCGAGCCCATCCCCGCCCGGAGCGCCTTCGGCCCGAACGGATCGGCGCACCCCTCGGACAGCATCACGGCGGCGCCGAAGGCGTCGGCAGAGCGAATGAGCGTGCCGACGTTGCCCGGATCCGAGACGCGCCAGAGCGCGAGCGCGACAGCCGAATCCGCCGCTGCGTCGCGCCGACGGAAGACGCCGACGACGCGCGGCGGATGGCCGAGAGTCGACACCTCGGCGAGCAGCGCGGGCTCGACGTCCTCGCCGGCGACGAGCAGGTCGACCGGCTCCCAGCCGGCAGCGCGCGCCGCCTCGACGAGGTCCTCGCCCTCGACGAAGAACAGCCCGAGCTTGTCGCGCCAGCGACGCTCGTGCAGCTTGCGGACGAGCTTGAGCTTCTCGTTGTCGCGAGAGGTGATCAGGCCTGCAGAGCAGACTTCGCGCGCTCGGCGATGACGCCGAACGCCTGCGGATCCTCGACGGCGAGGTCGGCGAGCACCTTGCGGTCGAGCTCGATCTCGGCCTTCTTCAGCCCGGCGATGAACTGGTTGTACGAGAGGCCGTTCGCCCGCGCGCCGGCGTTGATCCGCATGATCCACAGCCGCCGGAACGTCCGCTTCTTGTTCTTCCGGTCGCGGTACGCGTAGGTGAGCGAGTGGTCGACCTGCTCCTTCGCGTAGCGATACGAGGACTTCTTCAGCCCCCAGTAGCCCTTCGCCTGGCCGAGAACCTTGCGCCGCTTCTTCCGGGCGGCGACGGAACGCTTGACGCGCGGCACTAGCGCTGCCCCCGCTTGCCGAGCATCGAGCGCACGGCCGGGACGTCGGCGGCGGCGACGGGATTGTCCTTGCGGAACCCGCGCTTCCGCTTCGACGTCTTCTTCGTCAGGTTGTGGCTCTGCATCGCCCGGCGGCGCAGCAGCTTGCCGCCGGCGGTGACCTTAAACCGCTTCTTGGCGCTGCTCGATGTCTTGGTCTTCGGCATCTTCCCTCTTCACTCCCGCGTTCTTCGTCGGCCCCAGCACCATCACCATGTTGCGTCCGTCCTGGAGCGGTTGCGACTCGATCTGGCCGATCTCCTTCACGTCCTCCGCCAGCCGCATCAGCAGATCTCGCCCGCGCTCGGGATGCGTCATCTCGCGGCCCCTGAACATGATCGTCACCTTGACCTTGGCGCGCTGGTTCAGGAAGCGCTCGACGTGTCCCTTCTTGGTCTCGTAATCGTGCTGGCCGATCTTCGGTCTGAGCTTGATCTCCTTGATGTTGATCTGCGTCTGGTGCTTCCGCGCGAGCTTCGCCTTCTGCTCCTGCTCGTAGCGGTACTTCCCGTAATCCATGACCCGGGCGACGGGCGGATCTGCCTGCGACGCGACCTCGACCAGGTCGAGGCCCTTGTCGAAGGCGTACTGCATCGCCTCGCGCGTCGGCTTGATGCCGAGCTGCGAGCCGTCCTCGTCGATCAACCTCACCTGCGATGCCCGGATGTAGTCGTTGATCCGGGCCTGCGGGACGGGCCGCGACGGCGGCTCGACCGTGCGCCTAGGCCTCAAAGAGCGATCACCAAGCGGACTTCAATCCTTTCTGTCGATTGCACCCGTGCCAGACTGAAGTCTGGCACGGAATATGGAAAAGCCGCTGCAAGCAGCGGCCCAGGACTCCTCGTCGTTGCGACTCGGTTGAACCCCGCAGAGCTCAAGCTCGCGAGGTGAGGAACATGGGCGCTCCTACTTGCAGGCTCACAGAGTAGCAACCTCGGAAATCTCGGCACGGAGCGCCCCGAGCGAGAGGGTGATCTGCTCGCCGCCACGCTTCCGAACGGCGAGCGACTCGTCCGACTCCTTGTCGCCGTAGACGACGACGTACGGGATCTTCTCCACCTCCGCGTCTCGGATCCGCTTCCCGACGGTCTCGTCGCGCTCGTCGATGTCGACGCGAAGCCCGTCGAGCTTCTCCTTCAGCGTCTTCACGGCGGCGCGGTGGTCCTCTCCGACGGGGATCAGCCGGATCTGCACCGGCGCGAGCCACACCGGGAAGGCACCGCCGTAGTGCTCGATCAGGATCCCGATGAAGCGCTCGAACGACCCGTAGAGCGCGCGGTGCACGACGTAGAGGGGGTGCTCGCGGTTGTCCGGCCCGACGTAGGTGAGGCCGAAGCGCGAGGGCATCTGGGAGTCGAGCTGGATCGTGCCCATCTGCCAGTGGCGGCCGAGCGCGTCCTCCATGTGGAGGTCGATCTTCGGGCCGTAGAACGCTCCTTCGCCGGGCGCGACGACATAGGGGATCTCGTTCAGCTTCAACGCCTCCTCGAGCGCCGCTTCGGTCAGGTCCCACTCCTCGTCGGTGCCCAGCTTGTTGTCCGGGCGCGTCGACAGCTCCGCGCTGGCGGACATCCCGAAGAGCTCGTAGAGGTAGCGCGCGTATGCGACGACGCCGGCGATCTCGTCCTGGATCTGTTCCTGGGTACAGAAGATGTGCGCGTCGTCCTGCGTGATCATGCGCACGCGCAGGAGGCCGTGGAGCGTTCCGGTCAGCTCGTTGCGGTGCAGCGGGGTCGGCTCCGCGTACCGGACAGGCAGCTCGCGGTAGCTGCGCAGCCTCGAGCCGAACAGGATCATGTGGCCTGGGCAGTTCATTGCCTTCATCGCCCACGGCTCGGTGTCGACCTCGAGCTTGAACATCAGGTCCTCGTACTTCGGGAAGTGGCCCGAGATGTAGAACGTCTCGGCGTCGTAGATGATCGGCGTGCGCACCTCCGAGTAGCCGCGCTTCGCGTTCTCACGCCGGCGGATGTCGTCCATCACCTGGAAGAGGACCATCCCCTTCGGGTGCCACAGCGCCGAGCCGGGCGAGCGCTCGGAGAAATGGAAGAGGTCGAGTTGCGGCCCGAGGCGGCGATGGTCGCGGCGTTTCGCCTCCTCGACCCGCGCGAGGTACGCGTCGAGATCGGCCTGCGAGTAGAACGCCGTGCCGTAGATGCGGGTCAGCTGTTTGTTGTGCTCGTCGCCGCGCCAGTAGGCGCCCGAAACGCCGGTCAGCTTGATCGCCTTGATCGGGCGGGAGTCCTGGAGGTGCGGACCGCGGCAGAGGTCCGTGAAATCCCCCTGCGTGTAGAAGGAGATCGGCCCGTCCGCGGCCTCGAGCAGCTCGAGCTTGTACGGCTCGTGCTCCTGCTCGATCCGCTGCCGCGCTTCTTCCGGCGCGACCTCTTCGCGCGACCAGGTTCGTCCCTCGGCGAGCTCCCGGTTGATCTCCGCTTCGATCCGCGGCAGATCCTCCTCGCTGATCGGCTCCGGGAAGTCGAAGTCGTAGTAGAAGCCGTTCTCGATCGGCGGCCCGATTGCGAGCTTCACGCCGGGATGCAGGCGCTGGACGGCTTCCGCGAGCAGGTGGGCGGTCGAATGCCGCAGCACCGAGAGCGCGTCGGGATCGTCCTTGTCGCGCGTCGTCAGGATCTGGATCTGCTGCCGGTCCCGGAGCGGAACCCGCAAGTCCTGAACCGTGCCGTTCGACCGGACGAGCACCGCCTGCTCGGCGAGCTTCGGGCCGATGGCGCGTGCCGCGTCGAGACCGGTTGCGCCGTCCGGAAGTTCGAGTTCGGAGCTGTCGGGAAGGACGACCTTCATGAGCAACCAGGATATGGAACTCCCGCGCGAGGACGACCGCAACGTCGAGATCGACGAGTCGCCGGTCCCGGATCCCGAAAAGGACACGGACGCGGACGACGTGCCGGAAGCCGATTAGCTAGCCGGCGAACTCCATCAGCAGCCAGCGGGCGCTGTGCTCGTCGTCGGGCTCGCGCACGCCGACGTCGCGAAAGCCGGCGCGGCGCCACGCGCGGATCGCCCGCTCGTTCCAGAGGTACGGGTCGACCGTCACCCGCCGCCAGCCGCGCTCGTCGCGCAGGTGGCGTGCGACCGCGCGCGCCGCGTCGGGGCCGAGCCCGCGGCCGCGCGCGCTCGGGACGAGAAACATGTCGATGCCGCCGCCGTCGCCTTCCTGCCACACCTGGAGGTGGCCGACCGGCTCGTCGGCCGCTTCGACGACGAACGATTCGACGTCGCCGCGTCGCAGTCGCCCGAGCATCTCGGCGCGCGTGAAGCGCTCGTCGTCCCAGTAAAGCGCGACCTCCGGGTCGTCGTGCCACGCGACCAGCAAGTCTGCGTCGCGCTCCTCGGCGGCGCGAATGACGGTGCTTTCGCCGCGCACTTCACGATTTGTCAAGTCTCTTCGACTGCAGAGCGCAATCGCGCGGGCGCCTTGAGCCAGTAACTCTCGCGCAGCCATTCCAGCGCGTGAACGAGCGACTCCTCGTCGCTCACCTCAACCGTCACCCACCCGTATCGCCCGACATAACGCGCGACGTCAACGTTGGGCATGTGCAGCGCAATTTCCCGCTCTTCTGGCGTCAGCTTCACCGTCAGCGATACACGAGCGTCTCCGTCCGACATGGAAGCGAACATCTTGTTGTCGCCAACTTTGAAAACCGGATGTCCCCACGGCGCATCTTCATACGTCTCCGGAAACGACAAAGCGAGCGTGCGAATGCGTTCTCCGTACGACACGTGTTGTATTTTCACCGTTTGGTTGGGAATGACGCGGGGTACGCAACGCGTTGTTCGAAATCCGAGGGAGGAGTGATGGGTCAGAGCATCAGAGACGTCATGACCTCGGAACCTCGCACTATCGACGCCGGCCAATCCGTTGCGTACGCGGCGAAGATGATGCGGGACGAGGATGTCGGCCTTGCGCCGATTGTCGAAGACGACAAGTTGATCGGGATGCTGACGGACCGTGACATTGCAGTTCGCGTCGTTGCGGAGGGAAGAGATCCCGACGAGGTGACGGTTGGTGAGGTCGCCTCGCGGCAGGTCGTCACGGTCGATCCGCAGCAGGACCTCGACGAGGCGCTGCGAATCATGGCCAAGCATCAGGTGCGCCGTCTTCCCGTGGTCGAAGAAGACGGCAGGCTCGTCGGCATCGTCGCGCAAGCCGATGTCGCCCGCGAGGGCAACGACAAGCAGACGGGCGCTTTGGTAGAGGAAATCTCCCAATAGGAGGGCGAATGTCAAGCTTCGAAGGAGGTACTTTCGGCGAGACTGTTTCGCCGGTCGAGGGCCAGGAGGAATCTCCGGCTCTCATGCAGCAGCCAGAGGAAGCGCAGACCGAGCAGATGGACGAGGGGATCTCGCGCGCGCGCGCGGCGTCGAGCCGCGGACGCAAGCGCTCGACTACGAGCCGGTCCCGCTCGACCGGGGCGCGTAAGACGACTTCTCGCTCGCGTTCGACCGGCGGCACGCGCCGTCGCTCAAGCAGCTCCAGCTCGCGCTCGACCGGGACACGCCGCAAGGCGAGCACGACCGGCCGCAAGGCGGCCGGCACGACGCGTCGCAAGGCCAGCAGCACCCGCCGCAAGGCCACCAGCACCGGCCGCAAGGCCGGCAGCACCGGCCGCAAGGCAAGCGGCACGACTCGCCGCAAGACGAGCACGACGCGCCGCAAGGCAGCCGGCACGACCCGCCGCGCCGCCAGCAGCACCCGCCGCAAGGCGACCGGCACGACACGCCGCAAGACGAGCACGACCCGGCGCAAGGCCGGCACCACCGGCCGCAAGGCAACCGGCACGACGCGCCGCAAGACGAGCACGACGCGCCGCAAGGCAGCCGGCACGACCCGCCGCGCCGCCAGCAGCACCCGCCGCAAGGCGACCGGCACCCGCCGCAAGGCAACCGGCACGACACGCCGCAAGGCGAGCACGACGCGCCGCAAAGCGGCCGGCACGGCCCGCCGCGCCGCCAGCACGACGCGTCGCAAGGCGGCAAGCACCGCCCGCCGCGCAACGGGCACCGCGCGCCGCAAGGCAAGCGGCACCACGCGCCGGCGCACCACCACGCGGCGCCGCTCGAGCAGCTAGCTCAAGCGGTTCCCGGAGGACGAAAAAGGCCCCGCCCTCGCGGGGCTTTTTCGTGCGTTTTCGGCAGGCAGTGTGCGGGAACCCTTCTTGAAACCACAGAAGGGGGTCCATTACCCATGGCTCAAGCGGATCAGGTGAAAGAGAAAGCGGGTCAGGCGAAAGAAAAGGTCGAGAACGCGACGAACGGCAACGGCCAGGGCGACAGCCTGAAAAAGGTGCTCGTTCCGGCCGTCGCCGGCATCGGCAGCCTCGCGGCCACGTACGCCGCCCGCCGCGCGACCGAGGCGCTGAAAGAGCGCGCCGAGCCGCAGCTCGAAGAGAAAGGCAAGGAACAGCTCGAGAAGGTCGGCGGCAGCGCCGCCGAGAAGATGAAGAAGGAAGGCGGCATCGGCGGCAAGGTCGCCGGCAAAGCGCTCGAGAAGGTCACGGGCGGCGGTGCTGGCAGCTCGTCCAGCGGGAAGACGCGCCGGTTGCCGATTCAGCGGTGGACGGACGTCGCCGCCCCGATCGACGTGGTCTGGGAGCGGTGGACGGAGTTCGAGGACTTCCCGAAGTTCATGCACCGTGTCCTCTCCGTCAAGAAGGACAAGGAAGAAGAGAACAAGCTGTCCTGGGACGAGAAGATCTGGTTCAGCTCCCGGCACTGGGAAGGCGAGATCACGGAGCGGCGCAAGAACGACCGCATCGCCTGGAAGACCACGAAAGGAATGAAGCACTCCGGCGTCGTCACGTTCCACCGGCTCGCGCCGAACCTCACGCGCGTGATGGTCGACATGGAGTTCCAGCCGCAGGGGATCATGGAGAAGATGGCGTCCGGGATGCGCTTCGTGAAGCGCGCCGTCCAGTCGGACCTGGCGCGGTTCAAGGCGTACGTGGAGATGGGCGAGGCGGAAGGAATCTCGTACCGCCACGACCCGAAAGAGGGCTCCAACGGCTCGAACGGGAATCGCCGCAGCGGCGGCGACTCGAAGCAGGACGACTAGCGATTGCGCGCAGCGCCGGCACATGCCGGCGCTGCGCGTCGCTGAGAGTTACTCGTCTTCCGAGGACTCGCGGGCGTTCTCGAACCCGCGGATGAATTGCGGCACGATGTTCTCGCGGACGATGTCCGGGCCGTTCTTGGCCAGATATTCGCCGGCCTGGCCGGCTGCGTCCTCGATCATCGGCATCAGCGTCTTCGACGCCGAGCTCCACGCGGAGCCAGCCATCGAGGCCATCGTCGAGCTGCCGCCGCCGCTGTCCTTCTGACGGCGGTTCTGCCTCTGCTCGCCCTCGCCGCCGTCGTCCTCGTCGTCGTCGGACGAGGACTCCTGGGACGACGAGAGCGCCTTCTTCGCGGCGAGGGCAGTCGCGCCGCTCGCGGCTGCGATCGCCGCAGCACGGACGACCGTTCGGCGGGCGTCGTGCCCGTTCTCCTGCCGCCCCTCTGTCTCCGTCTCTTCACTTGCCATCGGTCAACCTCCCCGGCTGCTCGACTTGGATTCCGACTTGGACTCGCTGCTGCCGGAGCCACTCGAGCCGCGCGAGCGGCCGCCGGAGCTGCTCTTCGCCCGGTCGAGACCCTGCATGAGCGTGTCGTTGAGGTTGTTGAACGTCTCGGCGACCCCGTCCGCCTTCTCGCTGAGCTCGTCAGCGACGGAGACGACCTTCTGAAAGTCGAGATCTCCGTTGTTCAACTCCGACCGGAGCTCGCCGACGAGATCTTCGAGCTGGCTCGTCAACTGCTCGGCGTCTTTCAAAGAAGCCATGTAGACCCTCCCTGGATGCTAGGAATGCCCGAATGCTTCCCGGCGTGCGGATTGGAAAACGCGCGGGAATTGTCAGAGCAGATCGCCGAGCGGGCCGAGGTTGAGGTTGAGGTCCCCGTCCTCGAGGTCGAAGTGCTGCTTGAGCTCTTCCATCCGCTGCTCGAGCTTCATGAAGGTCTCGCCGAGGCGGTCGATCTCTTCGTCCGTAAGCGTTCCGTCCTCCATCCGGCGGAGCGCCTGGCGTTCCATCAGCTGCCGCAGCAGCTCGACGAGCGTCAGCACGAGCTGGACGAGGCCCTTCTCGACGTTCTCCGGATCGGCGTCGATCCGGCGGGGCAGCGCCGTGGCGATACGCTCGAGGTCGTCCATCAGCCGCCGCTTCCTTCGATGAGGGTGAAGCTGTACGGCGGCCACGGCCCCGTCAGCACGAGCGTGACGTCTTTGGCGTCCGCCTCAGCCGCCTGCAGCGTCGAGCGGAACTCGTCGACCGCGCTCTTCGGCAGCAGATACGCGGCCGTCAGCACGAGCTCCCCGCGCGCGACCACCTGAGAGGTGCTCTCTCGCGCCAGGCCGGCCAGGGCCCCGTGCACGTCACGCGCCACCGCCTGCGCCTGCTCGACCTGCTCGAGCCGGCGTTGCATGTACTCGCGCCCGGACGAAGCAGGCGCGTCGGCTGCTCGCTGGTGCCGCAGCACACGGAGGCCGAGCTCGACACAGCCCTCGACGCGGTCGAGCGCAGCCCCGATCTGCTCGCGCCGCCGCGCGACACCGGCTCGCACGTCGTCGTCACTGCCGGCGTCACCGGTGAAGCGCGCGGGCAGGACTGCGCTGTTCGTCTCGGCGACCGCTTCCACGACACGCGCGTGCGCGACGATCGCGTTCTCGGTGGGTGCAGCGCCGTTCGGCGTATCGCTCACGACCGCCTCGACGCCCCCGTCGACCGGGACTGTCCTCAGCGTTGCGTCCTCGATGCCGCGCATGTCGGGTAGGGCAGCGGGGTGGCGGACGAGCGCGTACAGGTGCACCATCGAGCGCTACTCGGCATCGAGGCGATCGAGCGTGCTGGCGGAGGCGAGCAGGAGGCGCAGGCCGACGTACACGAGGTCGACGCCGGCAACGGACAACGTGATGTCGCCGGTCAGCGAGACGCCTTTGTTGAGGACGCGGTCGACGAGCTCGACGAGCGTCACCTGCTGCTGGAGCGCCGGCGAGGCCGAGGTCACGTTTCCCCCTCCTCGACGAAGTTGTACGGCGGCCAGGGGCCGGTGAGCTCGTAGCTGACGCCGTCGTCGCCGTAGCGGGCGGCCAGCTCGGCAACGGCACTGCGCAGCTTCTCCTCCGCGTCGAAGCGCACGAGATATGCCCCGTTCAGGATCATGTCTCCGCCGGCGACCTCCGGCGCCTGCGTCGGGTTCGCGCGCGCAGCGACGGACGCAGCTGCAAGCCGTGCGTGGGATTCGTCGGCGCACGTCGCTGCGAACGTCCGCACCTCGGCGTCGAGCTCGCGCTCGAAGCCTTTGCGCAGCATGTAGGCACGGCCGCTACCGGCCGCAACATCGGCGCCGCGAGCGCTCTCGAGCCGGCCCCGCAGCACGGAGGTGTCGAGAAGTGCCTTCACGCCGAGCTCCTCGAGACCGTCGAGCCGCACCAGGTCGTCGGCGAGCTCGTCACGCTCCGCGAGCATCGTGCGCACATGGTCTTCGCCGCGGTAGATCGAACCGAAGCGCAGCGGCAGGACGGTCACGCGGCCGACGGCCGCCGCAAGCACGCGGTCATGGGCGCGGACCTTCTCCTCGAGCCACGCGGGATCTCTGAGGTGCTGCTCCAGCGCCTCCTCCTCGAAGTCGCCGAGCGGGACCGGGCTCACGATCGCGGCGACGCCCTTCGCCTCGACGAGCCGCACCGATCGGCCGCCCGCAATGCCTTCGACGTCTGCGAAGAGGCCCGGGTGCGTTGCCTCCGGGACGACGCCGTAGACGTACAGAGCCTCAGTCGCCGTCATCGGAAGGAGTGTCGCCGTTGATGCCGGCAGCACGCTCCAACCGGTTGAGCCTGTCTTCGAGCTCTCCGCGCTTCTGCCCTCGCGCAAGGAATGGATCGCCCTGCCACCAGTCGATGCCCATCTCGCGCGCCTTGTCGGCGGACGCGATCAGGAGACGAATTCTGATCGTCAGCAACTCGATGTCGAGCAGGTTCACCTGGATGTCGCCGGCGATGACGATTCCTTTGTCGAGCACGCGCTCGAGGACGTCCGCGAGCTGCGTGGGCTCGCGCCGACCGGGCATCGCCCCCATGCGGCGCGCGGGGGTGCTCACCGGTCCTCCTCCGACTGCGACCGCCGGTACCGGCGTGTCTCCTGCAGGCTGACGAGGTCGCCGTCGCCGTCGACCACGACGGCGAGCGACGCGAGGATGTCCGTCGAGTCGGGGATGCGGTGCAGCTTCACGACCTCGACGTTGACGCACCAGTTCCCGTTCATGCGCTCGATCCCCGACACGCCCTCCGGCTCGGCGCCGACGACCTGCTCGACGTGCTCCCGCGCCCGGTCGATGACCTTTGCCACCTCGCCGGTCGCGGCAGCGACGGGCTCTGCCTGCTGCGGTTGATGCCGCGGCTCCTCCGAACTCTCGTCGTCGTCCTCGTCCACCGAGGCGTCGTCTTCTTCGGCGTCGTCGTCGTGCTCGACCGCCGGCTCCTGTTCGCGAGCATTGCCCGCCTCGGCTTCCGGCGCGTCATCCTCGCCCTGCGCTTGCGGCCGCGACTCGCTTTCGTCGCCATCGCTCGTGCTGCCGTGACGGTCCGAGAACGCCTTCAAGGCTCCCGCGAGGCCGCCGACCACCGCCGCGGCGGCCGCGGTCGCAAGCGCGCGCTTGATGTCCGCATGGTCCGTCGACGTCTCCGTCGGCTCTTGGGCGCCGGAACGGCGTCCTGCGCGCGCTTCGGCGCGCTGCTGCCGTTGTTGCTCGCGTACTTCCACGGTCACCAACCTCCGGGAGTCAGGCGCCTCATCAGCGCGTCCTCGAGAAGCTCGTACTCCTCTGCCGAGATCTCCCCTCGCTGAAACCGTTCTTCGGCGTCGTCGAGCTGCGCCGCGATCGTCCGCGGGTCGTCCAGCTCACGCTCCGCCTCCTCCAGCAGCTGCTCCGCCACCCACATCGTGCCCCGGACCGGCGCCAGCGGCAGCGTCAGCAATCCCGTCAGCAACCCCACCGCTCAGCGCTCCGTCAGAGCCCCTGCGAATGCCGTCGGCGGCAACGGCCCGATCACTTCGATCCTGATCAGCGGATGCTCCATCCGGGCGGTCTCCTCGAGCCGGGCGTCGAAGCGGTCGACCCGCTTTCGGCTGACGAGGAACGACGCCTTCAGCACGCCGTCCTCGCCCGGCTCGTCGGTGACGACATTCTCTGCGACGTCGAGCAGCTGCGAGAGGATGCGCTCCGCGTCCGCCTGGCGCCGCTCGTCCACGAGGGTGGCGACGAGCTCGCCGAGGCGCAGGCGCGCGTAATAGCCGGCGTCTCCGAGCTGGTTGCTCGCGTCTCGCAGGCCGGTGATCTCGCTGTTCCCGGCGACGAGCTCGCGCAGGAGCTGCTCTTCCTCGTAGACGGCGTTGACGTTGAGCTGGACGTTCCCGTCGAGTCGCTTGAGCGTCGCCGTGAGCTCGTCGTGCCGCGCCGCAAGGAGTGCGCTCTCGACGTCCTGCTCCGACTGCAGCACCGTCCCGAAGGGGCACGGGACGATCGTCGTCTCGGCAAACGCCTCCTCGAGCACCTGAAGGTGGCGGTTCAGGTCGCGGCGCTTCACTCGCAGCTCGCCTTCGGGGAGCCGGCTGACGACCGCCGCAAGCCCATCACGCTCGATCAGCTCGACGCGAGCCGCAGCGACACCCTCCGCCGAAACGGCGGGGAGCTCCTCGGCGCGCACGATGCCGTAGACGTACACGCCGGTCGACGTCGCCGCTGCAGGCATCTAGCGGGAGCTCTCCTTCTCGGACGAGCCCATCCCGGGCATCTTGTCTTTCGCTCCTTCGAGAGCGCCCTCGGCCTTGCGCTTGCCGCTCGAGCCGCCGTCTCGCAGCTCCTGGATTCCGGCCGTCTCCGTCTGCATGAGGTCGAGCCGGTTCACGGCCTCGGCGAACCGCAGGTACGTATCGACGCTCGCAATGACGATTCGTGCGTCGATCGTCAAGACCTCGATCCCGATGATCGAGACCCGGACGAACGCGTCGATCACGAGACCCTTGTCGAGGATGACGTCGAGCACGTCCGCGAGCCCGGACGGGCTCGGCGCGCGCTGCAGGTAGTTGCTCGACGTTCCTCGTGTCGCTACTGCCATGTCTGTGTCACCTCCCCGCTCGCTGCTTGCGGCGCTGCTGCCGTTCGCGCTGACGTTTTTCGAGCTCGTTCGCATTCAGCGTCCGGCGCGAGCCGGACTGCGACCTGCTCGACTGTGACCTGCTCTCGCTCGCGCCGCCCGACTGCGACGAACCGGTGACGGAGCCGATCTTCGAACGCAGGTCCTCGGCAAGATCGCCGATGCCCGCGCCGTTGAGACTCGGCAGGGCGTCCTTCAGCTTGTCCGTCCTCGTCAGCACGAGGCCGGCACCCGCGCCGATGACGCTCGCAGCCCCTGGCAGCAGAAACTTTCGCAACTTCTCGGTGGTCTCGTCATTCATGCGGTTTCCTCCTCGTCACTCTCGCCGGACCGGTCGGCAAGCTTCTTTGCAACAGCGGCGATGCCGGCAGCCGCGGCTCCCGCAGCCACACCCTTGAGTGCATTGCGGACCGTCGGCGAATCCGGCTCGACCTCGTCCTCGACACCCTCGATCGCACCTTCCGTCATCTTCTCCGCACCCTTCTCCTGCAGCTCGGGAAGCCCGGCGAGCTCTGTCTCCCTCAGGTCGAGGCGATTCACGGCCTCGGCAAAACGGAGATATGTGTCGACACTCGCGATCACGATCCGTGCATCGATCGTGAGCACTTCGATCCCGATGACCGAGACCCGAACGAACGCGTCGATCACGAGGCCCTTGTCGAGGATGACGTCGAGCACGTCGGCGAGCCCGGAAGGGCTCGGCGCGCGTTGGAGGTAATTCGAAGCGGTTCCGTTGGTCGCGATTGCCATGCCCCCCATCTATCCAACTTCCCAGGAGCTAACCCTCGGCGTTTGGCAGCGACGTAAGCCGGTAACACACAAGCGGCTTCCAATCCCAAACGGGAGGAGAAATCGTGGCGGATAACGAGGACGCAATGGACCAGGAGAATCAGAGCGAGAACGGCGACAGCGAGGACGAGGGCATGTCGACGACCCAGAAGGTCGTCGCGGGCGCCGCTCTCGGGGTCGCCGTTCCGGCTGCAGTCGGCGTCGCAAAGAAGCTGCTCGGAGAGGGCGGCGACGACGAGGACGGCGAGTCGTCGGAATCCGACGACGAAGGCGAAGGCGGCGCGTCCGGCGGCGGCAGCTCGCAGAGCCGGAAGACGGTGGGCACGAGTCGCGCACGCTCGGCGTCGTCTCGCGGCCGCGGTACGAGCCGGTCGGGCTCCCGTAGCAGCAGCTCGTCGCGCGGCGCGTCGCGTTCGAGCGGTTCCCGCACGAAGAGCGGCAGCTCGAAGTCGAGCGGCGCACGGTCCCGTTCGACGGGCACGCGCAGCCGGAGCACCTCCAGCCGCAAGACCGGCACGTCCGGCCGCAAGGCAAGCACGTCGCGCCGCAAGACTGGTACGGCCGGTCGCAAGACCAGCACGTCGCGCCGCAAGGCCAGCACGGCGGGTCGCAAGACGGGCACGTCTGGCCGCAAGACCGCCGCGCGCGGGCGCAGCGGCGGCACGACACGATCGCGGTCGACGGGCACGCGCAGCCGGAGCACTTCCGGCCGCAGCACGTCCGGTCGCAAGACCAGCACGTCGCGCCGGAAGACCAGCACGTCGGGTCGCAAGACCGGCACGTCCGGGCGCAAGACCGCCTCGCGCGGGCGCAGCGGCAGCACGACCCGGTCGCGCTCCACGGGCACGCGCAGCCGGAGCACTTCCAGCCGCAAGACCACGTCCGGCCGCAAGACCACGGCGGGTCGCAAGACCACGTCTCGCGGACGCAGCGGCGGCACGACACGGTCGCGCTCCACGGGGACCCGTAGCCGTAGCACCAGCGGCCGCAGCACGGCGGGTCGCAAGACCACGTCCGGCCGCAAGACGGGCACGACCCGCCGCAAGACCAGCACCTCCGGTCGCAAAACGACAGCCCGCGGGCGCAGCGGCAGCACGACACGGTCGCGCTCGACCGGAACGCGCTCGAGCTCGTCCCGCACGAAGACCGGCGGTCGCATGAGCGTCCGCAAGGCAGGCGCCCGCGGCGGCCGCGCCTCGGCACGGTCCTCGGGCAGCTCGAGCGGCCGCAAGACGTCGAACCGGTCGCGCAAGACCAGCAGCTCGACGCGCCGCCGCCGATAGGTGAGGAGGGGCCTGACCCGGCGGGTCAGGCCCCAGCCCTTCGACCCGCCCCTAAGGGCGCGCCAGCGTGATCGGCGGCGTGGTGAACGTCTCCCAGTCCGCCGAGTCGTTCGCGTTGCCGAGCGCCTTCAGCACGCTCAGCTTCAACACGTAGGTCCCGTTCGGGACGACCTTGCGGTGGTCACCGTTACCACCGCCGTTGTCCTGGGAGCGGGTGCCGTCCCAGTCGAACTCGAAGAAGCTCGTCGCCGCCGAGTTGCGCGGCAGATAGGAGAGCTGCGTCGCGTAGTTGAAGACCGGGTGCACCGGTGAGCCGTCGGCCTTGTAGACCTGCACGTTCAGCTGCCGCACCTGGTGATTGAGGTGGTACAGGAGGATCGGCACGTCACCGCCCTTCAGCGTGAACGACGCGCCTGCTGCGCCGAGGCGCTGCACGCCTCCGCCGAGGCACGCATCCGACGCCGCGGCATCGAGCTTGAAGACGGCCGGCAGGCCGCAGCTCGCACTCGTCAGCACCGGCAGCGACTGGTAGTCGCCCTTGAAGCCGACGTACGGAACACGCAGGGTGTCACCACCGCCGCGCGGCGTCAGCACGACATAACCGCCGTAGAGGCTCCGGTCGCGCCACGCCCCCGCCGTGATGTTCACGGTGAACCTCGCGCTCGAGCCCGGCGCGACGGTGATGCTCGGCGAGCTGAACGTCGCCGTGTCCGCCGCGACGAGATACGAGAAGTTGAACGGATAGACCGCGCCGGCCGTGGTCGATGGACCCGTTCCGATCGTGCTGATCTGGGACAGGTCGTACGTGACCGGAGCCGAGCTTCCGTTCGTGACGGTGAGCTGCGCGGAACCGCCGTTCCCCTCGCCGAGCGAGAACTTCGACGGCGTCACCCAGGCCGGCGTCTGCACGGCCGGGACGATCTGAGCGAGCCCTGCGCCCTGGCGCCACGTCGGCTCGAGCCCCGCCGTGGGCGCGACGTTGACGCCCTTCGGCAGCGCGGTGTTCATCAGCAGCGTCTGAACCCGCGCCGGGGAGATGTCCTTGTGCTTCGCCTGCAGGATCAGCGCTGCGAGGCCCGCGACGTGCGGTGACGCCATCGACGTGCCGCTGATGCTGTTGTGACCGCCGAACTGCTGATGCGGCCACGTGGAGTAGATCTGCCCGCCGGGCGCGCCGAGGTCCGGCTTCAGCTGCAACTCGGCGTCGGTGCCGAACGAGCTGAAATCGGAGATGAGGCCGGCAGTCGCGAGCGGCGTCTCGATCGTCTGGTCGGTCCACGTCAGCGTGTGATTCGTCGCACGTCCGGCGAAGATCGTCGCGCCGTCCGCGGCGGTGATCGCCGCAACGGGGATTCTCACCGGCTCCGCGCCCGTCGGCACTGGTGCAACGGTTGGGTTGAGCGCGCCCGCCGCGTTGTTGTAGAGCACGACGGCGACCGCCCCCGCATGCTGAGCGTTGAGCGCCTTGTTGTAGAAGCCGCACGTGCCACGGCGGACGAACGCGATCTTGTCGTCGAGCGAATGGGCGGCGAACGCGTTGCACCCGTCGTTCGTCGTCGTCGGCGTGCCGGTGAAGACGATCTCGCCGCTACCCGACTGGGGCACCGTTGCGAGCGATCCCGACGCCCGGTTGTAACCGTACGAAGCGCCGCCGACGGTGAACGACGGCAGCGTTGCCTTTGTGTTGTCGAAGGACGCGACGCCGATCACCTTGTGGCCGACGCCGGGGGAACCGGCCGACCAGAGCTGGCCGCCGTTGGCGCCGCTGTTGCCGATCGATGCGACGACGACCATGCCGGCGTCGACGAGGTTGTCGGCGGCAACTGCCTCCGGCGACTCGGGCCAGTTGCTGAATGC